>JARVGK010000100.1 GCA_029762535.1 Thermoplasmatota archaeon
GAATATACCAAGGAGGAGCAGTTATTGTTGAATTTAGATATGAAAATATCAGTTGAATTATTATTGAGAGATCTGCTATAGACTGTTTCAGTTACCGGAAAATCCGAGGATGATGTCGTGCCTGCGACATATATATTCCCATTTTCATCAAGAGATATTCCTAGTGCCATATCGTCTTTATCACCTCCGATAAATGTGCTTGAAATTAGTTTCTCCCCTTTTGCTTCCAATATAAAAACAATAGCATCACCGCTAAAAAATTTATTTTTCTGATATGCATTCGGGGTAACAGGAAAATTCGATGAAGATGTCCAGCCACAAGCATAAATATTACCTTCATTATCAATTTCCATATCATACGCTTTTTCTTCGTCAATTCCCCCAATAGTAACGGAATAATTCGAGGCATTTATCCTGTATTCCGGATCGATCACGATTGATCTCGTCCTATCATACGGTCCGATGTCAAAGCCGTATATGTTCCCCTCGAGTAGAAATGATGATG
>JARVGK010000101.1 GCA_029762535.1 Thermoplasmatota archaeon
ATAATATTTGGATTCCGTTTCAAGTTTTTCAACGATCCTTCCTCCGTCCTTATTATCGAGAATGGCCAATCTGGCGCCATGCTTCGATAAAGCCTCGGCAATGGCCTCTCCCAAACCACCGGAAGCTCCTGTTACAATGGCAACTTTGTTATTGAGATCGAACATTATGACACCAGGTATCCGAAATTACATACGGCATATTAAAAATAATCCCTAATTTCCCACCCTATAAAATGAGAAGGAGACATGAATCAGCAAATGGTTATGACAAAATCACCGATACCGCAGTCACAATTGCCTAAATATCTACCGTCCTCGGAAAGCACCATCTTTCTGGCCTTACATCCGCACATCGGACAATACAGCAACTCTTTCGAACTTTGTTCAGCTTCTCAAGGATATTTTGACGGAAGGGGATCCGTTTAAATACCCATCAATACAGAGGTGCCCGCGGCGAGTCTTTTTCGCGTACACTGGCTACCTCAAAAAAGACAAAACAGACCC
>JARVGK010000102.1 GCA_029762535.1 Thermoplasmatota archaeon
ATGAAGCATAATTTTTCATCAGTAAATTGTTGTAGAGCACCATTTTCCGCAACAATGAAAATATGACGAGAGGAAAACCTTCGAAAGATCCTTTCATGATCTTCCGGGTCTTTTCCTTTCAGCAAAAGATGGTGCGAGGGCTGTGATGTTTGGAGGACACTTTCTTTGACGATGACCGTCCTCCAAACATATGGAAAATGACCTCAAGCAATTATGAAGCATAATTTTTCATCAGTAAATTGTTGTAGAGCACCATTTTCCGCAACAATGAAAATATGACGAGAGGAAAACCTTCGAAAGATCCTTTCATGATCTTCCGGGTCTTTTCCTTTCAGCAAAAGATGGTGCGAGGGCTGTGATGTTTGGAGGACACTTTCTTTGACCATGACCGTCCTCCAAACATATGGAAAATGACCTCAAGCAATTATGAAGCATAATTTTTCATCAGTAAATTGTTGTAGAGCACCATTTTCCGCAACAATGAAAATATGACGAGAGGAAAA
>JARVGK010000010.1 GCA_029762535.1 Thermoplasmatota archaeon
GAACGATGTAATGATGGGAACCGCCCGGTTCCCGTACGGGTCCTGTGCGTTCGCCGTGACCATATGCTCCCCCAACTGCATATGCTCCGTCCTGATCGTGGTGGCGTACTCGAGGGTATTCGGGTTCCTGTAGGCGGCGTGTTCTGTACCGGAGACGGATAGCCTGACCGAGAGAGGGTCCTCTTTCTGAG
This sequence comes from Thermoplasmatota archaeon, assembly GCA_029762535.1. Lineage (GTDB taxonomy): Archaea > Thermoplasmatota > Penumbrarchaeia > Penumbrarchaeales > Penumbrarchaeaceae > JARVGK01. The sequence continues at coordinate 192 of JARVGK010000010.1, forward strand.
GGTCCGAGATATTCACGGCAAAATAGAGCATGTCCCCCCTCTCGAAAGTATCGGCCTCGACAGGTCCTATATACATTCTCACCGAGAGCAATACGGGAGGGGTGGTATCGATGATGGAGAGCGTGAGAGCGTTCTCGTCTAACGCCGTGTTCCCGCACGGGTCGGTGAGGGAGACGTTTAATGAATAGTTCACATAGGCCTTGAGCGAGGTCGTGTCCCAGTAGGCCTCATACGTCCCGTTTTCCTTCAGATCCAATTCGACATAGTATCCGTCGGAGACGATCCTCGCCTTCCCTGAAAGGCCCTGCTCGTTGAACTTCTCACGAACGCTCAACCTCACTATCGATCCCTTCTCAACGGATGTCGTCTTCGTATCCCCCACGAACGCCTCCACCGCTTCGATGACCGGTGGTATGGTCTCGATGAGGACGAAGCTCGCGTTGAGATATTTTCCTTTGGGGATCGAGACCGTGGTGTTGTTGAAAAGGCCTCCTGGGGCGCTGATGTTGACCATGTATAACCCGTCCGGGAGATGGGCGGAGAACGATCCATTGCTGTCGGTTGTCAGGTTCGCGTTGCGGTATGTTCCGGTCAACGTGACGGTGGCGTTGGCCACCGGATCCCCCTTGTAGTCCGCAACGCTGCCGTTGATGCCAGACTGGAATACCGAGAAGGGGTCGGACGCCAGTTTCGCCATCAGCAGCGACACCTCGATGTTGAGGTGAACGTCCTCGCTGATCCTCGATATCTCGGGAATGAACCTGGAGTTGCGGTGGTTTATCTCAACAGTGAAGGTCGGGATCCCGAACGTGCCATAGAAGTAATCGGTGAAATCCCCCGATGTGGTGTAAAGCTGGGCCCCCGACTGGGGGGTGTAGCCGTTGTGATCGGTCATCCTGGATGCTATCGCGTGTAGCAGTTTCTGATCGGGGGCCGCCGCTAGTGTGTGGCCCCATGGATAGAGGTTCAGCCCGGAGAACGAATGGTAGGAAAGGGCCATGGTGAAGTTGACCGCGTAGGAGAGGTCCCGGAGTATCTGGTTCTCCACCTCCGAGAAGGCGGATGTCCCCCTGTAGGTGGCGGCGTTGGGATTTGTGGATGAGCCGGTCTGCCCCCATTTGTAACCAAGGTTGCGGTTGAGGTCCACGCCGTCGCCCTGGGCCGAGCCGTAGTCCTGGAAACCATCCACCCCGTTGCTCTCGTTGGTGTTCTTCCTCCAGCCGTATATCCCGTAGGAATTGTTGAGATCATCCTTGTCGATGGAGTGCTGGAACCCGTCGGGGTTGAGGACGGGGATGATCCAGATCTCGGTCCCGTTGACGATATCGTCGATCGTCCCGTTGAGGCCGTAGTTACGGAGTATGTAGTTGATGGTGAACATCGCCACCTCGTTCGAGATCCACTCCCTGGCGTGGGTCATGGCGACTATGATGATATCGGGCTCGTCGGATTCGTTCAGATGCGGGTTATCGGAGACCTTCAGCCCCCAGAGAGTTCTGCCCCCTACCGTGAGGCGGGGGGTCCCGTTCGGGTATGGGAACATGGATGAGAGGTTGAAGAGGGCGCATATGGAACTGAAATCCTCCGAGAGGACCCTCAGTTCGTTCTCGGTATCGTTGAGGTTCCGATAGCGGGTGAACGTCGTCTGATCCCATCCCGATACGGGCCCATCCTCAAGGATGAGATCGATCGGAGGGGGATCCCCCTCCGGGAGATGGATCCCTGTGGATATAATAAGGAATACTGCTAGGACCTGGACGAGCGCCATGGATCATATATCATGTTGATGATATTTATTCCTTCCAGCGATATTATGCCTATGAAGCACATGCCGAATAGTTATATACAATTCATTCGATACACCCCTGAAAAGGATTAATAATCGTTACCGATTCCAATATGCAATGACCCTGGAGAGGTATTCGCCCGATATTCTGAGGATGATATACCATCTGGCCACGATGAGGAGGAAGCTCTTCGGGAAGGAGCTCGAGGAATACCTGTCCATAAGGCTGGGCGGGACCTCCCCAAGGACTATCCACAGATGGCTGAGGTTCACCAAGGGCCTTGAGCCCGGGGAGAGGACGTTCGACTACTACCCACAGATCAACCCCTCCTCCTTCGGCCTCATAAGATGCGAGGTCCTGTTCCGGCATCCAAAGGACGTGAACATACTAGGAGCGATCCCGCATCTCTACTGGGCCGGCATCGTCCGGGATTCGGCCTTCGACGAGTATCTGGTCGCCCACTATCTCATACCTTCGGGGAGGATCGACGGCCTGCATCGCGTACTGGAGGCGATGTCAGAACTCGGTATGTTCTCCGGATACGATGCCTGCGTCCTGCGGAGCGGTCTGTTCATACCCTCTCCCTTCTTCGACATGATCGGGAGGGACGGGCGCGTGAGGCTGGACGGGAACATAGACAACTCGGCCTTCGTCAACGCCCAGACGGTGAACGAAGGTCAGGGGAACATGCTGGATGAGATCCGACGAAGGCCGATCCTGGTACCTCTGATATTCGAATCGGACAAGGAATCCCCCCCGTATCAGCAGATCTGGTCGGAGATCGGGAACAGGCTGGGGGGCAGGCTCGGCAGCTACTTCAGGGGGCCGAAGGACAGCATCCCCCTCGACGAAGAGCACGGGGCGGCCTTTGTGAGAAGGGCTTTCAACGAGATCAACAGGTCCTTCGACCTCTACTACGAGAATATGAGGGTCTACTACAAGCCCCTTTACGACATCCCCGGCCTCGTAATGGCCAATATCTCCCTATCCTTCGATTCGGAAAACACCAGGGAGATGCTGGAGGTCATAACCCGGATCAGTGAGAGATGCATATACACCACCAGCTATTTCACGGACGGGAACGGGGCCCGGCTGGGTCTGCTCACGTCATTCGAGCAGCTCTTCATCGTCCTGAAATGGCTGAAGCACACCGGGATCGATTTCAGGCATTTCTTCATCGACAGGCCCAAATCCTGGGCGCTCTGGGGCAGGAGATACTCCAAGCTCGCCTACTGGGAACTGTTCGATCCGGAAACTGCCTCATGGTCCTTCGATACTGAGGGTTTGATCAGGAGGTTGGAAGGGGCAGGTTGATGTCAATTTTTTCGATATTGTGTCACGTTCATTACTTATAATGTGGGGGTCGAATGATGAGGTATCGCTTGGGCTTGGGGTTAAAGATGAGGAACGTATGCTCGGCGGGGGTGATACTGCTTCTCGCAGTATCCTTCTTCCCCTTGCATCCTTTAGATGGCAGGCTCGAGAATGACCTGATCCCTGCCCCTCCCGGAGGGATCGTCTTCGTCGAGAACCTGGGGCAGTTCCAAGGCGGCCTCGATCTTTTTGCCGTGACCCCCTTCGGAACAGCGGGATTCGGCAAAGGGGAGATCTACTACGATATCAAGGGAGATGGCAGGGGGGCCGTTGTCAGGATCGGTTTCGGCGGAAATGCCGTGCCGGAGGGCATCGATGACCTGGGCTATCCCTCCAACTACTTCCTGGGGAACGACCCCGAAAGGTGGGTCATCGGCGCAAGGAGCTATTCCCGAATAAAATACGAGGATGTATGGCCGGGGATCGACATCGTATTCGGTTCCGGCAGGGGGTCGTTAAAATACGATCTAATCCTCGCTCCCGGCGCCGATCCCGATGATATCCGCTTCCGGGTGGATGGGGCGCTCGGCATCAGGAGCTCCGGCGACGGTCTCCGAATGGACACCGCTGCCGGTCCGCTGTTCGACTCAGGCCTCATCGCCTATCATACAACGGGTGGCCGTATAGAGTGCGGCTTTGAAACGATGGAGGACGGGTCCTTCGGATTCCGCCTATCCGAATACGACAGGACAAAGGAGATCGTCATCGATCCCTTCGTCTCATCGATCATAATAGGGGGATCGGAGAAGGAGGAGACCATGGGAGGCTTGGCCCTGGACGCGGACGGCAACATTTTCATGGCCGGCAGCACGACCTCCATCGATTTTCCGGTCACACCAGGCGCTTATGATACTTCCCTCGATGCGGAGGACGCCTTCGTGATGATGCTCGACCAGAACGCTTCAAGGGTGCTTTTTGCTACCTACATCGGGGGCAGCGGCGGGGAGATCCTGAAATCGGTGGACATAGGTCCGGAGGGGAACATCTACGTTACCGGATGGACCGGATCCTTGGATTATCCGACCACCGCGAACGCTATCTCCGGATCGCTCAGCGGTACCGACGACGGCATCGTCTCGGCGCTCGATCCCACCGGGTCCTCGCTTCTCTTCTCGACATATATAGGCGGGGGGAGCCTGGATTCCGTGCACTATGTCACCGCCTCCTCTGACGGGATCATATACGTGGCCGGAGAGACGTATTCGAACGGATTCACAACGACGGAAGGTGCGTTCCAGGGAAACTTCGGAGGTTTATCGGACGCGTTCGTCATGAAGATGGATACGACAACGGGAGATCTCATCTATTCCACCCTGATAGGAGGCGATCTTTGGGACGGGATACACGATATGATCGTTGACGAGCAAGGCTGGGTGTACGTCTGCGGCGGGACCTACTCCTCGAACTTCCCGACCACTCCGGGGGCATACTCCCGTTCACGAAAAGGGGAGACGGACGCATTCGTCCTGATCCTGAACGAAAACGGCAGCGACATCATCCACTCGACATTGGTGGGAGGATCGACGCATGACCGCTTCTACGGTATCCGCAGGAACAGGGAGGGTAATGTCATCGTTTCGGGACACGCCGAGGACAGCGATTATCCGACAACGCCCGGAGCCTTCGACCGGACCTATGCGGGAGGGGGAGATATCGTCGTTACCATCCTGGACCCCGAGCTTTCGAGCATCCTCTTCTCCACCTACGCCGGGGGCGCCGGCCGGGAAGCCGTCGAGGCGATCGATATCGACTCCCTGGGGAACATATACCTCTGCGGTTTCACCGATTCCGACGATCTGCCGACGACCTACGGGGAATACGATACCTACGGCGGGAACCGGGACGCCTTCTTCATGGTCTTCGAACCCGATCTTGGCTCGCTCAAGAGGTCGACCTACATCGGCGGATCCGACATCGATGAGGCAAAGCATGTGGCGCTGGACGGATACGGCTCGGTGATGGTATCCGGGATCACGCAGTCATCTGATTTTCCCGTTACGGGATCGGGTTTCGGCCCCGGCGGAGGACGGGACCTCTTCCTGAGTGTATTCAGGGACGAGATAGGCACGAATCCCATCAGGTTCGATCCCGCCATCCCCCGAACGGGAGAAGAGCTCAGGATCTCCCTGGATGCAGTGGACATCGATCCGGATACCGCCCTGTTCCACTACAGCGTCGATGACGGTCCGCTCAGTACGATCGAGGCGATCAAGGTCGGAGAGGGCCGGTTCCGCCTCCGCTTCGACGTTCCCAATGATGCCGTTCTCATTGACCATTATCACGAGTACCTGATAGCCGGAAATGTCGTGAGGCGCTCCTCGGTCGAAATGCTGCCGGTTATTGACGATGAGCCTCCCATCCTCGTCGCCGATCGATCGGACCGGATCGCGAGCATGGGCTCACACTACGCTTTCGAGTTCACCGTATCCGACAACGTTGGGATCTCGTCCGCCAGCGTCGAATACAATCTGGACGATGGGACGCCAAAGACGATGGCCCTGACGGGAAAGAACGACCTTTCCGGCAGCATAACGATACCCTATGCCGCAAGGACCCTCGCCTATCGTTTGATCGCATCGGACGCCTGGGGCAATCATGCCCGGGTCGATACCATTCGTGTTGAGGTCGTGCCCCCCAGCTACGAGCTTATCTATTCGGCGTACATGGATGATGATCCCGAATGGCGCAGGGAGGGTGACGGCTTCTTCTGGAGCGGAAGCTCATACCGAATTGAGGGCGGATACGGCTATGCCGGCGCCGATGTGGATGGCATCGAGGGATCGTTCGTCCTCGAGTACGATATCGGGATCGATGTCCTGGAGATGGGCTCATCGCTTTCTTTCGGGCTGCGGGACGCAGATATGAGCGGGGCCGGCCAGATGGCGGAGATCGCCTTCGGTTCCGGATCCTTCACGGACTACGTCGAGCTGAGAACGATCGACGTGAATGGGAAGTCAAAGGAGGTGCGTGCGGCTCTGGACATCCCTGAAGGGGAGCTCTACAGGTGCAGGATACGATACGACCCCCAAGTCGAGGCGGTGTATGGTACCGTGATAAAGCTCGATGGCTTTACGGAGGCTTCGTCCTTGGTTATTGAGGACGTGAAGGCTTTCGATGACCTGTCCACCGTATGTTCCTCGAACCTCGGATCCGATGCCACAGGAGAATCGTCCGGTCGGATCGACGACGTACTGTTGTTCAAGGAGCGAAGGACCGCCCTTATAGCGAGGGACCTCGGCCCGGATAACGCGACCACTGGCGACCCCGTGTACCTCTCTGCGCTGCTATCCGATCCCGCGAGGATCTCCTCCGCAGTATTGGAATACGGTTTCGATGACGGAACACCGATGAGGACTGCGCTCGTCGTCGATCAGGTGGTCGGCCTGCATGTCGCGGTTCCTCCCAACGCCTTGGAGATAAGCTACCGCTTCCTTGTCACGGACCTTTACGGGATCGGTGACGCCTCAGCTCTCAGGGCCATACCCGTCATGGACAACGATCCACCCGAGATAATTGAGGACAGGACCGCGGAGATGGCCCAAGCGGGTGCGAACCTCAGCATATCCGTGATGGTCGAGGACAACATAGGCGTGGAGGAGGTATGGGTCGAATACAGCATCGACGGTTCAGCTCCTTCAATTGTGGCTCTCTCCGGAGATCGCGAGTTCTATGGGCAGATCCGGGTCCAGGGCGGATCGCTTCTCCGATACGGTATCCATGCCAGGGATACATCGGGTAACGTCGGGAAGGGGCCGCTGCGCACACTCGAGATCATCGATGCGCATCCACCGTTCCTTTCAAGGGACAGAACACCTGTAAAAGGAGTTGTCGGGGAGGTCTTCAGGTTCGAGATCGAGGCGAACGACAACAGCGGGGCCTTCACCGCCTGGGTCGATCTCAGCCTCGGAGGAAGGGACAGGCAACGCATCATCATGGATGGTGAGGGCGGGATCCGCTATGCGGAAGTATCTATATATGCATCCCTCGCCCGATCGATCAACTACACGATATTCATATCGGATATGAGCGGCAACTCGATCTCGATCGGACCGAAGTTCGCGACATTGGAGAACCCTTTCATCAACGCCCTGCCTTCGGGTTCGGTCATGCTTTACGAGGGGGAGAACTTAGAGGACCTGATGCGCCTGCCGCCCTTCGTCGTGACATCCTCCCTCTCGCACATTAGAGGAGGGCGCATTGTCCAGGGCGTGCCGTCGGATCCCGGGTTATATACGATGCATGTAAGATTGACCGACGTGTACGGGATCGAACACTCTTTCTCTCTTCAAATGACGCTGCTCCCCGAGGAGCATGATTCGGACGGGGACGGTATGCCCGACCTGTGGGAGAGGCGATACGGCCTGGATCCCCTTGACCCCCTTGACGGTTCGGAGGACTCCGACGAGGACGATCTGACCAACTATCAGGAATACCTCAACGGGACCGATCCCTTCGATCCGGACACGGACAAAGACGGCATGCCCGACGGTTGGGAGGTCAGGTACGGGCTGGACCCGCTTCGGTTCTCCGCCCTGGACGATACGGACGGGGACGGCAGAACGGATCTCGAGGAGTACCTTTCAGGGTCGGATCCCACGGTCAAGGACGTCGCAAGGTCCAGAGGTATCAGGATCTCATTTGCCGTCGTCGTTATCGTGGCATTGCTATTCCTCATCCTCATCGCTGTAGTGATGTCGCTCGCCATGAGCCTTGGAAAGGTCAGCAGGAGGATAGTTGATCCGAACGGTGAAGGGGAAATGGACATCAAGAACGGGGACAACGGGATCGCTCAAAACGGGGTCAGATACATGGATCCCATGGACCCCATGAACATGGGTATCCCGATCCCCGACGTCGAGGAGAAGGCGATCCAATCTGATGTAAAGGACGGCGAGGTAAATGGGAGAAAGCCACCTCAGAAGAGATACCCCGTCTATGTCCTTTGATCGCTCCCAGGTGCGACAGGGAACAGGCAATATCCCTGAAATACTTCAGGTGTGATACCACGGATCACCATGCGATTGATATATCGAAGGGACATATCAGGTGAGATGGCCCCGAAGAAGTACTACGTCGTGTGGATCGGGAGATCCCCCGGGATCTACGCTACCTGGAGCGAATGCCGGGAGCAGGTCCATAACTACAAGGATGCCAGATACAAGGCCTTTCTGGGCCTTGAAGAGGCACGAGAGGCGTTCTCCGAAGGTTGGCAGAAACACTACCGACGGGGATCGAATGTCAAAAAGATGCCCTTGACGGGCAGCGGACCCGTTCCCGACAGCATCTCGGTGGATGCGGCCTGTTCCGGGAATCCTGGGCCTACCGAGTACAGAGGAGTGCATACTAAAAGCGGGGATCCCCTCTTCGAGGGGAGGTTGAGATTCGCGACGAACAACATCGGGGAGTTCCTCGCCATTGTAGAAGCGCTGAGGATCCTCAAAGGGAAGAGATCGGATATGCCGATATATTCCGATTCGGGAACCGCCATAACATGGGTCCGGAAGAAAAGGTGCAACACCGCCCTGAGGGGATCCGCTTCGACTAAGGAGGCCTTCGAAAGGATCGAGGGGGCCGAGAGATGGCTCGAGGAGAACGACTACCCCAACCCGATCCTGAAATGGGACACCCGGCGCTGGGGGGAGATCCCCGCGGACTATGGGAGGAAATGATCGCATGTCGATCCATCCCCCCCTTCTATCCCAGCGGGATCTCTCCTTCGGATCATTCGTTATTCCTGTGGGAAAAATAATATACCATATCGGTTATAAACCATAATGGTGTAATATGTCGTTCTTCGACAGATCGGACGAATTGGAGATAATTGGAAAGGCCCTTAAACGCCCATATTGTTTCGTCGTAATTACTGGAAGAAGGCGTATCGGCAAGACCAGGCTCGTGCGGGAGGCCCTCGCCGGGACCGATCACATCGAGCTGTTCATCCCCAGGAAGAGGAGGAGCCAGGTCCTTGAACAGCTGAGGTCATCCATAGCAGAGCAGACCGGATTCTCCCCGGACTTTTCCGATCTCGGGACACTCCTGGAATATCTTTTCAGAAAGGAGAAAAGACCGGTCTTCATCGACGAGATCTCGAATGTACAAAAGGTGGATCCTGGATCGTTCTCCGACATACAGAGGATATACGACCGTTACAAGGAGGAATGCGGAATACACCTCATAGTCGACGGATCGTATGTTGGCGTTATGAAGAGGATATTCCAGGACAGGAAGGAGCCACTCTTCGGCAGGGCGACGGATGTCATACAGTTGAGGCCGCTGCCCATAAAGGATTCCATTGGAATGGCCATGGAGCAGGGTTTCGGTCCCGTCGATTCCCTCGAGGCCCGATCCATCCTCGGGGGAGTACCTCGTTACCTCGAACTGATCCACGGATACAGGGACATGAGGGATCTCAAGGAGAGGGTATTCGATCAGGGTTCCATCTTTCCAACCGAACCGGAGAACATTCTCATTCAGGAGTTCGGAGCATCCTGGGAGACGTATTTCTCCATACTCGAGGTGATAGCCGCAGGCGCGACCGGGCCCTCGGCGATCGCCAACGAGCTCGATATGAACGCACAGATGGTGCCGAAGTACCTGAACAGGCTCATCGGGATCGGGATATTGATGAAGGAGAAGCCGCTATTCGGAAAGAAGAAACAGGTCCGATATTCTATATGCGACCCCTATCTTGATATCTGGTTCGGGGTTTACTATCCGAGGATAGAACTCTACAGGGAGGGGGTGTCCAGGGTTCCGCTGGAAACGATCGATTCTGCCATCGGCCGGGCCATGGAGCGAACGATAAGGGAGATCGTCTCATTAGGTGGGGTTGTGCCTTTTAATATCGACGGGATCGGATCATGGTGGAATCGCTCAGGAGATGAGATAGATATCGTGGCCTTCAACAGGAAAGGGAGCCATATTGCCTTCGGGGAGGTGAAATGGGGATCGCACATTGTAGGACCCGATGTCGTATCCAAGCTGATCGAGAGATCGGCGATGGTGCAATGGAATCAGAAGAAGAGGAGCGAAACGTTGTTCATCGTCTCCAGGTCCGGTTTCAACAAGAAAGCGATGGAATTGATGGAGCAACACGGTATAGCCGGCATGGATACGGCTCGATTGATGAGGATCGTGCTTAATCCGTAGGGCGGGGAGATCCCCGCGGATTATGGGAGGAAATGGGGGGAATGAAAATTGTATTTTCCTTCGTTGCATACCCAACAGTCACGATTTAATATATCCTCGCGTTGAGGGGGGTCAATGGCGGATCCCGTCTTCGCGATACTGTTGATATCATATCTTTTAGTCCTTCTGTTCATAGGATACAGGAGCCGGACGAAGAGCGGGGACGCCCACTTCTTCATCGCCGACAGGAAGCTGGACCGAAGGTCGGTGGCGTTCACATTAGGGGCGACCGTCGTAGGAGGATCCGCCGTCATCGTGACGGGATCCCTCGTCTTCGAGCACGGGACCTCCGGGCTATGGTACGATATCGGTGGGATCCTGGGGCTTATCTTTCTGGGCATCTTCGTCGCCCCGAGGATCAGGAGGACCAGAGCCCACTCCCTACCGGACCTCATCGGGATCCACTACGGCGAAACGGGGAAGGTCGCCTCGTCCTTGGTCCTGGTCCTTGTGGAGATCGGATGGATCGCGCTGCTCCTGCAGGCGTCCAGATATGTCCTCTCAGAGGCGGCGGGAATATCCCCCGAGATCGCACTGCCCCTGGCAGCGGCGGTGTTCATAGCATATACCATTATGGGGGGGCAGAGGGCCGTCGTGATGACGGACAAGGTGCAGATAGTATTGTCCATTCTCGCATTGATATTGATATTCTTCGGCATGGCATCCCGGGGCGGCGGGATCGATCCCTCATCGCTCTCATTCCCAGTATCCAAGGGGATCGGACCAACGCTTGCGATCTCGGCGTTCCTCATAATGTTCCTGTCGCACGCGGTGGGACCGGACATCTACTCGAAAGTATTCTCCTCCCGTTCAGGGACCGAGGCGCGCTGGGGCGTCATAGGAGGTGGGCTCCTGAAGCTGTTCGCCTCGGTACTGGTGGCCTCCATCGCCCTTCTGGGGATCTCCATGTACGGGGATTCGATCTCCGGCGGGGCTCTTATACCGACCGCTGCGAAGGATGTGCTGCCTGGGGCCCTGTTCTATGTCGCTATGATCGGCCTTCTATCCGTTATGCTATCCTCCGCCGATTCCTGTCTGTTATCCGGGGCCACGTTCATATCCTGGGACCTCCTGAAGGCAAAGGACGGCAGATGGACCCGCTCCATATCCATAGCAGTCCTGGGGATCGTCTCATACATTGTGGCTTTTCACAGCCCCGGCATATTGGAGACCCTCACTTTGACATATACCTTCTTCTCGGCCAGCATGGTCCCCTCCGTGATCGCGATCCCCTGGAAGGATAGGCTGGGGATCGACAGGAAGGGTGCGATCTCCTCCTTCATCGTTGGTGGAGGAGGAGTCCTCCTCTTGTATATCTTGACAACTATGGAGATCTGGAGCGGAAGCCTTCTGTTCCTCCCGCTGACACTCTCCTTCCTGATTCTCTTTGCTGTGTCGAGGATCCCGACAGGGAACCACGGGATCGGAAATTCTATCTGAGCAACTCATTTCTGCGTTGTTCATTCCTCGGCTTCCCATTCGGAGGATCCCTTAGATCTCCTAATGACGAACATTATAAGGACAAGGATAGCCAGGATGACCATCACCGCAGCGAGTATCACGAAAGCTATCCATGGATCGCTGCTCTCTTTCTTGTCCGACACTCCCGGATCCGTCCCTTTCAGATACTCCTCCAGATTGGTGTATCCATCCCCGTCGGGATCGAGACCTGCATCGTCGGGATCGGAATCGGATAACCCGTATCTCTCCTCCCAATCCATGGGGATCCCGTCGCCGTCGTGGTCCTTCGTTCTATCGATCCCCACAAGAATGGTCCAGTTCAACACCGTTATGCCACCCTCCCCGTCATCTGCGCTGAGGGTTATGAAATAGGAACCGGCCTCGTCGAAGATCATCGAGAACCCCTCATCGGTCCTGGTGACCTGCGCTCCCTCGGCGGATATGGAGACCTCTACCTCATCCGAAGGGTCAGAAGCCTCATCTATCTTCACTAGAAGCGTCTGGTCCTCGAGCATGGTCCCATCGGAGTTTGGATAGACGAGAGACGCCCTGAGAGTCGGTTCGACGTTATAGGCGATCAACGTGAGGTTGGAGTAGGTCATGCCTCCGTCATCATCCCTCACCGCTGCATGAACCGTATAGTTCCCATCGTTCGGGAGAACGAATGCATACGAAGAATTCTCCAATGTCAGGTTCGACCACTCCGAGAACACACCATCCAATGACCATGATATCATCATCGGATCGTGAGGAGCATCGGTCGCTTCCACGCTGATGATGACAGTATCGCCCTCGTTCACCTCGACCGCGCTCGCCTCGATCGACACCACGGGTGCCCTGTTGAGGACCGAAACGATCGCATTATATGAGACGGTCCTTCCGAACCCGTCATTTACCGTTACGGAAACGTTGTATTCCCCGTCATCCATGAATGTGTGTTCGATAGATGAGGACGATGTGTTGATACCCGAACCGTCGATCATCCAGGAGAACTCATAAGTGTTGTCCGGGATATGGTCGAGTATGTTGGATGTGAACATCGCGCTCTCGTTCTCGAATATGGTTTCCGGGCCCGTGAAGTTAACTGTGAGCTCATCCTTGTAAAAGACCAATGTCACGAACTCCCCTGTTACATCATCGTCGGGGTCCGGGTCCTGTCCGGGCATCATGGTAACGGTCCCGTTCTCATAGGAGACAGTGACGTTCTCGGCTTCATATCCCGTCATCATCCACCCTCCCGGTATTACTGCGCTGCCTATTGTTTCCTCGAACATATCATCGTATGTCATATTGAATACAAGGGAGCGTAATGCCGAGTCATCCAAGGTTCCGTTCAGCACATATCTACCGCCGACCCTCAACTCCATCGGGACCATGAGGTCCACAGGGCCCGTGAGGTTAATGAAATCGAAATATCCATCGACCCTGTCATAGTAAAGGCCGTCAAGGGTGATGTTCCCGGTGGTATTGAAGCCGAAAGGTGCCGATGCCATCTCATCGTCATCCTCCATGGCCATCGCGAGGAAATCCTCCAATTCCTGATCGTTGAGAACCTGATCACCATCCCCCATCATTAGGTCCATGAACAGCCTCATGTACCTGGTGGAGTTGACGTGAGTTTTCATCACACCATCCACTTCGAACGCCTCCCAGCCATCGAAGGATATGATGTTGGTGGCCGTGCTGTTCTTCGAATCCCTCAAAGAAATCTCGAGTTCCATGTCCTCATCAACGGTAATGGGTGCGAAATACGTCTCGTACTCCCAGCCATCGAACGGGTCCTCCCCGCCGATGATGAGATGGCCCGGCACGTCGGACACGATCATGGAAAAGTGTCCCTTATCATCCGTCCTTAATGCGTTCTGGTCCGGGAAAACCTTCGATTGAATGAAGTTCACAGCGATGTCCTCGAGCGGATCCCCGGCTTGGTCCGTTAAGGCCCCCGACAGTTCATACTGCCTGTATCCAAGTGTGATATTGTACCAGAATACCCCCCCTTCCGGGATATCGACCCTGGAGAAGTGGAAATCATAGTCATCCGACATGGTGATGATCATATGCATCCCTTCCCAGAACTCGAACTCGTAATATCCAGCCTCATCGACCATGGCCATGAGCTGGAAATCCAGGTACTGGTCGAATATTATGACGAGTATCTCCTCAAGCGCTGAGGCCCCGTCGGTGACGTATCCTTTGACCGTTGTCCTCATCTCCGGGATCATGGGGATCCCTATGTCGAGTTCATAGGGGCTCATCTCCTCCTCGAAGGATGAGTATTCCTCATGAACGATCAGTCCCCTGAAAAAAAGGCGGAAAGAGTAGAATGCCGGGAATATCTCAAGGGAGAACTCTCCCGATGCATCGGTCATGGCCTCGTATTCGTAATGGTCGGATCCTGAGAAAGAGGCGTATTCGAGAACGACCCTGACCCCCTGGGCGTCATCCCCGCCCTGGACGAAATGAACGTGTCCATTGATCTCCACGGTCTCGTTCGGGCGGTTGGACAAAGTGACGTTGTGAACGTTGGTCCCAACATCCAGTATCAGGCCCTTGCTCCGATAGAGCAGGTAGCCGTCCTTCACAACCTCGACGATGACGTGGCTCGTCATATCGAGGTAGAACGAGTAATGGCCGGTCCCGTTCGTGATCGTGCTGTTGAGGAATTCCATGTCGGTACTCATGACCCTTACAGAAGCTCCCTCAACAGGCGCTTCGGAGGCGTAAGTGATGTAACCTTCGATCCAGTATTGGGGTTTTCTTGTATATCCCTCCGCTTCCGAAGATGCGAAAAGGGGGAACAACAAGGCCAAGGCGATCGCTATACCGATGGTTGATCTGAGGATAGAATTCCCATACATGGAGGGGAGCAGTTTTTCTACCTTTATTTATCTTTATTGCGGTCCTTTCTATTTAATAAAATTCATGGACGATCCCCGGATCGATCCATATCCTTTAGAATCGTGTATCCAACCCCTTATCCTCAGGTTACTCTTCCCATACCTCGTTGGTCCTATCCGTTCTCTTGTTCCGATTAAATATAAGGATTATCATAGCTGCGATGATGATGATCAAGAGAATGATCGATGCGAGGGCAATAAAGGGCATCATACTGTGACCTTTATCATATGCCGAGATATCGAAGCGAATGGATCGGTTCACATGCTCGGAGGAGGCCTCAAAGATCAGAACATGGATCCCGGCCTCCCCCTGGGGGACCTCCACCTCGATGATGACCGATTCGGTCCCACCCGGCAGGATCTCGAGCCGCTCGACGCTCAGACCGCACCAGGAAGGGGGCAGGCCATTTATCTCCAGCTCCACGACGATGGGGATGTTGCCCTTATTCGTCACATTGACGATGAACTCGAACTTCTCCCCCGTTCTGACCCTGCTCTTGTTCTCCGAAGGGCTCAGATCAAAGTCGTATAGAGTGAGGACGGTCACATTCACGGATCTTGAGATCACCAGCTTCCCGTCGTTCATATCGACCTCGAACAAGAGCGTATCGACGACCCCCGGAGGGATCCCCTCCGGGATCCTGATTGATATGCCCATGGCAGCGCTCCTACTGGATCCTATCCAGCCCCTTTCACCGCTCAATATCCTTATGGATAGGTCCACGGATGATGATGCGCTGAGGCGATAGTCGAACGGCATGTTCCCGGCGTTGATCAACTCGAGGTCCAACGTCATTTCCTTACCGGGCGGACCGGAAACGATCATCGGATAGAGCAGGTCCGCTCTAAGAATTTCCAGGATATTCAGATCTATCGACAAGGAGGCCGAAGCGTTGTTCAACGACATGGCCCTCAGAATGAACGCAACGGATGAGGGAGGCAGGGCCTCGTTCAAAGCTACGTTCAAGGTAGCTGTCCTCTCCTCGAACGGCGCCATACGAGAACCGTTGAAGGATATACCGAACTCCCACTGACCAACGGGCTCGACCGTATCGAAGACCACATCGTCAATGATGTTGCCCGTGTTCCGCACCGATACGCTGATCGTGATCGTGGAATACGGCTCGATCCCGACCTCCTCCTCGGGCCCTTTCAGAGATATACCGTGGATCGATCTCGCTATCAATGTCAGGTTGATCGTGTCCAGAAGCCCCTCTGACGTGAAGGCACCGAGGACAACGCTGCACCATTCTCCGGCGAGAGTCGTTGGCGGGGCGGTCATTTTGAACGATATGGAGGCCTCCTCACCATACTGTACCTGTGTGCTGTTGACGAAAGAATGGTCCCAGATCGTTCCTTGTACGGACAGGACCTCGATCGACGTATTCAACATCACATTGCCCGTGTTCCTCAACAGAACTGTGAAAGGGATCTCCTCCCCCGGATCGGCGTGAAGCGTCACGACCTCCGATATGAACTCGGCCCTGAGGACGTTCCCAACCAATACCGCAGCCTCCGTTTCAGCTGATATATATGGATCCCTCAAGGAGAACGCAGTGATGATGAGGTCGTATGCATTTCCCCCTGAAGCGTTCTCGGGAACTATGAAATGCAAGAGGGCCCATCTTTTCTCATTCGCGATCATCTTAGAGCCGTTGAACTCGATCGTGATGGGAGACTTCAAGGATCCGCATACGGCCTGGATGCTGATATCATCGAGGTCGTTCCCGGTATTGGTGATGTTAACATCGATCAAAGTACGCTCGCCAGGGTCATAGGATGATCCCCGAACCGTCGCATCGATGAGGATCCCTCTTACCGTCGATGCGATGGTTTCGACCTCGATCTCGGTGAATATCGAGGGATCGCCTTCCATCTCTAATCTTACCAGCAACACCATGATGTCTCCGGATAGGGCATCATCGGGAACAATGACGCTCAGTGATAGATCCCTCTTGATGCCGGGTTCGATCCCTGTCCCGTCGAAGGAGGCGTTCCATACCCATGACGGATCGTCCGATGCGATGATGACATCGAGATCCGATTCTGAGCTTCCATGGAACAATACATCGATCAGATATCCGACGCTCTCTCCGGGATCGGCGTATCCGATCCGGTTCCCCCCCGGGACCTCTATTCTATCCGGGGGGGTCCAATGCTCGGACATCCCTATCAGGAACTGCCCGATCCCGGCCGCCCCCCAGTACCATCCGGGGCAGTATTCGGCGGTATCATCGATATCCTCCTTGTAATTCCATCTCCTGACCCCGGGAGAGATCTCCTCCGACATGTTCATGACCCAGTTCGCGGACCTTACGGCGTGGTCAAGATAGGTCTCGTTGCCGGCCATCTCATAAGATGTCATGAAGGCGTATCCTATGCCGGAATTGCCCATGAGAAGCCCGGTAATGTATTCGCTTCCTCCTATAAGGTGCGGCCATTTGAGCTCGTCCTCGTTCACCTCGACCCGCTGGTATATTATCCAATTCATTATCCTCTCGGCCGCATCAAGGTATTTCGGATCACTCGTTGCCTTATGGAGCGAGAACAGAACGATGGCATGGCTGGGATCCCCGTGGCAGAGGATATTGGTATGATCTATGCTCATCATCCCCTCCCCCATCATCGTCCCCTGACCTACGGTCCAATTGGCCCCGGCCATGGCATTCTCGAGGTATGTCGAGTTACCGGTAGCCTCCCACATTCGAATGAAGAACTGGACGATCCCGATGGTGCCCCCGCACCAGGACCGGTCCGGGTCCGGATCCCCCTCCACTCTCACCCACGCCTTCTCCCCCGGACCCATGTCCATTCCCATCGAGATGAGCCATCCGGCGCCTCCAAGGGCGTAGTCGAGATAAGCCGTGTTTTGAGTGTCCGAGTGGATCTCCATAAGGACATGGGACAGCCCAGCCGTGCCGTGGTACCATCCCGTCATGTTGTGATCTATCGTCGAGAACGACTTCCATTTGTAACCCCCTGGCGCGGGCACGGCCTGATCAACGAGCCAGTTGGCGCCTTTTACCGCATAGTCAAGATATGTGGAGTTCCCGGTGGAGCGATACAGCATCGAGAGGTATTCCATCGTCGAGCCTATGCCCCCTAAATAGTCGGGGTCGTATATGCCCCATCCCTCATATTTGGACCATCTGCATGAGTTCGGACCAACCCCCTCGGCAATGGATATGAGCCATCTGCCCGTTCCTTCGGCAAACTCCAGATATGTCCCGTTCCCGGTGGCATGATAGAGCTCCAGGAAGAACTTGCCCACACCGACCGCGCCCATGGACTGCTCTGTCATGAAACGATCGCTCTCGAGATCGGAATTGTACCACTTGTACTGCCCGGGAGCGGGCTCCATCGCGATCGACATCAGCCATCTGGCCGCGGATTCGGCATGGTTTAGGTATGGATTGTCGTAGGGTTCGAGAGCTGGCGCGTCCCTGGTCGGCTCGACCCATCCGGAAGGCACCTGGATATGGAGCGTGAAGATCAATGAAAGAACAACAAGAGAGGTGGCCCATCTCACGTTCATTCCTCCCATATCGAGGTCTCCTGCCTCCGTTTAAGGACGAATGCGGCACCTGCGATGATCACAGCGAGCACGAGGATGATCGCTATGACCACCAGAACGGGCGATAGCCCCCTCTGGTTCGAGTCCCGTTCGACAACGTTGAGCTTCAGGAGGATCGTGCTGGTGGAGGACCCGTCCGATGCGCTGACCTGTATCGTATGAGGGCCGGGGGCGAGGTCCTGGGTCGGCACCGAGAGCGTCAGGTCCCTTGATGAGTAGGGGCCCATATCTACCGGGGACGGAGGGTCCACCTCGCATTCGATCCCTGCGTATACCGAGGCGGATACAACGCCGTTCCCCGCATTCTCAAGGATCAGCCTGAATACGGCAATGGAGCCGCTCTTGACTTCCACATCGGTGTTATCGCAGGTCAATTCCAGATCGGAGACCCTCTCCGGGGACACCTTCATGGACAGGTATGTCGCCGGACCGCCGTCCACAACGGACACCGCCCTCAGCATGACCGCCTCTTCGGACCCCAAGAGCATCGATCGCGGCAATTTGACCTGGAATATGTGCCATTTGGTTTCCCCGGGACCGATCCGGACCGTCGAGTTCGGGGACAGTATAACCAGAGCGCTCCCGGATGAGACATTGACGGAGATCTCGTCCAATCCGTTACCCGTGTTCACTATCTCCACCTCGACCTCGACCGTCGATCCGGGGAGCGCCGAGATGTTAGAGGGGAGGTGGCACTCGAATCCAGGCATCCGGTCCACGGTGATGTGTATGCCGAGATCGGATCGGCTCGACGGATCCCCCGCGGATATGCAGCTGACGTTGATCTGCTCGGTATCCCCCTCGAGGGAATCAACAGGGACCGAGATGTTAAGGTGGAGCATCCAGCTCTCTCCCGGGAGGACGCTCGCGCCCTCCGTGAAAAGGACTGCCTCCCAACCCGATCGGTTCTTCAACACGAGTTCCAGTTCGTCGGGGGCGTTCCCGGTGTTGACCACGGGGATGGCAAAGGATAGCATCTCTCCGGGTTTGGCGAAGGCGCGCACCTCGTCGTGGACCACGGTCAGCGAATGGAGAGCCCCGACGCTAATGCGGACCTCGAGCGGGTCCGAGGCGTTCCCTGAGGATGATGCCATCAATGAGACGAGGTCCGTTTCGCCGAACGCAGCATCGTCCGGGACAAGTAAGGTCACCGCTCCCGCCCTTTTCTCTGCCGGCACCATGCCCGTCCCGTTGAAATCGATATCACCGCTCCAGTTCACGAATGCGGCATCCAGTGTGATGTCGTCCATGCCGTTGCCCGAGTTCTCCACGGTGATCATTATTTCCACGATATCGCCGGGTAGGGCATTCCGGTGAACATCATCCTCAAGTATCCTCACGCCGAAAAGGTGCCCCACTTCTGTCTCTATCGCGACCGTGACGCTCTTTTCGGGATCGCTCGCGGAGGTGAAGGACAAGAGAGCGGTGAACGTCTCGTGATGCATGGAACCGTTCGGCGTCCTCACGATGACCTCAACCGCTCTGCTCCCTCCCGGTGGGACATCGGACCCGTCAAGGTCAAGGCTCAGATCCCATCCTTGGGGAGGCGTGGCGTGTTCGAGGACTATGTCATCCACGATATCGCCGGTGTTGAACACATCGAATGAGTAAGAGGCGCTCTCCCCGGGAAGGGCGATCCCTTTGAGTTCCGATGCGGAGGATCCCACGCCAAAGGTAGGGTTCCGCGTCAATCTGATGGTCAGATTGTAATATGTCACATCGTACATCGATACCTCAGGGAGGCTGGCCTGGATGTGGAGCCTGGTCTCGCCGTCGAAGCGCTCCAGCACGTGAAAGACCCCGAGCGAGGGCTGCTCCTCAAAAACCAACTCAACGCTGAGCGGATCGGTGTAATCGTGAGGCAGGACGATGGGCTCGTAGAACAGGTCCTCTCCATGATGGTACATATCCCAGTTGGGGAACCACGTGTCCA
The DNA here is from genome assembly GCA_029762535.1 of Thermoplasmatota archaeon. Classification (GTDB taxonomy): domain Archaea; phylum Thermoplasmatota; class Penumbrarchaeia; order Penumbrarchaeales; family Penumbrarchaeaceae; genus JARVGK01. The sequence goes on from JARVGK010000010.1 coordinate 20,406, forward strand.
CGGAAGGCGGCCGATGGTAGCTGATGTTGAGCTCCATGGTCGCCCCATCGACCCTTTCGAACTCTACCCTTGTCAGGTTCAGCCCAGGGTCATGATCGTTCCTGAAAGGGTCGTGCATAGGATCCCCATAATAGACCCTATTGGATTTACCCCCAAGCATGGCGGCCGCGGAAGGCCATTCCACGGGATCGAAATCCCCGGAGGGCAGTATGTCCGGAAGGTAGGCGCTCTCCCCCTCATTGTAAAGGCGTAGGTTCGGGCTGTTTCCCATGAACCCCATCACGACCTGGTCCAGGGATCTCTTGTATATGTCGCCCATGGGCTCATGGTATCTAAGAGCGTTCCACTGGTCGAAATAGCTGTTGTATCCGTGGTTCGCCCCGATGGGTGCAAAATATCCCGTGGCGTTGTCACCCAAAATCCTGTTGAAGAAAGCGAAATCATCTGACATCTCGTAGAATCTCACAACCCCTTCCGTGTTGCCGAAGGTCGCTGCGATATCCCCCTCGACCAGGGCCCTCTTGGGCACTCCTGAATGGCATGTCCCCGCGAACACGACCGCGGGGTAGAGATCTATCCCGCTCAGGTTCTCGGGTGTCAATCCCATCCGGGCATGGGCGGGATCCTCGATCTTCGCAGGGTCGTAGGTCCATACGGGCGGGTCAGGGTCGAGGTTCCCTCCTTTGAATAGCCATGTCATATGTGGATCCCCGTCCCCGCTGATGGTAACCATCCTCGATCCTTCGAGGTCCGCCGCGTTATCGAGGAAGAAGTCCCTTCCGGAACCAGTGTCGTTGACCTCCATATACAGGTGGACCTCCGAGTCCCTCACGATCTTGTGGAAGCTGTTCGAGCCGGTCACCCTCCAGTTCAGGGAGCTTGCGGAATATCCGGACACTTTCATAGGGAGCAGATGAGCCTCTTCCTCCTCCGCCCTGATGATGTTCTCGACGAAGGAGAGGGCGTCAGCGGGCGTCGCCCCGGTTATGTATCCCCATGAGAAGTCAGGGAAGGGATCGTCGTCCAGCGTTGTCGAGTTCATGACGAAGGACCTGTGGAAGTTGATGTCCATCTCCAGGGGTCTGACGACCACGGCGACGTATCTGGCATCCATCTCCTTCAGGCCCTCCATGAGAGATGGGAGATCGTCCACGGAGAACTCGATCACGGTCCCGCCCCTGAATAGCGCCAATGCCTCGGCGGCATCCCTGTAGGGATCCGTCGAGTTCGCCGTTGTCGCAATGACGTACGTCGATGGCACATCCAACACATTAGGCGTCCCTTCGACGTTACCGCCTGAGATAAATGAATAAGGAAAAGAGGGGCCTGCTATGAGGAGAAGGACGACGATCGAGATCATACCAGGAACGTTTAGAGAATGCATCGAATGAGAACAACACGTTAGAGATACTAATATTATTCTCGATAGATATCGCTGGGACGGACTGGTACGGATGTGAGATATGGGGTCGATTCAGCCCATACTCGGCCATTGTATGGATACCTGACCTCTTGCCGATCCTGCTCCGATCGATCGAATCTTGCTATGCTATGGATCTGAGAACGAAGGAGGTTGAAAAACCTTTAGGCAGGCACGACCTATTGTCGTTTCACCTGTTCCTCATCATCGAGTAATACCCGATCACGTCACCGTCATATCCAAGCCTGTTGAGGATCTCCCCCTTCAGCTCGAGCGACCTCTTGAAGAAAATGAAGTTATCAAGGATCCAACCCGCTGCTGACTCCGTCAGGCCTCCCTGAAGCCATCTTTTTAGGAAGAATCCTTTCGATGTCAGATAATATTTGTAGTACTTCTCGGCCTCCTTCCTCTTCCCTGGGGTGGAATACAGCATCATGGTGAGATTGATGTAGCTCTCGGGATAGTCCGGGTTCCTGTTTATCGCCTCCAGAAAGGCCTTGATCGCTTCAGGGTACTTCCCTTGAGAGGCGAGTACCTTCCCTCTCTCGTTGAAGGCGATCTCGTATTCCCCCGGTTCAAAGATGATCTCCCTGAGGGACCTTCCACGATCCATTTTAAAGAGGATGTTGTCAGAACCGCTGGACATCCCGAACCCGTTCACTGGATTCAATTCGATGGCACGATCCACTTGTTGCAATGCATAGTGATCCTTACCGCTCCTGTGCATATCATCCGCCCTGATCAACGCTCTGCTGACCGCTTTGAGTTCGTGCTGCATCTTCAGGTCCAGCGATCTCAAGGATACGATCGACCCCATGCCAGCAATGAGCAATAGAATTCCTGCCGCAGCGGAGATCTCGAACACCCTTATCGGACCTACAATTCGAAGAGTGCACAAAGATACCGCTGAAACCAAGACCCCTGAGGACCAGATAAGAGAGGGCATCGATCTCCTCAAGGGGAACGCCGAAGAGCTCATATTTATCGCCATGATCGAGAAGGTCATCACCATCCCGATCAATAATAGGGTCTCATTTCGGAGCATCCAGTGATCGACGATGTCGGGTTTATCCAACATTATACGTGTGAGCCCGAAAAAAGAAGGCATGAATCCCAAAACGGGCAGAAAGAGACGATCTATCCGCACCTTCTTTATACCCAGGGCCGAAGCTATGACCGCGGCCAAGCCCGATATGAGAAAGATTATGGCGATGGTCGAACTATCGGCCCGCGGCTTCGCGTTCAAAACATAGGATAGCGATGACGATACGACAAGCATGCCCATGATGAAGGAGAGAGTGAGCATAGGCTCCTTTCCAAAAGAAAGGGCCCTCGTCTGATAGATGATCGCTCCCGAACCCAGTAGGGAGAGGAATAGCATAGGGAACACCATCCATGATGACCTCTCCATCGTCTCCGAATAGTGATCTCCCATTATCGGACCCGACGCATGGATGAAAAGAGATATCGCCATACAGAATGTGGCGATCAGGAAGATCGTGTTGATGCTCGTCAGGTCATCCCTGGGAAATTTCCCCACACACCCCTCGCAAACAGGTCCGGAAGGGCTACTTGAACCGCACATAAGGCATCCTCCTCCCTCCTCAAAGGGGGGATCCTTACGCGATGTCCTGCCGCCCTCCATTGTACGCTCCTTCAAGAGGTTCAATGGACCACCACCCTTCGATGACCCCACCGCAGCTCGATCCCCCTGCGAGTAACGTACATGAAATATAGATATGCAGTGTGGAATCCATTGATCAGATCGTAAACGGTCTTAAGTGGCAGATACTGGACGAGGCCCCTAGTCTCTTTATACTGGACGAGGATCAAGACCCTCATAAGGAAATAGAACGCTACGAGAATGACGCTCCGCAATGCGATGAACTCGAGGAGCGAGTGATAGGACAAACCCGTAAAAAGCAACGTTATGGTAAGTAAGAACGATACAAGGAAAATAAGGGCGGACAATGTCGTGGAGATCCATGTGAAATAAGTGTACAACGCCCAGGGATTTCGCCAGAGATGCCATTTGTTCTCCCTCCACGCCTGGAACTGACCGAAAATCCATCTCCTTCTCTGATTGAACCATCCGGTCCATGAGACCGGCGCTTCGGTATACGACCTGGCACCCGGTGCGGCCCTCGTCGTATATCCGGTGGACAGGATCGACATGGTCAGGTCGCAATCCTCAACGACCGTTCTATCCAAAGGCGGATACATACGAGCAAGGTCCGTTCTCATGCCGAATATCGGGCCAGGGGCTATAAGGACGGACCCATCCTCGCTCTGGCACGTCCTTATCACATGCTGGGTGATTATGTATTCGAGCTGCTGAAGCTTCGTTAGGGTTCCGGCAAAGGTGTTCCTTATCGTCACGAAACCGCCAACAATCCCGGCGTCCGGGTATGCCCTGAAGGTCTCTACTATCTCGGAGACGGCGTTCTTGTCCATCGTGCTGTCCCCGTCGGTCATAAGTACGATAGGCCCCGTGGCTTTTTGGATCCCGTAGGTGAGGGCCGAGGCCTTGCCCCCGTTCTCTTTATGATATATCTTAAGGTCCCTGCGTCCCGATCCGCCCTTGAATATACTGGATACAGACCATGTATTGTCCCTGGACCCATCGTCGATCACCAATACCTCTATCTCTCCCCGATAGGTCTGATCGTAACAGTTCAGTATCGCCCTGCCCACGTTGAGCCCTTCGTTGTAGCAGGGAATGATGATTGATACCTTTGGATATCTCGATCGGGCGAAGGGATCCGGTCCTGAACCCGTTCCTGTCCTCTTTCGGAACTTCCCGGAAAACGCCTTTGAAATGGTCGAACGTACCGCCAGATATGTGAACGGGAAGACGTTCGCTAGAATGAAGAACGTGTAGTATAGGTCCAAAATGAGATAGAGGGGGCCCCCTTGATGGATCTCCTCGGCGTCAAGGACCAATTTTCCGTTGCCTATGGAAAGACCCAGATGTGCGGGGATAGCGATAAGGGGCAGTGTCAATACCATTGCAAGCATTAGGCATACAACGATGGATATCCTCATGGAAGGACCACCCCGTCCGACCATTCGATATCCTCCTCGAGTAACTCCTCGAACTCCACTTCTTCGTCCCAGATGATCTCCTCTTCCAGCTTCGGGGCCAGCTCATCGGGCGTGTCGATCATGTCCATGACGGGATCGTCCACATCTTCCGGGGCGGATATCATGGACACGTATTCGTCCAGGTCCTCGTCCATCTCCATAACATCCTCGTAGAGAGAGCCGTGTATCGTTCGATGCGAACTGCCATCGTTCACGCGAGGGACGCTCATCGAAGGGTATCTCGACATCAAAGGAAGGGGTCCGCCGCCCATGTTACTGGAGAGGATCCTGAGCCTACTGCCCATATCCGCAGTCCCGGATGGGTACAGATCACCACATGTATCGATGCAGAATTCATCATCTTCTGCGTCGGCAGGGTTCTTGGGCCCTCTCCTATATCTTATGATCAGGATCGCGATCGATGCTGCCGTGACAAGGAATGACATTACCAAAAGGGAGAATATGGAGGCCAGTAAGAGGGACGAGGCGGTCTGTACCTCCTCGATAGAGGTCCGGTTGGCATCATCGGGCGGTGCGATTATTACGACCTGGGTCACCGTAACGTTCTCTATCGGCGGAAGGAATACATCCACTTTGGAGAGGTCCGTGAGATCCCTTGCCAATCCGGTGTTGAGGTCCGTCGAAACGGTCGCATGCGTCTCCGCGTAGGAGAAAATGCCGTGATCGTCGCTTACCCAAAGACCGATCCGATAATGACCCGGATCAAGGGTGAGCGAGATCGATGGAAGGTTCGAGATGTTCACACCATCCAGGGACCATGTCGTTCCCATCACCCATCCGTCCGCATCGAACGAACCAGAGGATGAGAGTTCTAAGGATCCCCCACGATAACAATCGATATTACCCGTGATCACGGGGATAGGGGCCATGTTGCTCGATGATATCTCAGCGGAGAAGCCCCCGACATGCCCAGCCCTATCCACGGCCCTAACTTTTATACTGATGGTGCGTCCGGGGTCCCTTCTCATCCAGGTCCAGTTCCGATCGGTCGTTCCCGTCATTTCCCAATACGGACCTCTGAGGGACCATACCTCGTAATGGTCTATGCCGGAACCGGGGAGGTCCATGGACCGCTTCCAACTTATGTTGTATTCGAGGTTGGTATTATTCCTCACCGATATCATGGTTTGAGATGGGGCGGTCGGGGCATTGAGGTCCACCAATACTGGAACGCTATCCTCTTCTGTGCTCAGACCCGCGTTGCTCTCAACGGTTAGCTTCAATGTGTATCGGCATCCCTCGGTCAGTGACCCCTGGTAGGTAAAAGATGTGCCGTTGACCATAATATTTTTGAAGACCACGCCTCTGTTTCCGTTACCCGCATCGTATAACAGTGTCGCGAGGGAACCCTTGATCCCCGAAACCGGAACGAAGGTCTCCTTCCATCTCCATGTGATTTGTTCCTGAGTGATGATGGAGGATCCCGCATCTGGCGTGGATATCCTTGGATTGGACCTGTCAAGGCACAGTTCGACCCGCCCGAACTCGCTTCGCGAACCGAACTCATCCACCGCTCTAACCTCGATCAAGTGTTCTCCTTCAACGAGTCCCTCCATCGTAAGGACTGTCGAATCTGTGACGGATATATCCCCCCCGTTCAACCTCCATTCGTAGAACGAGATCCCCGCCAGACCCTCGATCGGATCCCAGATGATATCGACCGGATCCGAGGAGGTCCAACCTTCAGGTGCACCATACGGCTGCGGAGTTGATGGAGGCGGTATATCGCTGTGATATCGAAGGTCCTCGACCGTCCTGTTATTCTGTGTGGTGAACCGGAGGAAGAATGACATGTCGTGATCGAGCACCACGATCTTCAGCAGCACCCTGTTGATGCCATGCTTCAAACTCACCATTGTGGTGTTCTGGTCCGGTCCGACATCCCGTTCTTCATCGATGACAAGTGCGACCTCTCCGTTGATCCACACTTTGATCGCATCCGAGCTCCCTATCCTCATTTGGACATCCATATCACGAGGGGATATGACGAACATATGGGAATACGCGACCGAATAAGATGTGTGACCGTACACAAGGTCCAGGTCGATGAGGTCCCTGTCCATGGTGGCGTCGGTCCACGGCCTTCCTCCGGTTATCGTTCCCGCTCGGGGCACTATTTCCGCCTCGTTCTCGAAGAACGTCCTTTCGAGAAGGCCCTTGGAATGACCTGTAAAGAACGTTCCTGCGGAAAGCCATGTCCTGACGCTGTAAGGCATCCATGAAAGGTGTATGGACCCAATGGTTATGTTCGATGCATCTTCGAACCTGGGGACCACCCGGATGTATCTTATGTTCCCCAACCATTCGGGATGATCGTCGAGATGGATCGAAACTATGCCCCACCTGGCCTCCTTCATGACCTCTGTACGGACCATCATCGGCTCCGAAAAACGCGTATGATCGTTGGACCAGTAGACATCGATGAAACAACTCTCATCATCTATGGCCGCGTCGATCTCGATAACGTTGATATCCTTCGCATTGATGCCCAATAGCGGCGACATAAGCCCGGCTTCCTTGGAATTCGCTATCGTCCATCTACCGCCTCGGGGGTAATGATGGCCCGAATCGGTAAGCCTCCAACCTTCCCTGTCTTGGTCATGCTCGAAATCCCATTTCAGATCGGTCACTGCCGTGGTCTGGTTCTTGAGCGGACAACTGGCATATTCCTCAAAGGGGTCTCCGACGAGGGCCTGACCATAGGACGGATAGCTCCTGAGGAACTTGTAAGAGAAGAGACATACGCCCAATGCGTTGCTGGACAGTGCGTAGTTGACCTGCGCGTTCATGGTCTCGATCCCGACGGTCTCGTTCGGGACCGAGCCATGGGCGGTGTTCCCAGGCACATATACGTAAGTGCCAGCAACGACCGGGCAGGAATGTTGATCGATGTTGAGATCGATCAACTGTCTATAGGTATCAAAAGAGGTCGTATATGTCATGGGGGTCACGAAATCGACCAAGCCCGTCTGCGACCAAAGCTCAGAATCCTGAAAGATGGAGTACTGCCTGCTGTAGCTGTTGGTGAATATGTCGGCTCCTATCCAAGCATAAGGACGAACCTCATTTATCGCGTCGGATATTGCCATCATGCACTCCGTTATCTGCTGCCTTCTGAAAGCGTTGAAATCCGTCCAATTCTCCTCGTAGTAGATCTGGATGGAATACTCATCGTAGCCGTAGTTCGATCCGGGATAACGGATCGTATCCAATTTTATCCCATCCAAGGGGTAATCGGCCATGAGCTGTCCGGTGACGTTTGCGAGATAACTCTGGACCTCGGGCAGGGTGGGATTGAGCCACGAGGGGCTCCGATAACCGCTGCTGCTGACGCATCCCCATTCCGGGTGTTCTCTCAAGACTATGGGATCGATCAAGGTATGGAACCAGGGCATCACATGTATACCGTACTTGTGAGCCTCTCTTATGAGGTCCATGAGAGGATCGAAATCCCAGGCGAGCTCGCTGAACCTCGGGTGATAGGACGAATTGTAGAAGACACCGAGATAGTTGCCGTTTATCAAGGGGCTCAGGCAGTTCACGTTGGAGCTTCTGGCGGTTTCGACGACCTTCAATACCTCGGAATGGTTGATGATCTGATATCCCTCGAGCCACATGGACCGATACTGGAACAGCCTTGTATCGTTCCCGCCGTCCTGCTGGCCGTAGCCTCCCGGGGAGAAGGTATCGTGGACGGGTTCGTCCCTTTCTGCATCGGCGAGTGATGTGAAGGGGCCGATGAGCGAGGACAATGACAACAATACGATCGTGAACTGAAAGCACATCGCCCCCCTCATTCTATCTCTCATTCGCTACCCCCTCCTCCATGACGGCTTTGTCGTTCCTCCTCCTCCTTTTGATAAGGGTCACGGTCTCCGCAATGGCGATCAGGACAATGACGACGACACAGGCGGACATCGCATAAGGCAGCCAACCCCAGTCCTTTCCCTCCGGCTCAACGGTCACGTTCTCCTCGTAAGGCACGGTGACGTTCTCGATGATCTGGATGTCCTCATATGTCCGATGTTCGATGATCACCGTCTCAAAGGTGGGAAGGACAACGATCGATATTTCCTGTACCATGATGTTCCCCCAAACATCGGTGATGGTCAGGACCACCTTGTAAACACCGACGGACCCGTAACTGTGATAGACAGACTCGCCCTCGGCGCGACAGCCGTCCCCGAACGACCATGAGATGCCGAAAATTCCGGAATCGTCATTTATATCGCATGCGGAAAACCTTATTGTCTCGTTAACGAGATAGCACCCTATCAGATCGTCGGGGATCGACATCCTATCGAGCAATTCCGTCCCCGCCAGATACGTCTCGTTGAGGGGGAGCGGATCGGGATCGTATGATATCGAACACGTAGGGGGGGTGATATCGAGTACGTCGACATGGACGGTCGTGGAGTTCGAGTTTCCCTCGAGATCGAATAACTCCAATGTGAAATAGTGCCTTCTTGCCCGAGGCTCCCCGATGACCAGGACGCTCTCTCCGATAACCAACGTGTCATCATCCAGATGCCACAGTATCCGGTCCAGACCGACATTGTCGCAGGATGCGGAGGCATCAAGGACGATATCCTCACCCAGAACGATACTGTTCTCGTATTCGATCATCAGGACCGGAGCGGTCCTGTCCCTGACGGTGACGTTCACGACATCGAAACCCCGGTTCCCGGACCTGTCGGTCACCGTGAGATGAACCGGGTAGAACCCCGGGTCCTCGAAAACGTATCTGAGATACATCCCGTAAAGTGTCCTCTCCTCTACCCTCCAGGTGTAGTTAAGGCCGAGATCGTTATCGTGGCTTTTCGATGCGTCCAGATAGACGATGCTGTCCTCCCATACGATCATATCCTCTCCACCGATGGCGACCGGGGGCATATCGTCCTTGATCACGACCTGCATTTCTGAAATGTCGCAAAAACCCAGGCTGTTGATGACGGTCAGGGTCACCTTGTAGATCCCGGGATAGAGATAAGTGTGCTCGGCGATCGGCGTGTGATGGAACAGATATGTCCCGTCGCCGAAGTCCCATGAATAGGAGACGATCCCGTGAATATCCCAGGATCCCGATCCGTCGAACGTTATCGGCTCACCCTCCATCGCCTGAATGGTGCCCGAAAGCGATGAGAACGGAGCGACCCTTACGGTCTTCGTCCTCATCACGACCGATCCTGCGTCATCGGTGACCTTGAGGGATACGTTGTAATATCCGCCCCTCTCATAGACATGCAACGGGTCGATCTCATTGGAATGGGATCCGTCCATTAGGTCCCAATCTATGGAGGCGATATGTCCATCGATATCGTAGATATATGCTGGCCCAATCCTAATAGCGGTCCCTATCATGCCCTGGACATCGTCACCGATCCTCACGAAGGGGGGGAGATCGCCCACGGGCCCATCCCTGACCAGATCCACGTAGGATCGGGACAGGGGGTCGTCCTCTCCGAGCCTCCATATGCTTATCCCGCCGATCATATGCCTCCTGACGATATCCATCTGATGGAGAAGGCTCTCCGAATCGGTGTAATGATGGGCCCTCAGGGACCCGGACCTGTCCCTGTACACGAAGTAGGGCGTTCTCGATGTCACGTTCCACGATCGCTCGATATCAAATTCCCGAATCAAGTTGCGCGTCGATCTGTATGTGTGGTTCTCCGCCGTTCCGGTAGTGGTCCCGTCGTTATTTATGGGCCAATCATAGCCGAACTGCGCTATGCCGAGTATCAGTTTTTCCGGGTCGATAACGGAAGCGGCATAGGAAACGACCTGGTCCATCCATTCGTAGGAGGTCACCGGGCCCGACACCTCACATGTGGACCAGTGCAGGTTGTAGGCCATCAATCGGATGAAATCCGCCCTCTCCCCCAGACCCGGATAATCGTATCCGGCAGGACCGTATCGATCATCGGACCCTGAGGTCTTCGGGAAGACCGAAACGTGAAGGACCTTGCCATAGATGTGCATGGCCTCCGTCAGGTTGCCTATGAAATCGACAAATGCGTCGCGGTCCTCGGTGTAGAGGGATTCGTAGTTGATCTCGAGTCCGGAGTAACCATTTTCCAGGGTGAGCCGGACCAGATCGTCTATGTGGGCCGTCCGTATCGATGCGTTCCTGACGATGTTTCGGACCGTTTCGGGATCGTGCAGGTTCGAGACCAGGGGGATCACTTCGATATCGTTCTCATCACAGAGGTCCATGTATGCTTCGTGATGTGACGGGGTGAAGACCCGAACGATGCTACCGTCCTGCATTGTCCGATACCAGAAAGGGGACAGGGAATCCAGAGTGTCCGCCCATTCCTCCATTCCCGACCAGGACGATGCCTCCCATGGAATGGTCCATCCGGATACCGTGAATGGGGGATCCCCGGCCCTTGTCAACAATTCATTTTGATCTTCATTTAGACCGGTGACATCCACCATGGACGATATGAGGATCAAGGCGAGCAAGGTATATGTCAGGGATAGGACGACTTTCTCTCTTTCTCTGAAATTCTTCAGGAGTCGGATTCGGGACATATACCCTCGTAATTTTATAGCTCTGGGTATGTATATAAGAGTGCCGTCCTCTTTCAACCCTTTATATAATAATAATAATCAAAGCATCACGTTCCCTTGATGCGGGATTGTATAGGGATCGGACGCTTGCCGATGAAATACCCTCCGGCCGCCTGGAGGATCACCAGAAGGATGACCAACAACGATCGTTCATTTTACAGGGCTACTTCCTCTCCGGGGGAGGGATCTCCTCCTTGATGTTGGCGACCTTCCTCGCCAGAGCTATCAGCGACTCTATGTCCGATGTCGATCCAATCACCAATTTGGCCCCGTCGGGGGATCCTCCTCCGTGCATGCACCCCGGGACACCCGCCCCTATTGTGAGCCACTCGATGAGCCTCGCGATCCTGGCCCGGGTCTCACCGGAGCATTTGGCGCTGAGGTATTTCTGCAAGAGCTCCCCGTAAACGGGGGAGTGGATGTCCTCGCAGGAGGGCATGCACCCCGTCTCTGCGATCCCTCCGGCGATGTCCTGGGCGAGCCTCTTGGTCTCGTAGGGCAGTGTCGCGACATGCACCTTGTTCACGTTCGAGAGCTTCCCGTCGGGGATCCAAACCCCGGAGGGGTGGAGCTTTCCAAGTACCGAGGCGGCGATCCCCATGCCGAAGGTGGTCTCGTTGTTTATCGTCATCTTGGTCAGCTTATCTCGAAAGACCTTCTCGCTCAGGCCATTGGCTCTGGCCATAAGGGCGGACGCGCCCATTATCACATCGCCCTGGCCGGCGACGCATCCTCCGATCGCTGAACGGTACGGGGCTATGAAGTTCAACACCGCCTTCATGGAGTATTTCCACTCACCGGCCATGAACACCCTGTCCGCCGGGATATGCACGTCCTGGAACAGCAGGTATCCCTGGGTTATGCCCCCGTAGTCCACCGGGTTGTCGAAACCGCATTCCGCGTCTCGTCCGTCGGAGGGATGCCTGGCCTCGATCACGGTGAGGCCCTCGATGTCCCGCGGCACTGCAAAAGATAGGGCGTAGTCCGCATCCGGCTCCTTATAGCCGGTCCCCGGAAGTATGAACACCTCGTTCGCGGCGGCGACGCCCGCTATCATCACCTTCGCCCCCCTGACCACTACCGATCCGTCGTCGTTCCTCTTGACGATGCGCAGGGACAGGTCTGGATCACTTTGTTCGGAGGGTCGCTTGGACCTGTCCCCTTTGGGATCCGTCAGCGCCCCGGCCACGGTTATATCCTCCTTCTGGGCTTTCCTGAGCCATTCGGTAAGCCTTTGATGATATTTCGTCCCGAATTCCGCGTCCATGTCGTAGGTGGTGGCCCACATGGAGTTCAGGGCATTGAAACCGACGCATCTCCCACCCGTGCACGTGCCGGTTATGTTGAACATCAATCTCTTCATCCTGACATTCTTGACCATGTCCTCGGCGGATCCGACGATGGAGAGGTAGCGGGAGATCCTCTCCCCGCTCAGATGCGAAGTCGTCGTTAGAAGGTCCTTGTGCTCCTCGGTCCGGGCGGCGTCGAAGATCTGGGCGTGGCCCTCCACCGTCCTTCTGGTGGACGGATGCATCGTGACGTCCTCTATCAGCTCGCCGAACTTGTAGACGTTCGGCCTCATTTTCCTCAGGCTTTCCCTGTAATCTTCAGATGTCCTCAATATCATACCTCCCTCATCCTGAAGACCCATTCGCACCATTTGCCTTCCTCGAGATCGTCAGGAGGACACTGGATGCAGTCCACGACTATGTCCTCCGAGAACTCCTTCGCGAAGGATTTGAGGAATCCGTAGCGGACCTTCTTGCATGGGAACACCGGGAGATCGTCTTTTTGGCGGGTGTTCTGCACCCTGCATTCCACGTTCCGGAGAAGGACCCTTCCGGGATGGTATTCCCATTCCTTGTCCTCTAGGTCCATTGCCCATCCGGACATTTTCAATCCCCTCACCATATCATCCAGGGATCCCGCGAGGCCGAATAGCTTCTTGATCTTGCGGGCCTCTATCTTGCCCATCACTCGCCATACGTTCGCGTCGATCTCGGTGGCGGCCTCGGTCCCGAACCTCTCCTCGATCCCGAGATAGTACAATCCATCAACGGCCCACATGTTCCGAAGATGCATGAACATCAGATCGGCACGGCGTTCATCGTCCATTCCCGAAAGCATATCCCTTTCCTCCTGGCGATCGATCATGAAGACACCCTTGTCGGGGGTATCGCGTGATGGACCATAATGTTTTTCACGGGATCCCCCCTCCAGTTCATTCAATGAACTGGAAAGTTTTTATACGAGTGCAGGGCCTAACACCCTTATCGGGTATGGTGGTATCAAAATGGAATTGAAAGGATCGATCCACGGGATCCCCCTGATATTGATATTGATATTGATATTCTCGAATATTGGATCCCTGGCGAACGGCACCATCGAGGCGAATTTCACAGGTACATGGACCGAATCCCTCGAGGACCGGGACGGGGACGGATCGGCGGAAGCTCTTGTCATAGGGGTCGATATCGACGTTTACGTCCCCGGGTCCTACGGCATTTTCGGGTCCGTGAACGACGGCGAGATCGTATCGAACTCGGGACTGGTCTCTCTGGGATTGGGAAGGCATCGGATCGATCTCAAGTTCCCCGGCGCCGATATCATCACCAGAGGCACCTCCGGACAGTACGACATCAAGCTCGAGCTCTACACCTCCGATCCCGGCTCCAACGCCCGGAGCAGGGAGATAAAGACGAAGGAAAGCTACGACCCGACCGATTTCGAAAGGGGTGAGGGCTTCCCCGGCACGTCCGTCACTGTCGAGGGCCCCGAGGTCCTGATCAACAACCCCCTGGTCGAGATAAGGATCAACACCACCAGGCCCCTTCTCGTCTTCTCGTATCCCGGCGAGCTCTCGAAAACGACGAGGGCCGCCCTCGAGTGCATCAGCCTTGTAGCGTACGACGATCAGGACGGGAACACGGCCTACGACCCCGGGGTGGACACCGTGAAGTACAGTACCGATCTGGCCCGGGACGTGGACTGGAAAATGAACCTGGACCTCTCCAGGGGGTTCAGGATCGACCTCCAGGGCATGGCCCCGATGCGCAGGACCGGTTCCCCATCCCTCGTCGCCTGGGCGTCCCTGACCATCACCATGGACTCGACGACGATAGATCCCCAGGGAAGCTCTCAGAAGTTCGACATAGACATAGAGCTGTTCCAGCCACTCGACTCCGACGGGATCGCCATAGTCCAGGAGCTCCGCGACGAGAGCGGCGGCCATGAGTTCCAGTATTCGGAATCCGATCCCTACAAGACCATCTCCCTCGTGGACCCATCGGGCAAGGTCAACGGCATGTACACCTGGGTGGACGAGATACTCATAGGGGAGGCGTCGGCGGACACCCTTTCATCCGCCAAAACTGGCCACAGGCTCGATGAGGACACCGCCATGGTCGTTTTCAGCTATCCGCTCAACGGGGACACGCTGCAGGTGTTCCACGATCCAAGGGTGGGCATGGACCCTAAGATGCCCGAAATACGGGGCGAGGACCCGTTCCTCTCGAACAGGCCATTGCTGATGGGCGCGGGCTTTCTGTTGGGGGCCTCTCTGGTCATAGGGGCCGTAATCATAACACGATTGCGGAGGAGGTGGTGAGACTTGGACTGGGTGGAGACCGCATCCATACTCAAGGACGTCCTCGTGGGGATACTGATCATTCTCTCCATGGCCCTGACGACGATAGGAGCCCTGGCATGGAGGAGGAAAAGGGCGACGAGGCTTCTCTGGGTCACGATCGCCTTCGCGCTGTTCCTGGTCAAGGGGGTCTCCCTTGCCCTTGGGTTGTACGTGCTGGGGATGATCTCGGTCCCCAGGGGTTTCGCGGGGACCTTCGACCTGATGCTGATCCTCGATGTGCTGATACTGGTGATACTCTACCTCGCCCTCTTCAGGAGGACGGGCTGAAAAAGGGCCGGACTGATCGTGATGCGGGAAAAGGACCCGGACCTGGACATGAAGAAGAGGATCTTCGACCTCATCTCCCAGAGCCCGGGCGTTCACTTCAGGGAGATCTCGCGAAGGCTCGATGCCCCCACCGGCGCCCTGGAATACCATCTGCATCAGATGGAGAAGCGCGATATGATAGTCGCGAAGCAGGAGGGCAAGTACAAGAGGTACTACGCCGAGGGCAAGGTGGGGTCCGCCGAGAAGCGCCTGCTGTCCTATCTGAGGAAGGACATACCGAGAGGGATACTCATCCATCTGATGCTGCACCCGGGAGCGAGGCATCGCGATATCAAGGAAGCCCTCTCTGTCGGTGGGCCCATACTCTCCTTCCACCTGCGCAAGATGGTCAGGGACGGGCTGGTTAGGGAGGTGGATGAAGGCACGAAGAGGCTCTTTGTCGCGGACCCTGACGCGGTCTCGAAGAGCCTGATAATGTATAAGAGGTCCTTCATGGACGATCTGGTGGACTCCTTCGCCGACACATGGCTCGACATGTGAGCTCATTCGCGGCCGAGCTTCTTCATGGTCCTGTTCACGCTCTTTGACACATCGTCCTTCGTCGATCCCGTCCCATTGAAGAAACGCTCCCAGGTCGGCGTGTCCCAGTAAGGGCTGTCGAGCGGGTCCCTGTCAAGGGCATCCAACATGTCTTTAACCTTTTGGGCGCCACCCTCCCCGAATCGAAGCCTGAATATGGACCTGAACGTCGAGCCGCCGGCCCATACCGCCTCCATGTTCAGCTCGATCTCACCCTTCAACCTGGCGTTCCACGGATACGGCAGCCTTACGTCCCTCAGTTCTATATCTCCTCCGTCATTCAGGTGAGGGACTATCAGGGCCTCGCCGACATCTGTGAGGTTGAGGCGGTCCAGCCCGTTAAGTGGCCTCTTTACGCTCCCCTTCCTCAGCATCTCGTAGGACACCACGGGAGCGACCCTCAGGGGCATTATCCACATTGTCATCTCGCCCAGATCTCACCACCTCTCCCTGAGATCGATCCCCACGGTCCAGGCCCCCACTTTGGGTATTATCAGCGGGTCCCTCTTGTGCCTTGAACCCTCGATCATCGAGAAGATCCGCTCGACGGAGTCCAGGGTTAATCCGCCGGGGCCGCCCGATGCATCGTCCTCCAATTCCCCTTCCATCATATCGAACACCTTCCGGGGCGCATACCCGGTGAGATACCCAATGACGACCCGATCGATGAGGGGATATGGAAGGCCTATGTCGCCCTCGTCGGTCTGGCCCGGGATGAGGCCTGCGGTCGGGACCCTGTCGATCAACGGCCTGGGCACTCCCAGTTCCGACGCGAGCGCCCTGACCTGGGTCTTGTAAAGGTCGCCGATGGGGCAGATATCGGAGCCTCCGTCGCCGTGCTTGGTGAAATATCCCAGCATTATCTCGGTCTTGTTCGAGGTTCCGAGGACCAGCAGGTCCTCCTCGTTGGCTATCGCGTAAAGCACCGCCATCCTCATCCGGGCCTGCAGGTTCGCGTTGGCGGACCTGCCCAACTCGAAGGGGAACGCCTCGATTAGAGGTGATATGTCGTGCTCCCTGAGATCACAGCCCGCGTCCCGGGCCGACATCGATGCGAGATCCCTATCCGGGGATGATAGTTCACCGTAGGGTAGGAAAACAGGAAGCACACGGTCGCTGCCAAGGGCGATGGAGGATAATTTCAGGACGAGCGCGGAGTCCAGGCCTCCGGAGAGCCCCAGGACACAGCCCCTGCAGCCCGATGATGCGAACCTCTCCCTGATGAACTCCGATATTATCGTGCCCGTCTCGGGCCTCAGGCGAGGAACGGCCATCATCTGCACACCCCGAAGGTTCAAGGTTGATTATCTTTGAAGGTAACGGTCGGCAAAAGATTAAATTATCCCCGGCCCACTCAAGTCATGGGTATCATCTTGATCAGCTACAAGATAGAGAACATAATCGCCTCGGCGAAGATCAACACACCCATAGACCTGGATGCTCTTGCGGCCAAGCTCGAGAACGTCGAGTACAAACCGGAGAACTTCCAGGCGGCCATATGGAGGCCCTCGAACAGCTACGGGGTGGCCCTGGTCTTCAGCGACGGGAGGCTCATGTGCACCAACATGAGAAGCGTCCAGGACGTCGAGAACATATTCAAGAAGCTTGTCAAGAGGCTCGAGGAGCTCGAGATGATCAACCCCAGGGTGGCTTGCCCGCACTGCGGCGCCGCCATAGATACCGAGGATATGGTCTGTATCGAATGCGGCGGCCTCATAAACAAATAGGCCCTTTCACAGGTCCTCGAGGACCCTCGATGCGGCATCGCGGACCGGTGCCACCTTCTCCTCGGGGCAGGATATCATCATGCACCAGGGGACCGTGGGCCTGTGCTGCAGGCTCCTGGCTATCGATGAGAGCTTGGACAAGGGGGTCGGCCTCTCCGACATAACCTTTATATCCGTCCTCTTGAGCCTCGGCTCCGAGAGCGTGAGAGCCGGATCGGGGACGTCGATTATCACCTGTCCCTCCTTGACCCCTGCCCTTCTGGCTATCCTGTCCTCCATTACCGTCCTCGCCCTGTCGTCGGATGCCTCCCGGACGATCTCCCTGGTCCTCAATGAAAGCTCGTCATCCCCCAGGGCGTCCTCGGATTCGATCCGGAACGCGGCCTTGAAGAGCCTTCTCATCCTCAGCCTTCTTACGATATCTCCGGTCAGGCCCTCCTCCTTCCTCAGGGTGAACAGGACCTCGGCGTCCGAGAGGTTCCAGATCCCGAGGAGCCTGTCATCGTTCAATCCCGAGACCGCCCTGCAGAGCATGGATTCCGCAATTCGGGCCGTCTTGTGGAAGTACACGGACGAATACATCAGTGATCGCGCCACGAGCATGCCCTCAAGGGCGGAGATCCCCCTCTTGTGGATCATAAGCTCGCCGTTTACGAGGACCGCCGTCTGGACGATCCTGTCGATGTCTATGGTCCCGTGGGCGGCCCCCGTGTAATGGGAGTCCCTGAGAAGGAAGTCCAGCTGGTCCGCGTCCAGGGCCGAGTGGATTATCTGGCGCATGTACTGCGGCGTATCATCCCCCGCCTCCACCTCAAGAGGGAGCCTCAGTTCCACAATGCCCCCGTTCTTCTCCTGGCATACGAGAGAGGCGATGTATCCGGGGTCCAGCCCGTGCCTCTCGAGTATGTCCGGGATCCTCCGCGCCTCCCAGGACGGGTCCGTCCACTCGCTGAGGTCCAGGTCCACCATGCCTGTTATCAGGTCCCGGGTCAGCTCCATGTGGTCGAGCCCGATCCTGTCGTGGAATATGCCCTCCAGAGTGTGCGAGAAGGGGCCGTGGCCCACGTCGTGTAGCAGTCCAGCCGCCCTGAGTATCGCGGCCTCCTCCTCGCCAAGGCCCAGCTCCCTAGCGAGCAGCCCGGCGACGAAGGATACGCCCATGGAATGCTCCAATCGCGTGTGCTGTGCCCCCGGAAACACCAGATAGGCCAATCCCAGCTGCTTTATCTGGTTCAGCCGGATGATCTGAGGGGATCCCAGAAGCTCGAGAAGGGCTCCCTCGAACCTGATCGTCCCGTGGACCGGGTCGTTTATGGTCTTGATCTCTCCCATGGAAAGGGGTCATGCGACGGAAGGGTATATGATTTTTCACTTCAGGTCGCAAGATCGAAGACCGCGTTCATATGGACCCGAACTCGATCGCTATCTTTTTGCCGTATCCCCTGCATTCTTCGAGGGAGGCCTCATCGGGGTTCCAGAGGGCCTTGACGCCGTCGTCGATCACTTCGAGACCAGCATTCTCAAGAAGGCCCTTGAGCATCGACGGGGATTCCCCGCTCCATCCGTAGCAGCCGAACACGGCCGCCTTCTTCCCCTTGAAGCCAAGGCCGCGTACCTCCTCCATTATCCCGGCGACCGCGGTGAGGATCCCCCTGTTGATGGTCGGGGATCCCACAACGACCCCCTTGGACCTGAAGATCTCGGTTATCACGTCGTTCTTGTCGCTCTGGGAGAGGTTGAACAGCTTCACCACAACCTCCGGGTCCTCCAACGTCGCTCCCTTGGCGATCTCCTCGGCCATCCTTCGGGTCCCGCCCCACATGGTGTCGTACAGGATGGTTATCTGGTCCTCTTTGTAGGCCTGGGACCATTCCATGTATCTATTGACGATCTGTATCGGGTCCTTCCTCCAGATCACCCCGTGGCTGGTGCATATCATATCGAGGGGGACGTTCAGAGATACGAACTCCTCGATCTTCCTCTTGACAAGGGCGGAGAAGGGCGTGAGTATGTTGGCGTAGTATTTCATGCACTCCGTCCACAGCTCGCAGGGGTCAACGAGATCGTTGAACATCTTCTCCGAGGCGTAGTGCTGGCCGAAGGCATCGTTGCTGAAAAGAACGTTGTCCTCCGTCATATAACAGAACATGCTGTCGGGCCAGTGCAGCATCGGGGCCTCGATGAAGATGAGCTTCTTCCCGTTGCCCAGATCGAGGGTGTCCCCGGTCTTGACCGGATGGAAGTCCCAGTCCTTGTGATAATGACCCTTAATCGATCTGATCCCGTTCGCAGTGCAGTATATCGGGACGTCGGGGATCTCCTCCATGAGCCGGGGTAATGCCCCGGAGTGGTCTATCTCCGCGTGGTTGGCTATGATATGATCTATCCTCGAGAGATCGATCTCCTTCTTCAGGTTCTCTACATACTCATCGGCAAAAGGAGCCCATACCGTATCGATGATCGCCACCTTCTCCTCCTCTATCAGGTAGGAGTTGTAGGTGGATCCCTTGTGGGTAGAATATTCGTCACCGTGGAACTTCCTGAGCTCCCAGTCTATCTTCCCGATCCAGCTTATGTTGTTCTTTACCTTGAGCCTCATTTCGGCCACCTTCTGATCAAAGGTATATATTTTATACTATATCACATGTGGAGTTTCAAATTGTATAGCGAGGGCCGGATAAGATAGCATTTGGCCTTGATCCCGGCGCTCCCAAAGCATGGAGAGGATATGGCGGGGTAGGAAGCACTTCTTCTTTACAGTGATCCGATCGATCTTCCGTGATGTCCGTACTTCTATGGATCCCTCGTAAAGTTAATTACGGTGTAAAGGGCCTTAAGGTAGTGTTCCTATAGGGAACATGACAGCTCGGAAGCGGGCCTTGAGGAGGCAGAAAAATGGGATCGTCGTATGCCAGGGCATTGATGGCCGCGATAGCGATGACGCTGTTCTTCGTCCCATCGGGGATGATCAGCGGCTCGGAGGATGATGTGTACGAGGCGCCCTTTGATGTTATCCAACTTACCATCGAAGGCGGCCTCGATGCGGTCTTCATCGAGAACAGGGGACAGTGGGATCCCGAGGTCATGTTCGTGGCGAGGACGGGATATGGCCAGGTCGGATTCACGAAAGACGGAATATACCACAACGTTGTGATTGTCGAGAGGACCGAGCCTGAACGAAGGGGCATGACCGGGGCGGCCTCGGCCGACTCATGCCTGGTTGGCATCGGGTTCTCGGGATCCAACCCCGCGACCCCAGTGGGCGTCGATGTTCTCCCGACCGAATACAATTACTTCCTCGGGTCCGATCCCTCAAGATGGGCCTCGGGGGTAAGCGCCTACTCGTCCATTGTTTACAGGGATCTCTGGGACGGGATCGATCTGATATACAAAGGGGGTCCGGACGGCCTCAAGTACGACATCGTCCTTCGCCCGGGGGCGGATCCCGACTCCGTCCGGTTCGAGGTGGATGATTCGACCCTCCTCTCGGTCCGGGGAGATTCCCTCCACATAGGTACCCCTCTCGGAATGGACCTCGTCGATGGCGGGCTCAGGACATTCTACATGGACACCATGGAGCCGATCCCTTCCTCATTTTCGTTGGATGGGGGCCTCTTCGGATTCTCGCTCTCATCCTATGATAAGGACAGGAGCGTCGTCATCGATCCGACCGTGAACCTCCTGGCCCTGAACTTCTCCACGTTCATCGGAGGAAGTAGTAGCGACTACCCTTACGAGATGGACGTGGACGCATCGGGGAACGTCTTCGTGTGCGGAGCGACATACTCTACGAACTTCCCCACCATCAGGGGGCAGTCTTACCAGGAGAGGATCAATGGATACGGCGACGCCTTCGTACTCAAGCTCGATTCCGCCGGCAGGAGCCTGCTCATCTGCACCTACATCGGAGGCTCCAGCTCTGATGAGGCCACGAGCATCAAGGTCGATGATAACGGCGACTGCTACGTCGCCGGTGTCACGACCTCGGAGGACTTCCCCACGACGAAGGACGCCTACAACGACACCCTCTACAGCAGTTCACTGGACCTATTCATACTCAAGCTCAACAGCAGGGGCAGCGATCTCATTTACTCCACGTATCTGGGCGGAGCGGATTATGATTATTTTCCCAGGATCGATATCGATGATTCCGGGAACGTCTACCTTGCAGCCTCGACAATATCCGATAATTTTCCCATTACCTCAAATGCTTATCAGAACACGCTCATCCCCGACCCGTGGGGGGGGTGGGCCTGGGACATGGTGTTCCTCAAGATGGACCTCTCGAAAATGGATCTGATCTATTCCTCTTACCTCGGTGGCGAAGGTTCCGACATCTCCACTTCGATACGATACGACGATGCCGGCAGCGTGTACATGGGTGGCTACACGGATTCCTCGGACTTCAATGTTACCAGCGGAGCTTATCAGGGAACAATTAATGGAAGGACGGACGGATTCGTCTTCAAGTTCGACATGACGGCAAAAAGCATGACCTACTGCACCTACTTCGGAGGGACCAGCGGTAGTACATACATCAGCGACATGGACATCGACGAGTCGGGAAACGTCTATGCATGTGGTGAGACAGATTCTCAAAACCTCCCCGTTACCATCGGTGCGTACGACGCCCAGATGGACGGAGGGGCTGACGCGTTCGTCATGCGCCTCAACTCCGCAGGGAGCGGGCTAGTATTCTGCACCTTCGCCGGCGGTTCGGGATACGAAAGCTTCCAGGGCATAAGCCTGGACGATGAACTGGACATCCATCTCTCGGGGTATATCTACGACACCTTCGATTTCCCCATGCCGAACGGCGTGTTCCAGCCTTCGGCCGGTGGCGGATTGCAGGAGGGTGTGTACATGAAGCTCTCGAACGACGGCAGCGAGAACCTCTACTCAACGTACGTCGGGGGGGTCAGCTATGATGAATGCACGGATGTGGTAGTGTGCCCGAACAGCCAGGAGCCGATCGTACTCGGGTCCACATCTTCCTCCGACTTCCCGACCAAGGGCGGGTCCTACGACACCACCCACAACGGGGCCGACGATATCTTCGTGCTCAAGCTCATACTCTCCCTGCCCCCGGACCCGCCGGGGACCCCTGTCGCGTCAGCGGGCGATTCCTTCGTCAACCTCTCATGGGATCCCCCCGCCATCGACGGAGGGGCTCCTGTCACCGATTACGAGGTGCATCGAGGGACCAAGTCCGGATCCCTCTCGAGGATCGCCTTCACGGAAGGGAACAGCTCGTACAACGATACCTCCGTCACCAACGGGATCAAGTACTACTATGCCGTCCTCGCCGTTAACAGGATGGGGCCGGGAAAGCTCTCCGACGAGATCATTGCCCTGCCGGCGACCGTTCCCACGCCTCCCCGTAACGTCGTGGCAAGATACAGCAACAGGTTCGTCAACCTGACGTGGATCGCTCCGGAGGACGACGGAGGCCTCGTGCTTCAGGGCTTTTATCTCTACAAGTTCACCGGGTCATCGCAGACCCCCGAGGTCTCCACGATAGAGCCCTACATCAAGACCTATTCCGACGAATCGGTCACGAACGGCATCAACTACCGCTATTTCCTCACCGCCTTCAATACCATGGGGGAATCCCCGCCCTCGATCGAGGTAAACGCGACCCCGAGGACAAGGCCGGGGATGGTGGAGGACGTGGTCATAAGTACGGGACCTGAGTTCATCAGCCTGAGATGGAGCGCCCCTGAATGGGACGGCGGCAGCCCGATCCTGAACTACACCATATTCAGGGCGGTCCAGAGCGGGTCCTTCGCGAGATACGTCACCCTCCCGGCGATGCCGAGGATCTTCAACGACACGGGGCTGGAGAACGGCCTCAGATATCGATACAAGCTCATAGCCCTCAACTCGGAAGGGTCGGGCGATCCCACGGACGAGGTCTCGGCCGTTCCTCTTGATCGGCCCTCCATGCCAACGAACTTCGAGGTGGAGGCGTTCTCCAACTCCGTCAAGATAACGTGGGGGCAGCCGTTGAGGGATGGTGGCACCCCGGTGCTGGGCTTCAACATCTACCGCGCGGAAAAGAGCATGATATGGAGCAACATTCGAGAGCTAGACGTACTGGACGAGTCCTACACGGACAACAGCGTCATCAACGGAAGGACGTACATCTACAGGATGACGGCCCTAAACGATGTGGGCGAATCGGAACACACCGAAGAGATCAACGTAACGCCCCTCGGCAGGCCCGGATCGCCGATGGGTTACAACATAGAGGCCGGGGACAGGTTCGTTATCCTGAGCTGGGAGACGCCCCTCGACCACGGAGGGACCCCCGTCACCGGATTCAAGGTGTTCAGGGGCGAGTCCTCGCAGGAGATGGGGCTATACGCAACCATTGAAGGCCCGGAACACACCTACAACGACACAAAGGTCAAGAACGGCCTCACATATTATTACAAGGTAGCGGCGACGAACGCCGTTGGCGACGGGCCCTTCACGGAAGCGAAGAGCGCAAGGCCCGCTTGGGTCCCGTCCCCTCCGTCGAACGTTCAGGTGACACCAGGGGACGGATTCGTGGACATATCCTGGGGACCTCCCATGAACGACGGCGGTGACCCGGTCACCGAGCTCAGGATTTTCAGGGGAACTGACCCGAACTCAAGCGTCCCCCTCCTTACATCCAGCGTCCTAACCGGATCCTACAGGGACACGACGGTGACCAACGGTGTGGAGTATTATTACAGCATGTCCTCATCTAATTCCATAGGGGAGAGCATCAGGACCACTCCGGCTCCCGCGATGCCCTCGGGCAAACCCACTGCGCCCAGGAACGTCATCTCGACCGCAGGTTCCGGGTCAGTTAGGGTGACCTGGGATGCGCCATCCAGCACGGGCGGTCTTCCCCTCACTGGCTACAATATATACAGGACATCGACCACGAAAGGCAGCATTCTCATCGGGGACGTCGGCCCGGATGTTCTGGAGTACAGCGACCGCAACGTTGTCTCCGGTGGGACGTATCTTTACAGGATCTCCGCGGTGAATGCGAACGGCGAGGGCCCGCAGTCAGAGTCCGTAGAGGCCTACATCACCGAAAAAGCGGACCACACTCTGGTCATCGTCGTCGCTTCCATGATCGTCCTGGTAATGATCATACTCGCCATCGCGCTCGCGGTCTTCCTATCGAGGAAAAAGAAGAAACAACAGCAGATGCCGCAGCAGGCCCCTGCCCCTGGCATGATGGCGCCTCCGCCTTACCCGCTCGCCGCGGGCCAGGCGTACCCGGGGATGATGATGCCCGCCCCGTCCACGCCCCTCCCGCCCGGCACCCCGCAGGAAGGGCTGCCTCCCAGCGAACCGCGGGTATCCCTGCCCGTGTATCAAAATGAGGAGGCCCCGGTGGAGGACGAGCCTGAGAAGAGCGATCCCGGGGAACATGTCCAACAGGAAGAGAACGAGGGAACATCCGTCGAACCTCCGATCGATGCATCGCCAGAGCCCGAGGTCCAGGACGACGACCCGTTGAAGGGTTTCTACAACGAGGAGCAATAAGGGCTTCCTCCATCTATTTATCCGAAATGGGCCATACATGTGCCATGACGGACCTGACCGATGAGGAGCGAACCCTGCTCCGCTCCTATCTGACATACGATTCCGGCCGAGGGGATCCCTCGACGATGCCCCTTGAAGGCCTCTCGGGAAAGGCGATGGTCCTGGCCGAGGGTGACTGCTTGCTCTCTGGGCTGGAGGCGGCCGTTCACCTCTTCGAGATCTCGGGCTGCGAGGTCATTGTTCCAGAAGGCATGGAAAGCGGCGGAAAGGTGGTCGATGGGTGGACGGTCCTCGAGGTGAGGGGGCCACTGCCGGGGATGCTCCGGTGCGAACGGACGGCGCTAAACGTCCTTTCCAGGATGTCATCCATAGCGACATACGCCTCCGAGCTGGTCGATATGGTCCGTTCCTCTGGGTCCGACTGCCGCCTGGCTGGAACGAGGAAGACCACCCCGGGCTTCGGACCATTCGAGAAGCGCGCCCTCATCGACGGCGGTGCACTGCCGCACAGGATGACCCTCTCCGATGCGTGCATGTTCAAGGACAATCACATTGCGTCCCTCAAAGTGAACGGTTCGAGCCTGAAGGAAGCTTTGGAGGCCGTTCGAAAAATGCGGGGTCCCTATCTTCTCATCGAGGCGGAGGCCGAGGATGGGGAAACGGCCATGGAGGCTCTCACATCCGGTGCGGACGTTATCATGATAGACAACGCCACTATTGCGTCCTTCACAGACCTGGCAATGGAACTAAGGCAGAGGGCGCGCGAACTCGGAAGGAGCATCGTCATCGAGGCATCGGGAGGGATCGATGCTTCGAACCTGCTGGAATATACCCCCCACGCCGATGTCGTTTCAATGGGCGCCCTAACCTATCCCCCGGTCCATGTCTCGTTCAGAATGGAGATCATCTGAGCGCTCATGTGCACAAAAGTATTATTAAACAGTGCGTACATATTTCATCAGCGGCGGAGCGCAGAATGACTTCTTCATCCCCCAGAACCCCCCCTAATCACCCGCGCTCCGTCAAGGCGGGGAGAGGTCTCCCCGCCGTACCCTCCTCTTGGCAAGGGTTAAGTTTTTATGCCTTTTCGCTTTGGGCGGGCATGTGAAGGCACTCGTCGTCTATTACACCCGAACGGGAAGGACCCAAGCAGCTGCGAGACAGGTCTCCGAGATCCTCAAATGCGATGTCGAAGGCATCAGGGAGGGTATGTCAAGAAAAGGGCTTCTCGGCTATCTTCGCTCGGGGATCGACGGCCTGTTGAAGAGGCGCTCACCGATAATCCCTCCCAGAAAGGACCCCTCCAAATACGATCTTCTGATACTCGGGACCCCACTCTGGGCGGGAAGGATATCCTCCCCGGCCCGCTCGTATCTGGCGGGATTCGCCAGGTCCCTACCCCCTACGATACTTCTGTGCACATCCTCGGGGACAGCGACGAAGGATGTATCCAGCGATTTCGAGGCGGAGGCCGGGAACGAACCTCTCGACGTCCATTTCGTAAGCGAGGAAGAGGCATCGGATCCAAGGACCATCGTCGGGTTGAGGATATTCCTCGACCGGGTCCTCGAAAGGTTCTCCACTGGTACGATGCCGGCATGATAAGGTTTATCACCCAACAGGGCCTTCATGAGACCCGGGGGAATCAAATGGCCAGGAGACGGACGTTCGGAAATTTCTTCACGTTCAGATGGATGATCACTCCGGGGATCATCAGAATATTCTACGTCATAGGACTGATACTTGACAATCTGCTTCTGCTCGCGGCCACGATCGGAGGCATAGCCGCGATGATAATCATCGGAAGGGACCTGGAACTGGATACGCTCATCATCGTCGGTTCCATCGTTGGCATCCTGGTGCTGTCCCTCATCACGTTCATCATTATGAACCTGTTATGGAGGATGTTCTGCGAGCAGATCATACTCTTCTTCTCGTTGCACGAGATGCTATCGACCATCGAGGGGGATGTCAGGGAGCGGATCAAGGAGCGTAAGAGAAAGGAGAAGGAGGAAAAAGAAGAAGAGGTCGCCTCCTCCGACGAAGAATGAACGCCCTTCGCTTGCAAAAAAGGTTTTAACGGGCTTATCTTCACCCCATGGTACCGCTCGTCAAAGGTGATATGAGATGGACGATCTCGATTCCGCCGCATTGGAGGCAAAATGGCAGAGGATATGGGAGGAACGCTCCGCCTTCAGTCCTAGGGGGCCCAACCCAGATGCCAATGGCAAGTTCTTCATGATATTCGCCTATCCAGGGATCTCCGGTTACCTCCACGTCGGTCACATGAGGGGGTTCACCTACACCGATGTGATGACGCGTTACAAGCGTTCCAGTGGCTATGACGTCCTTTTCCCGGTAGGTTTCCACGCTAGCGGGATCCCCGCCATATCTCTGGCCAAACGCATCGAGAGGGGCGATGAGAGAACGATGGAGTACATGGTCAAGAACGGCGCCCCCAAAGACATCATCCCCACGCTTTCCGATGTCGATAATTTGATCGGTTTCTTCTCTAAGGTCTATATTGAAGATTACTGGAAGCGCTTCGGGTTCGGGATGGACTTCACCAGGTGCATGAGCACGATCTCCCCCGGCTACAACAGGTTCATCTCCTGGCAGTTCCGCAAGCTCAGGGACAGGGGCCTTCTCGTGACAAAGCCACATTATGCCCCTTACTGCCCGAGCTGCGGCCCCGTCGCAGTGGATGCCTCCATGACGGACATCCAATCCGGCGGTGGCGCGGAGATCCTGGACTTCACCGTTCTCAAATTTCGCCTCGAGGACGGCACCGTCCTCCCCGCCGCGACCCTGAGGCCCGAGACAGTTTACGGTGTCACGAACATGTGGCTGCACCCCTATGTCGATTACGTTCTCGCCTCCGTCGGCCCCGAGAAATGGCTGATGTCGCGGGAGGGCATGGAGAAGCTTCTCCATCAGACCAAAGGGGAGATGGATGTCCGATCCATCTCAAGAGGCAAGGGCTCCGACCTGATCGGAAGAACATGCACGACGCCGCTTGGAAGGGAAGTGCCCATTCTTCCCGGGGATTTCGTCGATCCGGCCGTGGCGACGGGGGTCGTCATGTCCGTTCCGGCCCACGCCCCCTTCGACTGGATCGCCCTGAAGGACCTTCAGGGCACGGACGTTGCGATCCCTGGCATATCGAGAGAGGAATTGGAGGGTATCCGGCCCGTCACCCTCATTAGGTCGGGGGCAAAGGCCCTCGAGGATCCCGCAGGGGTCCTGTGCCGGGAGATGGGCGTCCAGACCCAGCATGACTCCGGGAAGCTCGAGGAGGCCACCAAGCGCATCTACAAGGACGAGTTCCATTCCGGGATTCTCCTCGATATATGCGGCGAATACTCAGGCATGAAGGTGTCCCTTGCCAAGGACGCCCTCAGGTCCGACATGATCGCAAAAGGCGATGCCTCCGGGTTCCAGGAGTTCTCCGAGCCCGTCATATGCCGCTGCGGAGCGAAGGTGGTAATATCCAGGATACCCGACCAGTGGTTCATTCGCTACTCGGACGCTGATCTGACGCGAAAGGCCGTGGAGCACGCCTCCGAGATGGAGATCCTTCCGGATGAGTACAGGAAGGAGCTCCCATCCGTCCTGGAGTGGTTCGGCGACAGGGCCTGCATAAGACAGGGTTCCTGGCAGGGAACCGAGTTCCCATTCAAGAAGGGCTGGATAATCGAGCCCATATCCGATTCCACCCTGTATCCGGCCTACTACATCATATCCCCCTACGTCAATGACGGCTCCCTGCCGCTCGAGGACATGGACGACGACTTCTTCGACCATGTCCTTCTGGGGATCCCGCCCGGCAAGGACATCGATCCCCGGAGAAGGGAGCTTCAGGAGAAGATAAGGAAGGATTTCCTCTACTGGTATCCACTGGACTTCAACTTAGGGGGCAAGGAGCACAAGACAGTGCATTTCCCCGTGTTCCTGATGAACCACGTCGCCATCATGGATAGGGCGCACTGGCCCCGCGGGATCTACGTCCACTGGTGGGTCACTATGGGGGGCGGGGACAAGATCTCCAAGACCAAGGGAGGCGCGGAGCCCATACCCGAGGCGATCGCCAAGTACGGCGTGGACGCGATGAGGCTATACTACTGCCACGTTGGATCGTCCAATATGGACGTGGAATGGGTCGAGGAGACCGTCTCCCATTACAGGGCGAGGACGAGAAGGATATTCGAACAGTTCCAGGACCTGCTTCGCCTCAAGGGGGGCCCGTCAACAATGGACGGGTACCTCAAAGCCGCGATGTCGAGAAGGACACAGGAGATCACCGCTTCCATGGAGAAGGGGGCCTTCAGGGACGCTTCCAACAGCGCCTATTTCGCGATCCCCGCAGACATGAGATGGTATGTCAGAAGGGGAGGGAACGACCCCGAGGCCGTGAGGGAGGCCCTCTCCGTATGGGCCAGGCTGTTACAGCCCGTCACCCCGCATATGGCGGAGGAGCTGTGGGAGATGATAGGGGGAGAGGGGCTGGTGTCGCTCGCTCCCTGGCCGGAGCCCTCTGACGGCCCGGAACTCGAAACGGCCTGGCTGAGGGAAGGTTACGTGTCCCAGCTGTTGGAGGACGCATCCAATATAATGAAGATGACGGGGATCGAAGCAAAACGCGTCTGCCTCTACGCTGCGCCCGATTGGAGATGGTATATGCTATCGGAGATGGTAGCGAAGGCGAGGGAGGGGGACGGGAGGCTCAACGTCGGCGACGTGATCAAGCATCTCATGGGCATCGAGACGATGAGGGCTCATGCCAAGGAGATCCCCAAGCTGGTGCAGAGGCTGGTAAAGGACGTGGTCAAGATGGGCGATGCCGAGTTCAGGAGGATAGAGCTCCTGCGCGACGAGGTCTCCCTCCTCAAGGGCATCGCGCCTTTCATGTCCGGGGAACTCGGCTGCCCCGTATCCGTCTTCGGCGAGGACGACCCGGACATATACGACCCCACGGGCAAGGTCAGGGGGGCCATCCCCCTCAAACCGGCCATCTACATGGAGTGATAGGAGCGCGGAGAACGGCCCAAATTTAATATGCGCAGGCATCCTTATGGAGCCCATGCGGGACAGGGGCTCCGGATCCTTCAAAAAGTTCTGTATCGCGTTATATGCCCTGCTGCTGATCGTCACCAGCCTGCCTTTTGAGAGCGGGGCCGAGCCCGAGGCCGCCTGGTCGTATCATACGTCCTACGAGATCGATTCGATACTCACCGACCTGGCATCGAGCAGGCCTGACATCGCCATGAAAACGACTGCCTGGGAGCTTCTAGGGATCCCGGACGCCGAGGGAGGGCGCTCGATCCCCATACTGTTCATAGGCAACATGTCGGACCCCTCTCGATCGAACCTGATGTTCATCGGGGCCCATCACGGCAACGAGCCCGACTCCGCCGAGGCGGTCCTGGCCTTCGCGAGCTACATCCTAGAAGGCGAGAACGACAGGGTCCGCTACGTCACATCAAGGCTGAACCTGATCGTCCTCCCGGTCGTCAACCCCTACGGTCTGGACATGGGCACCCGATACGATGAAACTGGCGAGGACCCGAACAGGGACTACCCGTTCATGGCCTCATCTTCCTCGGCATACTCGGACGGTATCCCCCTCAACACCGCCGGTGCGAGGACCGTCCATGAACTTGCGAGGATGTATCCAACGGATATCGCCCTGAGCTTCCATACGGGCTCCTTCGGAATATTCACGCCGTGGGGAGCGGCCTCCACCGGGAACATGACCCCGGACCATGTATGCTTCATGGAGCTCGCCTCCGCCATTTCCAGGGCGTCGGGCCTGAACATGCCCTACGGCCCAGCGAACGATTTCAAGGGCGTATCCTACCTGATGGGTGCCTTCGACGACCATCTCTACGGTTCATCCGTGTTCCCTGACCGCCTCTATTCCCAGGACATGATATTACCCTGGTCCTCGGCTTCCTTCACGGTGGAGCTCCGCACGGGTCTGGGAGAGGAGCCGGAAGGGCTCGGAACGCTTCATGGCGTGGACTCGGAACCCCCCTCGCTTCAGGTGATCCCCTCGGCCGTGAGGATGTGCCTGGCCGCGTGCATGATGGCGCGGGTCGATGCCTCCTATGATCTGGAGGTCACCGCGGGCGGGTCGACGGCGTCCTTCGAGGTGCGCGGCGTATCATCCATCGATGGATTGAACCTCGGGACGGACGAGGGCGAGGCCCTCGACCCGGACGATCTCAGGACCCATCCCAGGTACCCGGAGATATCATTAAGCGCCACGCCTCCGGAGGGCGCGAAGGGTGTGAGGCTGTTCGGCGATCCGCGCGCCTCCTGGAGGGCCCACCTCGAGGGTTCATACCCCAACGTATCCCCCAGATCGCTCCTGTCCGCGAGCTCGGTCGGCGGCATCGACGCT
Organism: Thermoplasmatota archaeon; assembly: GCA_029762535.1. GTDB lineage: Archaea > Thermoplasmatota > Penumbrarchaeia > Penumbrarchaeales > Penumbrarchaeaceae > JARVGK01. Next base: position 51,662 of record JARVGK010000010.1, read on the forward strand.
TGGGTCGGGCTCCCGTCGAGGGAAGAGGAAGCCCATATCGAGATAGTTGGCATAGATCCCATGATCGCGCAGGTCGGGAGCGGGGTCGAGGTCACGGTGATCATAGAGATGCCGGAGGGCGAACACATCAGCGGTCTTGACCTCGTGACCATATCCAATGGCTTCGAGATGGCCCTTCCCTACACGGCTTGGGAGATAGTGAGCGGCGAGAACGTCCTTGAGGCATCCGCTGGCATCGTGGAGGGGTCGACCCGGCTCGAGGCGAGACTGCATACCAACAAGGGCACACATGTCAGGAGAGCGGCGTTTCACACGGCCCCCTGGATAGCTGTATCGGCGGAACACTATCCTGTCGATCACTCTCTCAAAGTGATCATGGGCCTCGAGGGTGCGAGGAAGCCCGCCTACGCCCATTTGACGCTATCCCCCGCCGGCGGCTGGGAAGGCCCCGTACTTGGGCCCTTCACCAGGCTCCTTCCCCAAGACGGTATAGAGATGTTCGAGATCGATGTATCCATGCTCGATGGAGAATACGAAATGCTCTCATGGACCGGAACTTTCGAGCCACGACCATACGACCGGTTCTTCTTCTATCCCCGTATTAGGGCATCGGAGCTGCCCCTGCGGATCGTCGGCACGACGCTGATATTGGGCCCCCTCACGGTCTTTGAGGGGGATAGATGCGTGGAACACCAGGGAGCCGTCAGAGCGGTCGTTGTCCGACCCGACGGCTTCGAGACATGGATCGATATGCCTTTCGTCCCGTTCGAATCTTTGAACCCGGAGGACGCCCTGATAGCCCTGAACCAGGCCTCGAGGGCGGGTGTCACTGGCGAGATCGCGGGAGCCTACCTCCTCGCGATCGACCTGCCGTGGCCTGGAACATACGAGGTTATGGGATATGTTACCGGTCCCAACGGCCCTGTTCCATTCGGATCGGGGATCACGCCTCCGCAGATGGAGGCGCTCCGTTACGGCTCGTTCGAGGTCATGGAGACCAAAGAGCAGGAAAGGGGCTTCCCCTTCGCGCTCATAGCTCTTTTCACCGTTCTCATAATCATAATATCCGTTGTTACGTATCTCAGGTATCCGGCCAGGATGAGGCAGATAGCCGAAAGTATGTCCGAGAGACCAGATGGGCGTTCGAGAACGGCTTACGAAAAAAGAAGAGGTGGGAGGAGATGATCAGGATAGCCCCGTCGATACTGTCGGCGAACATGTGCAGGCTGGAGGAGGACGTGAAGAGGGCCCTGTCCGCGGGGGCCGACATGGTGCACGTGGACGTGATGGACGGGCATTTCGTCCCCAACATAACGATCGGCATCCCCGTGGTCAGATCGCTCAGGGAATGCTGCGATGCGGAGTTGGATGTGCATCTGATGATAAGGGATGCCGAGAGGTACGCGCCATCCTTCGTCGAGGCGGGGGCCGACATCGTGACCGTGCATGTCGAGGCCGCACCGCATCTGAACAGGGTACTGACATCCATACGCGAATCCGGGGGCCAGTGCGGCGTTGTCCTCAACCCGGCGACCCCTATCTCATCGGTGAGCGAGGCATTGGAGATATCCGACATGGTCCTCCTGATGAGCGTGAACCCCGGGTTCGGTGGTCAGCGGTTCATAGGCCGTTCACTTGAGAGGATCTCGAAACTCAAGATGATGATCGAGGAGAGGGGTCTTGACATCCCGATCGAGATAGACGGGGGCATAGACCCGGGCAACGCGGCCGAGGTCGTCGAGGCTGGCGCGGACGTGCTCGTCGCCGGGTCATCGGTCTTCACCGCCAACGGAGGCGATGTGGAGAACAATATCGCGGCACTGAGGTCGGCGGCTATGCTGGGATCACAACGTAGGGGCCGATGAGGGCCGTGTAATGTCCCGATGCTGTGAGTATCGAGAGCACTCTTCCGTTCGTCCCGTCCACAACGACGGCATGGACCGTCTTGGGATCCCTCGCATCGTTGACGGAGGAGACGAAGAGGTCCGCGCCCTGGGCCCTGCTCAAGCCCAGAACGTTGAAGAGGAGGACCGAGGTCACGTTCGCTCCGAGGCTGCGGGAAACGACCCTTAGCTCGTATGATGCGGCGTACTGTCCGCCTGCGAAGAACCTGCTCGAGTGAGGCGATGATCGAAGGACGGATTCATGGTCCTTGAGCGATATCAGGTCCCTTCCCCGGACCCCGTATTCGTTGGATGTGTGCCTGGCCGCAGATAGCAGACCGAGCCTTTTCATATCAAGACGGTCCCCGCCTGCTTGAGAGGCGACCTCGAAATTCACGGCGGGATGGTGATAGCCCGTATCCCTTCCGGAGGTAAGGGTGATGTTCCAGATCATCGATCCGGAGGGACCGCGGCTCTCGTTGCGGTAATATCTCATATCGGTGAACGTCACGCCGGGCTCGTCCCGGACGAAGGCATCGATGAGGGGGCTGTTGGACCTGGCGTGCTCAAGGGTTTCTTTTGGCGTGAACCTCAGGGAGGTCTCACCTCCGTCCCTGGGCACCTCAGCGACGGGGAGCGGGACCGTTGCCGTTGGGCGATCATCCCTTACGCTGGTTATCGTAGAGAAGCCAACGGGCGCCCCCTGACCAACGGTCCAATCGATGAGCCTTGTTCGCAGGGTCATATGAAAGCTCAGTTCACCCTCCGTGCTGGGATACGCACCGCTGCATTCCAGGTAATACTCCTCGGGCCATGGGGCCTTCTCCGTGAAGGCCGCGCTCATCACAAGGTGTAAGTTCGTATGGTTGGCCTTGGTACTGAACAGGATACTAGGGACGGGGCCTTCATAGGAGGTCCGGACCGAGTACTCCAACCTCGCGTCCTTTATGTTCAGCCCCAATTCGTCCAGGGACAGGTCCATATCGGTCTCGCCTGATACCCAGGACCCATCCCCCGAGTATAGTTCCGCCATCCTCATCCATATCATATCGGTCCAGAGCCCTCCGTGGTCCAGCAGTTCCAGATGTACCGATGATGCCGGGTAGGAACCAGAACCTGGCCGGTCCACGCTGACCTTCGTGTCCAATGTGGTGCCTTGAAGCGACGCTTCAGGATAACTTATCAGCCTCGACCTCTCTATGGACCCCGACAGGGGTTGTGAGGGTTTGGAGGAGGTTTCGTATCTGGTCTTGAAGGTGCCCGAGAGCGTCTGTTTGTATGCGTCACCGTATACCATATTGGTGGCCCTGGCATCCATCGAATACGATCCCGAGCTCGTTGTATCGGCCCTGCCGATATCAAGAGTTAGATTTTGCTCGGCTATGAAAAGCGATCCCGCCCTGAGATGGGGTATCTGAGGGAGATAAGGACCTCCATCTGGCATGCTTCCCTCCATCCAGGGTGGGACCGGGCCCTCGGTCAGATCGTTCTCGTACAGGGTCAGGGCTGCGTTTATCAGCACCGCGGCCGAAAGGAGTGCGTATATGGCGACCCTGGTTTCCAGTAGGACCAACTCCTTGAGTGAAGATGCATATCATTTATTATTAACTATCCTCCGAATACAGCTGCGAGCTGCGAACCCTCAACGGATGTGACGTAGAGCAGCTGCCCCGTGTTCGCGTCCACGGCCGCGGAGAAGGTCGATCCCGTGGTCCATACCTCGCCGTACTGCATCCCGAAGGCGTTGTCCGCCCCGGGGGTGGTGATGCCGAGTATCTGTTCGACCAGGGCAAGGGACGGTATCGCGTTCCGGGAGATCCCTACTATGCCGTAGTAGTACTTGACCCCCTCGTTGAGGGTGTTCCCCGTATAGGCGTTGGCCCTGACATCGGCATCGAGCTTGATGATCCTCTCAGAGGCGGTGAGCGTCAGGATCTCCCTGTCCAGGTTCATGCTGTCTATATCCAGGTAACCCCTGGTCCTGCCGTGCCTTTCATCGCCCTCGTCCCTTGAGATGAACGTCGATACAACGCTCCCCGAGAGCTTCTGGTCCACGGAGCGGGCAACGAGTATCCTGTACCTCCACTCGGGCCACTCCTCGGTCTCACGATAATGGTCCCTGGCCTCTTCCCCGGATGCTACCAGGGAGAACGTGAGGTTCCACCACTGCGTGGTGTTCCTGCCGAGCCTGTCCTCCTTGGAGATGTTGAATACGGAATCCTCTATGACGATCGATCCCTTGGACCCGTACTCGTCCATGAAGGCGTTCAGTTCCACAGAGCGGTCCAATGCGAAATCCATCGCCTGGTTCAATGTCCATCCGCTGAACGATGAGCGGTCCACGGCGGACCCGTCCCGGGGAGCGATATCCCATTCGGCGAACTCCCCACCTCCGTGCCTGTCGACATACCCTTCATCGTTCGATGCGTCGCCCCATGATATGGCTCTGTCCCCTCTTATGAGTGACCGATCCCCCGGATAGAGGTCCATCCCGAATTCGAGAACGATGTAGAAGGTCTCGTCCTCGTCGCTGAAGCTGGTGTTGCTCCTGGTATTTCCCTTGATGTAGAATGGCGAATCACCGGAGACGTAGATCGATCTCTCGAAGTTGAAGAAATCCCAGAATCGGGTGGTGACGTTGATGAGGTATGTGTCGTGTTCGCCCACCCTGTACGCCCCGTCCACCTGCCAGTCGTATATCCAGGAGGTCTCCTGGGAGCTGGCTGGAGGTATATACTGGCCTTTGGAGCTCTTGTACAATACCTGCCCGCTGCCGTATATGGCGTCGTCCATTGATACCGCAGCATCTGCATTCGGGTCAGGATACGTCCTGAGGTCGGCTATATACGAGACGTCGGCCGGGATATTTCCGAACGAGGACCCGAGGCCATTGATGCTCAGGGAGCCGCTGTTCGTCGCCATAAGCTGATGCCCGTCGAGCAGGTTGACGAAATCCGATCGGTCCACCTCGATGTTCCCGGGTATGACCACGGTGTCCTTGTCGTTGCCCTCTATCCTCATCTGGAAATTCGCCCTCGTGGAATAAACGGTCTTTATGGACATATGCGACTTGAGGAACCCGTCCTTGACGGTTTCCGGTTCGTCGATATACTGTAGGAACTCCCCCTCGCCCGTTAACGTGTACCGCTGCCACTCGCCGCTGGTGCGGTTCTCGTAGAACATCTGAGCGAATAGCTTGTAGGTGTACTTGGCCTGGTCGCCTATCATCATTTCCGGCACGGTAAGTGAGGAGGGCCCTTCTATGCTCACGATGGAATCCCCGCCTCCGCCACCGGGCCCGTTCCCGTGATCATCTCCGAATATCACAACGCCTGTCAGAACTATCCCCAGGTTAGCAAAAAGGGCTATGATCGCGACGATGATGGCCAGGAACCTCATTCTTTATCACCAATGGCTTTCATAAGGTTCCATTATTATATGATATTTTAGGGTGAAATGTGATGTTCTATCCCGTTGAGCGTCCATCAACTGTTCGGGAAACCATATATCTACGTTCATTTCTCTCCCCCTGAAAAGGTGATGAGATGACACAGGAATTCGATCTCGCGATAATCGGGGGAGGACCGGCCGGTATGACCGCCGCCATATATGCGGGCAGGTCGGGGTTGAGGGCGGCGGTCCTGGAAAAGGCGATGGCCGGGGGCCAGATTGCGCTTTCGTATCTTATCGAGAACTGGCCAGGGGACGCCGAGATCTCCGGAGCGGACCTTAGCGCCAGGATGAGGGGCCATGCGGAGCGATACGCCTCCATCATCGAGTTCTCGGAGATCACCTCGATAGAAAAGGAGGATGTGTTCGTGATAGATACTCCCGAGGGGAAGCTGAGGGCGAGGGCGGTCCTTATCGCCACCGGGGCGGAGCACAGGAAGCTTGGGGTTCCGGGCGAGGAGGGGCTTGGCGGAAGGGGGGTAAGCTACTGTGCCACCTGCGACGGGTTCTTCTTCAAAGGGAAGAGGGTGCTCGTTGTCGGAGGCGGCAACACCGCCGTCGAATACGCCATATATCTGCACAACATCGGATGCGACGTGTCCCTGGTCCACCGCAGGGGCGAGCTCAGGGCCGAGATGAAGATGCAGGAGGAGCTCGGAAAGAGGGATATCCAGGTCATATGGAACAGCGTTGTCCTCGAGTTCAGAGGCGATGGAACTCTGAAGGAGGTCCTGCTCAGGGACAAGTTATCTGGCGTGGAGAGGACCGTTGAGGCGGACGGGGTGTTCGTAGCCGTAGGTGAGGTCCCCAACAACGAGATCCCGAAGAGGCTGGGTCTCGACCTCGACCCTGATGGATACGTGATCGTGGACAGGATGATGAGGACATCGATCCCGGGGATATACGCTGCAGGCGATGTTACCGGGGGATTGAAGCAGGTCGTGGTCGCCGCCGGGGAGGGGGCCATAGCCGCAACGACGGCCTTCGAGGACCTCAGGGAGCCTTACTGGATAGGATGATCATTCCTCGTCCTCTTTGCCGCCGTCCATGAGGCGCTCGCCGAAGGCGATGGTCTCCAGCGTCCTTGCGACCCAAAGCCTGTTGGAATGCCGGTCCACATCCTCCCTCATGCGTATCTCGGACTCGATCTGCATCCGCACCAGATGGTATCTGTACTTCTCGATCTCGGTATCCTCGACGATCTCCTCGACCATCATCGGAAGCGAATGCGGATCGTCCATGACCCGCGCTATCTTCTGAAGCAGGGGAGGGATCTTGGATGGTACCTCGCCTGCGCACAGGACCCGCAGGGTCCCGTCCTCGTTGGACCTCTTTCTTGACTGGGCATCCATGTCATATCACCCGGGAACCATGTAATGAAAAGGTCGTATAACATACTTGGCATGGACCCATTTGCCGGCTTGTAAAACATCGCCTCGGCCCTCCCGGAAAAGGCCGAAAAATCAATAGGAATAAATATGCGAACCCCCGCATTTCCGATGGAGACGCCGTCCTCCCAAGTGCCCTTCGCGCTCGGATAGGACCCTGGACTTGGACCAACCCTTCCTCATACTGGCTGCGGTGTATGATGCGGCGATCCCCCTGATATGGAACATGGTTTCCATTTCCATTGGAACATCCGAAGAACCGTTATATAGCACCGGTTCCTCTACCATCTTTGCCTGGGACGGGTGAACTCCAACGGTCCACGTTGTCCGGATCGGAGCGACCCAACCCAACGCTATCAGGCACCCATCCGACCGGATCCCTTGGGGTCCAAACCGATGGGATGCGAAGCATACCAAAGACCTGGGCTTCTGTCCTTGTCCAAGGTGATGCGAGGAAGTGCAGGGCCCCTTCGAAGCGCCCGCAAAATGATGCCTTCGGGCAACCTGATGCGAAGCCCTTCGATACCTTCCCTCCGGGGAAGGAGGCGCTGCCGCAGAGGCATGATCCCTCCGGGATCATTTCCCCCCCTGGGAAATGGTCACCACCGGAGATCCTCCCCGCAAGGGACGGATCACGGGATCCAAAGCGACCCAAAAGGAAGGAAACCTCGGTTTCCCGGACCTGGATCGAAAAGAAATGCAGGAAAGGTCGGCCCCGCCGATCCTCCTCTCTCCAACGATCCATCTTCGCGGGCCTTAAAAACCCGAACCCTATGGAAAGCTCGGATCCCTACGGGTGAAATACCTCATCCCGCATTCGCTTTCGCTTCCAGACCCCGTCTGGAACGCCTGGGGCTGTTCACACGGCCCGGAGCGTAGGGAGACCAGGCCGTTGGGGGAGGCGTCCTCGGACCCTCCCCCAACGTCATTTTTGGACGTTTTTCCTTGAACATCTATTAATATATAATCATGATACATGCCCGGTGATCTCGACGTTCTCCAAGAGGATCCGGGAGCTCGCTCCCTCCGGTACCGTGATGCTTGCGAACAGGATTAAGAAGCTCAAATCCAAGGGAGTGGACATAATCTCCTTTAACCTGGGCGAGCCGGATTTCGACACGCCACCCAAAGTGGTGGAGGCCGCGAAGCATGCTCTGGACCGCGGCGATACACATTACACGCCCTCCCTCGGGACAAACGAGCTGAGGTCCGCGGTGGCGGACCATGTATGGAACAAGAACGGGATCCCGGCAAAAGTTGACAATGTCATGATAATGCCGGCCAAGTTCGCCCTTTACGCGGCACTGCAGGCGCTTGTGGACGTCGGTGACGAGGTCATATACCCCGACCCTGGTTGGGTATCGTACGGCCCCATGGTGCAGCTGGCGGGAGGCGTCTGCCGTCCGGTCAGAATGATAAACGACGGATATTGGCACTGGAGGCCAAAGGACATCGAGGACGCCATAAACGACCGGACCAGGGCCATCATCATCAACACGCCCTCGAACCCAACGGGCAGTGTGATGTCCTTGAAGGACCTGGAGCAGATAGCGGCCATCGCCAAGGACCACGACCTCTACGTCATATCCGATGAGATATACGAGGACCTGATCTACGATGGCAAGCACTGCTCCATCGCATCTCTGTTCGGTATGGCCGATCGGACCCTCACCGTATCGGGTCTTTCGAAAAGCTATGCCATGACGGGTTGGAGGTTGGGGTGGCTCATCGCCGACAGGGAGATCATAAAGATGGTGAACAAACTGCAGCAGCATTCCCTCACTTGCCTTCCCGGATTCATCCAGCAGGCGGCGGTGACCGCCCTTTCGGAGAGCGAGAGCGTGGAGGCCATGCGAAAGGAGTTCATGGAGAGGAGGGACATGCTCGTGCCGCTCATCAACTCGATACCCGGCCTCTCATGCGAGACCCCCCAGGGCGCCTTCTACGCCTTCTTCAAGGCGGACCTCGGATACGATTCCATGACGCTCTCCGAGATGCTGATAGACAGGGCCAACGTCGCCCTTACGCCCGGATCCGCCTTCGGAGAGGGAGGGGAGGGTTACCTGCGCATGTCCTATGCCGCCAGCCGCGAGGACATAGCGGAGGGAATGAGGCGTATCAAGGAGGTCGCTGAAGGTATAATGTCCGCTTGACCTCAATCGATCTCGTATGCCTCGACCGAAGCCCGATCCGCTGTATCCCTCTCCCTCCTCCTGATGATGAAGAAGGCGGCGGAAGCGGCGGATGCTAATAAAAGGACCCCTGCCAGGACGAATATCCAAACCCGGCACTGTACCGAGAACGTCACGGATGCGGTTTCACGGTTCCCGGCGGCATCCCTCGCCTCCACCGTGAGATAATGCTTTCCTGTCCCTGCCTCGATCGTCCTTTCGGTCGCCGGCGACCAGTCGGAGAGGACACGTCCACCTTCGACCACCCTGTATTCCACGGGGAAAGCGTCATCGGTCCCGGCCATTGAGAGTATTAAGACGTTTCGCCCGACGCGGGACGTCTTCACCTCGAGTCGGGGCGCTAACACATCGTAGCGTATCTCCGAAAGACCTACCTCGCCCGCGTTCCCGGCCAGGTCCACAGCGAAATAGTTCAATAGGTATATTCCCTCCTCCCCTGGCATCGGGACGCTGCCTTCATAACGAACGGGATCCCCTCCGAAGTAGTAGAACAGTTCCACGTCCTCATCCGAGGACAAGGAAATGACTGGTGCGGTCCTGAATATGCCGTTGGTCATATCCCCTGAAAGCTCCATTATAGCAATCGGGGGGTTCGTATCGACCTTGAGGGTGCGCCGGAACATCGGGCTTTGCCAACCCGCCGGATCGACGGCGTAGGCCTCCAGCTCGTGCTCGCCCTCATCGATACGTATGGAGGAGAAATATCCGGTCCAGGGGCCCTGATCGATGCGGTACCGGACCTCGGAGGCGATGTTGTCGTAAGCCTTCATCTCGACTCTCGGGGAGGTGACGTGTATCCCGTTCCTGCCGTCCGGTTCGTCCGGATGGACGAATGCCTCCAGAACTGGCGGGGATGCGTCCACGAGAACGGGATAGGTGTGGACCAATCCGATGTTCCCTGCAGCGTCGAAAGCCCTGTATTGCAGCGTGTGGGAGCCTTCCGGCAGCCTTATGGGCGCAGAATACGGCTCGAAATCCGATCTCGGATCTAGCCTGAACTGAACTGAAGCCCCATCCTCCGAGCTCTCGAGGACCAGCAGGGGCCTCGTCCTGTACCAGCTGTCGAGGCCGTCCGGTGAGACGGGGGACAGCAGATGCGATGCCTCGGGCGGCGTGGAATCGATCAGGAAGGAGGTCTCGGTGACGTTCGATGACCTCCCCGAACCATCGACAGCATAAACCCTCAGGACATGGGACCCATCCGGTACGTAGAACGGACCGTCATATTCTCGGTAAGGCCCCCCGTCAAGGGAGTGTAACGCCGCCACGGGCGCCCCCTCGTCATAAACCGGAGTTATCGTTATCATGGGCTCGGAGATATAATGTCCTCCCTTACCGTCCGGGGTCTCGGGGCTTGTATACATCTCGAAGGCGGGATCCTTCAGATCAATCCTTATCGTGTGATGGCGCTCCTGTTCCAGGTTCTTAGCTATGTCCTCCGCGAAGTAGTGCACCTGGAACTCACCCTCCTCCTCCAGAGTGAACGTGAAATCGTTCGTCTCGTTGAGCTCTATCGTCGTTCCAGCGCCTATCCTGGCATGGACCACCCCCTTCTCGTCGGGGGCGATCCTGACCGAGACAGGGGAATGGAACCATCCGTTCTCCCCTTCCGGTTCAGAGGGATCGGTCGTAAGGAACGATGTGGGAGGGATCGTGTCCGCCACTCTGAATGCCGTGACAACTGGCCTGTGATCGTGCTTGCGTGCGCTCACGTTGATCTCGCAGAACCAGCGGATGGACAGGTCGAACGCCGCCTCCCCGAACTGATCGGTCACTCCGTTCGCGAATACCCCCATCTGGAAGTTCTCCAGCGTCACGTTCACGCCTGGTACGGGAAGGTTATCCCGGTCCCTGACCTCTACTATGACGTGAGGGTCCAGGTCGTTCTCGTGCCTGATCTCGACATCGAACGAATTTACCGGCCCGGTCCATAGCTCGAGTGCGGTCTCACCGAGCATGTTGTACTCGAGCCAGCACATCGACACCTCTGAGTTGCCGCTGTTCTTGAACTGTCCCCCCCAGACCTCGGCGTAATGACCCTTGGCGTCCTTGAACGCCCTGCCCATAACGTACTCGCCAAGGCTTCCGACCTGCCTCGCGAGATCCTCCTGCAGCCCGTTGACGTAGGGAAGATACCTGTTCATACCTATGATGCCCACCGAGGTCCTCGATGACCCGGCGTAACCCGCGGCCCCTCCGCGGACGTTCTCTGTAAAGGATTCACCTATGCATTCCCCGAACCACTGGTCGCTGCCGGAGCTGTCGTCGAACCAGGTCGTCAGACATGCCAATGTGGAGACCAGGGGCATCATCGCATCGTTCTCGAGCTTCGAGGCGTCACGGTCCCTGTATATCACTCCAGAACCGTAATTGTCGCACCAGACCGTCGGTCCACCGTGGTCGATGAACTGCACGAAACCCGCCCCGGGAGCGAGCGCTGAGTCCACTGCATTGATGGTGAGGTCCATATCGCTCTCGTATAGCTCGACCTTGTCGCCGTAGTGCCCTGATAGATGTTTGTTCCAGAGGTATTCGGAATGTGCGGGCCCGTCACCCTCGCTGTGGGTGTGTGCCGCGATGAGTACGGCCCTATCGGACCATGCCAGATCGCCAGGCCCCATCTCGTACTCGATGATCTGCTCCACCTTGGCCTCCCATACTGATCCCTCGTTGATCGCGAGCCTGGACACGGATATGTCCGGGACTATGTCCTCGAGATCGCCGATCTCCGCGAATATCCCGTCCCCGTCCAGGTCCCAGGTCCCGTCCAGGCATGCAAAGTAGAAGTCCGCCGGAAGGTATCCGTCGTCCCAACCCGGATAAGGGTTGGCATCCTGGACCCTCTTTGTCGGGACGATGTCCCAGTCCCCGGCCAGAAGGACGTGCTCCAGCACCCCCCATCCGTAGTGAACGTCGCGAAGGTATTCCCTTATCGCGTCGGCGGGATCCTCTCGTCCGGGATACGCTACAAGTATGTCCTCGACGGCTATTATCGAGGTCGGCAGGCCCCTGCCGCTCCTCCACCGGGCGAGAGGCTCGAGGGAACCTCTCAGGTACTCGCCGGTGACTATGATGTATGACGGAGGGACCTCCATATATGGGGTGACGGAAACGGTCCCGGGGACCCCCTCCGGGGACCCGGAGGACCGGGCCGGGATCGGGTCCTCTTCCCAGTCGATGTGTACCTCTGTCGTTGGGTGCGCCGTCGCCTCGCCGGACGAAGAAAGTGTCATCGGGCATATCCAGAGGGAATAGACGCTGAGGAGACGCCCCCCTTTCAATCGGTGACCGATATGGGAGAGGCGCAGCGGATCCGCGGGATAGGTTCCACTGCCTCTCCACGGTAGAATGGGATCCGCCTCCTCGTAGGGGGAGACGGCCCTGATCATTCCCATCACCGGGCGATCGAGCATCACTGTCCTGCCCGGGCCCCTTTCGAGCCTGATCGATCGTATGTGTCCCGGCACAGTGATGACCGTTGCGATCCAGTCCATCATGGGCGAACCTTCCTCAGGGTCCCTCACTATGATGTGATCGTCCCCGGTCAAGAGGCCTACGGATATGTCGTTCCCCAATAGTTCCAGATCGGCCCGTACGACGTTCGTTCCATCGAACGACACCCGAACGGCGATGGTCGATGATGATAGCTCCTCGTTCTCCCCTTCTCCGGGCAGGGGCACGAGAAGGAGCAAGAGTATGACGGCCAAGTATCGCCATGAATTGGGCATCTGACCGGGTATGAGGACATTCATTATTAATCTTGAGCGGTCATATGTCCGCATATCTCACGGCATATGGGGATCCTGCATCGCGAACGATTCGGCCGGGCACGGTCCGAGGCACGATCCGCAATGACGGCATTTCGCTCTATCGAGCCTGACGCGCCCATCACCGTCAATGGACAGCGCCCCGTGCGGACATCTTCCCACGCACACCCCGCACCCGACGCATCCCTGCGCCCTCATCGCAATGGAGACGACGTTCCTGGACATCCTCCTGAGCTCTGGCTCGTCCCTGCCCCTGACGATCAGCGCCCCGTCCCTGAAGGCCTCGAGGGCGCTTTTTCTCCATTCCCATCCATCGGGAAAGACATCGACGCCGGACCCGTCATTGATCTTGATCGTTTCCCCCAGAACGTTTAGGAGCTCCTCGAAGGCCTCCCAAGGGACGTTAGTGGAGATGGTGCCCTCCCTGGAGGATCCGGAGTCGCATGTGTTGTGCCCGTCCACCAGCGAAACGGAGGCACTCCCGATGCGCCCTCGGCCGAACTCGATCCCCAGGGCCTGTTCGAGGTCTATCATGTACTGCGGAAGCCGCTTGAAACGGTGGAAACCGTATTTGGACCATTCGACGGGGTATCCGCTTTGGACCCTGTGCTCCTCAAGGAAGGAACTCCAATCCGAGATATCCAGCTCCGTCCCCTCCATCAGGTCCCTCTCGTGGAGGTCGGTGGATGGGCAGAGGTAGCATCCTATCCTCGCGAACCCTTTGCCGTAGAGCGGATTGTACGGAACGCTGCTTCTGAAAATGTAGAGCCAAACGTCAAGGGCGGTCCAATCCTGGATCGGGGACGCGCCCACCTGACCCGGCACCCACGGGTTCTTCCAGACCGCGCCCTTCCTCTCCCGTATGTCTGACTCGTACCTCCTCTGGCCGATGAATGTCAGCACGCCTTCGGGGAACATACCGCTTATGAGACGGGTCATCGGCCCCAGTTTGCATGTCTTGCAGCACCATCTGAAATCCCTGCCGGGCGGCCCGAACCTGCGCGCGTCCTCGAAGAAGGACGATGTCGGACGGGCCGTATGCAGTTCGAGGTCCATCTCCCGGGCGAGATCGGTCACGTAGGCCAGCGTCTCCGGGAACTCGATCCCGGTATCAACGAAGAGCACCGGGGGTCGGATCCCCGCGGCATGGACCAAAAGGAGCGTGGCGAGGGAGTCCTTGCCCCCCGAGAAGGAGACCGCCGTCGGCAGCCCATGACCCTCGTCCACTTCCTTTATGAAATCCACAGCGGATGCCTCCAGTGACGATATCGTATCCTCGTTCATTGTGACGGTCCTTTCCCAGGCCTCGGTCCATGAGGCCTGAGGGACATCGGGTGCGCTGTCCTCCAGAGAGCACCATCTTACCTTGACCCCCATCCCTTTGGTCCCCACCATCTCCTGAGTGCTCTTCCTGGACAGGCCCGCACCTACTATTCCGTCCTCCTCCGTCGTGACGATGATCTCGTCCCCGGGCCGTATGCCATCGCTTGCGCTTAAGATCCCCGGGGATAGGAGGCTCGCTCCTTCCAGCAGGAAGGGGAGCGCGCTCCTGTCGGATACGACGAAACCTCTGCTCGGGAGAAAACCGGCCCTCCTGAGACGGGATCCTCCTTCTTTCTTGAGAATGAGCACGTCCTTGAGGTCCTCCAGCCGGAACGCGGCGGAGGCAACGGGCCTGCCCCCTACGATGATCTCGTCCATTCTATCAGGGGACGGCGCCGGATTGACGAGATGCGGGCCCCCGGAGGGGACCAAGGCCTCTCCTGCGCCTTCCCCCCACTGGGCATCGGCCATTCTACGGACCCCCTCCACATCGTGCGGGAAGGCGGGGCGCATGTCCCCCGGAGGTGTATGCTCTATCCTCCTTGCTCCGGACCCGCATTCGGGGCATATGGATATCCTGATGAGAGGTACGGAGCAGGTATCGCACCAGAATATGTTCACCCGGCCGTGCCTCACTATCGCCATAGGGGCGGGTGACCCTTCCCTGACGATATATTGCTTGCGGTGGATACGGTTATATCGTATGTTTTCGATGCGGCCGAGTAGTGAAGGACTTGAGAACGCTCGATCTGTTCGTCCCGTACGAGTTCAGGGACCCGGTCACAAGGAGGTGGCTGGCCTCCCCGGGAACCCTCCTGCTCCTGATGGCGTGCGCGGCTGTCATCGTTATATGGGTGCTTCAAAAGCCCGCATCGCTCTCCGATCCCTGGAGGGCTCTGGCCAAGTTCAGCGCGTTCAACGCGATATCGCTTTTATCACTCAACTTCGTGCTGTCGGTGAGGGCGCGATGGATGGAGAGGCTCTTCAACGGAATGGACAGACAGTATATAGTCCACCGCCTGACCGGAAGGGCGGCGGTGCTGTTCATGCTGCTTCACCCTATCTTCCTGCTCGCCCACAATTCCTTCTCCCTGGAAGCGCTCAGGACCTACCTCGTTCCGGGAGTCGATTGGCCGGTATCTCTGGGCACTTTGTCCTTCGTCATCGTATGCGTGCTGATCGCATTGACGATGATGTTCAGGATCCCTTATCACATCTGGTTCATCACCCACAGGTTCATGATTTTCGTCCTCGTCCTATCCTTCGTCCATGCCGTGCTTTCCGGATCCGACGTCGGAGCGTACCCCGTTATGATGGGAGCACTATCCATCCTCTTCGCCATGGGAGTGACCTCCGACCTGTACATGGCCTTTTTTTACAGACCTCTGAACTCGCGAAAGGTCAAGGTGCTGAGAAAAAGCTCGTTCTCGGACATACTGGAGCTGAAGCTTATGAGGCCTCACGGGTTCAACATGGAGCCGGGACAGTTCATTTTCGTCCAGTTCCCGAAAGTGGCGAGATGCGAGTTCTTTCCCTTCTCGATATCCTCCGACCAGTACGAGGACCACATACGCATCTCGATCAAGGCGGCCGGGGATACGACTTCCAGGCTCAAGGACGCTGTGAGAAAAGATGACGTTTTGAGGATATTGGGCCCCTACGGCATGTTCGGAAAGAATTACATGTCCCACGACAGGGACATGATATGGGTGGCGGGAGGGATCGGCATCACCCCCTTTTTGTCCATGGCGATGAACGAGTCGATACATCCCACTGGAAGGAGGATAGACCTGATCTACGCGATGAGGGGCATGGACGATGCACATTACGATCGCGAATTGCACAGGGAATCATCCATAAATCGGCTTTTCAATTACATGCATTGGCTTTCGATGGAGCGTGGAAGGATATCGGCCGAAGGTATCGTAAGGGAGATCGAAGGGGACGTTCGCGACAGGGTCGTTATGATCTGCGGTCCGCCGGCGATGATGGAGGCGCTCTCCAGCCAGTTCAGGAAGCTCGGTGTCCCCACTCGCAACATCATATACGAGGACTTCAATCTGCTGGGGCACTGATCGGGCGGACCGATGCGAATACCGGTGATAACTATACATACTAGTTCCGATTAGCTCAGCCCAATAACGATCGGAGCAAGTATAATGGAATTCAAGGAATTGGGATTGAATGACAGGCTCGTTGCTACAGTCAAGGGCCTCGGATACACATCCCCAACGCAGATCCAGGAACAGGCGATACCCATCGTGCTTCAGGGCAAGGACGTCCTGGGACAGGCACAGACGGGGACAGGGAAGACGGCGGCCTTCGCGCTGCCCATACTTGATAGGCTTATGGAAGGTCCGCGCGGCAGGGTCCGCGCGCTGATCATCGCCCCCACCAGGGAGCTTTCGGAACAGATAGACTCAGCGATAAGGGAACTATCCTCTGGGACCGGTCTGAGGTCAACGACGGTCTACGGCGGGGTAAGCATGGAAGGACAGGTCGCCCGACTCAGGGCAAGACCCGACATCGTCGTGGCCTGTCCGGGAAGGCTCTTGGACCACATGAACAGGGGCACCATAGACCTGAGAGGGATAGAGGTCCTTGTCCTCGACGAGGCGGACAGGATGCTCGACATGGGTTTCCTCCAGGATATTCGCAGGATAATGAGATCGCTGCCGGTAAAGAGGCAGACCATGCTCTTCTCGGCCACGATACCAGGGGACATCAAGAGGCTGTCCTTCGAGTTCATGAAGGACCCCGTCAGCGTGGAGATAGGGCACAGCGCTCCTGTCGAGTCGGTATCCCATGCCATATATCCGGTCCCTCATCACCTTAAAACGAGCCTTCTGATGTCCATACTGAAGGGATGCGGATCGGGATCCGTTATCATATTCACCAGGACAAAGCACAGGGCCAAAAGGCTGGCATATCAGCTCCAGAAGGATGGATACCCCGCCGCTTCGCTGCAGGGGAACCTATCTCAGAACAAGCGGCAGGAGGCTCTCGACGGTTTCAGGAGAGGCTCGTACCGGATCCTTGTCGCGACCGACATCGCAGCGAGGGGAATAGACATCTCGACCATATCGCATGTGATCAACTACGACATGCCTGATACCGGGGACGCCTACACCCACAGGATCGGCAGGACGGGAAGGGTCGATAGGACCGGGATCGCCTACACCCTCGTCACCTTCGAGGACGAATCCATGGTGAGGACCATCGAGGGATTGATAGGGTCGAACCTGGAGAGGAGGACCATCGATGGGTTCGATTACGGTGGGTTCCAGCTTCCTGCGGGACGGCCCTCACAGCCTCGCTCCGGGCCCGGCAGGAGAGGACCCGCCCCTGCAAGGAGCGGTATGTTCAGGGAGACAAGGACCCTGTACAGGTCCCTTCACGCTTGAATGGATTTATCAAAATGATGTATGATACGGCCTCATGCGAAGGCGGACCGTGAGGAGGATCGCGCTGTACGTTTCTCTGGCGCTGTTCCCCGTCACGTTCTACTACCTGTCCCCTTATCTCATCATATTGGGGGCCTCCGAGGGGATCGTCAACGGGAGCTTCCTGGTATTCTCTTCCATGTTGATATCGTCCCTCTTTTTGGGAAGGCTCTGGTGCGGCTGGGTCTGTCCGGGAAGCGCCCTGGGCGAGATATGCTCCCGCGCCAGGGGAAAAAGTGTGAGGATCGGAAGATGGGACCTCCTCAAGTTCCTGGTATGGATCCCGTGGATCGCCCTGATCGCTATCATAGCGGTCAGGGCTGGAGGTTATTCCCGAGTGGACCCCTTCTACGAAACCGTGTACGGGATCTCCATTCTGGCCCCCGGGGCGATCTTCGTCCTTTTTGGGGTGCTTTTGCTCATATCCGGGAGTGATCTCCTCATAGGAAGAAGGGCCTTCTGCCATTATCTCTGCTGGATGGCCCCGTTCATGGTAATAGGTGGTTGGTTCGGGAGCAGGGCCCGGACCCATCTCGTGAAGCTCAAGGCGGATCCCGACAGATGCATACACTGCGGTGCATGTACCAGGAACTGCCCGATGAGCCTGGATGTCGAGGGCATGGTAGCAAGGGGCGACATGCGAAATTCAGAGTGCATCCTCTGCATGAGCTGCGTCGATGCGTGCCCCGTGAAAGCGATCCGGTAATTGGTTATTATGTCTATTATGTGAATAAACATAAATAACATATAATGCATATAATAATCGATGATACCATGCCGTCCATGACCCTGTCCATACCTGAGGACCTACACAGGTTGATCAGCAAGCATAATGAGATCAAATGGAGCGAGATCGCAAGGAGAGCCATGTGGGATTATGCAAAAAAGCTCAATCTACTCGATGAACTTCTTAAAAACAGCGAGATGACCGAGGAGGATGCCATAGAGATCGGGAGGAAGATTAAAGAAGGAATGCACAAGCGCCACATGGAGAAGTTGGATGAAACTGATAATTAACACAAATATAATGATCTCCTCCTTGATCAGGGACTCTATATCCGTTCAGCGGCCTTTCACAGTATTAATAGTGCGAACCATGCGAGATTGCCGATGAGGAGGATCGCCCCCTGCGATCTCCCCATATTCCCCATGGAGACCACAGCTCCTATGAGAGACAGCGAGATCATTGCGGGTATCAGGGAAAACGATAACAAGGCATCTGAACTCAAAGGCGATATGATACCGCTAGAACCGACTATCATCAATATATTGAATACTTGACTCAACGGTTTCCTCCCCCATTTGACCGCTGCTTATCGTTCTTTTTATTGGGGTAGATCAAAGGGGAAGGTATCCCCAAGGAGTCAGCAGCATGGATAATATAATAGCATGTAAACGTGTTCCATTTAAAAATAAAGATTATAATTTTTCTACTGAATAATACACATAATTCGGTAGCATTTATCAAAAATAATATATATGTTCAAACGCATCTATGCTCCAGGGCATGGAAATGGACCTGAAAGGGCACATGACCATTCCCGGAATGTAAGATCCATTAGGGGTGTTGGGATAATGAGAGCTGGAAGATCCATGGCATATATGATATTCGCTGGATTGTTGATAACGACCATGATCATGGGCGTTCGAGCCGAAACCTCGATATCGCATACCGATCCCTCGGGCGATGTCGATCACACCGGGTTGAACGAGGAATACATAGACAACATCGACATAGCCTCTCTAAGTATCGACTGGAGCTCGGATCCCATAGTCGTGAAGATGACGGTCGAAGGCATCTTCGAGACGGTATCCTCGCCAGAGACAATGTTGTATTCCTATCAAATATATATCGATCAGACGGGGGACGGGGAGGATAATGTCCTCATCAATATGATGGGCGGAGGATACGCTGTCATGGTAGCGGATCACACCGAGACCTACAATATGGAACCGAACGTGACCGGTGGAGGCACGAGCGAGATAACGATACGGTTCTCAAGGGCCGATATAGGAATGGACGAGCACCCCATATCCGACATCCGGGCCGAGGCATCCCTCACTGACCTTGGCACCTTCGAGACCGGAAAGGACGTCATCAACGAGGATTACGGAGTGATCCCCGACGATGATGAGGAGGATGATGACGATGATCCGGGAGATGACCAGGATGACGATTGGGACGATGACTGGGATGATGACTGGGAGGGCGAGATGATCGACGATCCCCTCAAGGAGACGCCCACCGACACTTCTATCTCGGTCAAGATCGAGGACCTCAAGGTCGATGTGGACCTTGGCGAGGAGATGTTCGAGGTGGTCTATTCAGCTGAGGGAAGTACCTCCGGGAGCGTCCATCACTGCTCTATGACGATCGTCACCTACTACAAGAACGGCTCGTACCAGGCGGACGATTGGAATGTGGGCCCCGAGATAAGAGAGAGGGCCACGTTTATGGGAATGACCTTCGAGATGTATTTCAAAGGTACAGGACCTGGAGGGGAGGACGATTGGTCCACCTGGAAGGCCTACACCTATACGAAGGCCCCCATGGAGATGTACAACGATACAGTGGACGATACCGGTAATGAGGATGACATCGAATCCATGTATCTCGTCATAAGGGCCTTTTCCGACGAGGGCGGGACCATGTGGAACCAGGACAGGAAGGACATGAAAGACATGTGGTTCGGGATCGATGGCGAGGGCGAGGGTGGAGAAAAGAAGCTCCCGTTCCCCACCGCGATCCTCGTGATCCCCCTTCTTTTGATGACGGCCATCATCATCGGAAATAGGAAGAGAGCATAGACCACCGATGATGTGGTCCGATCCCCCGATCATGGATATCCATCCATCGCGGGACCCTGTTGATGGATCGGTCCGTCGACCATTATATAAATCATCGTGGCCATCATACGATAAGGGGTAACATGAGAAAATGGGTAGTGGCTTCGATCGTAACGCTCCTGTTCCTGTTCTCGGTCATCTCATCCGGATGCCTGGAAATAGAGGAGGAGAAAGAAGGAGAGGAGGGCGATGATGTGATCATCGTCCCCGAGACGACGCAGCAGTTGGGCGGAGACGTCCTCGATTATATCGAATCAGTATCCGATGACGCCTCGAAGATCGTATTTTACAGAGCCGATCTGTCCCACATCGACAGGGGGGACATCATCTCCTTTGGCATCTCAAAACATACCCCCTACGGGCTTTTGAGGAGGGTCGTAGGCATCGAAAGATCAGGGTCCAGGGTGGCCCTGGAGACGGAGCAGGCGACACTGGAGGAGGCCGTCAAGGAGGGCAGGGTGGAATACAACCAGACGCTCTCGGGACCGCTGAAGACCATACATTCACTGCCTGGAGTCACAATGGAAAACGAGAGGACAAGGTCAGGCTTGGACGCTGTCTCCTTCGAGGACGTGGTCCTTCACGAAGAGGGCGGTTCCAGGCTGCTGTTGGACGGCTATCTCGATCTGGACTTCGACCTCCTGTTCGTCCTTGAGATGGAGGACTTCAGTATCGTGGATTGCACCTTCGGAGCGAAGAGCACCTTTCACGGGGAGCTTGTGGTGACCTCCGAAGGGGAGATCGATATCGATTCGAAGCTCGAGGTGGCACGATACCAGTTCCCCCCTTTCATAATACCCATGGGCGCTATCGAGATCGTGATCGTCCCCGTCCTTTCCCTCACCATAGGAACGCGGGGTTCAGTAGCCGCAGGAACATCCATGAGGGCGCTCCAGAACACCGATGTCGAGGTGAGGGTGGCACATCCGAATTGGGATCCGATCAAGGATTTCACATCCAATTTCGAATACGACACGCCCAGCCTCTCGGATGGGATCTCCATCCGATGCCAGGCCGGCCCCGAGATGCAGGTCCTCATATACGGGGTGTTGGGCCCATACATATCGGCCCGCGGCTACGTCATGGGCGAGAGCGCCGGGGAAAGCTGGTGGCTATACGGCGGACTCTCCTTCGGGATGGGTTTCAGGATAGAGGTCCTGGGCGTGTCCATCAAGGATTGGGAGAACTCGACCATAATCGATTTCAGAAGGCTCATCGCCTCAAGCATGGAAGACATGGCACAGGGATGGGTTGTGGAGAAGGTCGACTACGCCGCCCAGCTTACTATACCAATAATGATAAGGAACCCGGACGGGGACATGGCCATTGTGTACACATCCATAGATCCGGAGACCGGATATTTCCCCATCAAGATGGCCCTCCTCAAGGACGGGACGTGGTCCTTCGAGGATCTCGTGCGATCGAACTCCGATGATACGATGGACGCATGCTTCGGACCTGACGGCGGGATCGTCCTCGCATACTACCACGGAGGGATGTCCTCGAGGATCCACCTCGTGTTCTGGAACGGGCGCACCGTGAGAGGATACGAATACAAAGACAGCGACCTTGCGGGCAGGTTCGTATCCGAGATGAAATTGACCATGGACGATGAGGGGCGCCCAAACCTATACTACGTGCTCTACAAGAATACGGGGGGCGGTTTCTTCAGGTTCGAGGAGGCGATCCTGAAGAGGGCGGTGTTCGAGGACGGCGGGTTCTCGAACGAGACCATAGTGTCGGGCGATGGCATATCGATCACAGGACTGGACCTGAAAAGGGCCAAGGACGACGCGCTACATCTGACATATTTCAAGGTGGACATCGATGCCTTCACCCAGGAACTGGTCCACCATAGATACGCTGATGGCGTCCGGGAGGACCAATCCGTTTTCCACGAGGACGTGGTCTGGAACAACCCATCATCCAGCTTCATGGATATTGACGAGAAGGATGACCCTGTCCTCCTTTTCGATGACAACAACGGGACGTTCCAGTTCATGAGGTACACCGATGGGAGATGGATAACAGGGGATCCACCCGGGGTGAAGACCCCGAACCTGGGTCTAGTATCCCTTCATCTACTCGAGGGGGTTGACCCGGTCTGCGGCCACATCTCCTCTTCCGGGTCCCAGGCGAGATCCCTCTATTATTCCGTCCTTAAAGAGGATGGTTGGGATAGGGTGGAGGTGTTCAACTGGACCGGGTGGAGGCATCCCGGAGGGACGGATATCTCCCAAACCGACGAAAGGTTGCTTGTGGCGTTCAACGATGGTCTTTTTTTGAGGGTCGCAAGGCGCGATGTCTGATGTCTTCATAGATTGAATCAATGGGCAGATTTATTAACGAATAACGATATCGCATATCGATATCAATGTATCAGAGAACGCTTTTGATGGGGTTCATAAGGGCCCACATACTTCACCATGCATCGCAACCGGACGGAATGTACGGTTCATGGATGATCGAAGAGCTTAAAGGACACGGATACGGGATGAGCCCGGGGACCCTGTACCCGATACTGCACCGCCTGGAAAAGGACGGGGCCCTCAAGGCCGAGGAGGTCCTGGTCGGCGGAAAGATAAGGAAGGTCTACAGGACCACCGAGAAGGGAGAGGAGTTGCTCGAGATGATGAAACGATACATCAGGGAACTTGCCAGGGAGGTGCTCGATTGAACGTTTTCCGTGTCAGCGGGGCCAAAAAGAGACTCGGGGAGAACCGGGTCCTCAGAGGGATAGATCTCGATGTCCGAAAGGGAGAGGTCCTGTCTTTGGTCGGTCCGTCGGGCAGTGGAAAATCCACCTTCCTCAGGACCCTGAACCGTCTTATCGAACTGGACTCGGGATCGATACTCTTCAAGGGTGCCTCCATCATCGATATGGACCCGGTCGGCCTGAGGAGGAATGTGGTATTGGTAACTCAGGAGGCGGTCATGCTACCGGGAACGGTGAAGGAGAACATCCTGTATGGGCCGGAGCTCGCCGGGATGAAGGACGGGTGCGATGCCGGAAAGTGTCTTATCGAGGCGGGACTGTCTGCGGATTTCTCGGCCAAGGACGCATCCAAACTATCCGGTGGAGAGAAGAAGAGGGTATCCCTGGCGAGGGCCCTGGCGCTCAGACCTGAAGTGCTGCTTCTCGATGAGCCCACCGTCGGCGTGGACCCGAAAAGGGTAAAGAGGATGGAGAGGACCATCCTCAAAGCGGCCAGGTCCAGAGGGCTGACCGTGGTCTGGGTCACTCATGACATTCCGCAGGCCATGAGGGTCTCGGACAGGATCGCCAATCTCAAGAAGGGCAAAGTGGTGGAGGTTAAGAACGCGGGAGAGTTCGAATGGGAGGGGGCATATTGAGCGGTCTTCCCTACACCTGGGAAGAGGGGCTCGTCATACTGGGGTTGACCCTTGTCCTTTTCGTATTGGCGATCGCCGTATCCATATTCAAGAGGATCGGCATCGCGAAGGAGTACACGATAGCACTGATCAGGGGAAGCGTTCAGCTCTTTTTCACCGCTGGGATCCTCTATCTTTTGTTCGAGTTCGAATGGTGGTACTATCCCATCTGGCTCATGCTCATCGCCATGATATTGATGGGAGGCTACACCTCGGCGAAGAGGGCATCGAAGATGCCCGGCGCGTACAAGGTGACCACGCCTTCGATACTCATAGGAGGCACGATCGTTCTCTTGATATTGTGGATCACCGGGGCGATGCCCTCCGAACCACAGTTCATCATACCGCTTTCGGGGATGGTCTTCGGGAACTCGATGACGATATGCTCTCTGGCACTGAACAGGCTCATCAGGGAGTTCGAGACCAACAGACCCTCACTGGAGACGATGCTCTCCCTGGGAGCCACTCCCAAAGAGGCCATGGAGGAATTTGCGAGGATGTCCGTGAAAGCGGCGCTGATCCCGAACATAGACTCGCTGAAGACCCTCGGGATCATATTCATCCCGGGGGCGATGGCGGGCCTTCTGATAGCGGGGACGAACCCGATCCTCGCGGCCGAATACCAGATCATCGTATTTCTCATGATCCTATGCGGAGGGCTCATAACATCGTTGATAGCTGTCTATCTGGCAAGGGGAATGTTGTTCACCAAGGCCTATCAGATCGCTGAATGGATCTGAGATCGATGAGGGCCGCTTTCTTAACGATGGGACGGGCGCATGGTTCCTTGATCTTATATAAAGAATGTTTTTATTTTCATAAAAAATAAGTTGTTTTATTATTTGTTTATGATAAATTATATATAATACCGATAGAATAGGACATTACAGAACGTCCTGAAAGGATGTTTCCATATGATACCCTTTGAAATATTCACATTATCTTGAGGTGATTCCGATGAATAATAACGACCATCAACTGGACATATTCGATCTTTTACCTGCTCTTATCGATCTGAAGGGTAAGAGGATCGTGGTCAAGTACGGTGGGAATGCCATGGTCGATGAGAGCCTTCAGAAGAAGGTCGTGGATGACATAGTATTTCTGGACTTGATCGGTGTGAAGGTCGTTGTTGTCCATGGGGGAGGGCCTGCCATCTCGGAACATATGAGACGGGTTGGTCTTAAGCCCGAATTCATACATGGGCAGAGGAGAACGGATAATGATGCACTTGAGATAGTCGAAATGGTACTCTGCGGGAAGGTCAACAATCAGATCGTGAAGCTGATCAATTCTCACGGAGCAAAGGCCATAGGACTTTCCGGAAAGGACGGGAATCTTATCCGTGCAAGAAAGCTGATAAGGGAAGTGATAAACGACGGGAATTTCGACCCCGTGGATATGGGATGTGTCGGCGAGGTCGAGAGAATCGACTCATCCATTATCGAACAGTTCTTCAAAATAGGAATTCTGCCCGTTATCGCACCCATAGGAGTTGGAGCCGACTTCGAGGACTACAACATCAACGCGGATGTCCTTGCCTCCCACGTGGCCTCGAGCATAGAGGCCGATACGATAATCTACCTGACGGACGTGGACGGCCTGATGCTCGATCAGGATGAACCATCATCCTTGATCAGGTTCATCGATGCTCCCACTGCCAAATCAATGATAAATCGCGAGATAACCGGAGGAATGATCCCAAAGGTCGCCTCATGCATCAAGGCACTCGAGAACGGCGTTCGATCCGGTATGATCGTTAACGGAACAAAGGACCATACCATGCTCTCATCACTTGTTTTCCCGGGAGAGGTCGGGACCATGATAAGAGCTGGATTGTAAGGATATGATAAGATGTACGACTATTTGGAAATAAAGGAATTGAACGATAGATATCATTTTGGGACATACAGGAGACTGCCGGTGCTCCTTGTGGAAGGAAAGGGAAGCAGGGTGCGTGATAATGAAGGTAACGAATATCTCGATCTTCTTGGCGGTATTGCCGTAAATGCCCTTGGCCACTGCCACCCGAAAGTGGTCGACGCTATCCAGCAACAGGCAAGTAAATTGATACACTGCTCCAATCTATATCACATAGGGCCCCAGGCCCATCTGGCCCGGTTATTGCTTGAGAATTGTGATATGGACAGGATATTCTTCTGTAATTCAGGGACCGAAGCCGTCGAGGGCGCGATGAAGCTCTCAAGGAAATGGGCTTCCTCCCATGGCAGGGGTGGCAAGATCATAACCATGGAAGGTTCCTTTCACGGACGGAGTCTGGCAGCCCTTACCGCCACGGGGCAGAGGAAATACCATGAGGGAATGGACCCGCTCCCGACGGGTTTCGCCACGGTTCCCTTCAACGACATCGATGCGGTGAAAGCGATCGCGGGTGACGATACCTGCGCTGTCATGGTCGAGCCCGTCCAGGGCGAGGGCGGTATCAGGATCGCCTCACGTGAATATCTCAAGGACCTCAGGGACCTATGCAATGAGAGGGGAATACTTCTTGTGTTCGATGAGATCCAATGCGGAATGGGCAGGACGGGGCATCTGTTCGCCTACCAGGGTTTCGATGTGGTCCCCGACATCATAACCATCGCAAAGGCCATGGGCGGGGGTTTTCCCATCGGGGCCTTCCTCGCTCGAGAGGAGATAGCATCCTCTTTCCAGGGAGGGGACCACGGCTCAACATTCGGCGGCAGCCCACTTGCGTCGGCAGCAGGCCTTGCAGCGGTTTCATCCATAATCGAAGAAGGACTGCCGAAAAGGGCAAAGGACCTGGGCGTATGGGCGATCCAACGACTGCAAAAAGAATTGGGCGGTTCGAGAATCATCAAGGACATAAGAGGGATGGGCCTCATGATAGGCGTGGAACTGAAGAGGGATGGGAAAGAAGTGGAGGATATGATGTTTAAAAGGAGGATGCTCATCAACTGCACGGCTGGTCACGTCCTAAGGTTCCTACCACCACTGAACATATCCCGAGAGGACCTCAACGAAGGACTCGACGCGTTCATAAAATGCCTGAAGGAGGTCGATAGGCATGAATGATCTGGACGTCGGCATCGTTGGCGCCTCCGGATACACCGGTTCCGAACTGATTAGGATCCTTGCCGAGCATCCCAGGGCCAATATCAGGGCGGTCACTTCGGAGGCCCATGCGGGCAAGAAACTCCAAGGCCTTTTCCCTCATCTAAATGGTCTCATCGATCTCGAACTGATACGATCGGGGGATATGGATGTGGAAAATGATGTGGATATCGTTTTTCTGGCCCTCCCGCATACCGTCTCCATGGGATTCGTCAAAGAGATATGGAACGAGGATGTGGATGTGATAGACCTTTCAGGTGATTTTCGGCTGTCATCCGTTGAGGACTATGAGAAATGGTACTCGATGGAACATTCATGCCCGGAATTGAACGATAAGGCAGTATACGGGCTGCCAGAACTATTCAGGGAGACCATCGCAAATGCAAGGTTGGTATCCAATCCGGGGTGTTATCCCACATCGGCCATCATCGGTCTCGCACCTTTCCTCAAGGAAAAGCTGATCGATCCCAGCAAGATCATCGTAGATTCGAAATCGGGAGTCACGGGAGCCGGTGTCAAGGTGAGAACATCCACGCATTTTCCCAACATCAACGAGGATTTCAGAGCCTACGGAATAGGCACTCACAGGCATACCCCTGAGATCGAGGACGTCCTGTCCATTTATTCCGGGTCCGTGGTCTCGATCCAGTTCACCCCTCATCTGCTCCCGTTGGACCGTGGGATACTGAGCACTATCTACGCGAAGGCCCAAGAAGGTACCACCGAGGACGAGATCCAGGAAGCGCTCCATTCACATTATTCGCCCGAGGAATTCATCAGGATAAGGGAGGAACCCCCCTCATTGAAACAGGTCAGGGGATCCAACTACTGCGATGTTCATGCACATCTTGACAGCAGAACTGGGAATATGATCATTGTCACGGTAATTGACAATCTGGTCAAAGGTGCATCGGGCCAGGCCGTTCAGAACATGAACATTATGAAAGGGTTCGATGAAGGGACCGGGCTTAGAACACCCCCACTTATGCCTTGAAGGAGGGTCTATATGGATAGCACGATATTGAACAAGAACATGTCCTCCGTGAGAGGTTTCAGGGTGAGGGGCGCACATGTTGGAATAAAATCGAAGAGAAGGGACCTTGCCTTGATAGTATCCGATGTCCCGGCTTCCGCTGCCGGCGTTTTTACGAGGAACAGGGTGGTCGCAGAACCTGTCAAGATCACGCGTGAGAACCTTCGAGATGGGATCGGCCAGGCCATTATTGTCACTTCGGGAAACGCGAACGCATGTACGGGCGAACATGCAAGGATATCCTCAATGGAGATAATCAAGACCCTTGCGGAGGAACTCGATATCGATGCGAATAACGTCATTTACGCATCCACGGGTGTTATTGGCGTGCCCTTTCCCACCGACATGGTATTGGATGGCATCAAGCGCAACGTCAAATACCTGAACCGGAGGAAGATAAGCGGAACGATGGTCGCTAATGCGATCATGACAACGGACACATTCCAAAAGGAGGGGTTCGTCTCGTTCGACCTGGACGGGAAGACCATAAACATGGCAGGGATAGCCAAAGGTGCAGGTATGATACATCCCGATATGGCGACCATGCTGGCCTTCATCATCTGCGATGCGGCGATCGATCCCGTTCTCCTTGACAGGGCATTGAGGCATTGCGTTGACAGGTCCTTCAACATGATCACGGTGGATGGAGACACCTCCACGAACGATACCGTGGTGGTTATGTCCAATGGAATGGCGGAGAACGAGCTGATAGAAGAGGAGAACGAGGATTATTTCCATTTCAGGGACAATCTGGAACACATCTGCGAATACCTGGCAAAGGCGATCGTATCCGACGGAGAGGGGGCGACCAAGTTCATCGAGTACGAGGTCAAGAACGCCTCAACGGTGAAGGATGCGGAAAGGATCGTTAGATGCGTCTCCGATTCAAATCTGGTAAAGACCGCAATATTCGGAAGGGATCCCAACTGGGGACGCATACTTGCCGCAGTGGGCAGGTCCGGAGCGGATTTCGACCCTGGAACGATAGACATATCCATGGGGTCCCGGACGATGGTCCAGGTAGCTGAGAACGGGTCCTACAAGGAATTCGACAAGAAGCATCTTCGGGAGATCCTCAGGTCCTCGAACGTGAGGATACTGATCGATCTCAAGAGAGGTGACAAAGGCGCTCTGGGCTGGGGAACGGACCTTTCCTATGAGTATGTGAGGATCAACGCTGAATATACCACCTGATGGTCCTTGTCCCGCTTCGTTTTAAAGGCGCGACCCTTCGAATCCTGGAGGATACCTGCCCCGCTCCCTATGGAACAATGATCGAAAGAACGATGGGGTCCTATTTTCGATCCCATCCTCATTGGACCAAATATTTACGCTTTCCGGGGAATTATTAAAACTGTCCGCATCACTACCACACTATGGGGCAATTGGAATATGGAATACTCACTGGAGAGTGGGACCGATGGATGACATAGAGCATATGGATCTCATGGTAAGGGACGCATCGGACACACATGGCCCCTGGTCCTATTCCGAAGTGGAATTCAAGGTCCGAATGAAGGAGATACCCGACAGCTGCGAGTACAGGACGATCTTCGATACAGATTGGAAACCCATATCCGACCTGAAAAAGCAGATGAACTACAACGAGAGGGATGAACTTCGTGCCCTTTCTTTCAGGAAGACCGACGGGGTCTTCCTTCTCGGCCTTTTCCTGTTCTTCGCCTCTGCCTTATTGTACTTCATCGACCAGTATCTGGGTATTCTCCTATTGATCATTTCATTGATCATGGAAGTGGCCCCCATCGTGTACAGCATAAAGAACGAACCAAAAGCGATTAACAAGATGATCGGCAACATACTCGCCCTATGCTGGTCCGCATTTCAGTTCATTATCACCATTGGATTCATTGCCTTCACTTTCTCTTGATGAACTCTGTTGGATCGATCATGGGATATGGATCCGATGATACCATGAGAGGATAACGAATTTCTCATGTCCTTGCACGTATCATCAGCCGGTCCCAGGTCTCGATCCGTTTTTTATGGACCGACCTTGAACCAGATAGTGTCTTGTTGGAGGCCTCTTCGATAATGGATGAGATCCGACCCTTACCGAGATCGTTGGGATGGATCGGGCCGATACTTCTATTCTCCTTTGCGGGAGCCTGGAACGCGGGTCTTCTACCGTCGCGGTAAATCGAAACGAAATTGGGTCTCCTGGCCTTGAGCGAGCACCTGCTGCAGGTCCTGGACCTCCGGTCCGGGATCCCTCCCTCGAGGGAGAATATACAGATGGAGCAGTAGGGATCCTCCGGGGCCATGGCAGTTCCCATCTTTGAAAGATGGTCAAATACTTTCCCCTCTGGGATATCGAACCGAGAAAAAATGCCCTATGATTTCAAGCGGCCAAAGGAATAGATCGACAAAGGCCAAGCTCAATGGACTGAATGAGGGGCAGTTGAAATAAAGTAAGGAGCCATCAAAGACGAGAAAGGCATGGATCAAAAGGCGATCCTTCATACCGATCATTAACATCTTTCAGGCATCGATCCTTAATAAGGAGGGGATCCCTATAGGTTGGGTCATTTTTTTTCTTGAGGGATCCCAGTAACGGGAAAAAAGTCTTTTGTTGGCCAATTTTTCGTTTGGATACCTTCACAAGTGGATATCCCTACCAGATACCGATGATCGGTATTGGAAACCCCAGGTACATTGCGGCCGATCATACAGGGAAAGGTAGAAGAGGCACAAGCTTCATCATATCAAAATGATCCGCTCCTCCTTTCCAATGATGGAGGATCGTTCATCCAAGAGATGATCGAGATGCCAACCCCCTTCTTCACCAGGGACCTGCTCTGGGATAAGATCCGGAGGATATCCTTCGAGAAAAGACAGATACGAGCGCTGAAGTTCGATAACTACCACACCATAACGGCGCTCGATGAGGAGCAGATGTCGTATTCCATTCGATTCAGATCGATGAAGGAGCACGATCTCTCCTTCAATGACCTCTACGTGATCTACGAGGAGGTCTACCGCAATGGATGGATCGATGAGAACCACCTCTCGCGTATGTGCAGAAAGCTCTTTCAAAGACCGTACATTATCAACGCCCCTGCCATGATGGCAATGCTCTATCATTGCGATCGTAACCTATTGAACGAGAACGGTATATTGAGAGTGAGGGACCCCATGGTGCTGGTGAATGGACCCGAAGAAGTGAATGCGGTAATGGATCCCTTCGTTGGAAATACCTGACACTGCTTCTCCTATGGAGATCCTATCGAAGATCTTCAAACGATATCCTCTTCTATCCATCGGATCCGTCTTCGCCTCGATCCTCAACATCGTATCATCATATCGATAGGGCGGGATCTACATTGAATAAACCACATCCGATCCCGGGACGAACCGATAAAGAGTAAATACGATACGGCCATGGTCCATTCATGGTCGATGTGGAGATCTTCTACTTCTCCGGCTCGGGCAATTCTCTCTACGTGGCCAAGGAGCTCTCCCGAAGGTTCGAACACTGTGAAATTTCGCCAATGGTCAAGATGCTCAAAGAGGGCCCCATCAGGACCAGGGGCAAAGTGGTCGGCTTTGTGTTCCCGATCTATCTGGCGTCCATCCCGAGCCCTGTTCGGGAGTTCTTGGAGAGGATCGATCCCTCCTCTGCCGATCACATATTCGCAGTGGCAACGAGGATCGGTACCTTCTCCATCGCTCCTTCCCTTCTGAATAAATATCTGAAGCGAAAAGGGAGAAGGCTCGATCATTTCGAATACGTCAACATGCTCTCAAACACCCCGACGGGTCTCAAGCCCGGCAAGGGGTCCCGTTCCTGGGCCAGGGAGACCGGAGAAAAGGACATTGAAAGGATCGATCGGTCCATTCAGCCCCAGCTGGACCGGATCGCAAAGGAAATTGAGGAAAAAAAGAGCAGACGTCCATTCCTTCCTTTGAACGATCTGATAGCGATAGTGATGGATCCCATCAGCAGGAACACGAGAACGGAGGTGGGTTATTTCGTGGACGATACATGCATCGGATGCGGGACATGCGAGAGGGTGTGCCTGTCCGAAAAGGTGAGGATGGTCTCTGGGAGGCCCCGATGGGATCCTGATACCCCCTGCTATTACTGTTTCGCATGTTTCAACTACTGCCCTGAGCAGGCGATCCTGGTGCGGAAGAAGTACGACCTGAAGGAGGGTAGATACCGACACGCCACCGCGGAGGAGATAGCCTCGCAGAAGAATTGATCCCTCCTCTCCCCGGAGGGGTTGGGAGTGTTATGGAAAAAAATCCCTGACCCCGCCCTCTCCGCCTGTGACGGATCCGCCCGATCTATGAAAAATCCTGTTGGATCATGAGAAAACCCTTCGGGTTTTCCTGACCTCTTGATCTGCGAGATCGTTGAAAAATCACTGATGTGATTTTCCTGACCTCTTGATCTG
>JARVGK010000011.1:0-47336 GCA_029762535.1 Thermoplasmatota archaeon
CGTTAACGATCCCCCTCATGTGATCGATCCCCATCTAGTCATCGAGATGGACGAGGACACGGAATTGATCCTTGACCTGAATACGATCTTCGGGGACATAGACGGGGATCCCCTTCTCTATTCTGTCCGTCCCTCGGACAATATCTCTTTCGATGTGAGTGAGAATACCCTCTCGATCGTTCCGAACCCGAACTGGTCCGGATCGGAATATATCCATGTCGAAGCCTTTGACGGCCAGTACCGCATCAACGGCAGCTTCCTCCTCATCGTCAACAACGTCAATGATCCACCGTACGATCTCGTCGTCGAATACAACGAGAGCTATGCGGAGGGATCCCCACAGATCGCGAGGGCGAGCGCGAAGGATCCCGATCTTCCGTACGGGGATACCCTCAACTTCACGTGGAAGGCGGACGGTGTTGCGATAGGTTACGGTCCCGAGATCGATCTGGGCCTTCCCCCGGGATCATATCTCATAAATGTCACGGTGAGGGACGGATCCGGTCAATCGATCCATCATGAGTTTGAGATCGAGGTGACAAGCCAATCGAATGGTAAGGAACTGCCCTATCTCGCTTTGATACTGATAGCCCTTTTCATCATATTGGCGGCTATAGGAATACTTATTTTCATGAGGAGGTCCAAAACGGATCCCGATCCGGGAGTGGACTTATCCGATCGAGATGACATGACAAATGAAGGTATGAATGGGGACCCCCCTGTTCTTGAAGAGGATGGCTCGAAGGATTTGACTGAGGATGAGGCTCTGCCTGTCCCCGAATCGACGATCCCAGAGGAGGCACCTGAAACATCGGAGCAGGTCCCGGAAGTGATGCCAATGGAGGATGTATCCCCGGAATTGATCGAACCCTACGATGATCATACCCCGCCATAGTTCCACTATGGATGCCATGTCGCTCCTCAGCTTGATACCGTGCTCTCGCTGTTCCGTCACTTCTTCTCAACGAGATATAATATGTCATCCCAGGGATGCCTGTAAAGCCTCTGCTTCATGCGCTTCTGGTCGAGGGTGTGTCCTATCAGACCGATGGATCTCCCCAGAACGAAGAACCCATTTAGATATCCCAACGATACGATCTCCTTGAGCTCCTCGTGGGTGAAGAAGTCCGTCCCCCTGAGCATGTCCACCATCAGCACTCCGATGGTCCCGTCCACGTTCAGGATCAGATTCGACTTCTTCTGGGTGGTGATCCCCTGAACGCCGAGAGCGTAATCCAGGAGGTCCGTTCGTGGGAAGTTCTTGCGAGCATACTCTATGAGTATCGTCACCCTCCCGTCCGGGTTCTCCAAGGATTTGACGCGATGTCCGATCCCCGGGATCTTGACGTTCTTCCTCTTCATCTCCTCGACGAACTCCCTGGGGGCCAGATCGCGTTCGAAGGCGTCCTCCATGTACTTCGCGCAGTCGTCGATCGCCCCTCCGAACCTGGGCCCTATGGTCAGCAGTCCTGAGCACAGACACGATATGAGGTCCTTTCCCGCCCTCGAGGCGATTATGGCGTTGTGCGCTCCAGACACAGCGGGCCCGTGGTCCGCGACTATCATCAGGGCGAGCTCGATGAACTCCGATGCCCACTTCGGGAACCTCCTTCCGAACCACAGTAAGGATATGACATCCCCCAGCTTACCTCCGCTGTGGACGATCTCCGAGATCGGATACCCTCCGTAGTTCACCTCCTCGCCCCGGTCGTCGGCGACGGTAGTTATAAAAGATGTCGGCTTGCGTATCATCCCCTTCTTGACCGCCTCGGCGTAGTCGATCGGGATGAGGGGTATGGTCTCTGGCTCCTTGACGGGAGTGATCCTTCCCTGGTCCTGCAGGGATATGAACGTCCTTGCTATCTCGTCGCCCAGGCTGTCGAAGGATTTCGGTATGATGGCGCCGGCGCTTTTCAGCGCCGCGTTCTTGGCGTCCGCCGTTTCCCTCTCGTCCCCCGCCTTGGCCCCGGCATGTCCGAACTGGACCTCTGTGGGGAACATCTTCGAGCAGGTCCCCATCACCCAGAACACCAACGGCTTGGTCAATAGCCCTTTTTGCAGTGCCTCGACCACGTGGTATTCCTCGTCACCACCTAGCTCACCGAGAGCCACCATCATCTTGACCTTCGGGTTCTTCTCGTAGCGGAGGAGATGGTCCAGAAGTCCCGATCCCGGATACTTGTCACCTCCGATGGCCACTCCTTCGAACACACCATCCGTGTTGTGGGATATGATGTTGAACATCTCGTTGAGCAATCCGCCGGATTTGGTCACAAGGCCTACGGATCCCCTCCTGTAGAGCTTCTGCTCCTTGATGTTATCGAGCGTCCCTCCGGTGTTCCCCACCTTGAAGGCCCCGGCCCCTATCGCACCCACCGTCGCCGGGCCGATTATGATCTTCTTGAGCTTCTTCGAAAGGTGGGCGAGCTCCCTCGACCTCCTCTCGGGGACCCCCTCCGCGATGACCGCCACGACCCTGATCCTCTCGTTGAGCAGCGCTTCCCTGGTGGAGGGGTATGCGGACCTGAACGAGGCGAAGTTCACCATTATATCCACGTCAGGGTGGGCATCGATGGCCTCTTTGATACCAGGATATACCGGGATCATGATCTCCTTCGTCCCCCAGAAAACTTTATGCACCCCGGTGTTTCCGGGGTTCACAACTGCGGCGACGGAGGGCGTCTCCCTCTGGGAAAGGTAGTCGAAATCCAGCATCCTCTGTATGGCCCTCTCCTGCAGGTTGTACACGATCGCCTTCGATTCCGTAGAGAACAATAGATACGGCTCCATCACTTCACCCCCCTTGTATCATCGGCGAAGGCCATTGGAATGATCTGGGTCATATGCAGTTCCGGGCCGAAGACCTTTATGGGGATCCCCGTCTCATCGCCGACCTTCCTCATCTTCTCGAGACCCATCTTGTAATTGGGCCCGCCTCTTCTCACATAGATCCGGACCCCCACCCTCTTCATCCTGTCGGCGTACTCCCTCAGTGCCTGGATGATCCCGGTGAATGTGTTTGCGACATCAGTGAAGTTGGCGATCCCCCCTCCGATCACCAGGATCTTATGCTTTCCGCTCTTGTGCTTCTCCTTGGTCATCAGGGAGAGTATCGTCCTGGCATAGAGGTAGGTCTCCTCGGTCGAGGGGTTCCCGCTGTACTCGCCGTAGTTCGCCAATTCCTTGCTGTAGCCCAGGTCCACTATCGTATCAGCATAGACCACTGAAGCGCCCCCTCCGGCGACCATCGTCCATATCCTCCCCTCGGGATTCAGTATGGTCAGCTTCAGCGATGCACCCGTCTTCTCATCCAGCGATTTTATGTAGGCCTCTTCGGGATTGTTTTCGGCACCGAAGGATGGAGGGAACTCCACATCACCCCAGACCTCCGGGTTCTGGTAAATTGCCGTGTCATCGATCTTCGCGACCATATCCAGGCAGCTTATCTTGCCATCGACTATGGTGAAGGGGTTGATCTCGAGGTATGTCATGTCATGGCTCGAGAAGAACTTGTACATCCCCTGTAAAAAGGTCTCGAGGATGATCCTCTGCTCCTTTGGGACCTTTGATAGGATCGGCGATGGATCGAAGGGCCTCTCACCAAGGGGATCGACCACGATCTCTACCACGCTGTCCCAGACATCCTCGATGTTGACGCCTCCCTTGGTGGAGAAATATATGACGTCACCGTGGGATTCCATCTTCATCGCGACGTAGTACTCCAGCTCGTGGACCACGAAGGGTTCGATGAGGAAATGCGTCAGCTTCCCGGCGGTCCTGCCGACCTTCGCCCTCTTGTTCATCTTGGTCTTTATGAACTTTATGGCCTCATCGACCGAAGCATCGAGAAGGACCAATCCGGACTTACCCCTCTTTCCGAAGAGCTGGTCCGGTTTGACCACCAGCCTCTTGTTGTTCAACCACGGATAATCATCAGCGAGTCGGGAAAGGTCCGTGTTGGGATCGACCATTACCAGATCGCTGTCGAAAGTCAATCGGTCGTTCGTGTAGCGCTGCATAAGCCTGTAGAATACCCTTTTCGCGTCATACTCCCTTATACCCCTTCGTGCCATGATCAGACCTCACCTCCGGTATGCCTCGAATTAATATAAAACAACCCCTGAGTATTTGTATTATTGGACCTTAGAATGGATTTATTATTCCTAATTTACGATATTTGATGTTGCTATTAGAACAAATTGTCTCAAACCGCAAGGTTGAACACATCCCGATCGATATGAACATGTTATGATATGAAAAATTAAGCTGAGGATCCGTTAGGGACCGTTAATGGAACAACAGAGCACTTCTCACATGTCCAAAGAGAAGCCTGAAACCGGCCGTCCTTTGGAAAAGATAATTACCAATAGCCGCGATCAAGTGTTCCGCCTGTCCCCGTTTCCCCGGCCCTTCGCCGGATCATCGCTTGGCTCCGGGGACGAGATCACAAAGGATGTGTGGAAATGTTCCAGGAAAAACAACAGCTAATGAACGGAGACGATATCTCGCGCCTGCAGCTCAAGAGATTAAAGGCCCAGGTGAAGCACGCTTACGACAACGTCAGGATGTACAGGGATCGCATGGATAAAGCCGGGATCAAGGTCGATGACATCAGGAAGCTCGAGGACATATCGAAGATCCCGTTCACAAAGAAGGACGATCTGAGGGACCATTACCCATACGGCATACTGGCGGTCCCGATAGAGAACGTCATGAGGCTGCATGCCTCCTCCGGAACGACCGGTATTCCGACCGTTGTATCCTACACCAGGCATGATCTCGACACATGGTCGGACCTCATGGCCAGATGCTATTCCTGTGCGGGAGTGACACCCTCCGACATCGTTCAGAACGCGTACGGTTACGGCCTTTTCACCGGGGGGCTCGGCTTCCATATGGGAGCGGAGAGGCTCGGCGCCCTGGTACTACCAACCGCCACGGGAAACACGAAGAGGCAGATCAAGATGATGAGGGACATGAGAACGACCGTCCTTTGCTGCACCCCATCATACAGCCTCTACCTCATCGAGGCGCTCCAGGAGGAGAAGGTCGATCCCTCGGAACTGGACCTTCGCATCGGCATGTTCGGCGCCGAGCCCTGGTCCGATGAGACCAGGCTGCATATCCAGGACAGCCTGGGCATACGGGCGCAGGACCTCTACGGCATGTCGGAGCTGTACGGGCCGGGCGTGGCCGCTGAATGCCCGGAACAGAACGGCCTGCACATATGGTCCGACGAGTTCCTCGTCGAGACGATAGACCCGGACACTGGCGAGGTGCTCTCCCCGGGAGAGAAGGGCGAAGTGGTCTTCACCATGCTCACGCGTGAGGCCATGCCGCTTCTGAGATACAGGACCAGGGACCTGGCCGTGATCGAATACGAGAAATGCGCATGCGGCAGGTCGCATCCGAGGATAATGAGGATCAAGGGCCGCTCCGACGATATGCTAATAGTGGGAGGCGTGAACGTGTTCCCGTCCCAGATCGAGGACATACTCGTCGGGATCGAGGAGCTTGGTGAGCAGTACCAGATCGTCCTCGAGACAGACAGGCTGGACCATCTTTATGTGAAGGTCGAGGTCTCGCCCAAATACTGGAAGAAGGTGGACATGAAGGAGCTGTCGAGCAAGGTCGTCTCCACCCTGCAGGCATCGCTTACGTTAAGAGCAAAGGTCGAGCTTCTCGAACCCGGTGTCATCCCAAGGACCGAGGGCAAGGCAAAGAGGGTCATAGACCTCCGCAAGAAGATATGAGCATGTCACACCATGTATCATTTGGTCGGACATCATACAGGCTAGAGTATCCACATATGAGAATAATGAGGGCATCTCTTTAAATAACCAATAAATTCATCTACAAGTGGATCCGTGTCCAGCGCCCGGAAACACGTGCATCCGGAGGGCCGAGTTTGAGAGCCTCGAGAATAAGCATATCCTTCACTATATCGATGATCATCCTATCGATCCTGTCCGCATCGTTCGTATCAGCACTTGAAGGGGAGGGCCTTTACGAGGGTGAGACCGTGGAGATCGCCCTCCATCTTTCATTCGATGCTACCGAAATGACCGTCGTTGAGAGCCTGGGGCATTCTCTATTGATCCATACTGAATACGACATGCCCTCGAAAGAGGGATCTCCTTTCGTCCCCGTTCTTCACTTCAACGTGCTCATACCGGCCGACGCGGGAGAGTACCGACTGGAGATAAGAGACCTCGAGGAGGCCTTCCTACCGCTATCCCTACCGATCGCGGCGGTCCCGGACCAGGTGCCGATATCCATAGGGTCCGAAGATGAACTTCCATATCGACCCTTTTCGACACCGATAAAGGAACCTATGAGCTCACAGGGAGAGGGTAGGATGAGAGGATACCGGATCCTTTCCCTTCGCTACAACCCCGTAATGCCCGTTGATGGTGGGGTGAGGATCATAACCTCCATCGAGGCCGCCGTGCTGATCCCGATCGATGAAGAACTGTCCGAGAACGTGCAGTATCCTTCAGTAGATGACGGTGTCTTCGAGGCCATGGTCGAGGACTCTGTCATCAATTCCGGGGACATGCAGATGTTCGGATCGCTGATGTTCTCGCCCACCGGCAATCTACCCGATGGAGACCACAGATACGTACTGATCACGAACCCCGACAAGGTCGGGAGCTCTTTCGATCCCCTCGTGGAGTGGAAGACCAGAAAGGGCGTCCCCGCGACATCGGTGACCACCAGGTTCATCTACGACAACTATGCTGGAAGGGACGATCAGGAGAGGATCAGGAACTTCATCATCGACGCGGTGGCGACATGGGATGCGGAATACGTCCTTCTGGGAGGCGATACCTCCGTGATCCCTTACAGGGGATGCTATGCCAAGGTCGGAAGCTACACACAGAGCGACATCGCCGCCGACCTGTACTATTCGGACCTGGACGGGACGTTCAACTACAACAACAACTCGGTATGGGGCGAGACCGGCGACATGGTCGATCTGAGACCGGACGTCCTCGTCGGCAGGGCCCCGGTCGAGACCGTTTCCGAGGCCGCGGTATTCGTCGAGAAGACGCTCTCGTACGAGCTCGAGCCCCCTTCTGGATACCTCGACAGGGTCCTTCTCGCGGGCGAGTACCTCGATGCGAACACCAATTCCTCAAGGGGGCTTGACATCATCAAGAACAACCTTTTGCCCCCCAACTCGAACGCGACCTCTCTCTGGGACGCATCCAGCGGCAAGGCCGGTACGCTCTCGAAGAACAGCTTCATCGCCGGGATCAACCTCGGTACGGGGTTGGCCCTTCACAGCGGCCACTCCAGCGAGACGGTCATGAGC
This sequence comes from Thermoplasmatota archaeon, assembly GCA_029762535.1. Taxonomy (GTDB): domain Archaea; phylum Thermoplasmatota; class Penumbrarchaeia; order Penumbrarchaeales; family Penumbrarchaeaceae; genus JARVGK01. Next base: position 7,319 of record JARVGK010000011.1, read on the forward strand.
ATGGGATCCCCTGGAGGGGGCACATACAATCTATACAACGGCGACATATCGAAGTACAACGGGGGATACAAGCTCGGGATCGTCAACTCCATTGGGTGCATAACCACCCGCTTCAATTATAACGACTGCATAGCCGAGAACCATGTCAAGAGGACGGACGGGGGGAGCGTCGCCTATATAGGCAACTCCAGGTATGGCTGGTACTCGCCGTACAACCCCGGCTACGGGGCATCGGAGAGGTACCAGTATACGATGGTACAACAGCTGTTCTCCAACAAGAGGACAGGGATGGGCGAGCATTTCGCCATGGGCAAGAACGCCTACGTCTCCACCGCCGGGTCGAACAACGCCTACAGATGGTGCATGTACGCCCTGAACCTCATAGGCGACCCGGAACCGGATGTGAGGACCGCCGAACCCTCGAACCTGACGGTATCCTGCCCGGATCGTATCGGCCTCAACAGCAGCAGGTTCGAGGTCGTCGTGAAGGACGACGGAGGCCTTCCACTTAAAGGGGCCCTCGTATGCCTGCAGCAGAGCGGGTATTACAACTACACCCGAACCGATGTGTTCGGAAAGGCCGCTTTCATTTTCCAGTCCAACAGAACCGACCGCGTGAACGTGACGGTGACCGCATGGAACCATCTGCCTTACACGTTGAACATATCCGTCGATATGGAGCCGCCTTCCATCTCACTGAACGTTTCAGGCAATGCCACCACCGGCGACGAGTTCCACATCCGCTGTAGCGCCACCGACAATTTCGGGGTGGAGAACGTCCGGGTGTATTACACCCAGGGACCCGACCTCAGGTACGTCAACGAGATGATGCTGTCCGGTTCCAACTCCAGCTACAGCGGGGTCATCACAGTTTTGAACGACAGCCTCGAGGACCTAATGATCATGGCCCTCGCCAGGGATATATCCGGCAACGAGGCCCGTACCAATTGGACCGGGATAAAGGTCATCGACAACGATCCGCCGAGCCTGACCGTCCAGTCCTGTCCGGACCCACCGACAACGGGGGATCCCTTCACGTTCGGGGTCCATGCCTTTGACAATATCGGCATATCCGGAGTGCAAGCGGAGCTGTACATTGACGAGGAGCTGTTCGATGGCCCGATGGATATGGTTAGCATCGGCGGCGGGCTCTGGACCGCCGCGTTCACGATCCCCTCTGACTCGGTCGGCCTGGCATACGCCTCCTTCAAAGCCCATGATGATGCCGGGAATTATGTGGAGATCACGGGGGACACGATACGGATATCCGATAATGACGCGCCAATTTTCACAGGCGACCTCACCCCGGACATCGCGACCACGGGGGACACTCTCGTCCTGGCAGCTGAATTCACGGACAATATCGGCGTCGCAGGGGTATCGGCGAGCTGGAGGTATTCGTCCACACAGTTCATGACCACGGTCGATATGGAGTACGATGACGGAGCGTTCAAGGCATACCTGGACATGCCCCCGAACAGACTGGAGGATATCGAATACAAGTTCATCTCGGAGGACCTGGCCGGAAACGTGGCCGAGACGGAATTCTTCAATGTAAGGACCGTAGACGACGATCCCCCCACTTTCATCGAGGACAGGACCCCTTCGACGATTGGCGTCGGCGAGACCCTCGAGTTCCTCATACTCGCCTCCGACAACATAAGGATGGGCCCTGTACTGCTGAACGTACGGCAGGGGGCCGAGATCCTCGCCAGCGACATGTCCATGGACGCCGAGGGTGACACCTTTTACACGATGAGGCTTGCGCTCCCTGGCGATAGGCTCGACCCCCTGGAATACCACATCGTTTTGACCGATCACAGCGGAAACAGGGCCAATACCACTTCGAGGACCGTATCGGTTGTGGATGAGATAATGCCTGCCATCGAATGGGACGGGACCGATTCCTCCGCAAACCAGGGAGAGGTCCTTACTTTCCGGATAGACGCCAGGGACAACATCGGGATCGGCTCGGTGGCGGTCCAATGGTGGATGGGAGGAACGAGCGACAGGAACGAGGTCGATCTCCTGAGCGTGGGCAACGATCTGTGGGCCGGCACATGCCAGGTCCCGGACGATGCAGTCGGGAACCTGTACTATACTGTCCTTGTGACCGATACCTCCGGCAACGTTCTCGATGCCCCGAGATCGTCCGTATGGATCCTGTTCATACCCGAACCCATCGAGGAAGCATCTGAAGACGAGGATCCCCTTCCCGAACCCGGCGAGGACCTGGACAATGACGGGATGGAGGACCTCTGGGAGCTGCGCTACGGCCTTGACATATCGTTGAACGACTCGGCCCTTGATGCGGACGGGGACGGGTTCACCAACCTCGAGGAGTTCCTCGCGGGGACCGATCCCACGGACCCGTACGATCGCCCGGAAAGGATCCCAGCTCCTGCTGATGACGGCGCGATCTACCTTCCGATGCTGGTGCTGCTCATAGGGCTCGCTGCGACGATACTTCTGCTGCTCGTGTTCTTGGTGGTCAAGCGTTCGAGAGAGAACAGGATCACTCAGGTGGAATGGGACGACGATTGAGGGGCCCTGAACATAAGAACGAACGTGGCCCCTTTGGGCGTAGTAGGCTCGTACGATACGCCTCCGCCGAAGCGCTTCATTGTCCTGTTGATGATGAAGAGGCCTAGCCCCGACCCTGCCATGGTCCCGTAGCTGAAACCCTCGTCGAAGAGCTTATCGACTATCTTGTCGGGGATCCCGGTGCCGAAATCGCTGATACTGATCTTCGAGATGCGTTCGCCCTGCTCGAGAACTATCCTCATCCTGTCGGTCTTCCCGTGCTTGATCGCGTTCGAGATCATGTTGGATATCACCGAACTCAGAGCGTCATCAGCTAGCACATTGCATTCCCCGGACACCTCTATGGGGATATCGTAACCCTTCGCTATTCCCTCGATGAACGCCTTCATCTCATATTCTTTGAGCGGCTTGCCGAAAGACCATATCATCTCCAGCTGCTTCATCGCCTCGATGAGGTCCACGCTGCGGGTCAGCGCCTTCTCCATCCCATCAATGTAATCCATCCTTTTCGTGACGCGATACTGTCCCAAAGCCAGCTGTATCATCCCCAGGTTGTTCAGGATGTCATGCCTGAGTATCCTGTTTATCATGCCGAGAAGGTCGTTGCTCTCCTCCAGCGCCCTCCTTGCGGCGATGTGGTCGGTCAAGTCGGTCATGGTCATTATCACGTTATCGATACCGAGAATGTCCTCCCTCTTCAACGATACCATAACGGGAAGGAAACCGTCCCTGTGAGGTACCTCAAACTCCTGAACGCAGGATCGGGAGGATCCCTCGAAGACGGAGGCGCACGGGCCATTCATGATGGCGGGTATGGGGTCAGGGGATGTTCCGACCACCTCATCCATGGGGATATCGAGCATCCTCGCGGCCCTGGGATTCAGATCGGATACCGTCCCATCACCGGGGTCGAGGAGCAGGATGCCGGTGTCCACCGAGTTGAGTACCTTCTGCATCATCTCCTTGCTCCTCGCCAGTTCCAGCTCGTACCTTTTCTTCTCCTCGACCGATATCATTACCGAGACTATGCCTCTTAGCTCCCCCTTTATATCCCTGAAGGGTGATTTCGTTATCAGATACGGGGATCCCGAGCCATCCTTGCCCGGTATCGACACCTCGAACATCAGGGGTCCCTTGCCAGATAGCAGTTCCCTGTCCTTGTTGTTGCACAGGGTATGGATATGTTCGGGCATCAGATCGCTCATGTCCGAGAACAGCACATCATCCCTCTTCCTTCCGGTAAAGTTGAGAAAATGCCTGTTGCATCCGATCATAACCCCGTCAAGGTTCTTTATGAAGATGGGAAGGTTGATGGAATCCATCACCTGCTGGAGGAAAGCGGTCCTGTCAAGCATCTCCTTCTCCATCCTGACGCTGTCGGTGATGTCCCTGAAAGTGGCCTCGATCGCAGTTAGACCACTTTCATCGGTGTAAGGCGTGACGTTGACCTCGATGACCAGCTGCTTTCCCTTCTTGCTATTAAGGGGGATCCTGCTCCCTCTGAAGGTTTTTCCCTTCAACGCTGCGCTGAAGTCCTCCAGGAGAGGGCCCGATTCCGTTTCGGGGAAGAACTCCAGGAAATTCCGGCCCATCATATCATCCGATGTATATCCGAGGATCTCTGTGACGGCGGGAGAGATGTAATTGATCGTTCCATTACGGTCCATGGAGCAGATCGCATCGAAGCTGCGCTCCACAAGGCCCCGGAACCTCTCCTCGCTCTCCTTGAGCTCCCTCTGCTTGGTCCTGAGGGTCGTAATATCGGATCCCGAGCTCAGCGTCCCTGTTACGCTCCCGTCGGGATCCCTTCTAAGTTGATTGTGCCATGATATGACCTTGATGGAGCCGTCCCTGCAAATTACCGCTCCTTCCCTGTCCATATCATCTGAGGATCCATCAATGAGGGCCTGAAAATAACTTCGAACATCTATTCTGTACCCTTCAGGCAGCGCTGTTCGGAACCAGTCCTTTTCCAACATTTCCTGCGGGGTATCATAACCCAGAAGGCTTGCCCCCCATTTGTTGATCATGGTTATCCTGCCTTCGAGGTCCAGTGCCAGGATCATTACCCCAGCGACATCGAGATAGCTCTGGGCCAGGTCCCTCTGCCTTTCGAGCTCCGCCTGGAGGGCCTTCCTCTCGGAGATGTCCCTGGCTATTCCAAGGACATACCTTTGGTCGGATATCGTTATGGGCTGCGTCCTCACTTCTACATGGACCGGCTTGCCGTTAGACCTGATCAGCTTTATCTCGTCCGGTCCCGTGGGATCGCCCCTGATGCTTTCGATCTGGAGGGAGATCACCTTCTCGATCTGGTCATCCGGCACTATCCCGGATTCGACGAAGTTCTTCCCTATAAGCGAGGCCCTTTCGTACCCCAGAAGCCTTTCCGCCTGGGAATTGCCATGCAGGAAGGTCCCTTCCATATCGTTCACGTATACGGCATCAGGAGCGAACTCGTAGAGCTTCATGAGAAGATCGAGGGTGACGTTTCCGTCAAGGCGAGTGTCTTGATCCTCGGGAGGGTTTCCCTCCGATAACGGTCCTCTCTCCTCATCCATACGGCGGCCTCGAAAACAATAGTGCGGTCCATCGATGTGATATATATAGAAAGTTCAGCGGACATTCTCAAAGATGATAATGCGAGGTATGAGGAACAGGCCTACGGAAAGCATGCCAGCTGGCATTTCATTATCTTTATACCCATATCATCGAGCGCCTCTCCGACGACCTCAGTATCCAGGTCCAGTTCCGAGGCGATCCTCAGAGCAGATGAGCACGGGATCCTGCCATCCACGCTCTCCCGCTTGAGGCGCAGCCTCAGCTCCTCCTTCGTAGCGCATATCATGGTTCAGCCTCCGCTAGTAAGGTGCAGGATCTCCACGGACTCGCCATCGGGGACCTCCGTTCTGTCGTAATCCGCCTTCGATATCACCCTATCGCCCACCTTGACCACGACCAGGGGGAACACGTAGTTCAGCCTGCGCAGCAGGCCCTGCACCGTCTCCCCTTCGACGTATTCCTCCTGTCTGCCGTTGACAGCTATCGCCATGTTACCACCTCCGAAGCATCCGAGAGGTGATATTTACCATTTCTCCCAATATCTGCGCTCGGGGTCGGGCTGGCTCTCGCCCTTACTGTATCTCCCGCCCCAGATGTTCCTTCCGGCCTTCTCGTCCTCTTCGATGGCCTTCTCGAGCATCGATAACATCTCCGTCTCATCCTCGAAGCCGAGCTGCCTCATCTTCTGTGGCGTGGGGATCCCGTTCTGGGTCCAGCCCCTGCGGTAATAAACCGCATCCATCAATTTGTTGTACTGGTCCATTCTATATTCCCTGATCATGGAGAGCTTATCCTGTATCGGGAGCGTCTTCAACGACCCGGGATCGACCCCTACGAGTTCGATCAGCTGCTTGTCGTACCTATCCGCTCTGGACAGGTATTCCATTTCTGTCACGGGCCCCATGGATCGGAACGGGGGGGTGTCGTCCTTTCTCCACCCCTTCCCCATCCACACGTTCATGGACCTCTGCCAGTTGTACACCTTCTCGCTCATGTGTATCAGGTCGTCCCCGGTGATGTCCTTTCCGATGATAGCAGAGAGGATGGTGGAGTAGTTCCTGACGTGCTCGGGGACCTTGGCCGGCTCATCCTCCTTGGAATTCCCCAACGGGATCGTATCGTTCCAAGGGAGCTTGCACAGCCCCACCAGGCCGAACCATGTCCTCCATATCGGGAAGTAGTGGAGCGCCTCCGCCTTGTCCTTGAAGGTCGGTATCTGGTTGTTGACCATGTCCATGAAAATGAGCCACGCCTCGTCGTGCTGCGGGCCCTTAGAAGCCATGGCGAATCCCCCCTGCTGGGCGAGCGACTCCTTCGATACGTATTCGGAGTACTCCAGGCCCTTGACCTCCATCCCGCAGTTCTCCACGAGGAACGGATCCCCCCATCCGTTCTTGATCATCCAATCCTTGAGGCGCCTGACTCCCCTGGCCGCTACCTTGATGAACTCGTCATCATCCCCTTGGGCGATCCTGTGGAGCAGTTCGAGCACCGCATGGGCGTTGCCGAAGCACAGCTCGATCCCCGCGCATTTCTCCTTGTCAAGAATATGGTACTCGTACATCTCCATGATGAAGGCGATCGTCGTCGCCGCAGATATCGTGTCCAGCCCGTAAGTGTCGCAGTAGAAGTTGAACTCGAGTATCCACTCGGGATCCCAGAGGGACATGTTCGATCCGCCCGCGATGGTCTCGTATTCTGGGCCGTCCACCGTAACGACCTGCCCCTTGTACGGCCCGGTCCTCAGCTTGAAGCCGTCAACCGCCTTGGAGCATGCCAGGGTACAGCCGTACCAGCATCCGTCCGGGATCACCTGGGTGAAGTACGGGTAGAACTTGGAGGATGCGATCCTCGACGCCTTCGGGAAGCTGCCGAACCTGTAGTTCTCGGTAGGAAGGAGATCATAGGCGTCCATGACCTCGACGAGGTTCCCGGTGCCGACGACCCTCATGTTGCACTGGGAACTGTCCAGGTCCCTGATCTGGGTGTGATGCTTTATCCCGGTCTCGGCTATACTGTCGATGTCGGCGGGGTCGTTCTGCGTCCCTTTGAAGCCCTCTATTCGGGCCACTATCCCCTTCACCTTCTTGTCCCTCAGGACCGTTCCGAGGCCGCCCCTTCCATGCTGCTTCAACCTGGCGACCTTTCTTCTGGGATCGTAGAAGGAGATGTTGAGGATGCCCCAAAAGCTGTGCTCGGCCCCTTTACCGGATGTGACCACGGCCACCTTCTGCCTCGATGACTCGCTATCCTCCTGGGCGAAGAGGTGCGTCAGCTGCTCGGAGAGCAGATGGGAGTTGATCTCCTCCAAGGGGGCGGTCTCTATTGTGACCTTGCCCTCCACTCCGTCGATGAAGACGACGACGTCCTCCTTGGCCTTTCCCTGAATGGAGACCGAATCGAATCCGGCGAACTTCATGTAAGGAGCGAAATAGCCCCCGGCGTTCGAGTCGCATACCATGTCCGTCGAGGGCGATATCGTCGTGGAAAGGCATTTCCCCATCCCGGAGTATTGGGTCGTGCCGTTCATCGGCCCGGAATTTAAGGATAGCACGTTTTCAGGGTCGTTCCACTTAGTATCGGGCCTGCAGTTCTCCCATATCATCCTGAGGCCGAAACCCTTCCCGCCGGTGAACTGCCCCTTGACCTTCTCGCTGAGGGGGATCTCCTTTATCTCGAGGGTGGATAGGTTCACGTAGAGCAGTCTTTCAGCATAGCCCCTGTGGACGCCCCGCTTCTCGAACCTGTGTTCGGCCAGGACCTTGTGGGCCTTTCTAATCGCCGCGATGTCCCATTCATGCTTCGTGTTCCCCGTCTCGAAGGGACCGTCCCCCTTGCCAACGAGTCGGGCGTTCTTACCGTCATTGAAGCATTCGGAGCTCATTGGCACACCCCCTGTTTGTGATATACCGTCTCCTGTATATCATCGATATTCATCTCGATGAGTTCAAGAGCCCCTTCCGGGCATGCTCTCACGCAGGAACCGCAGGATATGCATTTGTGAGGAACGACCACCGTCGGAGCCCTCCTCATCACATGTCTCGGACAGAACGCCACGCATGACTGGCAGCCTATGCAGGTGTTCTTGTTGATCGACACCACTCCGGACGGTAGTCTCCTGATCGCCTGCACGGGGCACATGTCTATGCACAACCCGCACTGGTTGCAGTTCGTTATTATGTATCCATCGCCCTCCTTGATAATTCGGAGCGCGGACCACTCGCCTCCCTTTTCGTTCTTGTGCATTATCTGAGAGCATGCCTTCTCGCAAGCGTAATGCCCCTTGCATCTCTCGGGATGGAACACCAGGACCTTGACCGTCTTCATCATATCACCCGATGCTAACGGGAAGGCCTCAAGCGTTATCTTATTTGCTGTTTTTATTCCCATCATGAGGGCGAAATGAGGGGTTTTGATATGCTCAAATGAACATAACGCTGTGAAAATAACCCTATCCGTTACATATTGGTATGATCCTCTAATCGAATAGTTCCCTCAGTCCGGCAAAGGATATTGTCCCGGACCAGTGCGAGAAGGGCGGCGTCCTAAGCATCCTCGTCCTGTCCTCCAACCTCCCTGAGCGGACATCCGTGCCCTCCTCGAGCGTCAGCACGGTGAAGCCCCGAAATGAGAGCTCCTGAGCGGCGCAGAGCACGCACGCGTCAAGGGTCAATCCCGAAAGGATGATGGTCCCGATCCCCTTCATCGACAGGTTCTCGTCGATCCACACGTCGAAGGTGGCGGGATCCTGATATGGGAGACCCGGGTGCTTTCCGGCGTCTCCTATGCCCTCCCTTGTCCAGATGGGCGAGTTCATGCATTTGATCAGATCGGGACCTGAAAGGATCTCTTTGGGGATCTCAGATGTGTACCCCCATTCTACCGGCCGGCAGCAGTCACGAGGATCCCCCGGCCTCGGCTGCCTGTAATCGGATACTATCTGCAGTGCGGGGACGTCAGCTCTTTTGATGTACGGGATGAGATGATCCCTGACGAACCTGACGCTGCTGCGAGGGGCGTAGCAGGCCCCGCCGCTCCTTGTGAAATCGTACTGCATGTCCACGAATATGATCGCTGTGCCCGGCATCCGACATGCACATATCGCCTGAAGGTTTAAAAATATGCTTGGTCCTGTTAGGAGCGATGTTCGAACGGGGGCAGCTCCCGAGATCCTCTTTACCTTTGATAGCGGCAGCGTTGCTCCTTTTCGTCCTCTCATCGGAGACCGCCCGATCGGGCCCTGCCAGGGCCACGCTCTCCGAGCCGAGGGAGCTCTATGCCAGCCCGGGCAACGGGTACATCGAACTGAGTTGGAAAGCCCCCTCCCAGGGAACGGCCTCCGTCAGGGGGTACTACATCTATCGCGGATTGAATAAGGACGCGATCTCTCTCCTGGCCGCCGTGGGTTCGGACGAGCTGTCCTACACCGACTCGGCGATCGTCAACACCATCGAGTACCATTACATGGTGATCGCCTACAACCTGGTGGAGGAGGGGCCTCCAAGCGCGATCGTCTCGGAGGCGGGTGACGGAACTCCTCCATCCGTATCGATCGATTCGCCGCAGGATGGGGCGTTCCTCAGAGGAGGATGGCTTCGAATAAACTGGTTCGGGTCGGACTCGGGCAGCGGGATCGAGCATTACGACCTGAATATCGGAGGGGAAACCATTGAGCTGCCCTCTTCCACGACGAGCCACACCTTCTCCGATATCCCCGATGGTCACATCTCGATAACGTTAGGTGCCACGGACAGGGCCGGGAACAGAGGGGAGGGGAAAGCGAAAGTTATCATGGACAGCGTGCCTCCCGAACTCGAGATCATTTCACCTTCGGCGGGAGGGTTTTATCAAGGGCCTGATCTCGTCGCGGAATGGGAGTGCTCGGACGATCTAAGCGGGATCGACAGGACCATCCTCAACCTTGACATGGACGGTCCCATCGATGTGGGCGAGGACAGAGCCTTCGCGTTTGAGAACCTGAGCGAGGGCGAGCACTGGCTCAGGTTATCCGTTCGCGACAGTTCCAACAATGAATTCGATCGGGAAACGAATTTCTTCATCGACTGGACCCCGCCCGAGATACGGGTCCGTGACGGCCTTGATGTGATTTTCACCAATTCGAACGAGATCGTCCTTAATGTGGAGCTTCGAGATAACCTGGACCGTTACCCCGGGCTCATGCTTATGGTGAACGGGGGGGATTGGGAGGTCCAGGAGGAAAGCCGCAGCTCTACCGTAAGGTATCTTGCAGAGGGCATGAACCACGTCACCCTGAAGGCATATGATGCTGCGGGGAACGAGAGAGAGGCGAAATTGAAGGTGATCAGGGACAGCTTCCCACCCGTCATCGACCTCTTGGGGATGCACGAGGGCAGGAGGATCAACACGTCGGTGCCGGTCCTTACATGGTCGATCGAGGACCCCGCCGGAACGGGTGTGTCCTCGGCGTTTCTATGGATCGACAACGGATTGAAGATACGAATAGGTCCAAATGGGAATATTTCGGCCCCTGTTCTTTCCGAAGGGGAGCATACGATAACGATCTCGGCTTACGACCCGGCCGGGAACGAGGGTAAACTGGTCCGAAGGATAGTGATCGACACGATCCCCCCGAAGATAACGGGGCACGATCCCCCGACCGGGACCATACACGGTCTTGAGGTGCTCAGGATAAATTTCTCGGAGAGGGTATCGCCCTCGACATCGAACATACACTCGCCTTCCATCTCCGGGTCCGTGATATGGAACGCGGACCACGCACTGTTCGTTCCCGATGGAGTGGTCCCTATGGGCGTAACGATCGCGTTCATCGTCAATGCGGTTGACATTGCCGGGAACGCGATGCAGGAGAGGAGAATAACTTTCATGACCAGCGACCAGGGGCGTATCACAGGCCGCATCGTTACCGTTGACGGAAGGCCCATTCCGGGTGCTGAGGTCCTCCTCGACAACGGAAGGTTGGCCCTGACGGACGATGACGGTTATTTCAGGATGGAGGATTCCTTCGGTGACAGGGTCCTGTACATCACGAAGAATGGATACGAAGGAACCACTCGCAGAACGGTCATCCTCCCCGGAAAAAATATCGACATTGGCGTGATACAGCTGGAGAGGGATGGCAGCTCTAACAGGACCCCTCTTGGTGCATACTACGCAATTGCTGCCCTACTGTCCCTTTTGATGATGGTCGCAGCCGTTGTGGTGCTTGTGTTCTCCCTGAAGAGGGAGAGATGGGAGGACTGATCAGAAAAGCAAATGGTCCGAAAGGGTCCATATCCCGATGCACATCAGAATGACGCCTCCAGCTATCTCAGCTGCGAATCCCAGAATGGACGAGGACCTGATACCGATCAGAACCCCGGCCGCCGAGAGAACGAACGTCGTTATGAGGATAAAGGCAAGCAGGGGGATGATCCCAGCCCCCAATATAGCGATCCCCGTCCCGATGACGAAGGCATCGATGCTGGTGGCGAATCCCATGGCAATGATCTCAGGGTTCGTCATATGACGGCATTCCCTGTTCTCCCTTCTCGCCTTGAACGATTCATGGACCATCCTGATCCCTACGATCATGAGAAGGGCGAAGGTGATCCACGGTCCGGCCCTCGTGATCCAACCGAACAGGAGCGAGCCCAGAAGATAGCCGATCGCGGTCATCGCCGTCTGAACGATGGCGAAGACCGCCGAGACCTTGAGGGCGGCCCTCATGATCCCCTTGACGCCCCTGGTCCCGCAGGCGAAGGACGAGGCGAAGGAGTCCATGCTCAATCCTAGCGCGATCATGAACATGTAAAGCGGACCCATTGGAACTCCCCAGTCGATGGCCGTATATAAAAATTGCACCCGTCCAATTAATATGGGCACAGGGCGATTACCTGGACATGAGCTTTCGCATGGCCCACATATCGGATCTCCATTTCGCCTCCGGACACTTCAGGGAGGACTGGTGGATAGGTCTCCTTGGGATCATGGACGATCTTGGACCCGACCTTGTGATCGTCACAGGGGACCTGACCATGGACGGACATGTCCCGGAATATGAAAAAGCCGCTACCTTTCTCAAGGATATGAAATGGCCCATGCTCGTGGTCCCGGGCAATCATGATTCCATGAACCAGGGGCATGTGATATTCAAGGAGATGTTCGGGACCAGGAAACCATACTTCGAGAACGGTGACGTGGCGGTGCAGGGACTCGATTCCTCGATGCCGGACCTTCACGAGGGAGAGATCGGCAGGCATAATTATCCTCTGATATCGAAGCTTGGCGATAAAGACAAGGTCAGGATCGTCGCGATGCATCATCACGCGATCCCCGTGCCCGGCACGGGGAGGGAATTGAACATACTGATGGATTCAGGGGATTTCCTGAGGACGTGCATGGACTCCGGGGTCAATGCCGTCCTCTCGGGGCATCGCCATCTACCGTGGGTGTGGAACCTTCAGGGGATCTATTTCATCACAGCGGGGACCGCCTGTACGAGCAGACTCAAGGGAAGGAGCCATCCATCTTTCAATTCCATGGAGATCGAGAACGGGGACCTCTCCGTCTCCCGATTCGACGTGGATACGGGAGAGAGGGTCGATCTCATCAGGGATCGATCCGGATAGAAGGGGGATCCGCCTTTTATGTTTCACCCCCCCCGGGGAAAGACATATACATGACGGTATATCATCTTCCTCAAGATGGAAGGCCCAGTATGTTCCGAGTCCATGAGCCGCTATTTCCAGAGCCTCAAGGAGGAGGCCGAGAGAGCGGCCTCCATCGCCAGGAGCGCCCGCTCCAGGGGGCTTGATCCCGTCAAGGAGGTGGAGATCCCATTCGCCGACGATCTCGCGGGCAGGGTCGAGAACCTGGTGGGGCCTCCCGGCGTCGCAGGAAGGATCCGCGAGAAGGCCTCCAAGATGAGCAGGGAGAAGCTCACACTCACCATTGCCGAGGAGGTCGCACGCGATCTCCTTGCCGGCGGCAGCGACAAGCAGAAAGCGCTCGATCAGGCCACCAGGACCGGCCTTGCGATCCTCACCGAGGGAGTTCTCGTCGCACCTCTTGAGGGCATAGCCGAGGTCGCACTCGGCAGGAACATCGATGGAACGGATTACGCCGATATATATTTCGCAGGACCGATCCGCGCCGCAGGAGGCACGGCCCAGGCGATGTCCGTACTCATCGCCGACATCGTTCGCCGATCGCTCGACATCGGCACCTTCAAGGTCACGGACCAGGAGGTCTCCAGATACGTGGAGGAGTTCCAGCTCTACAGGAACCTCCAGTACAGGCCGGATAGGCATGAGATAGAGAAGGTGGTCCGGTCCTGCCCCGTATGCATAAACGGCGAGGGTACCGAGAAGACGGAGGTGCAGGGGAACAGAGACCTTCCACGTGTCCCCACCAACCAGGTCCGCTCGGGGATCTGTCTGGTCATAGCCGAAGGCGTTCTACTCAAGGCCAAGAAGATGATGAAGATCATAAAGCAGGAGGAGATCAAGGGCTGGGAGTTCTTGGGGGATCTCGGCTCGAAAAAGAATGAGGAGGATAGGTCCGAAAAACCCAGATCGGATCTGGAGGACATACCCCTGGACGATCTGGACGAGGAGGCGGAGGAGGCCATCTCGTCCACATTGGAGGACGGCGAGGACCTGATGAACTTCATATTCACGGAGGACGGATCGGAGAAGGAGGGGATCACCCTCATTGACAAGGGGATCTCCCCCAAGGTACAGGTCGCGGTCAAGTACATAAAGGACCTCATCGCGGGGAGGCCGGTGTTCTCCCATCCCAGCCGCCCTGGCGGGTTCCGCCTCAGATACGGGAGGGGAAGGACCTGCGGCCTGGCATCCATAGGCATCAACCCTTTGACCCTTGAGGTTACCCAGCAGTTCCTGGCCACGGGCACGCAGATCAAGATCGAACGCCCCGGAAAGGCCGGAGCCGTCACTCCAGTGGACAGCATCGACGGTCCCATCGTTCTTCTCGATAACGGGGACCTCGTCAGGGTCTCGAGCGAGGAGATACTGGAAAGGGTCAGGTCCAGGATCAGGCAGATCACGGACGTGGGAGAGATATTGATCCCCTTCGGGGAGTTCGCCGAGAACAACCACCCCCTCGTCCAGGGCTCCTACACGACCGAGTGGTGGGAGGAGGAACTGAGATGCGCCCTTTATATGGAGAGAGAGGGGATGAGCGATCATCCCTTCGAGGAGTCCCTCCACCTGGAAGAGGAGATGGACAGGATCAAGAAGAAATCCCTAAAGGATATCGATCCCTCCGATCCTGGATCCTTGAAGGCCGCCGAGGAGAGTATGGACCGGAGCGTCCGGTCCTACCTGAGGGAAGCCGCAGGCAGGGCCAAGGAGCATGACGGGAGAATGCACTCCATCGATATCTCCCATCTTCTACCCAAAGATCCGCTTCAGGCCTTCGAATTGAGCGAGCGTTACTCGATCCCGCTCCATCCCGACCTCAACCTGTTCTGGCACGATATATCCCTAATGGAACTGAACATGCTCAGAAAGAATGTTCTGGAATCCGGGTCCATGGAGAACGGCGTTCTATCGTTGAAGAGGGATGATGGGATTAAAAGCATTCTCATCGCTTTGGGCTGCCCTCACAGGGATACGTCCTCGGCATTCTCACTGGATGGGATGTCATATCCGATCCTGCGCTGCCTGGGGATAACGGAGGACCTCAGAAGCACCCGCATACCGCCCAAGTTCAGCCGATGCACGAACGTAATGGAGGCCGTTTGCCTTCTGTCCGGCGTCAGGATCAGGGAGAAGGCCCCGACCAGGATCGGTGCGCGCATGGGACGGCCCGAAAAGGCCGACGTAAGGAAGATGAAACCTCCCGTCCACGCTCTTTACCCGGTCGGCATGCAGGGAGGGCCGCAGAGGCTGGTGAACAAGACGTTCGATGTCAATAAGGACGAACAGTTCGGGGCCAGGACATCGGCCCATCAGCTCATCTCCTCGAATGCGATCCCGAGGCTTTGTCGAAGATGCAACAGGATATCCGCATACACGTTCTGTCCCGATTGTGGAGAGGACACGTGGGTGGAGACCGGCGGCACAAGAGAGCATATGCTGATCGATACGAAGAATGACGCCGAGAGGGCGCTGAGGACGCTGGGGATCCCGTCGATCGGGGCGATCCCCCACACCAAAGGGGTCAAGGGCCTGATATCGAGGGAGAAGGTACCGGAAAGGCTGGAGAAGGGCATACTAAGAGCTAAGCACTCCGTCTTCGTGTTCAGGGACGGGACCATACGCTACGACATGACGGACATCACCATGACCCATTTCAAACCCTCGGAGATCGATGCCCCTGTAGAGAGGCTCATCGATATGGGATACGAAAAGGACATACACGGAAAGGAACTGACCGATGGGGACCAGGTCCTGGAGCTGAAGGTCCAGGACATAGTGGTGAACGAGGGATGCGGCGATTACCTCCTGAGCGTCAGCCGTTTCGTTGACGATGAGCTTCGGCTAATGTACGGCCTGGAACCATACTACAACGCACGATCCAGAAAGGACCTAATCGGCGCCCTCGCGATCGGTCTCGCCCCGCATACATCCGGAGGGGTCCTCTGCCGGATAGTGGGGTTCACCAAGGCCCAGGGTTGTTTCGGGCACCCTTACTTCCATGCCGCAAAGCGCAGGAACTGCGACGGGGACGAGGACGCAATAATGCTCCTCATGGACGGCCTCATCAACTTCTCGAAAAAGTTCCTCCCGGAAAAAAGAGGAGGGCAGATGGATGCGCCCCTGGTCCTTTCCATGAGACTCGATCCCTTCGAGGTGGACAAGGAAGCGCACAACGTTGACGTTTCGTTCAGGTACCCTTTGGATTTCCACAATGCCACCCTCAGGGGTGTTAAGGTTAACGAATACTGGATGCTGCGCTTGGATTCCATCAAGGGCAGGCTTGGCACCATCGATCAGTACGAAGGTTTCGGGTTCTCGGCCCCCACGAACGATATCAACGGTTCCCCGGCGATCTCCGCATACAAGACCATCAACGTGACCCTCGAAAAGATCAACAGGCAGCTGGAGCTTGCAAGGATGATACGCGCCGTGGACGAGGACGATGTCGCAGAGAGGGTGTTATCCACTCACCTACTTCCCGATATGATAGGGAACCTGCGCTCTTTCGCCACGCAATCGTTCCGCTGCGGGAAATGCGGGGCGAAGTACAGAAGGATCCCACTTGCGGGCAGGTGCATCAACATGGTCCGAGTACCTCATCCGCATAGATGCAACAACAAGCTCATACTGACCGTGAGCGAGGGATCGGTCAAGAAATACCTGAAGATATCAAGGGACATCTCACAAAAATACAAAGTGTCGGAATACCTGAGACAGAGGATAGAGCTGATCGGCAGGAACATCGATATCATGTTCCCCGAGCAGTACAAGGACAGCACACTTGACAAGTTCATGTGATCCTAACAATTCAGGTATAATCAAGATATTCCACCGGTTTTAGACATTATATAACGAGGTGTTCAAATGATCAAGATTGGTTCAGTAATACCGGATCTCGAAGCCGAAGCGCTTGTCGAATACGAGTTCAGGAAGGTCAGGTTCTCAGAGTACCGTGGGAAATGGCTGGCCATAGCCTTCTATCCCGCGGATTTCACCTTCGTCTGCCCCACCGAGCTCGAGGAGCTTGCGATCATGCAACCAAAGTTCGATGAGATCGGGGCCCAGATACTTTCAGTATCCACCGACACCCATTTCACCCACTTCGCGTGGCACGAGAGCTCTCCGGCGATAGGAAAGGTGAGATACCCCATGCTGGCAGATCCCACAAGGAGGATATCCGAAGCGTTCGGGACCTTGATAGAAGAGGAGGGACTATCCCTCAGGGCCACCTTCATCGTCGATCCGGAAGGGGTCTTGAGGTCAATGCACATACACGACAATTCCATCGGAAGGTCGGCGAGAGAGATCCTTCGTCAGGTCCAGGCCGCAAAGCACGTCAGGGAACATCCAGGCGAGGTTTGCCCTGCCAGCTGGGAGCCGGGAGAGGAGACGTTGAGCCCGGGGCCCTCCCTGATCGGCAAGATATAGCGCTCATGTCCTGAATATCGTCAATGGCCCCCTGATCTCGACCTCCGAGAAGGAGAATGCCTCCTTTATCCAGTGCATCGTCCGTGCGCTGTAGAAGAATACGTGGGTCGGGTCCTCTTTGTAATACCATTTATTGAAATCTATGCTATCAGAATAGATCGATGTTGAACAATACAGTCCGCCCCCTTCCATCAGTATCGATCTGAGGAGCCCGAACTCCTTGGCAGGATCGTGGAAATGCTCTATCACCTCGCTTGAGGCGATGTATCCGTATCTCCTTCCCAACAGGTCCGGATCGTTCTTGAAGAATGGATCGTAGGACCATACATCATATCCCCTCTCTTTTAGCAAGAAACTGACGATAGGGACCTTCCCGCAACCGAAATCCAGCCCAGGATCGTCCGGACCGTTATCCTTGCACACCGCATCGACCAATGGCGAAACGAACGCCCGATAACCTGGATCATCGACGTCGTTTTGGTGTTTCTGATAACGATCCCTCTCTTCGTCGTGGGTTGGATGAAGGGACGGGTCCAAGAATATACCCCCACAGGTCGGGCATCTGTGATATTCTCTACCTCGTATGATGGTGAAATCCTCGGACATGGAGGAGCATAGGAGGCATCGTGAGTACATCATACTACCTCGATACAAAGAAAAATGGAGGGCCTCCTCCTCGGTAGAGGCCCCATATCCTTCATGAAGCTCATACGTTTATTATCTCGCCGCAGAGAGAGCACTCGACCGAGGTCGCTCCCTCGGCGACCGGGACCTCGGATCCGCACAGCGAGCATGTGACTATCTTTCCTCCGGATGATGGGGGCTCCTGCTCGGATACGCTCTCCTCCATCGAGGGGGCCGCAGGTGCGGGTGTCTCCATGTCCTCGAGATCGGGCTTGCTCACCTTGGCCTCGGTCGGCTCCTCCTTATCCTCTTCAGGAGAGGGGGGCAGAAGGTCCTCTGACGGAGGCGCCTCGAGGATGAACTCGGATGCTTCGGCTATGACCCCGGGAAGCGCCCATTGCACGGCCTCTATCGCAGGCAGGTCGTTGGTGGGAACTCCGGTGAGCACCTCGAACCTCCTGAGGTTCCTCTTGGCCACCCTATGCTCGTTCCTGGCCCTCAGCCTCTCCCTGTCGGCCCTCTGCTTCAGGACGAATATCAATCCCACGATAAGGAACAGCAGGATGACGAGGAATATCACAAGCCAAACGATCCAAGATGGGAGCAGATCCCTCCTCTCGGCTTTCCACTTGGTCGGATCCAGTGGGGCGTAGTCGAGCGAATCGATGACGCCATCGCCATCGGTGTCAGGGTTCCTGGGGTCCGTCTCGCCAGGATCGACCAATCCGTTGCGGTTCTTGTCCTCCTCGATATTGAGCAAGCCATCGCCATCGATATCGTCGTCCCAGATGTCCGGTATCCCATCCCCATCCGTGTCTATGTATTCCACGGACAGGTATACCTTGAGGGGTATGGAGAAGGTTACGTTGGACTTGCCGTCCGATATGGCGAGGGTTATCAGATGATTACCTGCCGAAAGCGTTCTGTATATGACCGGGTCGGTGCCCAGGTAACCGTCGATATCGGAGTACCAGAGATACGTCAGCTTGTCATCGTCCGCATCCTGGGATGTCGAGCCGTCGAAATGTATCAGAGACGATGTGTCGAAGTCCTGATTGGGCAGGGGCGTCGTGATGATCGGAACCGGCTCGCTGTTACGGCGGACCTCGGTCACCTCTACGGGTATGTCATCGGAGTAGGTCCATCCGTTGCCGGCGATGTCCTTGGCCCTCCATTTGATGTAGTTCACCGTGTCCCTGTTGAAGTACAAGGGTGGGGTTTGAGCAGTTATTGATTCGTAGGTGCCAGATAGGTCGAGGCTTTCCCACGGTCCGTAGTTCGAAACGCCGTTGTAGGACACCGAATACTGTATGGTGCTCGCATCCACGCCCGATCCTATCAAGGGAACCCTGTCGGTGACCGTTATCCCACAGACCACGTAGCTCGAATCCTGCGGCAGTTCCGGGGTTGCCTCCATGTAGGAGATCGGGATCGTGTCAACCTTGACCTGGTAAGGCTCGGATTCCACATACCCATTGCCAGCGATATCCTTGGCCCTCCATTTCACATAGTTCCCCACACCGTCCCTGAGAGGTATGAACAGCTTGACGGTTATCCTGTCGCCCACCCTTCTTATGTTTGTGGGCTCCCATGCCCCAAAGGTCCTCGCACCGTCGCTGGATATGGCGTACTCGATAGAGCTTCCCAGAACCCCGGATCCTCCCTGATCGATCACCGTTATCTCGTAGGTGATGATCCTCTCGTTGACCCAGCTTCCTGGAGCGGGGTTCGGAGGCAGGAACACGGGAGCCTCCGCATCGTAATAGACGGATACGGATTCTGCAGGACCGTAGTTCATAGCCTCGTCCATTGCCCAGACGTAGATCGTATTCCATCCTTCCATGAGACCCTTGAACTCGAACTTGGTCCTGTCGACGAATGTACCTTCGGACGTACCGCCGGCGTCATAAGTGTTGTAGAGATATCCCACAATGTTGGACGTGTCATCAGAGGAGGGGGTCCAAACTATCCAGACGTCCGGATCATCATCGTAACCGGTCAGTTCATCGATGTCCGAATCCGCCCTGGCTATCAGATCCGTTGGGGCGTGGGGCAGGTCCACGTCCACCATATAGTAGAACATCAAACCACCAGTGACATCGTCCGCTTCCCCAACGAGGTCGACTATGGTGATGTATAGCTCCTCCTTCCCCGGAATGGGAAGGGTCTTGAAGGTGAAGTATATGTCCATTCCGGAGGAGCTAGAATTCAGGTACACGTTGCCCTTGTTATCCTCCATCTTAATGGAGAAATATGAGTTCGGAGGAGACGCCTCGGTTCCCTCGAAGACCACTCTGACCCCGGAGACCTCGATCGTCTCACCTCCCTGGACGAACGAACCTAGGCTCAAGCGCCCGTTTATGGCTCCGATGACCTGGAAGTCGCCGTGGAACGCAACATCGCATTCGACGCGGAACAGGGCAGGTTTGGAGAGCGATACCGAGAGTCCTTTCCCGGCCGCGATGTCAATGATCATATCCATGGGCTCTTCCGTCGGCACTGTGGAGCGGAACGAGAGGTTCATGTACAGAAACATCCCCTTGCCCCCGTCCGGATTGACGGAGGTCGATTCTATATCAAGCAGTTCAAAGTTGTCCGTCCTCTCCCTTATCCGCATCAAGCCCCTGTCCCAGTAGAGTTCTATCTTCTCCCCTTCGATGTCACCGCCGTGCATTATCAAACTTATGTCGAGCTTGCTGAAATCCTCGAGCGACCATGTGTTCTCGACGTGGCCAACGAAATGGTATAGCTTGCCTGCGCCCAGTATGTTGCCGTTCTCCCCGTCGCCGTCCAAGAGGTCGAAATAGTTGAGCCGGACCTCCGTCTCTGTCTGATAGAAGAAGTATACGACTCCCGCGTTGGGCTGATATCCGGCAGCTGAAGCTCTGGAATCGGAAGTGACGACCTCGTACAGGCCATCCCCATCGAAATCCATTACAAGGAAAGCTGGTTTGAGGATATCGGCGAATCTCTGGGCTCCCGAAGGCCCCTTGAAGACCGTCGATGGGGTCTCGAACTTCATGTTATAAACATTGGGATCGGGCAGATCGTCCGTCTCCGACATGTAGAGAAGATAGTAACATCCCCTGTAATCGTAGTCGGCGCCCATCCTCGAGTGGATGATCAGATCGTCCCTATCGTCACCATCCATATCTCCAATGGTGAGAACACCGAACTCGAAACCGGACCTGGGCCCCCTTATCATGAAATCGTAGTCCAGAATGCTTAGGTCGTCCACCGGCATATCGCTCTTGCCGTAGAAGGCGAATATTCCACCCGTCCTGTCGAAGAATGCCTGGGGAGCCGTTACCAAGAGATCGTCGATCCCGTCCCCATCGATGTCCGCTGCGGTAGCATGGGAGAGCCAGTAATTGGCGAAGGATGATATCCTCAAGTATGAATAGGTCGCAAGGTCCATCTCCATGAGCATGTTCCTTCCACCGTATACCACCTCGACCTCGCCAGAATATTGCGCATCGGTGAACTTGTACATCGATCCGATGAGAATGTCGAGATACCCGTCCCCGTTGATGTCGCCGAGCTCGAGGCTGGATGAGCCTATGCCGTTGAAGAGATAGCCCCAGCTGTCATAGTAAAGGTCCGAATTGTAGATGTGGTGGTCGTACTCCATCATATCCACATGGTATTCCGTCTCGAACGCCATCCTCCCTTTCCATATGAATAATTCTCCCTCGACCCCGAATAAGTTCTCGTACATCTGAACCACGATGATGTCGTCGTAATCGTCATCGTCGATGTCACCCACGGCAATGTTCCATCCGAAGGCGGTCCCGAAGGCACCGTAGAACATCACATCCGCATCATTGGAGGACATGCTCGTGTTCCATGAGCTCGCTCCGAGGAAGAGGAACACCTTCGTCTCCGGCGTGGAGGGGAGGATACCCTGCCCGTACATGTAATGGTCCGTATATCCCGAGACCACAAGATCGAGCAGGCCGTCGGCGTCAACGTCCCCAAGGGCGATATTGAGGCCGAACAACCCCATATCCTCGTACCCCAGGATGGCCACGTCAGCATCGGAAGCCGTCAGCGCCCTATCGTCGTTCGGTCCCAGGAATATGTAGACCGCGCCCTTTCCCGCATTTTGCATCGGGGCCGAAACGATCAGATCATCGATCATATCCCCGTTCATATCCCCGGCAACCATATCGTATCCCATGTGTATGCCGGACACACCTCCGAAGACGTTCTGCTCGGGTGTGAAGCTACCCAGGTCGAAGCTCCCATGGAAGAAGTCCGGCGTGCTGACCGTTGATGTGATATCTTGCTGATCGCCGAAGCTCATCGGCATGCTCATTAGCAGCAATGAGATGACAACGATCGCCGATACCGCTCCATAACCAATCATTTTTCGTTTGACCATATGAACACCCCTATCAGGAATCACCAGCTCTGCTGGTCTGCGCCATTTTGACCAAGATATTTTTATATATACCCTTTGGTATCTTTTTCCTTAATATTTATATATTGTTCTCTAAGAGTGAATGGACCCATCCTTCATCCTCATTATCTTTCTGGACCTTCGGGCAACCTCCGGATCGTGTGTCACCACTATGAGCGTCTTTCCTTGGGCCCTGTTCATCTCAGTGAGTATATCCATGATCACACCGGAGCTGTCCGAATCCAACTCACCTGTCGGCTCATCCGCGAGTATCATCTCCGGACCGTTGGCAATTGCCCTGGCGATGGCGGTCCTCTGCTGCTCACCGCCGGACATGCGGGAGGGAAGATGCTTTGCCCTGTTCAGTATCCCCACACTGTCAAGGAGTTCGCAGGCCATCTTCCTGGATTTGGCGCGTCCGATCCCGGACTCCCGCATGGGGACCATGACGTTCTCCATCGCGTTCAGGTTCGGAAGGAGGTGGAACTGCTGAAAGACGAAGCCGATCCTCTTCAATCTCATCTTGGAAAGATACCAATCAGAACATCCCTTGATCGATCTCCCATCGATCGATACATCGCCAGAGGATGGCTTCTCGAGGAGTCCGATTATGTACATCAACGTGGTCTTGCCCGACCCTGAAGGCCCCATAACGGATATTGAATCGCCTTCTTTGATCCTCATGCTCACTCCTTTTAGAGCTCTGACAAGGGCTGGGCCCGACCCGTACGATCTTTCCACCCTTTTCAGTTCCACCTTCACCCTGTACACCCCTGACCCTGAACGTAAAGACCATCGCCTTAATCTGATTTATCATAATTGGTCATATCTGCTGTCCTTTCCCCAGGGATTCCCTGATGTTCATCTTCAACAGGGATATGGCCGGGATCGCGGAGAATATGATAACATTTAGGAGCAGGAAGGCGATCGAGAAAAGCGGGACGAATGGATCATCGCTGACGAAAGCGACATCCAGTCCGTAGAGGTCCCTCATATATGCATTGAAGGCCATCGAGCCCAGGACGGCCGGGACGACCCCCAAAGACGCACCGAGAACGGCGATGAGCAGGGACTGTGCCACGATCTCTCCGAATATCGATGTGACCTTCACACCGATAGCCCTCAGTATTGCGACCTCGGTCCGTCGTTCTTCGAGCTCTATGAGCATTATCGACGAAAGGAACAGAACCCCTATGAGGACCGATGCGGCCCCGACCGATACGGCGAAGACCTCCAGTACAAGGACCTCCTCCTCAATGCGATAGAGCCTTCCCTCCGTATCCGATATCATATGCCCGGGGAATAATCCGTAGATGTTCGCGGAGATCCCCCTTATTGAAGCGGGATCCTTCCTCTCCTCCGAGACCTTGACGTATATGCTCGTGGCCATATCCCTTCTAACGCCCGATGATGTGTTCACCTCATGGTTCATCGTCGCATACTGTAGTTCGCCCAGATGTACCATCGCCGCCCCTCCCACCAGGCCAGAGGTGATGCCGCGTCCCAGAAGTGAAGTGCTCAGGGAACCCATGATCACAAAGGATGACCTGGGTTTCGAATCCTGACCGAGCAAGTGAACCGTGGACCCTGTTTCCAATCCGTACTTTTCAATGATGTTTCGATCGAGAAGCATCTCTCCGGTCCATCCATGAGAATAGTTCGAGGCGTGGAAGGGGTCTCCTTCCTCCTCGAACCAGCCATCGAACTGCACTATCTCTGACCTGATCGGGATCCGATCGTTCTTTATGAAACGCTTGGTCATTTCAGGGACCACTCCGATCAAACCGACGTTCAACACCACCATACCTTCGGCCTGAACATGCCCGGTATCCGACGATGGGAAATCGCCGCCTGGGCCGATGACCAGCCCTATCTTTCCGAGCACCGTTAGGATCGGCATCGCGGCCGATATATTGTCCTCATCCCTCCCAAGCATCTTCGACCTTTGATGGGAATCGCTGATCGTGGGGTTGAGACCCTGAGATGAGATTATCAGATCCCCGGGGGAATTGTACAATCTCTCCTGGGAAAGCTCGAACAATCCCATTGCTACCGAACCCAGTGATAGGAGCATGGAAAAGGAGATCGCGATGGCCAAAGTGGAGAGCGTTTTCCTGGCCCATCTTCTGGCAAGGCCCCTTAAAAGGAACATCACCGCACCCTCCTTAAAGCGGAAACGGGCGATACGAGCGATGAGGTTATCGCTGGGAAAGCTCCGGTGGCGATCCCCATGAAAAGTACGATCATAAAAGTTAACATGAGCACGGACCAGTTCACGCTGAATAGCCTGAAATAGGTGGGAATCCCTCCTATGGAGCCTATGAGGACATCGTTGAGAAGACCGTTTATCAAAAGACCTATCCCCGTTCCGGCGACTCCCCCCGTTATCGAGATGGCGAGGGAGCGTTTCAGATTGAAAGCTATCATGCCAGGTCTGGTCATTCCCAGTGCCCTCAATACGGCCAGATCCCCCGCCTTCTGATGTGTGGATATCATCATGACGGTGGATGTGAAGAGCACGGCAACAAGCAGGGTCACCGTGATCACGATCATCGAGAACGCGGAGACGATATCGGTGAACTGGTAGATCTCACCGAGAATATCCTTCTTCGAATGTACATCCACGATGTCCCTGTACCTGAAGGAATCACCTTCAGACCATATTAAAAATGAAGAAGACGCCCCCTTGTCCGAGTATCCTAATAGAATCTCGGTAAGGGTGTCCCTTTCAAGATATCCTTTGAGGAACTGTATCTCCCCTAGATGCAGTAACACCTCCTCAGATGTGCCCGAAAGGATATCCACGTAGATCCCGGATACGGTATATGATATCGGCTCGATGTCCGGCGCGGGGGAAACGTCTATCTTTTGCCCTGGAGAAAGACCCAATCTCCCCGCCAGGTCCCTAGAAAGCATGATATCGCCGGTCATCAAGGCTTCGTCCACCGACCCTGTGGACCGATAATGTTCTCGGAACGGGTCCCCTCCTGTGACGAACCAGGACCCCTCTATGGTATCGAACTGTCCGAAATCCGCTTCCTGTTCCGGGATGATGCCAGTTGAAAGGACCTCTATCGGAGCCGAACCATCCACGGAAAGGAAGATGGAGTCCTTCAACCTGGGAGATATCCTGTCGGGAGGATATGGCGATCCCATGATCTCCCTCATTACGATGGCACCCTGATCGAACTTCTGCAGGTCCCTGAAAAGTGGGTTTAGACCCTCGGGGAGCACGTAAATGTCCGCGTTGACCCTGTCCAATACATCCCTCGTGCTATCCCTGACGCCAATGGCGAGGGAGACCATCGTCATCGTCAGGGCTATGGATGATGCGATCGCGATGGCCATCATAAGGTTCCTAGGCCATCCGCCCCGTAGGTCCGCCAATAGATCCAACGCACGGTATAGGGACTACTGGTATAAAAATAATAAAAAAAAAAGGACAGTATACCTGTTCTTCAGTACACTGTCCCTTGGCTCTTCTCTGCGGTCCTTCTCAGGTCCTCTTCCTCTTCCTTCTCCTTCCTCGACCTGTAGCTGAAGAATAGCACCATCGCGATTATCAATGGCACCAACAGGAGAAGGGAGGTGAAGTAGAGAGAATACACAGAGTTCAACATGATCGAGTTGGCCAGATGCTTGTTGAAGATCGGGGTCACCCATCTGAAGAAGAAGTTGATGACCATCAGCACGATCACTCCCACCATCACGATCAACATGAGGATGAAACCCATGATGTAGTAGTTGTTGATCACGGGGGTGAGGCTGAACTGTCCGACGGCCTTCTTCTTTGCGTAGTGGATGATCTCGTTGAACCTGTGGGCCGCTGTGTTGAGCTCTATGAAGAGCAGAAAGCTTATGCCGAATACGAAGAGCATGATCCATGTTCCGAGGGATACCTCATCTATGAACATCAGGTTCCTGTTGCTGAAACCGATGTGGATCACGCCCGCGACCGCCGATGCGATCCCCGATGTCATGAGGAAACTGTTCATCGGCATGTTCATCCAATTCACCACCTTTACGCTGGTCATGAAATTGGATACCAGTAAGCCTCCGGTGGCGAGTATCGCCAGGGATACGTACACTATCGCGAAGATCAGCATATCCGTCCCGGAGGAGAACATTACCGACCAGCCTTTGCTCAGGATGAAGAAGGAGAGTATCACTATCAACAACCATAAGAGCAGTCCTGTGACCGGGAACCTGGTGGTCTTCATCGGGTCGTAGGAAGAAACGATCTGCGACGCCAGGACCAGTAACAGTCCAACAACGAACGCGAATATCCCGAACCCTGTAAGGTTCCAGGATACAATGAAACCCATCAACAGAAGCGAGACCAACCATGCGAAGGCGCCAAGGCCCCACATCAGAATGGTCTCGCTGGCCTGAAGGCCTATCTCGAAGGGAACAAGGTGATCTTCTTCGTATCTTTCAGCCATCTTCATTCCTCCTCAATAGTTCCTCGCCTCCAGCAGTATCTGGGTCAGCGGCGTTGCCGGTTTCCAATCGATAACCCTTACCCCGAAGCCTCTGAGCTCCTGGATGAGTATATCGCGATCTAGCCTGAGGATGTCATAGACGACCGGGTCGATCTTATCGCCCTTCTTCTGACGTGCCATTATCTCGAACTCGATGGAGTTGGGAGAGATTATGGTCACGTCGAACTCCAGCATCCTCATCATGCTCACAGCCTTCCTCACCGAGTCATCCTCCTCCAGATTGGATATGACGATGACAGGGGAATGACGGGGCATGTAGGGTATCGCTACCTCGACGATGCCGGATAGGGGTATATCCCCCCTGCCCTCAGCACCGGCCAGGGCCGTCAGGATCTCGAACAGTTGCTTCTGCCCGGTCCCCTTCTTTATCGTCAGCACCTTGTCGGAGTATATGACAAGCTGTACCGCATCCCTCCTCTTCAGGAAGAAGTTGGCAAGCGTGGCTGCCGCCCTTGCACCGTAGAGATTGGCGTTGTCGGAGTCCATGCCGTAGGATGATGAGGTCCTGGAATCGAAGACGAGGGTGATATCCGATACGGATATCCGCTCATGCTCGTTGACCAGGAGCTTTCCCGTGGAGGCGTAGGCCTTCCAGTTGATGTCCCTGAACGGGTCTCCGGGCATGTAATCGCGAATGGCGAAGAACTCGGAGCCCGGACCTGGCATCTTGACCTTCATCTCACCGGGATACATCTTAGGCTGCTTCGACTTGATATAGAGCTCTTTCACGTCCCTCACCTGGGGGAACACCGTCAGGTCCGATTCGAACGCGACGGTCTTCTCCTTGTAGAACATGTTGAAGGGATCGTGGGTCCTCAGCGTTATCGGGCCTATCTTGTAGACCCCTTTCAGGGGGCACTTGACCGTGTACTTCAACCTTGTCGCACCTTTCGGATTGAGGTTGAGGTAGGTGTAATTGGTCCCCTCCTTCAGCTGTATGGTCCTGGGCAACTTGTCCCTGACCTCGAGGAAACCGGTCTTGCCTCCCTGATTGAGGATCCTGAGCTCCACCTTCAGGGACCCGTCCTCGAAGATCTTCTCCTGGGACATCTCCCTGTCGGCGGTCAATCTCGTCGTGGTGTTGGCGAACAAGCTCACGATGGTGAAGACGATAGCGGTCAAAGCCAGCATCATGACCAGCAGGTTCCGCGTGGCCAGTCCCATGACTGTGAGTATCACTGCCAAGCTCACGATCGCTGTTGCCTTTTTCGTCCACATGTTCACACCATTTCCTTTTTGCAGAGGGAGAGGGGCCCCCCTCCGCCTTTTGTGGCGATCATATCGCCGGTACCGGCACCTCGGAAAGGATCTTGTTTATTATATCCTGGGCTAGAACACCCCTGATCCTCGGCTCGGGCTTCAGGATGATCCTGTGCGCCAGAGCTGGCATCGATATCGCCTTAACATCGTCAGGGGTAATGTAATCCCTGCCCTGCAGGACAGCTCTCGCCCTTGCGAGCTTGAACAGTGCCAGCGAACCTCTGGGAGATGCACCCACGACTACCCTGGGATCCTCCCTGGTCCTGTAGACGATCTCGACAATGTAGGTAAGCAGAGCGGGATCCATATGGACCTTCTCCACCACCTGCTGCATCGCGATTATCTTCTCGGGGGACGTAATGGTATTTATGTCCACATTGTCCTTTCCCCTCATCATACGCCTGATGAGGATCTCCCTTTCGTCCTCCCTTGAGGGATAGCCCATGGACATCTTCTGCATGAACCTGTCCACCTGTGCCTCGGGGAGGGGATATGTCCCTTCCTGCTCGATGGGGTTCTGCGTCGCCATCACGAGGAATGGCTTCGGAAGCCTGTGGGTCACACCCTCGATGGACACCTGCCTCTCCTGCATGGCCTCGAGCATGGCCGCCTGCGTCTTGGGGGGTGCCCTGTTTATCTCGTCAGCCAGGATGATATTCGCGAATATCGGCCCCGGTCTGAACTTGAATTCGTTGTCCTTCTCGTCGTAGATATACGTTCCAGTGATATCCGTCGGTAGAAGGTCAGGCGTGAACTGTATACGCCTGTACTTGCATCCAAGGGCCGAGGCGAAGGTCATGACCATCAGGGACTTCGCGGTCCCGGGGAAATCCTCGAAGAGGATATGCCCATCCGCAAGGATGGACAGAAGAACGTGCTCGAGGACGTTCCTCTTCCCTATGATGGCCTTCTCCACCTCGGAGATGAGCGCGGCCGATGTGGCCGACACTCCCTTTATGGCCCTCTGCACCTCCGGAGAGGTGGTGGTCTTCCTTCCGGCAGGGGGAGCGGCCGGTGCGGGAGCGGCCTTTGGAGGGGCTGCTGCAGGCGCCGGTGCTCTCGGGGGTGCCGGAGCTGGTGGCTTTGGTTGGGTTCCATCCGGTGTCATCTCTCATCACCTATTTTTTCCATACTACATCGACTGTATCTTCCTTATCTTCTCTATCATTCGTGCGATCTCTTGCTGGGTGTACGACCTTTCCTCGCTCTGTATCAGTTCGATCAGATCGGGATCCCTGATCGCACTCATTATCGTGACCTCGTTGAGCGTTGCGAACTCTTCCGGGCTGAGGCCTTTGATCAGCCTCACCTTCTCCTTGATCGCAAGCTTGAGCTTCGTTGTCTGAAGCTTGGGATCCTTTGGCATCACACGCCTGGGAGAGAGAACGGAGATGTCGAAGACATGCATCCAGTTCTCCTTGTCCTGTATCAGGAGCGTCACGAACATGAGTATGAAACCTATAGATATCACTATCGGATAGGCATAGAATGGATTGGATGTCAGATACGCGGTGAGCTCCATGGACCTGTAAACGGGCTTGATGAAATGTCCCGGATCCCTGTGCCTGCTCTCGTCGATGAGGACAAGATTGGTCTCGCCCTCCTCAGCAGGACAGAGCTTCCGTACCATGTCAAGGAGCCAGCGTGAGTTATGATAGTCGTATTTGTCCTTGCCGACCATGTCATCGGTGATCCAATCGTACATGTCGGCCTCTGCCTCCGACCAGTAGTCCGGGGAGTTATCGGCGAGGTTGTTCGCATCCTCCTGGTCTTCCGGTGATATGTCACCCGTCTCCTGAAGGATCTCCCTGTCCTCGTCTATGAGCCCGTCGCCGTCATCGTCCCTACCGTTCCCGATCGGGTCGAAGGGGAGGTTCACATCATATCTGATATGATTCAGAGCGTAGAGGTCGTTCATGAAGGCGGAAGGGTCGCCCATGAACACGATGGAGCCGAGCTTGGTTATGAGCTTCTCGTTCGGGTTTAGCTCGGCAACCTTGTATTTCTTCGGTTCGCCGGATGTCTTCTTTATCGTCTCTTTGGATTCGCCCGTTATTATATCGACGGCTCCCGAGCCGTCATCCGCTACTGGAAGCTCCAGGCAGAACAATATCTCGTTCCCGATAGAGGACACCTCATCCGCGTTCTCGCCCCTGAGCTCTCCCTCGGGAATGGACAGGACCCTGTCGTTGTTCATATCCACCCATGACTTGGACGAACCCATGGACCATATCCATGGATTCACTGCAGAGGACAGGCCAGTTGGTTTGTAGGTTATGATATGATAGTGCATCAGGTCCTCATCGATGATATCGTTGAGGTCTATTATCCCGTCGCCGTTGTCGTCATCCTGGGATTTCCCGTCAAGCCATTCTGTATTGACATTGGGATGCCCGTACCAGAGCTTGTGGGCATCGCCTCCCGGGGTGAACATCCAATCGTCGTCGATCGGATCCTCATCGTAACCCTCGTTCTCCTCGTCCACGACGTTGTTGCGCCATGGATCGTTGTTTCGCAGGTCCTTCGTGAGCCTGGCGTTGTCGCGGTCGTCATCATAGTTCTTCGAGGAACCCATGTTGTCGTCCTCGTCGATCTTCCCGTCCGCATCCTGGTCGTCGTCCCAGACACCGTCCCCCCACGGGTTGTCCCTGGTCCAAACCCTCACTCCCTCCCTGTCGTAGAGATCGGACCCCATATGGCCCTTCAGAATGGTATAGTTCGCGTTCTTGTCGAAGTTCTCGTCGTAGAGCTGACCGCCGTAGAAGGTCACTCCATACTCCTTGGCGAGGTAATTCGCGTTCCCGAAATCATCGGCTATGAACGCTTTTCCCCCACGCATGAGGAAGTTGTTGATGGCGTTCACCTCATCGGGCGTGTAGGCCCTCTCGACCCCTATCGCCATATATAGTGTCTTCGTTGGGTCTATCATGTCCCCGAGAAGGACCACTGGCGATGATGTGATCGCCCTGACCTTGTAGTCGTAGACCCCGTCATTATCGTCGCTACCCGAATAGTAGATCGAACCTTTGACGTGATAGTTCAGTCGTTCGACGTCCTTCACGAACATGCTGATATCGGATGGTCCATCACCGTATGCCGTGAAGAGAGGGGCCGTGTCAGGGGTGATCCCCACGGCGCTGGTCATAACGGAGAACATCGGATATATCACGAAGAAAACTCCGATTATCACTGCCGCTGAAACCGCTATTAGCTCGTTCCATTTCATCGTTCTCAGGCTCCTTTGTTACCTTTAAGAACTATATCCGTCTCAACATAATCCTCATCCTGGATCTCCATCTGCCTAAGGGCTGCCTCCTCATCGAGGATGATGTTGTCCAGCGATCTCTCGACGCCCCTGAGCGCCTTGATGGCGGATTCCTTATGGTCCTCGCCTATAACGTGCTTGGAGTATCTTGCCTCCTCCAGGATATCGAGGAAGGAGTTCAGGCTGTTGTCATCGATCGGCAGCGCGGAACGCACGGCGTCCTCGAACTCCCTGAACGTATCGGCATCCCTTCTGAGGAAGCCGTACTTCCTGAAATGCGCCCCGAGCTTCTGGTAGGCCCTGAATATGACCGCTGAGTAGGGGTTGCCCGTCTCCAGCTGGTCCGCGGCCTTCTTGATGATCTTCTTGAGCGCCTTGAGCCTCCTCCTCTTCTCGATCCACCTGTAGAAGAAGAACAGGGCGACTATGACGAGCAGGAGCATCAGGAAGAGGACAAGCAATACCCATAACCACTGTGGTCCAGGACCTCTTATAATTTCGGCCCTGTGATAGGTAGCGGGATATACCCTTACGCTCTCCCTGTAGAACTGTTTGCCTTCGAACTTGACCGATATGGTCATGTTGGCCTTCTTCTCGCCGTCGGTTATCTGGAAATCCACGCCAGTGTTCGAATCCTTGAACTTGGAGGTGTAGTTGAAGTTGACCCTGCCCCTGAGGTCCGTGAGCTGCCTCGTGGAGTTGGTATAGGATCCGACCGTGATGTTCATCCAGACGATGCCGAACTGGACCGGCTCCCCTCTTGTATCGGTCGGGGAACCCTCGATCACCTGGAACGTGAAGACCCAGTCCTGTATCTGGTCCTCCCTCACGTCGTATCTTCGGTCGTTGTCCTCGTCCTTTGGGCCGAAGTATATGTCCTGTATCCTCGTCTGGGACCATATCTGGGCCTGAACCTCGTTCCTGGACACCTGATACAGCGGGATCCCGTCCGGGCCAAGCTCTGGGGTGAACTCCACGATGATCGTGACCTCTCCCACCGAGAGCTTGTCAGGCACGTTCGTGGTCTTGATCTCGAAATACCCGTTGAACTCCGGATCGGTCCTGGTCCTGCTCACTCCGATCTTGAGGATCTCATCGCCCTGCTTGAGGTATGCCGATACGGCCTGTCCGGCGACTCCCCTCTCGATCTTCTTCCCCTGGAAGGATTCGTAAACGTTGCCGATCAGCCTGGCCTCTCCGCCCCGGACGAGAACGGTGGGCACGTCCCTCAGGACCACCTCCGTTTCCGCCGTGACCACGAGTTTCGAGGGCGTGGCCAACGCCGGCATGTAAGCATCGTTGGGATAGTAGCGCACGTTCGTTGTGGGATCGGGGAACTCAACGGATCCGGCGAACCTTGCCACGATCCAGATGCTGCCGACGTTCACCCTGTCCTCGAGAACGTAATCCCTGAATATGAACTTGCCAGTTGCATCGGTCACAGCCTCGCCCAGCCTGGTTCCCGGGTTGGCCCGGATCTGTGCGAAGGAGCCGTCCCATGTGTCCCTTCTAAAAACGGTCACGGTCCTGTTGCCTATTCCGACGCCTCTATCGTCCTTGAGGATCCCCCTGACGCTAATGGCCTGTCCCTTGATACCTACGCTTGCGTTGATGTCAAGGTCGGTGAAGGACACGACCGAGAACGGCTTTCCATCGAAATCGGAGACCGACGAGCTGTCGAAATATGTCGTATAGTAATCGGTCGTGTACACAGCAAGAATGGGCACCGGACCCAACGGGTGTGTTGGGGGTACGGTATAGGGCCAGAAGAAGCGGCCGTTCTGATCGGTCTCCACCTCCACGGTCTGCTGCCATGTCTGGCCGAAGCCCCAGAATATCTGCAGCTTCTGATTGGGCACCCCCACCTTCAGGGCGCCGATGGACTGCTCCACATCCTTGAGCATACCCCTCACCCTGGCTATGTTCCAGTCGTATACCTTTCCGTCAGGACCCGTGAACGGCTTGCGGGTTATGAAGGTGTTGAGCGGTTCTCCCGAGTCCGTCTGCTCCAGTTCATCGTTGAGATCGTTGTTGTTCTGGTCCAGGAACATTTCTATCTCCGTTCGCGACCTGACTATGAAGGTGGTCTGGTTCTTGGCGTTAGAATAATAGATCAGCGGATCGTGGAAACGGCTCTGGTCGAAATTCGTCTCGACCGTAACGGTGACCGGTCCCAGAGGCTGTGTATTGGCCGGAAGCTGGTACTCGATCGAGAACGACCCATCCGGCTTCACCAGGAAGAGGCCGGCCCACATCTTTGCGAAGGACTGCAGCGGCTCCCCCCACTGGATGCTGTACCTGTACTTGGTACCATAGTCCACGCCCTTGACCGAGAGCTGGGGGCCGGTCTGGATGAACTGTCTCTCGTACATGAACTTGTCAACGATAGTGCCGTTTATGTATATCGTCTGGCCCCTGTATACCCAGGTGACACCGTACAGCGGGTCTATGTTGTCGAATATGATGCCCGTCGGGCGCCTGACGTAAACGACGGTCGTGGCGTTGCTGGGATCGTAATAGTAGTTGTTGGTCTTGTTGAAGGCGGGGCTGAACTCAACTGAAATATCGTGTGGCCCGGCCGATGTCGTCCATGGAGGCGTATATATGAACTCGAACTCGGACTTGTAACCGATCTTCTGCGGGTTGGCTATCGTCTCCGCGACCGGATTTCCGTCCCAGAACAACCTCACCGTCTTGGGACCCATCTTGTAATCCGGGACCGAAATGTCCTCAAGGGTTCCGGTCACCCTGATGGACTCGCCCTTTCCGACGTCCACAAGGTCGGGTTCGACTACGAGTCCGGCCCCGCCCCCGCCGATCCTGGTCTTGTGCCATACTTCGATAAAGAGCCTCTTCGCATACGGGCGCCTTGCGATGAAGGCCCACGGGTCCTCGTCTATGAAACCGTCTCCGTCATCGTCCAACCCGTTGTAGTTCTCCTCGTCAACGCCCTCTTTCCTGTCGCCCATTATAGGGATCCCGGGATATCCGTCATCGATTATCCCATCCCCGTCATCGTCCACGCCGTTATCCCAAAGATGAGATGGCTCGGGGGCTCCGAAGGCTGGAATGCCGGGCCTTCCGTCATCGACGACCCCGTCGTTGTCGTCGTCAATATTATTGTATTGTTTGATGGCGGCATCCCCGTCATCGTCCCTTCCTATGGCCTTGTCGTAGAGCTTGTCGTAATCGCTCTGTGTCAAATTGTAGAACATAGAGCCCTGACCTGAAGTGGTCCAGCTACCCATGTGACGGACCTCGAACTCGATCCCGGGATTCGGACCGTTCGGGTCTCCATTGGGAACGACCGAGTCTATGTCGGCCGTGAGGTTGATCGACCATGTCCCGTTCTCATCGGTCACGTTCCACGTGTCCACCATGAACGGGGTCCCGTCAGCCCAGAGGAACTTCACCCATTCGCCCGGCAGCGGATAATCGCCAGAGTTCTTCTCCTCGTCCGAGTTGTTATCCTCGATAAGCTCACCCTCGATGACGAAGTTCTCCATGTAATAGACCTTCTTTGGGGCCTTCTTGATATAGAGCAGGGTCGATGTGTTGGTCGCGCCCCTGGTGCTGTCGTAGGGCTGCAGCTGTACATCGTTCTGGGTCCCGTAATAATAGACCGTCGGTGAGGACTCTATCAGGACATCGCCGCGCTCCCTGCCGTCCGATGTGGAATATACCGGACCCTCTTCCACGCCCTCATCCATTTCAAGCGTATCGGCAATGGCATCGATCTCATCCGCAAAAGTATCCCGCGCTCCTTCTGAATCGCCCTGGTTTATGAACAGCGACGTCAAGATCAGGGCCATCAAAACGAGCATCGTAAAGCTCTTCCTCATGTCATACCTCCAATATCCAGCACCTTTCTCTGCCTTGAGCCAGGATGAGATTCTAGACCCGATTAGGGGGCAGGTTCAAGCCCTAAACGGGTCATCCATATTTTAAGGTTTGGATATGCCACATTTCGGCTTTTTCCCGCCCTTTCGACCTGTTCTCACCCTTTCCTGACAGATCTTTTGGCCGGTCTGATGGAATGAGAAATGTATTGTCTTATAAACGTATTTGTTTCATGTGTCAGTTCGACCCTTGCTTCGAGGTCTTGGAGCCTATGTTTCCGGTACAAGGGAAGGAGAGCTCATCTCGGTAGGGACCGCTATGTCCAACTGATGCAGTATCGTCCTGCCAATATGGGAGAGGTTCATATCCCCTTCGGAGAGAACATGCGCCTTTCCGATGCCCTGGCAAACGTAGATGAACGGCACGGGGTTGGTGGTATGTGCCGTGAACGGAACGTTCTTCTCCGTATCCCACATCTTCTCCGAATTGCCGTGGTCCGCCGTGAACAGCAGATGGTACCCCGCGTCCAGACCTGCCTTTACCACCTTTCCGATGCATGAATCAACCGCCTCGACGGCGGCCTTCGCCGCCTCGAGTATACCCGTGTGCCCGACCATGTCCGAGTTGGCGAAGTTGAGCACCCCCAGATCGAACGTCGATCCCTCGAGCTCCTTGACGATCGCGTCGGCCAGCTCGGGGGCCGACATCTCGGGCTTCTGATCGTATGTCCTGACCTGGGGAGACGGTACGAGTATCCTTGCCTCGTTGGGATAGGGGTCCTCCCTCCCTCCGGAGAAGAAGAAGGTCACGTGCGGATACTTCTCCGTCTCGGCGATCCTCAGCTGCCTCAATCCCTTCCGGGATATGACCTCTCCTATGCCCATCGTGACCGATTCCTCCGGGAATCCGACGTGTGTGAACATGGACTCGTCGTAGTCCGTCATCGCGACGAAGTAAGGTCTGACCGCCTTCGGCCTGACGAAACCCCCGAAGAACGGATAGATGAAGGCCTTCGTAAGCTGCCTCGCCCTGTCCGGCCGGAAGTTGAAGAACAGGAGCGTGTCGCCCTCCTTCACCAGGGAGGGTTTGGATCCAGGACCGTCCACGATCTGCACGGGTTTGATGAACTCGTCCGAGACGTCCCTGTCATATGATCCTAGAATGTACTTGACAGGGTCGGAGGAGACGTTATCCTGCGGGGATATGTAATAGTTGAATGCCTCCTCCGTCCGATCCCATCTCCGATCCCGATCCATGGCATAGAACCTCCCCATGACGGTGGCTATCTTCACGCGGTGATCAGGATCGATGGTCCCTATCCAATCAATGAGAGATGATATCTCTTCCGCGGCGGAGCGGGGGGGAACGTCCCTCCCGTCGGTGATGACGTGTATCCTGATGTTCCTCACATTTTCCTTCAAGGCCAAATTGATCAATGCCTTGAGGTGTTCGATATGGCTGTGGACGCCTCCCTCGGAGGTCAATCCGAGGAGGTGCAGCGTCGCACCTGAACGCTTTGCGTTCTCGATGCCCTTCGATATCTCCTCGTTGTCGTTTATCGACCCGTCCTTGATGGCGCGGTTTATCTTGACCAGAGGCTGGTAGATTACCCTGCCCGCTCCGATGGTGAGATGTCCGACCTCGCTGTTCCCCATCTGACCGTGGGGAAGCCCGACATGCTCCTGCGAGGCCTCTATCAGCCGGAAGGGGAACTCCGATACCAGATCGTCGAAGTTGGGAGTATTGGCCAATGCGATGGCGTTATGCTCCCTCTCATCCGAGTGCCCCCATCCGTCGAGTATGACCAGGAGCAGTTTCTTCGTATGGGGGATGCGTTTCATGACCACTCGTATGATGAAGGATGTATATCATACCTGGGCCGTATGAGGCATGCGTTCAGGAGAGGAATATATAGAATGGAACGGTCAACAACACAGCGGAAAGGATCGTGATGAAGTTGACGAGATTGTTGGTGAGATAACCCTTGTTCTGAAGTGTGGCGCCCAGCAGGCTGTCCAGCTGACAGCCGAACCATCCGATGAGCAGAGGGGCCACTATGACGATCGGGGCCGCATCGAGTCCGTGTATCCTGGTGCTTATGAATATGTCCGTCATCAGGAAATATCCGACCACGCTCACGATGAGGGCTCCGATGAAGGCTGCGGTGTTGCCAAGCAGGGACACTCCCCCATTGACGCCAGGGTCCACGATCCTCTTGGGATCGGTTATAAGCCTCGGGTTCCTTGCCAGGACCCCGATCTCGGATGCGAAGGTGTCCGCCGTGGCGACCGATATGGCCACGAGGAAGAGGAACGCAGGAAGGCCGGAGGAGATCTCGTTCAGGGGGCCGGAGAACCATGCGATGGCCAGAGGTAGTATGCCGTTCGCCATCACGTTCCTGGCTCCTCTCTCCCCTCCACCTCCCTCGCCCAGGCCCAGCTCCTTCTTCCGGGAATACTTCCACATCGTCACCCAATAGGAGGCGAACAGGAAAGTGAGCATCATCAGGAACCAGAAGAAATCCGACCATATCACAAGAAGGATGCCGAGAACGACCGCGAGTATGCTCCCCTTGATATCGAGTATCCTCTTTAAGAACGTATAGAGCCCCAGGAGGACGCAGAGCGCCGATGCTAGTATGAGCATCGTGGGGTCGAGATCGGGGATGATTGATGCCAGTAGGTCGGCCATCTGCTCCGGGTAGAGTTCATCATTATATATCATTTTCTAGAATCGGGCCCATTGTTAAATATCGCTGAAGGGATTGTACCCCTGTATGGACGAAGGGGAAGATCCTCTCAGCTTTCGCAAGCGCCTCGAGAAGGCCGGTGAGATGGACCTCTCCTCGTCCGGAAGCGTCGTTAGGGACGAGACCGCCCTCTGGATCGAGCCCACGGACGAGGTCAGGACCATCGAGATGGATGACGTCAAGGGCAGGATCAAGGTCCAGGGATACGATCTATCGGATCCCGAGCCCCCTTCCCCGGATGCCGAGGCCAGGGCGCTGCGCAAGGCGGACCCCACGGCGGATTACAAGAGGAACGCCAAGGCCTACGGCGTGATGTGCCCTACTTGTTTGGGTTCGGGGAAATGCCAGGAATGCAGGGGAAGGGGCAGGGTCAAGCTCATTTTCAAATGCAAGGTATGCGGTGGAAGCGGGAAATGCCAGGAATGCGAAAAAGAGAGCGAGATCGATTGCCCTCAGTGTGGCGAGTTCGTCAGCCAGTATGCGGACTCATGTATGAAATGCGGGCTCTCGTTCACCTGTCCGGACTGCGGAGCGCACATGCCGGCGATGGGGACCAAATGCATATCCTGCATGACCGAGTTCAAATGCCCGAAGTGCAGAAAGGCGTATCCCAGGGCCTTCTCGTGGAGATGCCCTCACTGCAAGAGCTGGAACCGCTACTCGTAAACTTACTTATATGTCCTCCATCTGTGGGGGGTTCAGGTGTATGGAAATGGTCATGCCTCTCGCTCTTCTCGAGAAATACATTGGGAAGCCGGTCTCGGTCCTGTTGAAGGACGGAAGGACCATGGACGGGGACCTTGCAGGATACGATGAATACCTCAACATGGTACTTCACAGGGCCGAGGAGAAACAGGGCGAGAACATCAAGATCATAGGCGACGTCATTCTGAGGGGGAATAACGTCATCTCCATATCGCCGATCATATCCCGAGAGGGATGATGGTGCAGGCCACGGGGACTATGTTCGAGTCCATGCACCTTCGGTAGAGCTTTTCGAGGTCCTCTATAGTTTCCTCCAAATGGATCCCGATAAGCACATCATTTGTACCTCCTAGTACGATACAATGGTCCGGCAGATGGGGGATCACCTCGGTATCGAAGCGGTTGAGCATTCCCAGGACAGTGTTACCGGCGATCCCCCTGTTGATGACGCTCTTTCCTGTGAGATCATGGAGGAAGTACGGGAAGTTGTTGGGGGGATCGATCCTCCTGTCGATGGGGATCCCGTTGCGGGAGATTTCGATCCTCATGGGATGCCCTTGAGTGTGGGAGTCGCCCAGGCATACTATCTGGGAGAGGCCTTCCGCGCAGTCGAAGTAGCCGTCGTAGAGGGCCTTTGCTATGAGTTGTTGTCCTTTTTCGTTGAGGTGGGCGTTGTCCCCGATGCCGAGATCGTCGCGTAGCTTCACATTGTTGTCGGGATCGACGAAGAGCGGGTAGAGATCGATGAGGGGGATGCAGAGATCGTCCGCTGTTGTTCGGATCCACTCGTTGATGCGAAGGAGGGTGAGCCTGACGTTCTGAATGTATTCGTTTTCTGTTTTGAGTTTGAAGGCACCCGTGTCGATCTCCATGTCGAAGGTATGTGGGTGGGAGTATTTGTTGTTTTTTTATGGGTGGGGATATTGATGTGGAAAGCATCCCCCTCAACGGGGATGCTTTATCGATCCGGTCTTTGTAAATTTATATATACATTGTATCTATATAGTATATGTGATTAATTGAAGCTCCATAATCACGTTGAAGGAGGTGCATGAAAATGAGCAAATGCCCGGAATGTGGAAAGACCCTCAAACTGGAAAAGAGGGAGATCTCTCCAGGGGTATATTCCAACGTTGAGGTCTGTCCCGGTTGTGAGGAAGAATGGCTCGATGAGAACGAGTACGAAGAGCTTCGAGCCCTTTTCAAAAGGAAGGTCTTCCGCGTAGGAGGTAGCCTGGCGGTGAGATTGCCCAAGGAGATCGCTGATGCCATCGGAATAAATGACGGGGATAACTTGAGGATCTCTGCCAAGGACCATAAGATAATCATCGAAACCGCCCCATAGTAATAAGTCCACACTGAGACTTTTCTACCCACCCCGAGTGTGGCTAGGACCGTCTATCCAACCTATACAATACCATGTAAAGGTTTATAGGCATCACTTCGTTCCGCCTATAAACCAACATGGCCCCGATAGGGTAGCCTGGATAT
>JARVGK010000011.1:47435-81168 GCA_029762535.1 Thermoplasmatota archaeon
AATACCATGTAAAGGTTTATAGGCATCACTTCGTTCCGCCTATAAACCAACATGGCCCCGATAGGGTAGCCTGGATACCCTAAGGAAATCTCCCCGAGATTTCCTCCGTACAAAGACTTTTTTCCCCACCCCGAGTGTGGCTAAGACCGTCTATCCAACCTATACATTACCATGTAAAGGTTTATAGCCCTCATTACATTCGGGCTACAAACCGAACATGGCCCCGATAGGGTAGCCTGGATATCCTAAAAGCCTGCGGAGCTTTAGACTTGGGTTCGAATCCCAATCGGGGCGCTTTTTAATTATTTTCAGGAACGATGTATATTTGGATTCGAACCCTCGGGTTCCGGGGACCGACAGCGTGGATCAATTATCAGAGGTCCCCGGACGTGGAAAATCCGAAGGATTTTTCAAACGTCGAATCCCAATCGGGGCGCTATTTAATTAAGAAGAATTATGGAGCTCAACAGCCTCATCAAGATTCCGAAATAGCTCGTCCATTGTCCTTC
Organism: Thermoplasmatota archaeon; assembly: GCA_029762535.1. Classification (GTDB taxonomy): domain Archaea; phylum Thermoplasmatota; class Penumbrarchaeia; order Penumbrarchaeales; family Penumbrarchaeaceae; genus JARVGK01. Next base: position 47,945 of record JARVGK010000011.1, read on the forward strand.
CCTGAGTGAAGATATCATCCCTGATACCTCTTGCGCACCAGAAATCTCCATCCCTATATATCTCAAACTTGGCGAGCATGCGTATACCTGAAAGATATGTCGCTTTGAGCTTATATTTCCTTTTAGTACATGTGATGATGGTTATATTTTCATACGGGATCTTATTCATTCCTGATATTGTCAAAATCAAACTTATATAGGGATCCGCTTCGTTACCGAAGCATGCATAAGGGATCCGATCCCGGAGGGATCGATGACGGAGGCGTCTCCCCCGTCATCGCCGTCATTCTCATGGTGGCTATAACCGTGGTCCTCTCGGGAGTCGTCTTCCTCTGGGCGTCCTCCTTCTCCACGGAGGCGGGATCCGCAATCGACCTCTCGAGGATGGAGATCTCCATCAAGGACGATCCCGCCGGGGATCGATTGGTGATATCGATCATAAGCGGGGATGTTATCTGGGGATCGATGAGCGCGATCCTCACCCTGGAGGACGGGACAGTGATCAACGCCGATCTATCGGCATGTCCTCAGAGGAGCAGTGCCGGGGACGAGATACAGATAAGTTCCTTCCTCGACGGATCGAGGGCATCTTATTCCTTCGATGGATCCAAAGGGGAACACGTCGAAGTGAGGATCGTCAATCTCGAGATGAACTCCGTGATCCTCATAAGGGACGTTATCGTTTCCTGAATATGAGTCCATTAATGTTTCCATTCAACCTCTCTTCTAATGATCATATCCAGGGCGAAAGGTGCTTCTGTTACTGACCCCGAATATGAATCATCGACGTTTATTCGGGCGGGCTCTTTGAGCCCGCCCCTCGACTTACTTCTGTCCGGATATCTATTCTTCCCATCCTATTTTTTTCCACATATCTCCGGTTTGCTTTTTAATCTTCGACCGTGATCGAATTCTTGATGTCCTTGACACCATTGGTGTACAGGGCGCATTTGTAGGCCTCGTAGCGCTCGCCCCAGGAATTCACCTTCCCGGTCAGCTGTACGTTGCCCTTCTCGACGTTCACGTTCACATTTTTTACTTTGACATACATGTTTGACTTGAGCCTGTTTATGATATTCTGCGAGATCATCTCATCGGTCACGCTGTCTGAATGGACAATACCCAGCTCGTTCTTGATATTCTTTACGCCCAGGATGGTCGAAGCGCGCTCCTCGGCCCAGTGCTTCTTCCAGTAGGCATCAACAGGACCCGAAAGGGTCACCGTCCCATCATTGCTGCGGATGTTGATGTCTGAGGACTTCAGATGGGCATCCCATTTGAAGGCATTCGAAATGAAGTTGACTATCTCCTCATCTTTCGGCTGCTTCTCGGCATAATCCACCGTCATGCTGGCCTTGACCTTCCCTGCCTCGTTCAGGCTGTTCGCGTAGTTGTAGAGCGTTCTGTACGCGTTATATGTCGGCACTTTTCCTTTCAGGGATACATTTCCTTCATGGACGGTCACATGAACGTCCGACGCATCTATCTGGTCATTGTGGAACGCGAAGTCCACTATCTGTTTCTTGATCAATTCGTCGTTAGCCATCTTATCACCTCATGTATACTTCCAGACCCATTCTGCCCGTATCGAGCGTTATTGGACCCGTATGACCTCGGCAATGAGATGTGAATACTATTGATTTGTTCAACATTGAATGCAGGGTAAGCATAGGTTACATACAAAAACGTTCAAAGCACATCCCCGTCCCGGATCGATCCCCACAAAGCCTTGAGTTGGTTGTCGATAGATAAAGCGTAAAAGATGAGAGATGGCCGATCCATCCGGGGATCGCCCCGTCTTGGGGGACGCTATCATGTCCCGGAGTATCGCCACTTATGGGAATACTTTCGGTGCCTGTCATTATCAGGCCACCAAGGGGGAAATGAGGGGGGGCGGGGGGATCTCTTTGTATATAAATCTGAAAGGCAAATGTCCCATTTTTCCGGTTTGGGGATTCCCATAGATAGATAATAATAACGTAAACTTTAAATAAATGACTAAGTCTGATTAGCTTCGATGCCTTAGGGGCATCAGGAGACTGAAAAACATGAAGGCAATGAAAAAGGACTTGGCAGGCGTATCGCCCGTCATCGCTGTGATCCTGATGGTAGCGATCACAGTGGTACTCGCGGGTGTCGTCTTCCTGTGGGCGCAGAGCTTCACCGAGGGATCCGGTGACACCGTAACGACACTGAACGTAAGGATTAAGCTTTACGAAGACACAACCGTGGCTAATCAGGATGATAAACTCGAGATTGAAGTTCTTGGTGGGACCATCGATTGGGACAATTATGCTGTGAAAGTCAATGGAGTTGAATATGCTCAGACTGGTCCATTGGATGCAACCCCTGCTGTTATCACCATTTCAAATGCCGGTGATACCGCCTTGTTCGTGGATGATATGGGCATTACAAAGGGAACTGCCTACAAGGTCCAGATCGTCGATCTTGATGGAAACAAAGTTGCATATACCAGCGAGAACGTGGTCGCGTTATCATATGCCTCTTAATCGTGTGGAATGATAACGCGTCTTGAAGGATCCCCCCCTTCGGGGGATCCTTCTTTTTTTTTCTTTTTCATCTTTTTTTGATCAGTTTTTACTTTTTACTTAATTCTTTTTCAACAACGGGATCCACTCCTTGAACGCTATCTCACTGGAGGGGAGGATATCTTTTGCTGGGCGAGGAATAATCCTGCCTTCTTTTCGCAACTGGAGGATCCCATCCATAGATCCCCCCGTGGGGGGGATCGACCCGCGGGGGAGATCCCTTCGGGGGCAGGATCCTACCTCCTTCAATAAGGAGGGGATCCAACATATATCCAACAAACTGTATCGAGGGAAAGGTCACATCAGATCGAAAAAAAATACTCTGGAAAACATCCATCATTTCGATCCTGATGAACAGGACAATGCTTTCATCTTTTTCTAATCTGTCGGATCGCCAAAGTAAAAAACATTCCTTTTTTTCTCAAGCAACAGGTCTTTGCTGATGCGGATCGATCCCTTCAAATACAGATTACTTAAATAGTTTCAACATGATTCACATCAAGGGATCGCCATGACGGAGAACAGCGAGGAAAAGAAGGGAATCAAGGGGTCAACGATCGCTATCATCTTGACAGTTATTATCTGCATCGTCCTTCTTGTGGCAGGAATTACAGTGGTGCTTTCGGGTGTCTTCTTCTTATGGGGGCAGAGCTTCATCGACGATTCCGGTGGAACAATAGAGACAGTTAATGTAAGAGCTGATATCACGTATTCTACGGGTCCTCCAATGGTGAACACCCTCACGTTCGAGATCCTCTCCGGGACCGTGGATTGGAGCAAGTATGAGGTCCGCGTTGATGGTATTGCTCTCACCGCTTCAACCGACCTGGACCATGCTGGGGATAGTGAATCGTTCACCTGGACCCCAACTTCAAACAATGTTGGTGAAACCCTGAATGTTAAGATCATCAAAATTGAAGAGTATAAAGTTGTATGGGAAAGGGATATCATTGTCAAAAGCTCTTAAACTCAAGAACTGACCTATGGGGGGGATCCTTTTGGATCCTCCTTGAGAACGGATTAATACCTCCGATGACAATACTATCACGGGATCGCCATGTCAGGGAACATTGAGAAGGAAAAAAGGCCAACCGGGGCCCCCATCGTCATCGTGATCGTCGTTTTGTTATGCATCGTGCTACTGATCTCCGGGATCGCCTTGTTGGGTTCGATATTCTTCAACTGGGGACAGGAGATCGATAAAGGGCAGAATACAAATGATGTCATCATTGTGCGAGCGGGGATCACCTATAGCAGGACATACGAAGGAGAGTTCAACACTCTCACCTTCGTAGTCATGGGCTTGGAAGTTGAATGGGACAGGTACGATGTCCGAGCCGACGGGATATCATTGCCCCACTCTGACGATATCGATTGGGCCGGAGATATTGAGGAGTTCACCTGGGATGTTGAGGGTGAGAACATAGGAGAGGAGTTGGAAGTGATGGTCATCGACATCGAGGCGGACAAGGTGATCTGGCAAAGCTCTCTCGTTGTGACAGCGGGTCAGATCGAGGATGTTGTAGATACTATCAACATCAGGGCGGAGATAACGTAAAATGTATCCTCCATCGGTTCGGAGAACACCCTCACGTTCGAGATCATATCGGGATCCGTTGATTGGAGCAGGTATGAGGTCCAGGTCGATGGGATCCCCCTGTATCGATCCACTGATGTGGATCTCGCGGGGGATACAGAGTCCTTCAGCTGGGCTCAGAACGAGAGCAATGTCGGGCAGAGGATCCGTGCGAGGATAATTCAAATAGATGTGGATAAGGTCATCTGGATGCGCGAGATCATCGTCAGAAGCGCCTGATATTGATGGAAGGGGATCCCCCTGGTTTGGAGGGGGGTGGGGTTTGGGATGCCTCCTCTTCGAGGAGGGGGATCCTAAAAGAGCCTTGGGAACTGATCCATGACCCGTTTATTTATAACTTTTATAACTCGCATAACGTGAATATATTTATATGATATTATTCCCTGGCAACTCCATGGAATCAAAGGGATACTTCGGGATCAAGGATACTTTCGCACCCGTATCAGATAGCTATATATTATGTCAAAACGCTTCCAATTCCACCCCCCCGATCCCTGGAAGTTCGATCTTCCTTAAGGAGGAAACATATGCGAATTGATATGAAAGCTTACTTTGGGAAAGAACGAACCTCCCCCAGCATTGAAGAGATCGAGGAGGATCTAAGCAGCAGTAATAATAACGCTACAAAGAAGAGCAGAGGGGTGGAAGATGAACTACGATGAGATGTTTAAGAAGGCCACCGGAAACCTGGAACCGTTCCCGTACCAGCGAAGACTCGCGACCGGGGAGGATCTGCCTCAGCTCCTGGACATCCCTACGGGATGCGGAAAGACCGCAGCTGTTGTGTTGGCATGGTTATGGAGGCGGAGGTTCGCTGACGAAGAAGTCAGGAAGAAGACGCCGAGGAGACTGATTTATTGTCTTCCGATGCGGGTGCTTGTGGAGCAGACACGTGACAACTGTATAGAATGGTTGAAGAACCTTGGAATATTGGCGATTGCACATGAAGGTAACAGAGCCCCGCAAGACGATGTAAGACCCGTTGAGGGTTGGGCTGCTGAGCAAGGTGATAGAGGGGATCGGATCGCAGTGACGATCCTAATGGGCGGAGAGGACAAAGATGAATGGGATATGTATCCAGAAAGGGATGCCATAATTATCGGGACCCAAGACATGCTGCTGTCGAGGGCCCTTAATCGTGGATACGGCATGAGCAGATACCGATGGCCAGTACATTATGGGTTGTTGAACAATGATTGTCTTTGGATAATGGATGAAGTGCAACTGATGGGAGTCGGTGTGGAAACAACTTCTCAGATGGATGCATTCAGAAGGATAATCGGAACAACAGGTGGTTGCAGGAGCATCTGGATGAGCGCCACCCTGGATGATGACCGGCTTTTAACGGTGGACCAATCTACCTCTCTTAGGAAACTTTCCCTAAAGGAAACCAATCCCGCTACTGAAAAAAGAACAAATGCACCAAAGAGAGTTGAAATGGCAACCTATGAGGAGAAGGCAATTGTTCTGGACAAGGATTCTGAAAAGGGGTCATATTACAGTGATATTGCAAATCTGATCAGGGAGAAACACATCGAAGACTCACTTACTCTCGTAGTTGTGAATACTGTAAAAAGGGCTCAGGAGATCTTCAAGAAAGTCAAAGATGCATTTGATGAAGAGGTCAGAATTTACCTTCTTCATTCAAGGTTCAGGGAATCGGACAGGAAGATAGAAGCTTTAAAGGAATCCGGAAACAGGATCATCATATCAACCCAGGTCGTCGAAGCAGGTGTTGATATCTCTGCAAGAACACTCATTACTGAACTCGCTCCATGGTCTTCTCTCGTTCAGAGATTCGGAAGATGCAACAGGACTGGAGAATATGTTGATGCAAATATTTTCTGGATTGATATGGACATCGAGAAGTTGGCTCCACCATACTCTGTCAAGGATCAGGAAAAATCAAGAATACAGATGGTTTCATTGAAAAATGCAACTCCCAGTGAATTATCACTAATAATTGTTGATAATGGTGAACAGGTTCGTCCGGTAATCAGAAAGAAGGATATTTTGGAGCTTTTTGATACGACTCCCGATCTGACGGGTAACGATCTTGATATCTCGAGATTCATAAGGGAATCAGACGAAAAGGATGTCCAGGTCTACTGGAGGGAAATTCCTGAGGACGGTCCTTCAAGAGAAATGAGAAAACCTCACAGAATAGAACTTTGCAGTGCTCCGATTGGTGAGATCAAGGAATTAATATCAAAGAAGAAGGACGGTTTCAGAGGCTGGCAATGGGATCATCTGGACGAATACTGGAAAGATCTTGGTCAAAGTTCGACGATCATTCCTGGCAGGATGATATTATTGGATGTTGATTCCGGCGGATATTCAAAGGATCTGGGGTGGATAGGAAAAGAATGGAAGCCTAAAGATGGAAAAATTTATGAGGTAAATCTGAAAGGAGACCATGAGAACGAATCAACAAACAGTGAGATCGAGACATTCATCGGAAAAGAAGTCACGATTCATGATCACTGCATGGATGTGTCAGAAAAATGTAAATCAATCTCGGAAAAAATTGGATTGGATTCTTTTCTTATCGACCAGGAAGCCCTTGCCGGTCTATGGCATGATGTTGGTAAGGCCCATGAAGCATTTCAGAATGCGATCAAGGGAGGTTTCTATACAGAGAAACTCCTTGCCAAATCAAAGGAGAAAAAGAACATCCTGGATTATTTCATGATGGTTGATGGTCAGAAAGAATATAGGAGATATTTCAGACACGAACTGGCTTCCGCATTGGCTCTTCTGCAGTATAAGGGGATATTGAAAGATGAGAAAAAACTTGCTGTATATCTAATCGGAGCTCATCATGGAAAGGTCAGGCAGTCAATAAGGTCCCTCCCGGATGAGACCGAGCCCGAGGATGAGAATTTGAGGTTTGCTCGTGGGGTGTGGGATGGTGATATCATTCCATCAGTGGATGGATTATTTGATGAGTCTATATCGCTGGACCTCACCCCCATGGTTATTGGAGAAGGAAGCTGGCTGGAGATGTCTTTGGGTCTTCTGGATGAATACGGTCCATTCAGGTTAGCTTATCTGGAATCCATTCTCAGGATCTCTGATTGGCTTGTATCCAGAAGCTACGAAGAGGGGGTGAGAGAGTGATAGATGATATGAATTCCACATTGGATCTGTTCGGTTCTGATGATAATAAGGTACAACAAACTATTGAAGAAAAAAGGATTGAACACTCCGAAGAAGATGGAATTGATAATGTAAATGACATAACTTTAGAGGGATGCTCTCCAGTTCCGCTTGCCAGTTATCTCAAAGCCTTGGGTGTTTTCCGATTGGTGGCGGAACAGAAGGACAGAAAGGTCAGAGGATACTGGAAGAACGATAGATTCCATCTGGTAACCAGAATGACAGAGAATGAATTGATCGATTTCTTTGTCAAAGAATACAAACCAAGTCCTATATTATCACCTTGGAATGGAAGAAGTGGCTTCCTGGAGGAAGATGAAGATTCTAATAGAAAAGGTGCAGTATTGAAAAAAAGTTTTTCGGACAATATATCCATCAGATTCAGCAATATTAGGAAAATGATAAAAATTTTAAATGAATTTGAAGAGATTAATAATTTAAATAACATTCGCAATCATAGGAAAAATGTGGAAAATGAATTAAATATAATAAAAAAGATTAAAAATAAAACGAATGAAGATTTGATAAATGAAAATGTTTTAAAAGAAGAGAAAAATATACTATCAAATTCGGAATCTGAATTAAAAAACAATCTGTTAAATGTTCTAAGAAATAAATTACCAGATGATATCTTATCCTGGATGGATTCAACATTATCTCTAAAAAGTGATATTGATTCCAAACCTGAAATGCTCCCCTTATTGGGAAGTGGTGGTGTAGATGGAAGTCAGGATTTTTCTGTAAATTTTCTTGAAAGGATTTGCGATCTTTTCTCTTTAGAAACTGGTAATCCCAGAGAAGCCACCAATTTCTTGTTAATAAATTCTTTATTTAATCTTAATATTAATAGTATCCCTTCAACCACTGTAGGCCAATTCAATCCAAATGCAGCAGGTGGAATGAATGCACAATCAGGTTTTGAAGCAGATTCCATAATGAATCCTTGGGATTTTATTTTCCTGATTGAGGGAACTCAACTTTTCTTGTCAACAGTGACCAGAAGAAATAATATTCAAATGAATTATGCATCTGCTCCATTTACTGTAAAACATTCTATATCTGGGTATGGATCCTCATCTAGAGAAATGAAAGAAGAATCAAGAGCGGAGATCTGGATGCCTATCTGGAGTAATAAAGCCTGTTTTCAAGAGATTAAAAAAATCTTCTCAGAAGGTAAATCTTCACTAAATGGTAATATATCGTATTCGGGAGTTGATTTTGCTTTATCTATAGCATCATTGGGAGTTGATCGTGGAATAACTGAGTTTATAAGATATGGATTACTAAAAAGAAATGGTAAAAATTATTTTGCAATACAATTGGGAAGATTTAAAGTAAAAAGGCAACCTCAGATAGATCTAATAAAGGATATCAATCACTGGCTAAGTAAGATGAGGCAGAAATTGTCTTCAAAGGAGATGCCTAATTCGATAAAGAGTGCACTCCATAAACTTGATGGTCTTATCATCGCGCTCTGCAGTCAGAAAAGTACGCAAAAGATTGAGAGCATTCTCATAGAGTTGGGACGAATTGAGGCTCAATTGAATAAAAGCAAGAGATGGGTAAAAGATACTGCCAAAATCGATCCCATTCCATATTTATCTAAGAAATGGATCGATGAATGCAACGATGGATCTGCAGAATACAGGCTTGCACTTTCGCTTGCATCGATATATGGTAGATTCGGAAAGGATTACATCTCTATAAGGCAGAACCTGGAACCGATTATCTTGCCGGAAGAGAAAAAACCATTTTTCGAGATCGAAAACAATGAAAATGAAATTGTTGATACAAAAGGAGATCTCATACATGTGATGAACAGAATCCTTGCAAGGAGGATTATAAAAGCCCAGCAGGCAGGATGCGATTCATATTCTGATAGGGCTATGTTTTATTGTTCTCCGTCCGATATATCGGATTTCTTGGAGGAGAGGGTAAATGACAGTAAGATATGGGACCTTTTTAATGGTCTTGTTCTGATCAACTGGAAAAAGAGAGAAGAAATACATATACAAAAACCAGATCTCAGAGATACAATTTATCCCGATTCCGTTTACATGATGATGAAACTCTGCTACTGCGATTACGAATTCCCATCCGGTAGGATCCCACTTGTTCCAGAGATCCACAGAAGATGTTCAGCAGGAGATGGAACGGGAGCTTTCAGATCGTCTCTTAAACGATTGAGAGGCAGTGGGGTGATTCCCGCTGTAACCAATGCGAGTGTTTCACGGAGAAAAGCCATCAGGATGGCTGCAAGTCTTCTTTTCCCTGTCCATGAGAATCAGATAAGAGAATATCTGAATCGTATCGGACGGACAGGAACATATAATTTCAAGGAGTAAAGGAGGTATTATGAATGGATATGAAACTACTGGAAAACGAATCGAGACTGCTAATAGAAGTTCCCCTGAAACCTGTTCAGGGGACCAGGTTCCAACCTACGGGATTTCCCGACCTTGGAGCTGCAACATACACGCTTGCGGACGGAACGGAAATGCTTCTTGTGGAATCATCTCAGAGCATGGCGAACAGACTTGAAGAAGTATGCTGGGATAATGCCAAGAATGATTTAGTTGAAACTTTGGCGGGACTGCCTTATATCGCTTCAACTCTACCAGATGGTTCAAGAACAAATACAATTCTTGAAGCTCATAGAATGAATTCTCCCTATATTGTGAAATCAAAGGAATTTGAAAAAATAAATCAAGAGATTGGATTCGAAAAGAATAAGCCATTCAACACACATAATTTAATTAGAACTCTGTTAAAATATGATATTAATTCATTAATTCATGGGATATTTTTAGAAAAAGTTGGCGGTGTGGTCAGAATACCAAGGTCATTATCCGGATTTATTGAGGCGAAAAATATCACAACTGCTCCAAGTGGAGGTGTAAAATTTGATAGGGTGCAACCTGAAACCACAGGTCAAGTAACACCTTATGGTAAAGCTGATGAAGGATATGGAAATGTGCCTTTCCCCAGAGATGAATATACCGGTGATATCACTGCATATTTCAATCTGGACCTATCACAGATAAGAGGATTTGGATTGGGAAAGGATGTTGAGGAATTGCTAATCCTTCTTGCCTTGTTCAAGATTAGAAAAATCCTCAAAGATGGCCTCAGACTTAGGACCGCTTGTGATCTTGAAATATCAGGAGATATCAAGGTAACTAGACCAGAATCATTCAGAATTCCCGAACTTAAAGATATTGAAACCGAGATACGATCCGCAATCTCGAAAGTGGAAGGACTGTTTTCATATCCGAGAATAACTGAAGTGGTGTACTCAAAGGCGTGATCCAAATGATAGGCATCCGGTTTCGCTTCCCAGCCGGGAGGTACCATGCCACGCCATGGAAAAGACAGGTTAACGAGGGAGTGGTGGAGTGGCCTCCCAATCCATGGAGGATAATAAGAGCTTTTATATCCGTTTATTATCTTAAGATGGAGGAGGATGTAAGAAAAGAAATTCTTATTTCATTGATAGAGAAACTCTCAACTGAACCTATTTACAAACTGCCAAAAGCAAGCATTGGGCACACCAGACATTATATGCCTCAATATAAGGACAAAACATCATTAATCTTCGATACTTTCGCTTCTGTGAAAAAGGACGATGAACTTATAGTATCATGGCCAGATATTGAACTGAACGAAGAAGAAAGGAATATTCTAATGAGAATCCTTAAAAATATGAACTATCTTGGAAGAGCTGAATCATGGGTTGAAGCTGAAATCTATGATAACCCCATCTATCCAAACTGTATGCCCCTTAAAATTTTCGATAGGGATATGGATGTAGAGCTAATCGATGTTTTGATGCCAATGAAAGAAAATAAATTCCATGAATGGAAGGTTGATCTTTCAAGTAAGATGCCCGCAAAATCAAGGAAACATCTTCAAAATATTGATTCAATGTTTAATGCTCTATGCATTGACACCTCAATACTAAAGAAGAATGGATGGAGCGATCCTCCGGGTAGCGAATGGGTTCAGTATGTAAGACCATCAAATATATTTGAAATAACACCCGCTATAAACTATACTAAAGAAGATAAATTCAGACCTACCGTTGCGAGATTCGCTATCGCATCTCAGGTACCACCAAGATTAACAGATACCGTATCATTTGCAGATCGCATCCATAAATCTCTTGTTAGCAGGGTTAAAGATTCAAGAGTTTTTACAGGTTGTGATGAGGAACACAAGCCTCTTAATGGACACGAACATTCTTTTATATTAAGTGAATCGAACATTGCCCTTGGAAAAGGAAAGAGAGGTGAAATCACACATGTTTCAATATACGCACCATTAGGTTTCGGCACAAATGAAAGAAAGGCTTTAGACGGCCTTTCAAAGGTTTGGGGTCATGGCGGGCATGATATCCAGTTGGTTCTGATAGGTATTGGAACACCTTCCGATTATGGAGGATCAATAAAAATATCGGGGCAATCTCCTATTATGTCAGAATCCAGAATATGGGAATCAAGGACACCTTTTGTTCCCACACGACATCCCAAGTATACTAGAGCTGGTGTTCCTAAGTACGAAGAAATCAATGTTAAGGTCGAAGGAATGCCAGAAGGCATGATTCATTTAGGTAGTCCAGAACATGACCTGCTCAGACTTTTAAACGAGATGGGCTTCCCTAAGCCTGTTTCAATAGAAAAAGTCGAACATACGGATCTTGCCGGAAAAAAGACAAGATGGCTTGAATTTAAACGAAATCGATATGGAGGCAATGGTATCAAGAGCACTGAAATGGGGTATGGATTTAGAATCGTATTCCCACAAAGTGTAAGAGGTCCTATAGTTGTTGGATACGGTGCACACTTCGGACTCGGGCTCTTCGTCCCACAAGACGACAAGGAGAAGGGATAGATGAAAGACCGTGAACTCATTCTGGAAGGCCCGGAAGGGCTGTTCGTTGAGTTCAAACAAAAGGTCAACTCATCCCTATCCAGGGAGGTCTCCGCCTTTGCCAACACGAGCGGGGGTACTATCGTAATCGGTTTAAATGACAACGGCGCAATCATCGGTCTGAACGATTTAAACGAAAATCAGTCCAAGATCATGTCCCATGCCAGAAACTGTGACCCGCCAGTTCATATCGATGCGATCGCGTATCGGACCAGAACCGGCCAAGATGTGATATATGTAGAAATTCCGGATAATTCCGACAGACCCCATTCCTGTTCTGAAGGCTTTTTTCTGCGAAGCTGTTCAAGCACCCAGAAGATGATTAGAGATGAGATCATCCGGTTCCTGCATTCGTTCATCTTCGACAGGATAATCCCACAAGATACCCCCCAAGTCACCCCCCAAGATAAAATGTTGTTTATACTCTACGACAAAGAATTGAGCAGGGATGAAATTATGGAAGTTATTGATTTGAAGGATCGAAAACATTTTAGAGAGATATACTTGAATCCAACAATTAGATCTGGTTTTATCGAAATGACGATCCCTGATAAACCAAATAGCCCGAATCAAAATTATAGATTGACGTCAAAAGGCAGGTCCTATCTTTCAAAGATAGAGGTTATTTAGTTACATTCACTGGCATCATCCGCCCCTCAAGGTCATGAGGCCTTGTGGTCCGGGCACAAGGATCGCTGTTCGATCCCTGCATGAGGACGATGGTCCGATCGGGATCGGCAGGACCATTTAGATTGATCTTTCGATAATTCTTCTGATCCAATAATGTCTTGGATTTTTATAAATAGTGTCAATAATAGTATTATTTGATCTGTATGGCAGAAGAGGCGATCAAATCACAATTGGCCGAGTTAATACCCGTTCGTATGTTGAACGAATTCGCCTATTGTCCCCGTCTTGCATATATCGAATGGGTACAGGGAGACTTCACAGACAATGAACATACCCTTCAAGGTACAAGGCGGCATAAGACGGTTGCCGAGGTCAAAGGCGATATTTCCGATATCGATGAGAAGAAGATCCGGGCCAGAGGCGTTACCCTTTCTTCTGAGACCTATGGTATTATTACAAAGATGGACATAATCGATGGTGAGAATGGAGAGGTCAACCCCTTGGAGTTGAAAAAGGGAGACGGCCCCGATGAAGGAGTATGGGAAGCGGATCTGGTCCAGATAGGATCCCAGATGATGATCCTTAGGGACAATGGCATGGAATGCCACAAAGGATATGTCTATTATTCTTCAACGAACAGGAAGGTTCTTGTTCCCTTCGATGAAGCACTTGAATCAAAGGTGATCGATATCATAAACAGGATAAGATCATGTGCTGAAAAAGGGGAGATCCCGGAGCCTCTCAACGGTTCAAGAAAATGTGAAGGTTGTTCGATAGCAGGAATATGTCTTCCGGATGAGACCATTCTCTTATCGAATATCAAGGGTGAGAAAGAGATCAGATGTCTGTATGCTGCAAGAGATGATGAGAATCCTCTCGTAATTAATGAACAGGGATCTTATCTTAGCAAGAAAGGAGAAGAATTGATTTTAAAGAAGGACAAGGAGAAATTGGGATCCGTTCGTATAATGGAGGTTTCTGATATCTCCTTGTATGGGAACGTTCAGATATCTACCCAGGCACTAGGAGAGATGATCGATAGGAACATACCCATATCCTATTTCTCATATGGAGGATGGTTCAGGGGAATGTCGCTTGGTATGCCACACAAGAATGTGGAACTCAGGATCAAACAATATAGAGTATACAATGATGAGAATAAACGGTTGGGTTTGTCCAGAATGTTCGTTCATGGCAAGATAAAGAATGCCAGAACGCTTCTCATGAGGAACGCTGAGGGAATAAAATATGTCTGTACTGCGGAGATGAAGAGGCTTGGTGAAAAAGCTTTAAGATGCAAAACCGAAGATAGCCTTTTAGGAATAGAGGGAGCAGCGGCAAGATTATATTTCATGAGTTTTCCTCAAATGTTGAAGAACGGATTGAAGGATGGATTCGACTTCAAGAACAGGAACAGGAGGCCTCCGAAGGATCCTATAAACGCCATGCTTTCATTCTGCTATTCTCTTCTTACGAAGGATCTGACAATAGCCGCACTGAAAGTAGGATTCGATCCTTACCTTGGTTTTTATCACAAGCCCCGATATGGAAGACCTGCGCTTTCTCTTGATATCATGGAAGAGTTCAGACCGATAGTGGCTGATTCGGTAGTTATTTCAGCTATTAACAACGAGGAGATCAAACCTGATGATTTCATTATCAGGAATCTTGGAGTCACTATGAACCCTGACGCTAGAAAAAGCCTGACATATGCATACGAGAGACGGATGAGAACTCAGATAAAACATCCTCTTTTTGGATATCAGGTAAGTTACAGAAGGGTTCTTGAATTACAGATGAGGATTATGGCCAGATGCTTGAATGGAGAGATCGATAACTACATACCCTTCACAACGAGGTGATGATAACTGAACATATACATGATATGTTATGATATCGCGGATCCCAAGAGATTGCGTTATGTATACAAGATAATGAAGGGATATGGATCTCCCATGCAGTATTCTGTGTTCAGATGCAATCTTTCTCCAAGGAAATTCCAAACATTGCTTTCTATGATCGAGGATGTCATTGATAAGGAAGAAGATAAGGTTATGATCGTTGATCTTGGGCCTTCTGATGGGACATGGATAAACAGGTTTACTTTTATGGGAATAACAAAACCCATAGTTGAGGAACAGGTTTATATCTTCTGAAAAATATTATGAATCGATGTTCTGGAACGGTATATTGTTTGCGAGAGGTGTGTTGGGAACACCCTCATATTCGAACCTCTCGCAAGGAGGTTATCTTGAATATAAAACTGATGTTGAACAGTTAGCCAAAGTAGTGGATAAAGGCATGTGGATCAGGTTGAAAAAGGACATGAAAACACAACCTCTCGAAAATCTTTGTGTAAAAGTATAAATTGCTCTCTCCATGGCCTTTTGGCCGTGGCCCCATTGAAGCCGACAAATACGACGTCATAAAGGCCGATGCGCAGATGCCTCTCCATGGCCTTTTGGCCGTGGCCCCATTGAAGCAGGGAAAACATCCGGCGATTATTTGAGCTTGAACCCGCCTCTCCATGGCCTTTTGGCCGTGGCCCCATTGAAGCGACAATTAAGAATAATCAAACACTCTGAATCGTTCAACTCTCCATGGCCTTTTGGCCGTGGCCCCATTGAAGCAGAAACTGGAGGATCGCCCATGAATCGCGACATGCCTCTCTCCATGGCCTTTTGGCCGTGGCCCCATTGAAGCAATATAACCATGTACCCGTTATTGAACTCATCCGCCGTCTCTCCATGGCCTTTTGGCCGTGGCCCCATTGAAGCATTACTTCCGCTTCCCCGAGCTGGAGCTGGCGGAGCTCTCCATGGCCTTTTGGCCGTGGCCCCATTGAAGCCCGAATATAATGTATATGCGTTTACGTGTCCATATGCTCCTCTCCATGGCCTTTTGGCCGTGGCCCCATTGAAGCCACGGTATCGCGTTCACGAGATCTCCACCGAACTGTTGGCTCTCCATGGCCTTTTGGCCGTGGCCCCATTGAAGCGCTTCGGTGAGTCGGCCGGATGTGTCGGTTCGGGCGACTCTCCATGGCCTTTTGGCCGTGGCCCCATTGAAGCCAACAGGCTGCAGAATCAGGACGGCCTGTTCCGGAGGCCTCTCCATGGCCTTTTGGCCGTGGCCCCATTGAAGCTGTTCCTTCTCCCAGGGTATTTGCATATCCTGTGATACTCTCCATGGCCTTTTGGCCGTGGCCCCATTGAAGCAGTTATCCGGATAAGCCATCTGGCTTATGTGTTCCTCTCTCCATGGCCTTTTGGCCGTGGCCCCATTGAAGCCATCGATACTGCCCCTATCCTTGACCTTGGATAGGTCCTCTCCATGGCCTTTTGGCCGTGGCCCCATTGAAGCTCCATCCTCCAGCCCTTCTTTTGCTCAAAATCCATCCTCTCCATGGCCTTTTGGCCGTGGCCCCATTGAAGCGTATTCGAGCCATATCGTCCCGTTGACAGGGCCGGCAGTCTCTCCATGGCCTTTTGGCCGTGGCCCCATTGAAGCTACAACAGCACATCTTTGATCTGCTCATTAACCGTGTCCTCTCCATGGCCTTTTGGCCGTGGCCCCATTGAAGCACCTTCGATAAAGGGATATATCCTTATGAGTATTTACTCTCCATGGCCTTTTGGCCGTGGCCCCATTGAAGCGACCCGATGATGAGGGGATATATCCTATATGGGTTGACTCTCCATGGCCTTTTGGCCGTGGCCCCATTGAAGCTGGTAACAGTAGTAACAACCGTTAGACATATCGGAGCTCTCCATGGCCTTTTGGCCGTGGCCCCATTGAAGCCACCGGTTGTAACATTAGTGGTAACCTCAAAATCCACTCTCCATGGCCTTTTGGCCGTGGCCCCATTGAAGCAGCAGATAACCATCAAGGGCGACGGGCAAACGCTGGTCTCTCCATGGCCTTTTGGCCGTGGCCCCATTGAAGCATCGATCAGGAGCTTAACGGTGATGAACAGTTATACCTCTCCATGGCCTTTTGGCCGTGGCCCCATTGAAGCCTTAACCCTTCCAACAGGTTCACTTCATCTAACCCAATCTCTCCATGGCCTTTTGGCCGTGGCCCCATTGAAGCAGCGCAAGAGCGAGGATGATACGGTGATTAAGACTCCTCTCCATGGCCTTTTGGCCGTGGCCCCATTGAAGCGTGCCATTCGCTATGACCGACACAAACAGCTTGGCATTCTCTCCATGGCCTTTTGGCCGTGGCCCCATTGAAGCATTTCCGGCCATGTTTCGGTGCCTCCTCATGCTCACGTTCTCTCCATGGCCTTTTGGCCGTGGCCCCATTGAAGCGAGTTGAATACGGAGAAGAACCTGTTACTTCAGCGCACTCTCCATGGCCTTTTGGCCGTGGCCCCATTGAAGCAATTAGAGAGTGGGCGATTCGGGAAATGGACAAGATAGCTCTCCATGGCCTTTTGGCCGTGGCCCCATTGAAGCTCCTCATTCACATCATCGCATATCGTATAAATCAAGGCTCTCCATGGCCTTTTGGCCGTGGCCCCATTGAAGCACTACCGCTGCCGTCAGACCGACCGCACTGCTTCCCCTCTCCATGGCCTTTTGGCCGTGGCCCCATTGAAGCAAGCCCAAGCTTGAGGAATGGTGGGAGGATGTGCAGGCCTCTCCATGGCCTTTTGGCCGTGGCCCCATTGAAGCGAATCAGCCGAGACTTGGCAGTACCCGGGTCGCCGACCTCTCCATGGCCTTTTGGCCGTGGCCCCATTGAAGCAACCTGCATCTCAATCCCCCGGACACGGTATTCCATTGACTCTCCATGGCCTTTTGGCCGTGGCCCCATTGAAGCTGGCCGAAGATGGAGAAATCCGAATGATGGACCATCTCTCCATGGCCTTTTGGCCGTGGCCCCATTGAAGCCACCCATGCGCCTGGATCCGCCTGTGAATCCATCGACTCTCCATGGCCTTTTGGCCGTGGCCCCATTGAAGCTGCGACTGGTTGCTCAACGGAGGGATCGCCCATGACCGCTCTCCATGGCCTTTTGGCCGTGGCCCCATTGAAGCGGGTGAGCTGGGGTCTCTGAACTCTGGCTCACCCATCAGCTCTCCATGGCCTTTTGGCCGTGGCCCCATTGAAGCCAGTGGACACACACCCAGTTGTGGCATATTACTTCGCTCTCCATGGCCTTTTGGCCGTGGCCCCATTGAAGCTGCGATAGGTCGGCCAACCTTGCGAAGGGACCCATAACCTCTCCATGGCCTTTTGGCCGTGGCCCCATTGAAGCTTTAACGGTTGCGTGTATTGTCCTGTGTGTTATGAGCTCTCCATGGCCTTTTGGCCGTGGCCCCATTGAAGCATGACAGGTATGTGTCCTCGCCCACGGGTGCACGGGGGCTCTCCATGGCCTTTTGGCCGTGGCCCCATTGAAGCTCCGTCAGATGTTGCGATGGTGATGGCGTTCGAGCAGCTCTCCATGGCCTTTTGGCCGTGGCCCCATTGAAGCACTCCTCGAAGAGGATCGCCCACCCCCATGGGCGCCCCCTCTCCATGGCCTTTTGGCCGTGGCCCCATTGAAGCACAGAGGCTGAGGTCCCAGAAATGGAGGGTTGCATACTCCTCTCCATGGCCTTTTGGCCGTGGCCCCATTGAAGCAACTCGATGACGGGACGTTTGAAATAGTGAACGGCAACTCTCCATGGCCTTTTGGCCGTGGCCCCATTGAAGCGTCAGTGGCTTTGCGTGGGACCATGCCGAGAAGATGAACTCTCCATGGCCTTTTGGCCGTGGCCCCATTGAAGCCGAATATGGTTTTGTCAAGAACTATCTCGGTTTTATCTCTCCATGGCCTTTTGGCCGTGGCCCCATTGAAGCAAATGGGGCAGGCGGTTATGAAACCGCATTGTCAGGGCTCTCCATGGCCTTTTGGCCGTGGCCCCATTGAAGCGACCGGATAATTTTATCGAAATCGACATTTTTTATATCTCTCCATGGCCTTTTGGCCGTGGCCCCATTGAAGCTCTGATACCTACGAGATCGAAGGCATTGCCTACAAGCGCTCTCCATGGCCTTTTGGCCGTGGCCCCATTGAGTTGCTCTTTTAAAACGCCACTTTTCTGAATAGTGGCGTTTCTGTAACGTGTCACGTAACTTCATAAATTCCAGAACTTTGTAACTCCAAAATTACCTATCCACCCGAGGAAAGGATCCCCACAGAGGGGATCCCCTTGATCCCTCCTCTTCGAGGAGGGGATCCGAAAAGATCCTTGGCCTTAATAGATGATCTGGAACGATATAACTTTTATAACTTTCATAACGTGAAAGCTTTCATATTTCATTATTCCATAAAGATCCCATGGGGCCCTCAGGAACTTAGTGTAACAGGATCCACGAGCATAGGAGGGCATTGGCTGAAGATGAAGTGATCAAGGATACGCCATGCTGGGTAGTTCACTATCCAACTATGGACTTTCTTGAATAACAGATATAAGCAAATCGATCAGGAGGCAACGATCATGGATCGAGATCCTTTGATAACCGGAGACTGGATGATTATATCTTCCCAACACAAGACCATAACAAGTATTCATAAGAATACGGCCTCGCATGTGAAGACAGAGAACAACATGATCTCTGAAATGAACATTTTGCCGATCCTGACAGATATTACCTATTATAGGGGGCCATTTAATGTTCGGGAAGCGTAGCATGAGAAGAGGGATACTCGTAAACGATCCCGATGTTTTGCAAACAGGATCTAAAGATACATCTTTAGCATTGGATTACAAAGAAATATTGACGGGATTGAAGGATCGCGTCTACCAATCACGAATTAGAGCTGCCTTGACAGTGAACGCCGAACTCGTTCTGTTGTATTGGGAAATCGGAAGGGTCATCGTCAGTCAACAGGAAAATGCCGCTTGGGGTGATTCGGTGGTCGAGCGGCTCTCGGGAGACCTGAGAGAGGAATTCCCGGATATGAAGGGATTCTCCCTGCCAAATATCTGGAAGATGCGGCTATTCTACAATACATATCGCGAAATGAATGATTGGCTCGTTCAAGAGGATATCTCGACACCATCAAGAGAAAATCAAGACAGTGCAATGATACGGGAAATAATCTCGACACTGTCGAGAGAAATAACGAGCAATGGTCTACCGGAGATGATCTGCGGACTTTCCTGGTCGCATCACATCGAGATATGCTCCATCCCAGAAGGGCTAGACGTGAAGTATTTCTACCTCACAATGTCGGTAGAGGAACGCTGGTCCGTGCGTGAGCTCAGACGACAGATCGATTCGGACCTCTATACTCGCTTTGTATCTGTGAAAGATCAACCCGAGCTATGTCTCACGAATAGTCTTTCACCATCAGGGCTTCCGTTCAAGGATCACTACGTCCTCGATTTTCTCGGTCTGGGCGAAGAATTCGAGGAACGTGAACTCCGAAAGGCTATGCTGGATGACTTGCGAAAGATGTTCCTGGAATTCGGTCGGGACTTCTGTCTGATAGGAGAGGAGTGTGCTCTGATGATAGGAGGCGAGACATTCCACATGGACCTGCTTTTGTATCATCGGCGGCTTCAATGCCTGGTCGCGGTCGAACTTAAAACTGGCAGATTCAAGCCGGAGTACGTCGGCAAGATGCTGTTCTACCTTGCTGGTCTGGATGAGCAGGTACGCATGCCGCACGAAAAACCTTCGATCGGGTTGGTCCTCTGCAAGAGCGCGAACAATATCCACGTACGGCTTGCACTTACTGAAGCGGCATCCAAGGTCGGGGTCGCCACCTATCGGACATCGATGCCCGACGAGGGATTGATAAGGAAGAGGTTGAAAGAACTACCCCTCGGTAAAATAGATCGCGTGAATCATATAAGCGCCAACACCTCATGATTTGATGGTTAGCATAAATGACACGACCGACCAAAGTCATCAGCCACGATTTTCCCGTGGTCGAGGTATTCTCGGAGCGCAACCTCAAGCGTATGGTCCGGTTCTTCCGGGAGCACGTTGACATATTGCCAATTGTGCCACAACTTGTGGCACAAAGAGGTTTTATCAACTCAGAAACGAGAGGGCCACTGGCCGTGGCCCTATTGAAGCTACGATACGCTGAACGAGAACACGCTCAGCGACTACCTCTCCATGGCCTTTTGGCCGTGGCCCCATTGAAGCCCTGCACTTGTATCAAGCAGGACGCTCCCGTTCCCCGCAGCTCTCCATGGCCTTTTGGCCGTGGCCCCATTGAAGCATCTCCAATGCCCTGATATAGAAATAGATCATCAAGAGCAAGCTTTGAAAGCAGCCAATGTTCCGCCCATGAGGTTCGAGTTCACAAGTTTCGTCACAACGATCTTCGATAGGATACCCGAGGGATCGGATATGGCTTCGGAAAAAACTTCGGAAGAAGTGTCGGGGAAAATGTCGGGAAAACGTCGGGACAAATTCTTAATATTCTCCTTCAAAACCCTTATTTGACAATACCGGATATGGCTGTAAAGATCGGTATTTCAGAACGCTCCATTGAGCGGAATATCAGAAAACTGCAGACCACAGGTCATTTGAAGCGTATCGGTCCCGCAAAAGGCGGTCATTGGGAGGTGAATACTGATGACACAGGATTACACTGGCTATCTATTCCAACCAACTGTTTTCAATGCAGTCTGCGAACGAAGTTATCCTACAAGACACCCGAACATTTCGAAACGCCGTTCCATTTCTGAAATCTCCCTGGAGTGAAATGATGAGGGAGCGAACGAAGTTCGTATTGGAGGTCAACGGAATGAAGTACCCCGTGAAGATCCATTACGAAAAGAGAAACGACTGCATAGCATCCATCAGAAAAAGATCCATCAACATCAGGATCCCCTCCTATCTCAGCGAAGAGGAAAAACACAAGCAGTTAACGAAATTAAAACAGTGGGCTATAGAAAAGATCAAGGAGGACCCGGAAAGGTTCAAGCTCGAATCTAGAAGAGAATACATTGATGGGGACATAATAACTGTTGGCAGCGAGGAGTATGTCCTCAACATTGTTTTCAGGGACAAGCGAGGCAGCTCCGCGAGGATAGAGGGTTCCGATATCCAGTTTATAATTTCCAGCAACCTGTCCAAAGAGGATCGGAACAGGCACATCTCGACGCTTCTAAGCAGGTGCATCGCCCAGAAGAGAGTACCGGATCTCAGGAAGAGGATCGATGAACTGAACAGTAACCATTTCAACAAACCAATTAATAAGATCTTCTTCAAGCACAACAAAACGAACTGGGGCAGTTGTTCGAATATGGGCAACATCAATATCTCGACAAGATTGCTATTCGCGCCCGATGACGTGCTGGATTACGTGTGCGTTCACGAATTGGCCCACCTGATCGAGCGAAACCACTCGAAGGATTTCTGGAATCTGGTGGAAAAAGCAATGCCGGACTACAAGGAGAAGGTGAAATGGCTCAAGGAGAACGGTAATACATGCAAGTTCTGAAACAAGGAACGGGAAGATATGGGGAAAAATAAAATGGGAAAGACATCGGGGGGCGGAGACCATACCACGGCGGGGGATCCCTTCGCTCCGGCATATGGATCTTTAAAGGGAAGTAAAAAGTGGAAACGTTTTGATATGTTTCAATGATATTGTTCCGTTTATAAGAATAATGGGTCCGCGGTTTTCGTAACGATCTCGATACGACCTTCAACAATAGATAAGGTCCAAAAATACTTACTTATTCCGAAGAGAGACCCACAACTTATTGGAAGAGATGCTATAAGATATGATTATTATTTCAAAATCACGATGATGACAGGGTCATTCGAACCATCGGATCAAATGACGATCGAGATCATATGGTGACCAGGAGGATCCCCCTCCTATCCCCTCACCTTGCCCACAGGGGCGATGTATATGGTGAACTCCTCATCGCCATCGATCCCGAGGAGGAGATCCATGTACTCCTGGTCATACGCCGCTATCGCACACGTTCCACACCCGATCCCCTCACATGCGAGATACAGATTCTCGCACACATGACCCGCATCAAGGGCGATGACCTTGTAGGATGCGGGCCCATAACTTAACAACACATATTATCGTTAACGAACATGAAAAATATCTGAATGCCTTACTGTATATGGTGGATCGCATGAAGAAAAAATTCGAGTATGTCTATCAGTTCAAGATAACCCTGCTTGAGACCGATCCCCCTATATGGAGAAGGATTCAGGTACCCGGCAACTACTCATTCTGGGATCTCCACGTAGCCATTCAGGATTCGATGGGTTGGGAGGATTGCCACATGCACGAATTCCGCTTACCATTCGATGACGTTGAAGAACCCATTCACATAGGGATCCCAACTGATGACGACGAAATGATGGGCATAATCACACTGCCAGAGCACAAGGAGAGGATATCGGATCGCTTCAAGAAGGACTCGAGTAAGGCCTTATATGTGTATGATTTCGGAGATGATTGGGACCATGAAGTGATGTTAGAAGGCGTACTGCTCAGGGAGAAGGGTATGGAATACCCGGCCTGCTTATCCGGAGAGAGGGCATGCCCTCCGGAGGATTGTGGAGGAGTGTTCGGTTATTCCGATATCATCAGGGTTCTAAAGAAGAGATCGAAGAACGCTGACGACAAGGAACTCCTTGAATGGATAGGAGATTACGACCCGGAACAATTCGATCCGAAGGAGGTCTTATTCGACGACCCCAAACAAAGGTTCAGGATGGCCTTTTCAAGGCGATAGGAGAGCTAATCGAATGAGAGATAGGGATAGGATCGAACAGATAAAGCGGGAACTCATCTCATTGACGAATGATTTCTGCATGGAAAGGATAGACGAGGAATACTCCGATCTTTGCATGAGGATGATCGACAAGATGGCAAGGAAGAAGAATGTCCCTTTCCTGAGCGGGAAAAAGGATTTATGGGCGGCGTCAATAATATACTCGATAGGCCAGATCAACTTCCTTTTCGATAGATCGTTCGAACCATTCGTCGAGGGGGCGGATATCTGCAGACATTTCAGCGTCAGCCGCTCTTCGGTTACAAACAAGGCCAAACAGATCAGGGAAATGTTTAAAATGAGCTATTTCAGCGATGAATTCTCCACTCAAAGGATCCGGGAGAACAATCCGTTCAACCAATTCGTAATGCTCCCAAGCGGTATTATCGTCGCGACCGATCAAATAAAGGAACTCCTCATTGAGCATGCATCGATACGAACGGATGGAGAGAGCGACATTACCCAAGATTCTCCTGAATATACGAAAACCGTACGGATAGAAGAACACGATCCAGCATCGGAAGAAGAAACGGACGATCGCGCCAATAATGACAAGAAACAGAGGTCCTTGTTGGAATTCTGATTGGAATCCCTTCGCTCCGGCATATGGATCTTTAAAGGGAAGTAAAAAGTGGAAACGTTTTGATATGTTTCAATGATATTGTTCCGTTTATAAGAATAATGGGTCCGCGGTTTTCGTAACGATCTCGATACGACCTTCAACAATAGATAAGGTCCAAAAATACTTACTTATTCCGAAGAGAGACCCACAACTTATTGGAAGAGATGCTATAAGATATGATTATTATTTCAAAATCACGATGATGACAGGGTCATTCGAACCATCGGATCAAATGACGATCGAGATCATATGGTGACCAGGAGGATCCCCCTCCTATCCCCTCACCTTGCCCACAGGGGCGATGTATATGGTGAACTCCTCATCGCCATCGATCCCGAGGAGGAGATCCATGTACTCCTGGTCATACGCCGCTATCGCACACGTTCCACACCCGATCCCCTCACATGCGAGATACAGATTCTCGCACACATGGCCCGCATCAAGGGCGATGACCTTGTAGGATGCGGGCCCATACCTCCACTCCATCCTGTAGGGGATCGCCGTCCAAACGAAGGTGCACGCCCCGCTCCCCGCAAAGGACTGACCGAAGGCACCCATCGCCATCCTCTGCCTCAGGTCCGGATGGGATCCCACCCCAATGATCCCATGCTCCAGAGGCAGATAGCGATAGATCCCCATCCCGAGTCCCTCCACATCAAAAGCCGCAATGTAGGTCTCGAACGCATGCCGGCATCCTGCGGAGGGAACTGTCCTGTACGGGACCCCCCTCCTACCCACCCCCTGTGTCGCCCACAGGAGAAATGAAAGCTCCGATAGGGATAATCCCTCCCCTGAGAAGGAGCGATGCGATCTCCTCATGGATATGGCCTCCACCAGATCATATTCCACCTCCTCAAAGGGAGGGAGGGGGATCACGTTCGATCCCGGGGGGATCCCCTTCTCAAGCGGGGGAGGGGCAACGCCCCTGCTCTGGTCCGTAATGGAGAAGTCCGTCATCTTCCTTATGCTGTCCTTGAGGAATTCCCTTGTCATTATTCCTCATAAGGGATATACGTATTATTTAGAGGATACCCCTACCAGCCCCCTGCAGTAAAGACACTACCGCGTTATCATAGCGTATCCGTCCGATAGATAATCTGTTCATGGCATGGTGAACGAATAATTCCCCGCTCCCGATCCCACATGACCGATAAAAGCTACATTATTTGTATCATGTTCGACAATATGACATCGGGTCCGAAAGGACCAGGTGGGGTCTCAGATGATAGGGAAGTTCGGTGCGCTCCTGCTCTCAGGATTTCTGCTTGTGTCGGGTTTGTTAGTTATCGAAGGTGATCCGATCTCCGGCGAGCCGACGAGGCTCGCCGTGGACGATCCATCATACCGTATCCTACCGTTATTCGAGAACGCAACGACACTGGAGGATGAGCCATACAAGGCGGCCTACTTCTCCACGATGGGGAACCTCATCGTCAACTCGTTCATCACAGATGCCGACTGGCTATCATACGAGTACTCTGAGGCATTGGTAATGGACATGACCGACAACGTGGGCTTCTGGAGCTTCGATCAGGGGGACGCGTACGACGCTTCCGGCAACAACATCCATGGGACCGTCCACGGGCCCACCTCGGCGGTGGGAATATCGGACTCGAGCATGTCCTTCCAATTCGACGGGGACGATCACATAAGCATTCCCCACGATCCCCTTCTCAACATCACCGACGAGATCACAGTGGAGGCATGGATATTCCCCACTTTCGATGACACGAAGGAGCACATGATCATCAGCAAGGGTGGCAACTGGAACTTCGAGGACCCCCAGTGCTACGAGCTCACGATCGATAAGGACAGGCCCCTGTTCCAGATGAAGCTCCCCCGATCGGAGGACTGGTATGGTGCCGCACCGGACGAGCCTATAACAAAGAACACCTGGCATCACGTAGCCGGCGTCTACGACGGGACCAGATTCAACATCTACATCGACGGGGTGAACCAGACGAAGCTCTATACCGGATGGGGCGGGGATTACAAAGGGGCGGTCTACACAGGTGGTCTCCTCACGAGCTCACATAATATCTCCATCGGCAGAAGGGAGCCTGCGACATGGGGATCGCTATACTACAAGGGGTCCATCGACGATGTCCGAATCTGGGACAGGGCCATCGGCGAGGAGGAGATGATGCAGCATGCCGTGATCCCAGGGACGGCATGTATGGAGATCAGCGGGACCCCTGATAACGGAGATGTAGCCGAACACGATATCACCATCAACGTAACGGACGGGGATGGAAGATACGCCCAGCGCAGGTTCACCCTTACTGTGGAAAACGTTCCTCCCACAATAATGACCGCGGACGTCCCTGAGGTATTGCAGGACGAGCAGTATCTCGTCCAGTACGTATCAGACGAGGTGGGCGGGGACATACAGTGGTCCATCGTGACGGATGCATCATGGCTTTCGATGAACGCATCTACCGGAACGCTCGAGGGGATCCCCTCGAACGCTGACGTTGGGATCGTGGCCGTGACCGTGACCGTCGATGACGGGAACGGGGGCACCGATTCCTCCTCATTCGATCTCGAGATCATCGACGTCAACGATGCGCCAATGATAATCACCGATAACGTCCTGACGGTGAAGCAAGGATCGTTATACCACGTCGAATACGAAGGGATCGATATCGACGGCGAAGCACTGGAATGGTCCATGGTCACCGATGCATCCTGGCTCTCGATGGAACCTCATCTCGGCATACTCAACGGCACGCCTACGAACGACGATGTCGGCGAACACGATGTGACGATAACCGCGAGCGATCCGAGGGGTCTGTCGGATTCGACAGAGTTCGTGCTGGAAGTGATCGACGTGAACGATCCCCCGTTCTGGACCGATGTACCGGATAACGATACAGTGATGGAGGGGGCAACATACCGCTACGACATCAACGCATCCGATATGGACAGGGACGACGTGATAACCTACGAGCTCCTGACCTTTCCCCAGGCCGATGTTGTGTTCGATACCTCGACCGGCCTCCTTGAATGGAACGCTACGAGGTCCATCTTCTCCGATGCAAACCACACCTTGAAGTTCATGGTCAAGGCGAGGGATAAGGAACTGACCATAACTCACTCCTTCCATCTGGACCTTATCCTCAACCCCTCCCCTATTTCAAGGTTGATCTCCCCGTCGAACAATACCAGGGTATCGAACGTCACGACCCTCTCCTGGGAAGGAGAGGACGCGGACGCTCTGAAGTACGATATCTATCTCGGTCGATCGATGCAGGATGTGATCTCGCTCAGCGATTTGATCAGGATCGCGCATGACCTCGATGGGACCGAATACGTAATATCGGACCTGGAGGAGGGACAAACGTATTACTGGACCGCGATACCTAAGGACAGGTACTCGCAAGGTAACTGCACGGATAACGTGTTTGGATTCTACGTGAACGTATTGCCCGTATCCGACCTGATCTCGCCATCTCAAGGGGAGACCGTTCCCTTCAGCAACGTCGTGCTATCTTTCCACGGCAGCGATCCCGACGATGATACCCTAATTTTCCATATCTATCTCAGCACGGACCCTGAAGATATCCTTGACCTCTCACCAAGCGCACGAAGTATCGGGACATCCCCTTTCAAATTGGAAGATCCCGAACCCGGGGCCATATACCACTGGACGGTGATCCCGGAGGATGGACTCGACCTTGGGACCTGCCGTAAAGGCATACTTCAGTTCAGAGTGAACGTTCCCCCTGAAATATTCGAGGTAGGGGATGTGATGGCCCGCGTCGGTTCCGAACTGCTGGTTCATGTTAACGGAACGGATGATGAGGACCTGGGGATCGATGCCTTCAGCCTCCTGGAACATCCCATGGGCATGACCATAAACCCTGAATTGGGCCAAATAGTGTGGACGCCGAACGAGGACGATATAGGATATCACACCGTAGTGGTCCAGCTTAGCGATGGATTCGATTCGGTCGATACATCGTTCATGATCGAGGTATTGCAGGCCGAAGCTGGAGTTGAGCCGACCGAACCGGGATCTTCAATAAACGCCATGATAGCGATTCTGGTGGTCGTCCTTGCCATCATACTTGTCGCGATTTTATTCATGTTGCTCCTCCTCAAGAGACAAAAAGATAAGCATTCTCAATTACATGATAAGGAAGGGGAGGTCTCTTCCCCTGACGAGGGGGCCGACATACCTCTGCAGGAGGATTCTACCGAATCTGTCGAGGATCTACCCCTGGGCAAGGATAAGGATGAAATGGAGGACCCTGAAGGTCAGGTGACATCGGCACCTGACCAACCCAAAGAGGATCATGTAAACGTCGAATCCCAAGGCGAGATATCACCGCAGGATCTCGAGCCTCGCAAGGATATTATGTGACAAAACCAATATATGTTACGGCAAATATCCCGAGGATCCAAAGGCGAGACGGATGAAGGCGATAGTATTGTACCGATCCAAAACCGGTTTCGTGAAAAGGTATGCTGAGTGGATCGCTGAGGAACTCTCCTGCGAGGCGGTTGACGCGAACGACTTCGATATGAAGGACCTGAAAGATCATGACACGATCGTTTACGGCGGGGGGCTCTACGCCGTGGGGATCAACGGACTCAAAGCGTTCAGGAAGCATCTCCCTGACCTCAAGGGGAAGAGGATCGCGGTCTTCGCCACCGGGGCCTCCCCCTGGAGGCTAGAGGTGGTGGACGAGGTACGAAACAGGAACCTCACGGAGGAGGAGCAGAGTATGGTCGGTTTCTTCTACCTAAGGGGAGGGTTCGACCACGACAGATTGGGTGCAAAGGACAGACTGCTGATGACCCTGATGAAGAAGAGGCTAAAGAGCAAGAAGGAGCTCGACGAGGACGAGCGGGGGCTTCTCGCATCGTACGACCATCCCGTGGATTTCGTGGAACGGGAGAACATTGAGGATCTCGTTCATTACCTGAAATAGGTATGGAGGATCCCTGCCATCAGATGTAGAAATAAGTTTTTTATACATCATCCACCAATATGATAACACGGAGTGAAAACATGTCAGATGATGCACATAAGCATCGAAGTTCCGGGATACCGAATGAACCCAACGAAGATGAGATACTGATGGAACTATCCGAGAGAGAGGACACTTACGAATGGATCTCGGAGAACTGGGAAGAACTGCAGGACCGGTTCGAAAAACAGTATGTTGCCATCAAGGACCGGAAGGTCATAGATCACGGCTACGGAATTGATGAACTCAGGGAGATCTTCACTTCTGACCCGATGATCGTCATTGAATTCTTCCCCGCAAAGAAGGCGGCAATGATCCTGTAGTGATACGGATGAAGTTCTCTCTGGAGCGTGTGGACACCCTGCACGGCAGTCAGCTTTGGCTTCAGACCACCATATGGAATTCATCCAGAAGGATCCATGGGCCCGTCAAGTTCATAATCGATACAGGGGCGATGCATACGGTCATTGCATATGATCAAGCAGTAAGATTGGGATTCAATGTGGGATCTTTGAAGGAAGTCAAGAAATGTAGAGGCATATCCGAGGAGATCAATGCTTATCCGATCAGAAACAATATATTCTACATCAAGGGCAAAGATGAGAACGATAAGGATGCGTTGTTCAAGACACCCTTTGATATCGAGATCGTTGATAATCCAGGCAGGGGGTTGTTCAACCTCTTAGGGCTCGATTTCCTCATTACAAAAAATGCCCGGCTGATCATCGACTTTGAAAATAATGATAATTTCATCGAGATGGATTGATCGACGACATTGATGAAATATCAAGTCCTCAACAGGACGGTGCGGATCGTCATTCAATTTAACTTCAACGTCGAATATTTCGTTCTGAAATATTCATCCTCCACCTCTCCCACGATCTCCTCGAGTATGTCCTCGAGCGTCACGATCCCCGCATGCTCCTTTTTGTCGTTCATCACGATCGCCATGTGTATCCTCTCGGACCTCATCCTCTCGAACACATCCGTGATCTCATCCTCCTCCCTGACGATGAACGGCTTGCGGATAAGAGATGGTATGTCCGTATCCTTGGCCATCAGCAGGTCCTTGGAATACAGGATCCCCCGAACCCTGTGACCGTCGCCCATTATGGGTACGCGGGTAAAGCCCCTGGAGGATATGGACCCCTTCACTTCCTCGAGCGATGTCCCGTCATCCAGTATGAAGACGTCCTTCATGGGGACCATGACGTCTTTGACCTTCCTGTCCCCGAACTTGAAGACCCGGTGTATGATATCCCTTTCGATGGCCTTTATATTACCCTCGTCCTCCATGAGATCGGCGATCTCCTTGATGGAATCGTCGCTCGTCAGGAGGTGCTCGCTCCTTATCCTCCCTCCCGTGAGGCGGATGAATCCCCTGGACACATGGCCGAAGATCAGGGTCACTGGAGTGAGCAGGATGGTCAGGAGATGGATGAGAAAACCGTTCCTGTTGGCGACCTTGACCGAATCGTGAATGGCCGAGTTCTTGGGGGTTATCTCGCCGAAAACTGTTATGAGGAACGTTATGACCCCTATCATTATCGAGACGCCGATCTCCGCGAACAGGGCGTTGGCGATCAACGCTGCCACCGATGAGAGGATTATATTGACTACATTGTTCCCGATGAGAAGTGTGATCAACGTCTTTTCCATGTTCTTCTTCAACTTCATGACGTGTCCGGCGTTCCTGAGGCCCTTTCTCTTCATCATGGCGATGTCCGAGACCGACAGGTTCGTCAACGCCGTCTCGGATCCCGAGAACCAACCGGAGAGGAAAATGAGGATTATCATGAGGATGAATAGGAGGATGAGAGTGGTGATCGTTCCCATTTGAGGCACCTTGCTACGGTCCGGCTAGATGATACTTCTTGAGCTATATTTCTTATCTTTCATGAAGAGATAATAGTTATGCTTTTAAAGGGTACGAATATCACAGGAACGAGAAGATATCCTTCTCGAACAACTTCTCGATCTCGAGGTTCTCCTCGAGGTAGTTCACTATCCTTCTGAGGTATTCCTTCTCGATATTGCCGTGTATGTCGATCCTGATATCATGCGTGAAAGGTTTTCTCGATCTATCCACCTTGACGAAGGCCTCGGCCTCCATCTCCGGACCGTCTATGACCCTGGCATTGGCGGAATCGATCCTCTCCTTCTTGAGCCATAGGTCCCCGATCTCGTCAAGGACGTTCCTCATATCGTATTCCAGTTCCGGATGGTCATAGACAAGGGCATCGTTGAGCTTGAGCTCGGCCAGGTTCCTGAACTTCGCCTTCGAGAGCGCCCTTAGGACCTTCTCCGTAACGGAGAGGACGTCGAAATCGGCGTCCTTGGGGTTCAATCCTACCACGCTGAGCATTGCCTCAATGAAGCTCTCGTTCTCTTCGATCTCCTCTGCATCAAGATCGATGCGTATGGAGATGTCCCTCACCTCCGTGGAGGTGGGTTTGTTCATCTTCATCCGGCGGTCACCGTGAGTGACCGGCATCTCGACAGAAGGGAATATCCCGGGGTACAATCCCTCGATCTTCGCTGAATGCTTGCCCGAGGCCCCGGTGATGGCCTTTATGTCCCTACGCACACCGTATGTTCTCTTTTCAGCCATGTATCGCGTAAGGTCCCATCAAGGCTTAAAACCTCTGCCTGTGGATGATATTCAATCCTTGACGATGACTACGTACGCCCTCCATCCCCGATATTTCTTCGGGACGTCGAGCTTCGCCGATGTCCCGAAGGGGGTGATCCTCTTCTCGTAGATCAGCTCTATCTCCTCCGAGAGGCTCATACTGTCAGAAATTAGGTCCAGTTTTCTCATACCTTAGCATATATATTTAAATATATTTGTCATTTTCCAAAAATAATGATATTTAATACTTTTCTCTCAAACCGTACCTTTTTTCAGGGTCATATAAACTTTTCTATCATTCGGGGGATCTCCCCTTCTTCTTGATCGGATCCCTGTCGAAGGTCTCCTTCGCCCGGGCGATGACGATCCCCGCAGAAAATGAGACCATGAAAGATAAGAACTCGTATAGTGCGACGAGAGCAAGCAGCATCCTCGGAACTAAGTGTATCCCCTTGCCGAAGACAGCTATCAAGGCAATGGCGGACCCCATTACCAAAGCCGCCGCACATCCTAGAAAGGTCAGGACCAGGGATCTCGTATAGCGTCTGCCCTTGTACGCGTACCAGCCGCCAAGCGTCTGCCCCCCCACCGCGAGCGCGAAAACCAACGCGATCAAGGTCGCAACTATCGATACGACCAGGAATATGAGTATCATGATCAGGATGAAAAGGGCGCATGCGTCCTTGAGAGGGTTCGCGCCCCTGTCCTCGCTGATCATAGCGATCGCTACAACAATAAGTATGATGGCCAGAACCACTCCGGAAAAGCACAAGAGGACGGCGGAGACGAAATTCGGGACCCCCACCACCATCGAGGCGATCCCTGCGGCCTTCCTCCTCCCGATCGAACCCTCGACCGTCATGAGGATATCATCTTCAGGTTAGTATTAATAATATCTGCTATCGAAACTCGTGAAATAGTGTGGAAACCAAAGACATGTGTCACCCTTTTGCGTTAGGGGTTTCAGCCAATAAAACCCAAACCAAAAAGGTGACGACACATGATAGTATCCAGAGGAGATATATATTTTGAAAGAGAGCACATCGAACAGGTCAAGGAACTCCCCAAATATGCCAGGACAAGATACTTCGCTATCGTAAAAACCCTGGCTAGCAAACCGTTTGGGATCACAAGGGCTCAGGCTGCCAAGGCGATCAATACCAGTCTAAGACAGCTCTACAGGATCATTATCCGGTTTAAACAGGAAGGAATATCCGGACTCATCCATAGATCCAGAAGACCCACAAGATCTCCAAACAAGACCTCCGACAAGGATGAGAAAGTAATCCAACAGGTCAGGGATGCATCCGGTTTCGGACCTGATGGGATCGCATCCCTCATAGAGGAGAGCAACAAGAGGAAAGG
>JARVGK010000012.1 GCA_029762535.1 Thermoplasmatota archaeon
ACATCCGGTATTCGCTCGTCGGCTGTGTCTCGATCGTTAGAGGATCGGTAGCGTTGGGGACCATGACGATGTACGAGCCGTCCGGTCCGGTCGTCGTTCCCTGATCGAAATAGGTCCTGTAAACGCTGTGGCCTTTAACGTTGACCTGTATCCCTGAAAGAACAATGCCGGTGAGGCGGTCCTTCACCGTTCCCCGAACGGTATTGATGTTCGAGAGGGCGTTGCCCGATCTCAAATTGACCGATATCCTGTCATCAGGTCCCGCCTCGAACTCCTGATAATCGTGAGCTACGGAGTCGATCAGCAATCTCACGCTGCAAAGCCCCCAGTTGGAGGCGGTTATGGTGATGTCCACCATCCCCGAGGCGTTGGTCGAGAACATGGGTGAACTGTGGTAGCTCCTGACGTTCTTGAACTGGATCTTGGCGTTCTCCACGGCCGCACCTTCGTGGTCCGTGACGGTTATGGTCGCTACAGCATCATGGTAGGAGATTATCGGCTCTCCGCGATGGGATCCAGACCCCATCATGCTCATCGACGGTATCACAAGCAGTAGCGCTAACGTGATCATTATCATCCTTTTCATCATATCATGACCCCACATGGTTCGTACTTCTATCGATTATACTGCTCATATATAAATCCAATCTATCGGATGCATGTTCTGGACCTATGGCATCATTCCTCGGCCTTCATGAGGGAGCGCTTCTTTCCCCTTAACACGAGGATGAGGACGATTATCAACATTAGAAGGAAAACGACCAGCGCGAAGCAGCCGATCCCGCAGTATGCCAGGTAGCTGGGACCTTTTGAGGCGCCCCTTTCCGGAGTCCTGAGGTTCCCGTTGAAGGACTCATACCCCTGCATGGGATCCCCGCCGGACCTGTCGGAGAAATGATAGGAGTATTCCACGTCGTATTCGAAATTGTCACCTGGTATCATAAGTTCGTATCTTCCCGGATCCCCTTCGATGATCTTGAAGGATCCCACACCGGATATGACAACGTAGATATCCAGACCGGCTCCGCCCTGGACCGATACGTCCCAATCCTTGTTCTTCAAAACGGTCACAACAGCGGAGGTGATGTGCCACGTACCGGGCGGAAGAGCGGGTTCCTCCGGGGTTCTGAAGGTCCCGGAAAGGATAGGTGCCAGGTCCTCTCCATCAGAGGCGTTCGAGAAATGATAGGAGTACAGAGCGTCCCAGGCGAAGTTCGTCCCGGGGATCAGGGCCGAGTAAGAGCCGGGATCCCCCTCGGAGACCGGGAACGACCCGATCCCCTGGATGATGATGTACACATCCATAGCTTCTCGGCCAAAGACGTTCACTGAAACGTTCTTATGATCGTTCACCCCCACATACGCCGAGTAGATCTCCCACAGAAGGATACCCTCCCCCGTCGTGAAGCTCCATGATAGGCCTTCCCCTTGCCACAAGGGATAGCCCTCGACCGATATCACCGTCGGTCCGATGATAACACTATAAGTCGTATTCGGTAGGAACAGGTCATGGTCGATCCTGACGGTCCTCCCATCTTGGTCATCAATGTATTGTATGGTGGCGTTCTCCAGTTCCGGATCGATGATAATGGCTCCCTGCAAAGAGGCGATGTTGACGGCGTGGGAGAAACCTATTAATACGGGGGCATCCAACGAGATGCCCGAACCTTTCGGCGAGTAGTTGGTGATGTTCAGGTATTCCGAGGGAGTTGTGACCATGTACTCGAGCTGCGCCTCCATGCTGGCGGATATCTCCTCGAGGCTTATGTTCACCTCCTGAACCACGTAGCCGGACCTGACCCCGTCCACGAACGACAGGTGCTCCGGTGGGGAGACCTTGAGGACGTGATCGCCGAAAGGAATGTTCTCGAGGACCAGATTTCCCTCATCGTCCGTTGTTCCAGCAGCGAGGAATGCTTCGTCTCCATCGTTGACCTCGACGAGGGCCTGCGGGATCCCGTCCGCGAAGGGTCCGCCGCTGCCGGTCACCTTCAGAGAAACGTCCCCAGTTGACCTGTTCGAGAGGACGATGCTTAGATCCTTCTCTTCCCATCCGTCGACCGTGAAAGGATCGGAAACGTAGCGATCATAGATGTCGGACCTGGCCACGACGATCCTGTATGTCCCGGCAGGTGCCATGAACTGCACCCCGCCATCGGAGTCCGTCTCCTGTATTCCGAACTCGACGTGATCGGATCCCTCCTGTAGCTCGAGCGTGACCATGGCGCCTGCCACGGACATTCCGAGGAGATCCCCGACATGCACACTTATGAGCGATCTCGGAACGAGATAGAGCATCAGGTCATCGACGTCGGTCAGGACCTCGATCCCGATGGAATCGTAAAGCGTATCGTTGCCGTAATGGATGGTGAAGTTGCCCGGATAGAGGTGAAGGGCGAACTCTCCGTTCTCACCAGTCGTGTTCCATGCGATCTCGAAATCCGGATGCTCGTCGTCAACGACATAAACGTATCCCTCAACGGGATCCGAGTCCTCGTCAAGGAGGGTTCCGTTCACCCAAAGGCTGAACTCCGGGACGGGCATCAGATATATGTCGTGATCGATAGCTCTCGTCCCCCTCATCTCGAAGCGCTCGTTGACCGGGAAATAGCCCTCCTTGTATGCGTGCAGGAACGTGGTGTCCTTCCCCCATACGCGGTAGAAGCCCTCATGTGAGGAGCGAACGTTCATCTGATGGATAGGGGCCGCCCTCACGTCGTAGCTCATCATGTTCCCGTCGTATGCCTCCAGCAATCTTACGGAGTAGGTCTCGATGTTGACGTTCTTCAGATCCTCTCCGGTCCTGGCGTCGAGAACGCTCCCGTGAATTGGCTCGAGCGGACCGGTCCTGTATGCTGTTATATCGGGAAGCGATCCGCCGGTCCCATCGAGGTCGAAACTGGTCAGGGGTATGCTCCAGCGACCCCGCTCGTAATACGTGCCCTGATATGTGAACAGTTCAACGGGGCCGATCCCCTGATGGAACCTCAGGATCCCGTCCTGGTCCGTCATCAGAGTGTTCCACGTCTCCGGGTCCGAGGTCCATATATAGAACGTCGAGAAGGGCACGGGATCCCCTTTTCCATCGACGATCCTGACGCTGTAGGTATTCTTCACCTCCGGCGGCCAGCCGAGATCGTATCTGGTCAGGGGGATCTCGAGGTCGGGGTTGAGGCCTTCCTTTATAGTGACATTTTCGAGTACCGCGCTTCCAAGCGAACCTATCACTTCGATGAACCTGTACGTGCCCGCAGGGACCTCGCCGGTGAAGACGCCTGTGGTGTTCGTCTGCTTGTAGAAATATATCCATCGTCCTTCATCGGACTCTCCATCCCCGGAGATATATGCAGGAACGGAGAATCCTGTCTCCGGGTCTATCGGCGTCATCGTTATGGACCCGACCTTATGTGGTATCGCCTCCGCCTTTTTCAGGGTCACGTTGAGCGTTTGGGTCTCCGGATCGACCTTGATGTACCTTGCTTCATATCCGAACTTATTGAAATCGATCTCCACCTGAGCATCGGTGGGGATCCCAACCTGCGCCTTGCCTCCTGCGTCCGTGCTGGTACTGCCGCGCACGTGATCTCCATCGATATAGTGTATATACGAGACATAGACGTCCTGCAACGGGGATGTGTCGTTCCATACCTCCACTTTCAATAACGAGAGATCGGGAATGCCCACTGGTATCTCGATGTTCGTGGGGACCGTCGATGGGAATATAGAGGATTCGAAGCGGATGGTGCAGTTGTTTCCCATCGGGTAGGACCTCTGAAGGATGTATTCCCCCGGACCGAGACCGACGTCGAAAGCGCCGGTTACGTCCGGTTCGAACGAATACCAGTAACTGTAGGAGTGGTCGAGCTCCGTTTGGTATCCCCTGATATCCATATAGCCTCCGAGGAGTAATTCATCGCTCTTTTTGTCCAGGAACGATATCGTTGAGTTCTCGGAAGCTGAGTATTTCGGCGTGAGGTCAAGGTCGAGAGTGTAATCCCTCTGTCCCGATATGAACACCAGGTTCGCCGAGAGCCCGAAATGGTCGCTGTTATGAGCGTATAACGAGAAGGACCTTGAGGAATTAGGGAAATCGATGGCGTATCTGCCGTCCGCCCCCGTGGTCGTCGATCTGGAGAAGGAGTTTCCGATCGGGTTCTGGCCGTAAAGGGTGACGGAAGCTGACTGTATCGGAAGGCCGGTGGACTTGTCGGTTATCCTCCCGTTGATGTTGTTGATATCCGGGTCGGGATCTCGGATAGAGATGTTGGCATAGTATACCCCGTCCGGTTCGATGAAGATATGATGATAGTCAAGCAACTTGTAGTGGTTCGTCATTACAAAGAACCTGACGGGGCCCCACATCCCCGGGAGAAGATCGAACTTCACCTCTCCCCCCTCGTCCGTCGTCAGCGTAAGACCGTTCCCGTTCTTTAGATGTGACGCAGAAACGTACAGGTCCTTGCCAGGCGTCCCGTTCGTATGCGTCACGTTCACGTAAACGGTGGCATTGTGGTAAATGGTCATCAGCCGGGTCGGATCCGATGATGCGACGATCCCGGTAAAAATGCTCATGATAAAGAGCGCGCTCAGCAGAAAGGCTCCAGTTCTCCTCATTATACTACCCCATCCGATAGGACAGTGTAACCTTGGAAGATGTATATCAAATTTTAGAGTAAAATCAAGGCCTGTTCCATCATGCCTTCTTCCAGGGGCAGTCCCTGGACTGGGGGCATGTACTGCATCCTTTGTGCCTCGCTGAAATAGGCAGCCAGACGAAGGCGACGAGAATGAATACTACCATGGCAAGGACCAGTGGCAGGTCCAGCGGGGGATATCTAAAATCGAGGCATGCGATCCCCGCCCCGAGCGGTAGGAACCATTGTATCGCCACGGACCAGATATGTTTCTTAAAGGCCGTTTTGAAGGGTATGTCCCTCCTTCTGTCGAACATCCTTGCCGAGAGTATTCCATAACCGCTCGGGCAGCCCATCGAACCGTATCCGAAGCATCTGGTGCATATGTTGTAGAGAAAGTACAGCATGGAGGATGCGGCGACCAGCGCGTAAACCGGAGCGAGAAGGATGTGACACATCCCGAATATGACCACGCCCAGGACCAACGTGATCATGTGCGGTATGGAATGGACCAGCCTACCGGACGCTCCTATCGCCATTTTTCGATCGGCACGACCGTCCGAGGCCATCATTCCTCCCCTTTTGCGCAGCTGGGGCATCTGTAGGCGTCGAAGTCCTGATCGCGCTCCATGACGGAACCGCACTCGGGGCATATGTTATCCTCGACGTCCTCTTTCGCCCTTTTTGAGAACAGCAGGAACGAGACCGCAAGCACCACGATAACCATCAATACGGCGAGGCCCAGGAGGAGCGCTATGAGGTAAGGGAACCCCTTTTCCGGAGGATCCTCCGGCTCTGGACCGAGGGGATCGTCCACGGGTGCCCTCGGGATCGGCCCCGTAGTATAGGTCACGCTGCCATCGTCCCTCACCCACACCTGGAATGGGGAAATGACTTCCTCTCCTTCGATGGAGGCGGAAACCGTGTAGTTCCCGGGAGGGACCCCCTGGGAGAACAGCACGTTCCCGGAGGCGTCCGTGATCGCCGAGAAGGAAAGGGAGCCAGACGTCAACGTGACCCTCGCCCCCTGCATGGGTACGCCGTCCTCGTAGAGGAACGGACCGATGGCAGGGGTCACGTTCTCGGGTTCCTCGGGGGGAGGGTCCGGTAAAGCCATGACGGTCACGTTCACCATATCGGGAGGGCTTGATGCCCCCTCGTCGTCCACCACGACCAGGGTGAAGGAGTAGGGTCCGGGCGATGCAGGGGTGAAGTAGGGATGGGCGCCATCGCTATCATATATTTCCACTTCATGGGTCGTGCAGTTCCAGATGTAGAAGTCTATCGCCCCGTCCGGATCGAAGCTCGCGGATCCGTCCAGAAGAACGGTCTCCGAAACGTTCACGGTCATGTCCCGCCCGGCGTTGGCGACGGGAGGCTCGTTCACGTGAACCGCGAGTATCGTCACGCGCACTGTATCGTTCTTCGACCAGGCGGAGAGATTGTCCATGACCCTCAGGGAGAATAAATAGATGTCAGGGTCTTCGAGGACGATCGATGGGGAGGAAGTGTTGGCGTTCGTCAGGACCATGTCCTGATGGCTTATGCAACTCCAGTCCCATGTGACGATGTGTCCGTCCAGGTCGTAGCTGCCGCTGCCATCCAACTCCACCATGTCTCCCTCGTAATGGACGGAATCGTAGCCTGCATCCGCGGTGGGAGGCAGGTTCTCGCCAGGTCTTACGACGGTGACATGCACCTCGGAGGGTTCACTGAGAGTGAGGTTGTCGTCCATCACGATGAGCGAGAAGCCGTAGGTCCCCGCCTCCAGTGGTATGAAGCTCGGCGTGGCGGTGGTCCTGTTGAACATCTCGATATCATGCGTATCACACGTCCAGTTGAACTCTATTATGGTCCCGTCCGGGTCGTAGCTCCCGGTCCCGTTCAGGGTGATGGTGGTGTTCAACACCCCTGCAAAGGATTTTCCCGCACGAGCGACGGGGGGTTCGTTGGGTTTAATCACCTGGATGGATACCTCATCGGTGGTATTGGACCATTTCCCGAAGCTGTCCTTCACGGAAAGGGTTAGGATGTATTCTCCCGGCACATCCGGAACGAAGTAAGGGGTGCTCACTTTGTCAGAAGGGGACAGGCTCCCGTCCCTGATGAGGGATCCCGGCGGATACGAGGTCACGTTCCAGTCGAAAAGGACGTCGTGCCCGTCCGGGTCGTAGCTCCCGGTCCCGTTCAGGTGAACGGTATGTCCCAGCATCACGCTGGTGTCGTTCCCGGCATCCGGCACGGGGGCGGTGTTGGTCCCCGAGACGGTTATCGTCGCCTCGTCGCCTTTGTTGGACCATTTGTCTTTGCCGTCCCTAACCGCAAGCGTGATATTGAATATCCCTTCCGCATCCAGGGTAAGTTTGACGCTGGCGTTCTGGTCATTGGGGGAAAAGGATGCGTCGTCCAGAGCGGATGCGCCGGGTTTTCGCGTCAGGTTCCAGTTGTAGCTCAGCAGGGTCCCGGTCGGATCCCCGGAGGGCGCATCCTCGGGGTCCGATGAAGTGGTCCCCGAAAGGTAGATCGGGGATCCAAGCACGGCACTGCCTCCTCCCGATATCCTTGGCTTCGGTGGCTCGTTCGCGGTGTCGATGATGGTGAAGTTGGATCGGTACACCTTGACCCCGGATCCCCACGTCGACCCGGCGATGTCCAGCACACCGTCGTTGTCGAAGTCCAGGAAGGCCGCCCCGACGTACGTCCCGGTCGTTGGCAGTCCCTTGTCAGTGACCTGGGTGAAACGGAAATTGGTACCCTGGGCGACGGTTCCATTGCCCAGAAACAGATGGAGTCCCCTGCTCTGTTTCGGGGCCAGTAGGTCCAGGTCGCCGTCGCCGTCGATGTCCTTGAAGGTTATCTGGAAAAAACGGCTGGAGCCGAGCGCGCTCGGCAGGTTGGAGGACACATCGGTCCACGTGAAGGAAGTTCCCGTAGTGCCGCCGCCGTTGCCCAGCAGCAGTTTCAATCCTCCGTTCGATCGCGAGAATAGAATGTCCACATTGCCGTCGTTGTCCACGTCACCCAGGACGACACTGTCCACGTTCCCGCTCTGATAGGTGCTCGGAAGGCTCGATGACCTGTCCGTCCATCCGTTGCCCGCAGCGTTCTGTGTATAGATCTTTAGCCCCGCACTGCTGTAGCTGCCGGCGGCAAGGTCGGGCAGCCCGTCGTTGTTGATATCGGCGATATCTATACCGGTGTACTCGCCGGTCGTCGGCAGGCCGTTGGAGTTCGCCGTCCATGTTATGGGGGAGGATCCCGATCCATAATAGACCTTGATCCCCTTCGTGTCCCGGTTCGAGTGCGTGAAGGCGATGTCCAGTCCGGGGCCCTTGGTGAAGTTCAGCACCTTGAGGTCGTTGACGTTTCCGCTGGTGTAAGGCGAGGTTATTCCCGTCGTGGACCACGATCCGGAGGAATACTCCCAAGCGCCGACGCCCCTGATCGTCCCGGAGTAGGATCCCCATCCCTCATTGCCAGCATACAGTTCTATCTTTCCGTCCCCGTCCGCATCGGCAAAGGCCACGCCGCCCCAGGAATCGGAGGTGGGAAGGCCAGTGGAGGCTGACTGCCATGTCCCGTTCCCGAACCCTCTGTAAACGTAGAGTCCCTGGGTGTTGGCGGAGCCGTAATCGTCCCCCCCGAAGGCCATATCCTCATTACCGTCACCGTCCGCGTCAGCATGGGCGATGGCATTGTAATCCCCGGATGTGGGCAGGTTCTTCATATGACCCGTCTCGAAGCTGTTGATGGTGACGGTCCTGTCCCCCAGGACCTGTGTGAGAGGAAGGAAAAGGGCGATCGTCATCAAAGATATCACGGCGATCCGTTTCATTCTATACAACCTCCGGTAGGAGAGCTGTGATGAGAGACGGTATTAGATAATCTTTTACCCTTCATTTCCCTCTCCGACCTCTATCGCCCCGTCCTGGTATATCACCATCCCCTTGGCATTATCTCCGGTGATCCTGCTCACCGCTCGAACGTATCTTTGGACCTGTTCTTCGTGATGGGGCTGCCTGGAACCGGTCTTGAAATCGATGACGACCCATGATCCGTCCCTCATCTTCAGCAGCCTGTCGATCCTCCCTCTCATCCGCTCACCCTCGACGGAAGATAGAAGGGAGATCTCATCGAAGGATCGGAGGGCCCCTTCCGGAACGAGGCTTTCCATGCTTTGGGCCGTGGGTCCTATACGAATTTCCTCCTCGGGATATCCCATCTCAAGGGCAGCCCTGTGCGGGTCCTTGCCGCTGAGCACCTCGTGCACCATGGTCCCGAACTGGTCCGGCGAGCATATGCCCCCGGCGTCAAGGTGCGTTCCATCGACCGTTGAGGGATCGGTCTCGCTGGGCCTGATGATCACCTCGTCCCCCGACGTTTTGATCGGCAGGACCAGCTTTTCATTTACCGTTCCGGTCCGGGTCGTCCTGACGGTCTCGGTCGAATCGTCCTCGACGATCCGATCATGCGCGATCAGCTCCAATTCCAGCCCGCTCCATTCCAGTTTCCCCTCCTTCATCGCGTTCCAGTCGATCGGAACGGATCCAGTGAGAAGGGCCATGAGCCCCTTCGGATTCATGTCGTTGTCTCCGGGGGCGGGGATCCGTCCCGAGAGGACGAGATGGTCCTTGGCCCTGGTGCAGGCGACGTACAGCAGCCTCTTTGCCTCCTCGCCCTCCAGTTCCTCCCTCGAGAGCGCGGCCTCGACGTGCGAAGGGGTCCTTACGGTCTCTCCTGTATCGGGATCGAAGACCTTTACGGTCAGACCCCGGTCCGGATCGACCCTGACGAAGGAGCGGTCGGAACCCTTCGGAAGATGATGCATGCCCATGAGGACAACCATTGGCCATTCCAGACCCTTGGCGGCATGTATGGTCATGAGCGAAACGGCGTTCTTTGACGAGAGCGGGGGTTCCCCCTCACCGGACTGGCCCTCCGCCATCTCCCTGAGCTCGTCCCTGAGATCGAACAGGGTTCCTCTGGTCTGCGTGACGATCTCGATGAGCCTGTCAAGGTTCCTGCATCCCCTCCTCCCGTCCATCATGGCATACATCGCACCGTCGGATATGATCTTGCCAACGGCGACGTGGGCCGGGTATGTCCGGGCCAACTTTATGTATTCCAATAGCCTGTCACCATGAGGAGAATGGTCCGGAGAGGACCGCAGTTTTTGGAGAAGGGTAAGCCCGGGGAACGAGGACATCCTGAAGAGTTCCTCGTCATCAAGGGAGAACAGCGGACCTTTGAGGACAGATGCCAGGGCAACGTCGTTCACGGGACAGCAGAGGAACTCCAGAAGCTGTATGACGTCAGAGATCTCCTGCCTCTCGAAGAACCCCTTTCCCTTGTATACCACATAGGGCAGTCCCTCGCTCCTGAAGCCCCTTTCATAATGCTCGAGCCTGGTCCTGCCCCGGACCAGTATCGCTATGTCCTCGATCTCGATCGGCCTTTCATCGCCTTCATTTCCATCGAGGACCGGCCATCCCTCCCGGAGTGCCCTCTTCAGCAGCCGGGCGACCGCGACCCCCTCCCGGAACTCCTCCTCCTCCCTGCCGGCGACCCCAATTATGTTCAACCTGGCCCCATCGCTCTTGACGGCATCGAGAGGCTCGAAGGGGACCCCCCATCTCGAGCCGCCCTCGCCCATGACGGACGGGAACAGCGAGTTGGCGAACTCCATTATCTCCCTCCGTGACCTGAAGTTGCGGTCGAGGACCACGGAGTCGCCCTCGAGCATTTCCCGGGCCTCGGAGAATATCCGCACATCGGAGGACCTGAAACCGTAAATGGACTGTTTCGGATCTCCGACCAGGAACAGCCTGGCCGTGCCTCCCTCGCCTCTGATAAGTCTAACCAGTTCCCACTGTCTTGGATCCGTGTCCTGGAACTCGTCTACCATGATGTGGGAGTATTTACTCCTCAGAGCTTCGAGGGCCTTGATCCCCGGCCCCTTCAAGAGCCTCAAGGCCAAAGAGACCATGTCGTCGAAGTCCAGCGCCCTCTTCGCCCTCTTCGCCCTGGCGTATTCGTTCTCGAGCGACGCATAGACGGCCGCCAGGTCCGAGATCGTCCTTCTCGTCCTTCGATCGAGCCCGTCCTTCATGTAGGAAAGGAGGTCCTTATTATCGAAGGCGAAGTCCACGACGGTCCCCAAATGCGTCCTCATGACATCGATGGAGCCCTTCCAGACCTCCTTTTTTCCCAGGACCCTCGGCGACCTCTTCTGCCCTTTACCGGTCAGAAAGAGCCTATGCACCCTGGAGAAAGCGCGAACGATCGATCCCGGGTCCTCCTCTTGCGATACCATATCGATGACCCCGGATAGAACCTCCACAAGCCGTGTGGCATTGTCCTCTCCAGCCGGGCGCGGGAGGGATCCCAGCTCCCTGATGGCCCTGGAGAGCGTCGGGAGCCCATCCTCCGCCGTGCCCATCATGAGCCTCAAGGAAGCGTCGAGGAAGGAGAGGCTTCTATGTATCGCTTCTTCCGAGGATAGATCGATCCTTGAGGACCCCCTGCATGCGATCATACCGTGCATGGCCTCACGCAGCATCAGGACGCCGTGATCGACTATCAGCCTCCTGATGGACGCGGAGTGGTCCCCGCTCTTTCTCAGGAGTTCGTTGAAGGCCTCGTCGAACAGTTTTCTCGCCCCGGCCTCCGAGAGCACCTCGGGGTCGGGGTCCAGCCCGAGTGACAGCGGCTCGGACCTGACGATCCTGGAACAGAACGAGTGTATGGTGGATATGTCCGCGCTCAGAAGGTCGTCAAGCATCGGT
Source organism: Thermoplasmatota archaeon (assembly GCA_029762535.1). Taxonomy (GTDB): domain Archaea; phylum Thermoplasmatota; class Penumbrarchaeia; order Penumbrarchaeales; family Penumbrarchaeaceae; genus JARVGK01. Next base: position 11,420 of record JARVGK010000012.1, read on the forward strand.
TCGTACCTAGCAGGATCCGCTGCTGACATATCCCTCAAGGCCTTCCCGACCTTCGCTCTCATCTCAGCTGCGGCCTTGTCCGTGAAGGTCAGGGCGAGTATATTGCCTGGGCGGAGCTTCGGGTCGTCCCTGAGTATGGAGATGTACCTCTGGACGAGGACCCATGTCTTGCCGGACCCCGCACCGGCGGTTACGACCCGGTCCCTCTCGAGCACAAGAGCGTCCCTCTGCCGTGGTGTTGGGCCGTTCATTCCTCATCCCTCCTGCATACGTCCTTGAACTGGCAGTAAGTTCTATTGGGGCATCTGTCCGGGGTGTCGAAGGCCCCGCTCCTCACCGAACGTGCTATGTCCAGGGCGGTATCCAGGGCCCTTTCCATGGCTGAAATGGAACCGGAGGCATCGTATTCCAGACCTTTGCCGGAGCCTCCCATGACGTATTCCCTCTCGACCCCCCCTCTTTTTCCGACCCAGTAATATCCCCCTCCCGCGGCCGACCATCCTTCGTGCAGGCTCCGTATCGCTGCGGAGTACAGGGGCACCTGAACGGACCTCTTCCCATCGAAACTCGACCTGCTCCCCGTCTTGTAATCCCATATTCTGAAAGCATTCGCTCCTTCGATGTTCGCCGAATCGACCCTGTCTATGAAACCACCGAATAGGATCCCCCCCCCATCCTTCGAGAGGGTCAGGGGCTCGGACCTGCCGAAGGATAGCTCCGTGTACCTGACAGAGAAGGGGCCGGTCTGCGCGCATTCCTTTTCCAGGTACTCCCGCAGCAGGCCCTTTTCCCCTTCTGCTCCCACCAGGAGGTCCGAGAGAGCATCCCAGAATGGGCCGTTGTAGGGATAGGAGGAGATCACCTCCCTGGCCGAGGCGAGCATAAGGGGCCAAGCCTCCTCTATCTTTTCCGGGCCCAGTGATGCTTCCCCCTTCTCGTTCCATCTCCTGTGGAAACCTTCCAGGATGGAATGGATTATCGTCCCTTTCCGATCCGGAGGCACGTCCGGGTCCAGCTTCTCCACCGGGGATATTCCCAGCACGTAGCGGACGAAGAAGTCGTAGGGACATTTCCGGTAGCTCTCCAGCTGGGATGCGGACCATATATGGTCGGGGCCGAACCTCCGCTCGAGCACTTCGAGGAGCGATGTGTCGATCAAGGGACCTTTTCCCCTGCAGTTGACCCCGTCGAGGAGGGCCGCCCTCTTGCGGTACCTTCCCAGGACCTCCTCTCCACCATCGATGATTTCGAGGGAAGTGGAAGGGTCTATGGGCGCGGGCCCGGACCCGCTGAGGTCCGATGCGTCCTCTCTGTAAGATGATATGCGCCTCAGGAGCTCGGTCCTCCCAACGGGTTGCTCTCCGAGATCGTATGGTCTCGTCTCCAATGCTTCGAGGAAAGGGCTGAGCTGAACGGGGGATCCCCCTTCGGTCATGTGATGCGATATGAAGACCCTGTCGCATGTGGTCATGCAGATGGCGAGGTCCTCCAGCTCCTCCCTCCTCTCCGGATGTTCCCTGAGGCCCAGTGCCGACCTTTCTGCGCTGTCCATGGGTCTGAAGTCCGTCGGCCTCATCGGGACCTCTCCTTCGACCGGGGACTGGACCACCAGTACTCGAGCCCTCCTTGAGGTCTGCTGTTTTATCTTCCCCACCCACACGCCGGAGGTTTCCCTGCCCACCTTCCTGCCCTGGACCCTGCGGCGAAGCCTCTCGACGATCTCCTCCATCCCCAATGAAGCATTGTGACCTGGCTCGATCGAGGGCAGCTCGGATATGGCCCTGTCAAGCATGGACAGAGCCCTATGTCCTATATCCTCCTGGTCCCCGGCGGTGGGCCGACAGACCCTGAGTTCGGAGAGGATCCGCCGGATATCCCTGGCCCTCTCTCTGTGGTCGATGCCGTTGACGTTGAGGCCTTCCAATCTCTTCAGGAGCCACTCCAGGGCCGGTATCGCTTTACCGCAGAGGTCCTTGTACCTCCCGTCAGGCCGCGACAGATGGTCCTCAAGGGGCTCGATCCAATCCTTTTCAATATCCCTGCCTCCGAAGACCATCGCCTCCCTGAAGAGCAGGTCCATCTCCTCTCCCGATACCTTATTTTCGTCCTCGGTTCCGATCTGTACGTTCATGAGGGTCAGCGCACGGGTCAATTCCTCCGACCTCATACCTTCACGGTGAGGTGAGATCAGCTCGAGGAACCCTGACACGGCTGGGACCTCGATCAGTTTAATGAAGGGATCGGAATCGAAAGGGATGCCGTATTCGTCGAATATGATTGGGATGAACCTCTCGTATAGGTCGCCTCCCGGGGTGACCATGGATATGTCCTTGGGATCGAGTTCTTCCTCGACGATAAGCTTCTTGATGAGCTTGCAGGCGCACCTGAGCGATGATATGCGGTCCTCGCCCTGGATGGAGTGTATGGTGCCATCATAGGATATACTGTCTCTGAACGCGGTCCCTGCTATGGGGACCCCCACCGCGCCGCAGGAGGATTGCGGAACGTGAATTCCGTCCAGATACGAGGGGCATGATCTCAGAGGATGTTCCAAGCACACAGCGTTCGAGCAGTTCCTCAGTACGCATCGCATCATATCCGAGTAGGAGGGGTCCATATTGCCCAGCATGTACGTCTTGAAACGCAGGTTCGCCGTTATCGACGGATCGTCCACTATCATCCTCACAACGGCATCGGGCACCATCTCCTCATCTATCATACCTTCCCTTTCAAGGATATCCAGGTATTCCCGATATATCGAGCATAGCTCCGAGGACCGACCCGTAGAGGCGATACTGTCCAGATCCGCAGGCGACGTTCGGTTCATCAACAGTTCCTTCAACGCCTTGGACACGTATCCGGCGACCCCCTTGATCCCGCCTCCTTCAGGGCGCAGATGTACTATTCGCATACCCTCCATGATCCTAATGACCATGGCCTCCCTGAGATCGTCGTCCTTCACCGCCCTTTCGCCGCCGTGAAGGTCGTATAGATGGATGGCTAGCTTCCCGACGGTCAAGAGCCTGCCGGTGAAGGCCTCTCCAAGATCTCTTGAGATCTCCTTGACCATCCTCTCGGATTGCAAGATAAGATACGTACTTCCGCCGGGAGAGCGCAGGTCCTCTCCCAGGTCCTTGGCCATCGCCATCGCTCCGTCGGAAGGATGGGCGTATCCGACGGATATCCCGGCGTCCGCTTTTATTGGAGTATCGGTTCCTGAGTGCAAAGATGGATCTCCTCCAGCGGGAGATGCTGATGTGATGTTATTAATCTTCGCGGGCAGGGGTCGGTGAAATTAAAAGTTGTCCACCAGAGACATTATGTCCTGGGGTATGATCAGGACAGGGACATCGCACTGCATCATCAGCTCGGAGACGACCCAGGGTGCGATGACCCCGCCGGAGGAGGCGCCTATGAGTATCATGTCGAAATCGTTGTCCCTGGCGAAGGTTAGCAGCGTTGGGACCAGATCGCCGCTGACATAATGCGAGCTGACGTCGACTCCCATCTCCTTTCCCTTTTCCTGGAAGTACCTTAGGGCCTCCCACGCCTCGGATTCCTTGCTGGTCGCGAGTATGAAGTTCGGGTCCCTGATGTGAAGGACATGAATGTCAGCCTCCAGCCTGGAGGCCACCTCCAGGATGTATTCGGACCTCTCCTTCGCCGCCAGGTAGCCGGACGTGGGGACCAGTATCTTCTTGCCCGTCTGCTTCATGTCGACTTGCAAGGCTTCTATCTCCATAAACGTTTCGAGTCATGTCCTCTCGTGCCTCGAGCCGACCCTCAGCTCCCCAAGGGTCGAGACCCTCTCCGCAAGGGCATCGTGCTTGTGTATGGACTCCTCGGAGACCGAGCGGACCCTTATAACGACATCGTCATCGAGCTCGGGATGGGATCCCAATAGGTCATCGATGATGTCCCTGACTATGTCCTCGACGAACTTGGGCCTCCTGTGGGCTTCGAGGACGACCCTTGCCTCACCCATTCTCTTCAGGATCTCGTAGGTGGGGGAAGAGAGGTTCCTCTCGACGATGTCGATGAGCTCGTCGGCGTCCATCATGACCCCGTCCGTGGAGGACAGGAAAAGCTCCACCCGGTTCTTCTGATTGTGGGTGGGGACCGGGATCAGATCGAGAACCTTTATCTGTTCAGGGGTCGCCCCTCCCTCCGAGAGCTCCTCGGACAGGAGCTTCCTGACGGTCTCCATCGCGCAGGGGCATGCGCTCATGCCCGACACCTCGACCCCGATCGTTCTCAGTGGCCTCGCATCGCCCCGCCTGACCGAAGCGTTGGCGGCGATGACGTAGTTCTCGAGGACGGCCTTGCCGTCTGGCGAGGTCCTCTCCCTGAAGTAATCGGCCCTGAGCCCTATCTCGGCATATGTGGCATATTCGTGCGACTCGAGAAGGGATAGGGCTATCCTCTCAACGAACGCCTCCAGGGAATCGTTCTCCATGTCGAGGGCGGAATCGACGGCCCTGTGTATGACCTCTACGTGCCTGGACATGTGCGATCCCCGCTGCTGGGCCGGGAGGTTGACCATCACGTCTATCGAGGGGACGAGGCTCACGTCCTTTCCCGGGCGGTGAATGGTGACCGGACGTTTGATCCCCTTTACGCCCACCCTGCTTAGGTTGTAGCTCGAGAACAGTTCCCTTCCCTGCACGTCCGGCAGATCCATCTCATGCACCGCCCGTCAGTTCCTTAACTGCCCGCGCAACCGGTGCGGTGGCCGAGAAAGCGGTGGTCTGGTTCTCGATCGTGTCAGAGGAGAAAAGGCCGTCGAGGATGTGTTCCAACCTCTCCCGTCCCCCTCCGGTGAACAGGCCGTGGACGCAGCATGCGAAGACCTTCCTGGCCCCCTGCTCCCTAAGAGCCTCAGAGGCCCTGGCGATGGTCGAGCCCGTGGCGATAATATCGTCCACTATGCACACGTCCTTTCCGTCGACGTCCAGTTCCTTTCTCGCCATCGTGACGGTGGAGCCGTCTATCCTGGTCTTTTCCAGGTGGTCGAAGGGGCACCCGGCCGTTCTCGCCGCCTCGGCCGCATAGGTTATGGCCCCCTTGTCCGGTGAGAGTACCAGGTCCAACCTGCCCTTCATCATTCCCCCCAGTTCGCTCATCACGGAGACGTTCCTTTTTCCGACCGCTGTTCCGAACTCCTCCAGGGTAGCCTGTTTGTGCAGATTGACGCAAATAACGTCGCTCAGAGAGAGGGATAGATGCCTGGCCATGGTCCGTGCCGCGAAGGATTCTCCTTCCTTGAAGACCCTGTCCTGCCTGGCGTATCCGAAGTATGGAATGACCCCGATGACCCGCGACGCGCCGTTGTCACGTGTCATGGATGACAGCATAAGCATCTCCAAAGCGTTATCGTCGGGGTAGGTGGATTGGACGATTAGAACGGTCTCGCCGGTGATATCCTCGAGCAGCCTGGCATACAGCTCTCCATCGGGGAATCGCCTGATGTCAGCATTCAGAATTCCGGCATCCAGCTCCTTGGAGAGGGATGTGCACAGGGATGGATTGGAGCTGCCGCAGAGGATTCGCATGGATATTTGCCCTCCTTAGATAACATATCATCTTCCGATTCAGAGGATCTCCTCGATCCTCATGAGCTCGTTGAGCTTCGCGATCCGCTCGCCCGAGACGGCCCCCGTCTTGATGCATATGGAACCGAAGGCCACGCCCATATGCGCGATCGCCGAGTCGGTCGTCTCCCCCGATCGATGCGAGATGACGGTCTGATAGCCGGCGTCCCTTGCGAGCCTGACAGCTTCCATGGTATCAGTGAGGGTACCTATCTGGTTCGGTTTGATGAGGATGGCGTTGCAGGACCCCTCCTCGATCCCCCTCTCCAGCCTCTCGACGTTGGTCACGAAGATATCGTCCCCGATGACCAGGCATCGATCGCCGATATTTTCGGTCAGGATCGAATAGCCCTCGTAATCCTCCTCCCAGAGCGGGTCCTCGACCGAGAACAGCTCGTATTTGTCGACAAGCTCGCCCACGAAGGCGATCTGCCCGTCACGGTCGAGCTTCCTGTCGGCATAGACGTACCTGTCCTTCTTGTAAAAGGAGGATGAGGCCAGGTCCAGTCCCGGCTGCACCGGGAAACCGACCTCGTCGGACACCTCCTGGCATGCCGCAAATAGGACCTCGAGCGCCTCTTCATTGGCGATGGAAGCCACCCAGGCGCCCTCATCGCCTTTGCCGAGGGCGCGGTCGGGGTATCTCTTCTTGAGCATCTCGGCCACCTTGGCGTGAACGGCCGCGCCCGCGAAGGCCGATCCTCTGAAGGTCTCGCCCTGGGATATGGCGAGGAACTCCTGTATGTCCGTGCCTCCAATGGCGTGCTTGCCCCCGCCGATGACGTTGCCCATGGGGTAGGGCAGATCGCAGGCCATCATGCCTCCGAGATATCTGAAATACGGTATCTCCAGCGATTCCGCCGCCGCCCTCGATGATGCGATGGACAGGGCCACTGCGAGGTTGCCCCCGATCCTGGACAGGTCATCCGTCCCGTCCACGTCGCGTATGATATCGTCGATCCCCTCCTGATCGAACACGTCGAGCCCCATGACCTTGGGCGCGAGCTCGTTCTCGAACAGCTCCATGGCCGCATCCAGCCCGGCCTTGGGTACCGCCACGGCCTCATGCTCGCCGGTGGATGCCCCGCTCGGGGCCGCGAACATGCCTCCCGCCTCCATTGTCCATACCTCGACCTCCACGGTGGGCTTCCCCCTGCTGTCCAGTATCTTCCTTATGACTATGTCCTCTATCTCCGACATGGCAACGCCTCGATGGGACCATGACACCCCTGCGTAAAAGGTTTTTGGATGGGTCGATACCCGCCATCATCTATTTCTCCCGAGAATTCCTTCTCCCCCTCATGCCATCGGACGGGACGAGAACGATCGATCGGTTCAAGGACAGGATAGCCGCTTTCATAGACGAGAGGGACTGGGGAAGGTTCCACAGGCCCAAGGATGTGGCCGCGGCCCTATCGATCGAGGCCTCGGAACTGCAGGAGCTCTACCTGTGGGACAGGACCCCATCCAGGGAGGACCTGGAGGACGAGATCGCGGACGTTCTCTTCTTCCTTATAGACCTTGCAGCAAGGGAAGGGATCGACATCTCCGACGCTTTCGACAGGAAGATGGAGAAGAACGAGGAAAGGTACCCGGCCGGGAAGGTCAGGGGAAGCGATAAGAAGTACGACAGTTATGAATGAGCCCTCGTAGACATCCTCAAGGCAAATTTTATAGAGGCAGGAGTCCGCTTAAGGATGCCCGTGCGGGGCGATCAGGGGAGAACGCGGTCATGAGCGAAGGCGCATCCGGAAAGGGCGGGATCGAAGACGTTCATAATGGAATACCGGACATCCCTACCGGGGAATGTCCATACCTCGAACGCCTCATCGACGAGGTCACTCCTAAGCTGTTCAAGATCCCATCTGAGCAGATAGACCGGTCCATAATGGAGATACTATCTGCGGTGGGGGAGAACATCGGGGCGGACAGGTCCTACATATTCCTCTTCAACGAGGACAGGACGAGGATGACCAATACACATGAATGGGTCAGGCTCGGGGTTGTCGCACTCAAGGACCGTTTCCAGGACATTCCGGTCCTGGCGTACCCCTGGCTGGCAGGAAGGATACTCAACGGTGAGATAATAACCAACACCGGGATGGAGAAAAGCGCACATGGTTCGGTCCAGGGAAAGAAGGAGCTGGAGAGCCAGGGGGTCCTGACCTTTTTGAACATACCCATCAAATACCAGGGGTCCGTCGTGGGTTTCATAGGGTTCGGAACGGCGTTCTCCACCAGGACATGGTCGGAGCAGTGCATACTGCTCCTGGGATCGATCGGGGACATGATCGTCAACGTTCTTTCCAGGAAGTGGATGGAGGAGGAGCTCCAGTTCAGCAGGGAGAAGTACAAGGCCTTGTTCGATCTCTCCCCTCAGGGAATAGCGATACTGGACCTTGACGGGCGCATCATAGAGTACAACAATGCGATGGGATCGCTCTCGGACATGCCCAGGGACAGCATCATAGGCAGGCCCTTTACGGACCTCGAGATCGTCGAGAAGGAGGACATGCCCAGGCTCGTGGGGATGATGATGGACCTTATGGACGGTAAGAGCGTGGGCCCCGTGGAGGTCCGACTGAATATGCCAGGGAGGCATGTGTGGATCGAGGTCCACTCAGGCCTCATCAGGATGAACGATGAGGTAAGGGGCATACAGATACTTTCGCTCGACATCACAAGGAGGAAGCAGGCCGAGTTCGAGACCATGAAGTTCAAGTCGGTCTTCGACAACGCCAGCTTCGGAGCGGTCCTGACCGACATGGAGGGCATAATCGTCTATGCCAACGATAAGATGGCCCGCATGCACGCTTATTCGGTCGGAGAGCTTTTGGGGAATCACATTTCCATGTTACAAGAGGGTATGGACCCCTCCGTTATGGAGGGGATCACGGAGGGCATGATGAAGAAGGGACGTTCCAACGCGATGGAGCTCAGGCAGTCCAGGAAGGACGGCAGCGAATTCCCTGTCCTCATGAACGGGACCCTTATTATTGGCCCGGAAGGATCGCCCACTCACATAGCCGCTACCATGGTGGACATCACCGAGATATACGAGGCCCGCGAGCTGATCAAGGAGGAGAGGTATCGGGCCGAGTTCTACCTGGACCTTCTCAGCCATGATATAGGCAACCTGCATCAGGGGATCTCCTCATGGACGGCCTTCGCAGTGGACCCTGGATCCGATGACGATAGGAGGAACCTCGCCCTCAAGCGAATAGACGAGCTGCAGAGAAGGGCGCTCAAGCTCGTCAGGAACGTCCTTCTGCTCTCCAGGCTCAAGAACATGAAGGTGGACCTTAGAGAGATAGAGCTGATGGGTATGATCAGGCGCTCCTCGGACGATGTCGCCGGTATGTTCCCGGACAAGCACGTCCACGTCGAGATCGTATCGGAGAAAGATGAGGTCAGGATAATGGGAGAGCAGTTGATGGAGGAGATATTCTTCAATCTCATACAGAACTCGTACAAGTTCATAGAGAAGGGAGAGGGGCGGATCACGGTCCGTGTCGATCACGGCGATGATCGGACGGTGATCACATTCTGCGATAATGGACCGGGTATACCGGACGATCTCAAATCCGAGGTTCTGAGCCGGATGGGCCGCAGCGGAAAGCACCGCAACACCGGAATAGGCCTGTCTCTCGTGAAGGAGCTGGTGGAGAGGTACGGTGGAACGCTGACCATCTCCGACCGGGTCCCGGGAGAACATTCGGATGGAGTGTGCTTCACAATGGACCTTCAAAACGGCGGGAGGGATCGATAGTTGCATGGCGATCTGGTCGTTCATAACATCGGAAGATTGCTGACCTTTCCTGGGGATGGCCCTGTGGGATGCCCGGAGGTCGAGTCCCCCGTCACCGTGGAAGGTGCCGCGGTCCTGATCAGGGGAGGAAGGTTCAGCTTCGTGGGGGCGGAGAAGGACCTCTGGGATATTGCGGAGATCCCTCCGGACTGTCGATGCATCGATGCCGGTGGTAGGTGCGCCGTTCCCGGGTTCGTCGATCCTCATACGCATGCCGTGTTCGCCGGATCGCGTGAGTTCGAGCTGCCCATGAAGCTCAAAGGGGCATCGTATCTGGACATACTCCGCGCCGGCGGCGGCATACTCAGGACGATGGAGGAGACCAGGAAAGCCTCCGTGGATGAACTCGTCAGGGGAATGGACGAGAGGCTCGACCGCATGATGCTCTACGGGACCACATGTGCGGAGGTCAAGACGGGATACGGGCTGGACGAGCGTTCGGAGATGAGGCTTCTTCGAGCCATAGGCGCATCGGAGCACCCCGTTCACAGGATAGCTACCTTCCTCGGCCCCCACGCCGTCCCCCCCGAGTACATGGGAAGGCCCGACGATTACATCGATCTGATGATATCCATGCTTCCGGGGATAGCCGGCGAGGGCCTCGCCACCTATGCCGATATTTTCTGCGAGAGGGACGTGTTCGATGCCGAAATGTCGATGAGGTTCCTCGCAGCGGCAAAGGAGGCCGGGCTCGGAACGAAGATACACTCCGATGAGATAGAGAACCTTGGCGGTACGATGGTTGGAGCCGAGCTCGGAGCTGTGAGCGCGGAACATCTGCTCGTCTCCGAGCGACACGACCTCGAAGCGATGAGGAGGTCGGGAACGATCCCGGTACTACTTCCAGGCACGCTCATGACAATATTCGAGGAGAGGGTCCCGCCCGTTACCATGATGAGGGAGTTGGGTCTGCCCATCGCCCTAGCGACCGACCTCAATCCTAACTGCATGCTCGAGTCAATGCAGCTCGTTCAGGCCCTTGCCTGCTACAGGCTGAGGATGACACCGAACGAGGTCCTGGCCGCATCCACAGTCAACGCGGCATATGCCGTCGGGATGGGCGGGAAAAAAGGCAGCGTGACGCCCGGTCATGACGGCGACCTGCTCATTCTAAAGGATGATTCGTTCGATCACGTCCCTTATCATTTCGGGTCCAACCATGTGGACAGGGTCATCATCGGCGGGAATGTTATGATAGACGCAGCGGGGTGGTGACCATGGAGCTCTGGTCCGCTATGAGCAAAAGGAGATCAGTGAGGAACTTCTCGATCCTGCCTCCTTCCGATGCGATGATAGAGAAGCTCTTGGAGGCCGCAAGGGCCGCACCTTCGGCGGGAGGGCTTGGGTCTAGGAAGGTCTTCGTCGTGAAGGCCGAGTCCAAGAGGAGGGCCCTGGCCGACGCTTGCCATGGACAGGAGTTCGTTGCCCAGGCGCATGTGGTACTCCTCTTCTGCGCGGACCTGGATCGGATCACTCCTTACGGCGACAGGGGCAGGAACCTCTACTGCATACAGGACGTCGCCGCTTCGGTACAGAACGTTCTGCTTCGTGCAGTGGACATCGGCCTGGGAGCCTGCTGGGTCGGGGCCTTCGACGAGGGAACGGTGTCCGAAATAATCGGCTTGAAGGAGGGCATAAGGCCCTTAGCGTTGGTCCCGGTGGGTTACGAGGCATGAGCATGTGGGTCTATTCGATAGCGTTCAGGAAGGATGCGGATCCTGGAAATGCCCCTTTCATGATGGTAAGGTCAAAAAAACGGGGTGCATGGGAGATGCCGGGCGGGCGGGTCGAGGTCGGTGAGGGTCCCCTGGAAGCCGCTGTAAGGGAGTTCCTAGAGGAGACGGGATTGAGGCTCGAAACAGGGGAGAATATGTGCATCGAGTATGAAGGTGGACGCGTTTTTTGTGGGACCTTTTCGGAGGGAACCCCCTCTCCCCGATGCGATGATGTGTTCGAGGCCAGGGAGTTCAGCGAACTTCCAGAAGACCTCGCATTTCCCTTCGTGGAATACGCCCCGATGATCGAGGTATGCAGGACCATGTTTAGAAATACCGTCACATGACCATAGGAACGTCCCATCTACCCGGGTCGCCTTCAGGCTGCGGACGGGCCTGTCTCTCCTTTACCGCGTTTGAAAGTGTGAACTTCTCCTGATCGATCCCGGTGGCGATCCCGAATATGTCGACCTGGCCGGATGGCTCATCGCATCTGAGCGACGTGATGAAGACCGTCCTGCTCCTGTCCCCCAGTTTGCTGAATATCTCGTCCAGTAACCCCTTCATGGACGAATCCGGAGCTCCCTTGGGCACCGTCATCTGCAGGAGCAGCCCCTTGCTCGCCCTCACGTCGGCCTTCATCATTATCCGCGATAGGAAGGACGTTGCGGCGGCCGAGGCGTCGCCGAGATCGTAATCCCCGACGAGAACTGTCCCCTCTCTCCCCTCTTTGAACAAAGTCCTGAGATCGGAGATGGTGATCCCTCTTTCCGGATGGCCGTACAGGGCCTGGGCAAGGGAGGTGACGACCCCGGATATCAGTATGTCCAGAGCTTGCAGGCTCCTGTGTATAGGGGCATTGCCGTATATCTCGAGGAACCTGTCCTGGTCCACGGTGACCATGTTGAAGCCCCTGCGCAGCATGTTGTTCCGGGTGTGGTTGGCGACGGTCCTCGGAAGCGACTCCAGAACGGCCGACGGTATCGTGCATATATTGATCACGAAGGATCCGGTTGACTCCGCCAAAGATGAGATCACGGGCATCGCTCCCGAACCTGTACCCTTTCCTAGGGTTCCTATGACTACTGTCAGGTTGTAGTCCTTCATGTATGGTTCTATATCCCTCTTCGCATCCTCGGCGGCCCTCTCCCCCAGCTCGGGGAATCCGTTCGCTCCCTTTCCTCCGAACAGTCTGTTGCCTATTAGCACCTTGTACCTCGACGAGGCCCTGGAGAGCGAAGACCTGTCCGTCGTAATGAACATGGTGTCCGCTGTGTCGGATGCGGAATCGTGGACGTGGCGGAGTATCCTGGCGGTGCCCCTTCCCACGCCCACGACGAGTATGCGCCTGCTGGCCGATATCAGTTGGAACACCGTCCTACTTCAACGAGTAGACCAGGGGTTCCATACCCGAATATCTCTGCTCCAGAACGTGCAGGGCCTGAGTGTACATCGCTGTGGCCCTGATGTACTCCGGAGTGTTCATGGTGTTCTTGCAGTACATGTCCATCTGCTCCAGATAGAGCAGGTCGCTCGTCATCCTCTCGCTCAGTTCATTTTCATTTTCTGGCATATGTCCCATCCCCTTCATATTCCACTGCACGGAAATTTCCACGAAAGGCCGTTCTTCCACTCCTTATCTGGCCTACCTCTGGTTCAAAGCCGCCGTCTGCAAGTCCATCGCGTCCGCCTCCGACGCCACCCTCTCGAGCTCCAGTTCGTTCTGTCTCCTGCGGATGTACTCCGATATGAGCGCATCCAGTCCAGGTTCGACCGCCTTTTCCAGGAGCTCCGGGATCGAGGAGGCGATCCCCTTTTCGTGGACCAGCTTCGCGGCCCTTCTCTTCACATCGCGTGGGATAGTTATGGTGACAGTCGAGGCTGCGGATCCCGTCCCCATCTGACCGAGAAGCTCCAGCGCTTTTTGTATTACATCGGTTTTCGAAAGCTCGAGCTCCGATGAAAGCTTCTCGAGGATCCCGAGATGTTCCCCCGAGATCCTGGCAGATACCGTTACCACCTTCTCCGACACCGTATTTATTCCCCTTGAACCCCCGTAATACGAGAGTATTACATGGAATAGCATAGGGGGTATATATTTTTTTTTACGGAGGTATCGGCCCGGGCAAGGATGGAAGGGTGGATGTTTTGACATGTGCAGGTAACGTATATATACGCTGATGGACGCTTTTTGGAGCGATCCCCAACGGGGACGGACCCTTGAAGGGGATATGTGGTTGGAGCATCCGAAATGAGGTCAAGGGCAGCTTTGGCACTGTTGATGTTGCTGTCGGGATCGATCCTATTCATGATGGACCCCCCCGTCGGGGGGATGGGAATGGACGGGTCGGGGACGGCGGGGGATCCCTACGTTATAAGAGACCTGTGGGACCTGCAGAAAATGAGAGAGGACCTTTGCGCCCACTACGTCCTCGGGAACGACATTGATGCTTCGGATACGTATAACTGGTATGGTGGGAAAGGCTTCCTCCCCGTGGGAAATTACGAGAACAGGTTCAGGGGGAACCTCGACGGCAGGGCCCATATCATTCGGGAACTTTACATCAATCGCTCGGATATGAACGATGTTGGACTCTTCGGTTACATCGTTACGGCGGGCTCCATCAGGAACGTCAAGATGTTTATGGCGAACATAACCGGGAACGATCGCGTGGGCGCTCTGGCGGGAGAGTTGTCCTATCTCAAGGTGGTCTCGAACTGCCACGTTTCAGGTGAGATATATGGCAACAGATACGTAGGGGGCCTTGTCGGATATATAGACAGGGCCACTGTCTCGGACTGCTCTTCCAGGGCGGAGGTCAGGGGAGTGTCCTACGTCGGAGGGCTTTTGGGATATATCTGGTTCGGAAAGGTTCATACCTCCTGCGCTAAGGGTCTGGCGAACTCGACCGATCTCTTTTCAAGGGTAGGAGGTCTGGTCGGTTACAACAAGAACGGCACCGTATGCAACTGTTATTCCACGGCGACGGCCCAGGGTATATATCGAGTAGGGGGTCTATTGGGTTTCAACAATCACGGAACGGTTTCCAGATCCTTTTCCGCGGGACGGACCGAGGGTGTGGACTGGCACGTGGGGGGACTTATCGGGACCTGCTACGAAGGGATCGTCACGGACAGCTTCTGGGACTGCAACAGCACAGGCCAGGGGAACAGCTCCGGGGGGGCGGCCAGCACCACGGTGCAGATGAGACATAGAAGCACATTCCTTGATGCGGGGTGGGACCTGGATGGGATGTGGTGCATGGTCGAGAACGCGACATATCCCTTCTTTCGATGGGAGGATACCGAGGACCCGGTCGCCGATGCGGGACCTGACCAGACCATCGAGGTCGGGCGTTACGCTTTTTTTAACGGTGGAGCGAGCCATGACGACACTTTCGTGTACGGCCATACTTGGCGTTTCGAGGATAAGGGCCCGGTCGTGTTATTCGGGGTCGAGGCGTTCCACAGGTTCATGGACATCGGGACGTACATCGTTACGCTGTATGTTCGGGATCCTCTCGGAAAGCACGGCACCGACGAGATGAGCGTCGAGGTCAGGGATTTTACCGATCCCTACGCCGACGCCGGGAATAACCTGTACGTCGATGAGGGGACAGTCGTCACCTTGGATGGCAGCAACAGCCGAGACAATTACGGAATAGCGAACTTTACGTGGAGCTTCATCGACGGGTACGCCATCATCCTTTTCGGAGCGACTAACACATACAGGTTCGATGATCCAGGCCAGTACCGGGTAACGCTCAAGGTGACCGACCTCTGTGGTAATTGGGCCGTCGATACGGTCATGGTCACCGTTTTGGATACGACACCTCCTACGCCGATCGCGGGCCCTGACCGTGTAGTCAGAGGGGATACCACCATCGTGTTCGACGGGAGCGGCAGCTTCGACAACGTAGGGATCACCGGCTATACCTGGTCGTTCCATGACGGGATCGAGCATGTCGTGCTACACGGACCATCCCCGGCGCATATATTCGTCGTACCGGGGACGTACACGGTCACTCTCACCGTCATCGACGAGGTTTATAACAGCATGTCCGACACCATCACCGTAACTGTCCTGGACCACATCCCTCCGGTGGCCTACGCCGGGGAAGATAGGACGGTCCCCGCTGGGAGGGAGGTGGTGCTTAATGGGTCTCTGTCGAGCGATAACATCGGGATCGAGAAATACCGGTGGTCCCTCGTTTACGATGAAGAGGAATTGATATTTCTTGAAGAGGAGTTCAGATCCACATTCGATGTCGGTGGCGTATATCGGGTGTCTCTATATGTGTTCGACGCTGAGATGAATCACGACGAGACGTTCGTGACGCTGACCGTGTTGGATACCGGGGTCGTTCGAGGGACGGTCGCGGATGCCGATTCGAAAAGGATAGGGGGCGTGGACGTCGATATAGTCGCATCCGACGGGAAAATGTATTCCACGAGGACGAGGGCCGATGGGAACTTCTCGATAGAGGTCCATTACGGGCCGTTCGAATGGACGATCTCGAAGAAGGGCTACAGGTCCATCAATGGGAGCTCGTATCTGAACGCGATGGAGGACGAATACCTGGACCTTGATACTACTCCCTTGATATGGATAGGAGGGGATGGCCCCAAAAACCCCCTGCCCTATATACTGTCATCTTTCTTCCTGATCGTGTTGATCATCTCGATATCCGCCGGATCGGTCATGTTCTTTACCCTGAAGAGGCCGACAGGAAAGAGGGTGGATGCGGACCCGGAGGGAGATTATAAAATCCACGAAGATGTTGATCGGACCAATACCGGGTATATCCCTTCGCTTTACAAGGAGGAAGGGGTATGGACCAAGGATCCCTATACGGGATCATATCCTGAATACCGTTCATATAACCATGAGGATCCAGCGGAGGATTTGATAGAATGTCGATGGTAGAAGGGATGAGGATGATAAAAGCGAGTAATGTGATCATTATTTTGCTGTCCACTGCCATTATTCAGCTACTTGTCTTGCCAGGGCCCACCTCCCTGGGGGATCCGATCCCGGAGCAATCCTTCGGGGGCGGATCGGGGACGGCGGGGGATCCCTACGTCATCGAGGACGTGTGGGATCTCCAGAATATGAGCAAGGATCTCAGCGCCCACTACGTCCTCGGGAACGATATCGACGCCTCCGATACGATCAATTGGAACTCGGGGGCGGGATTCGATCCGATCGGGACCAAAACGATCAATTTCAAGGGAAGCCTGGATGGAGAGGGACATTCCATCAACGGCCTGTTCATAAATCGTTCTGAAGAGGATTACGTAGGTTTGATCGATATATTATATTATGGAGGAAGGATCATCGATCTGAATATATACGATTCAAATATAACCGGCGGATCCTATGTTGGAGGTCTGTCCGGGTATAACTTAGGTTATATTGAAAATTCGTCCTTTTCAGGGAGGGTCAGTGGTAAGAACTATACTGGGATGATAACAGGATATAATATTGGAAGTATATCAGGTTCTCATACTTACGGGATCATGATCGGAGGAAATTATGTTGGAGGTATCGTAGGTTTCCAATATTCATATTATCATTATTATTCTGGAAAGATCGAGAATACTTTTTCTGAAGCGAATGTGATAGGAAAATCGCATATCGGAGGGTTATGTGGTTCCAACACCGGACCGATCATAGATTCTTTTTATACTGGAAATGTATCTGGCGATAAAGCTGTAGGAGGTATACTTGGCAGTATAGGAGAGGACGGATACGTCTCGAATTCCTTCTATGATGTGGATAATGTACTCATCAACGGTCGGAATCATCTGACCATCGGCGGATTGTTCCATGATGAGTATGAGGATTGGTTTAGAAACAATAGGACCTTGAACATTTCACACTATAATGATACTTTGATACCTTCCGGAGACCATTATGAGATAAATGCTGTAGATGGAATGAAAAAATTGCTCGTTTTCTCTCATATCGAAGATTATAAGTTCAGATTGTCTTCGGACATAGATCTTATTATATTCCCCGGGCTACATATCCCTTTCTTTCGCGCAGCGGAATTCAATGGGAACGGATACAAGGTATACAACCTATGTCTGGATCAGGATTTTTCATATTATACTGGACTCTTTGGATTTAATTCAGGAGGTTTTATCTCAAATTTATCCATGGTCGATGTTAATGTGAAGGGTGATAATAATGTAAGTGGTTTGATAGGTTATAATCATAAGGGTGACGTCAAGGATATTCAGGTAAATGGAATCATATCTGGTAAGAATAACATTGGAGGTGTCATCGGATCAAATTATAATACGAATGTCATAAGCTCTTCAAATTTTAATGGAACCATAAATGGGGCATTCTCTGTCGGCGGTATTGTTGGTAATAATCTTGGAAATGTTTTCAATTGTTATTCATCTGTTAATATTTATGGACGGAGAAACAATATTGGGGGAATATGCGGGTCGAATACCGGTTCGATCAAGAACTCGAACGTTTACGGGAACCTGAGTGGCGATCATAACGTCGGTGGAATAGTTGGATCGACCTCCGGTCCTGTCTCTTTTTGCAGGTCATATTCATATGCTACGGGAAACAGGTCCATAGGATGCATTGCAGGAACGAATACAGGAACTATATCGGATGTGCTATCGGAAGGATTCGCCCATGGTGATCTATCTGTCGGTGGGATTTCGGGCAAAGCGAATGGACATATAATGAGGTCCAGATCTAAATCAAACATCGATGGTCGTTCATCTATAGGCGGAATTGCCGGAAACAGCAATCGGATTATCATGGATTGTGCGTTCTCAGGAAAGATTGTTTCGACCGGATATTCTTCGGGTGGAATAGTTGGGGACTTGCAGGGTTCAAATTGGGATAATTCCGGGTACGTGATGGATAGTGTATCCTCTGGGGAGGTAGATGGACATATTTCTGTCGGGGGAATAGCTGGTTACAGCAGCGGAACCATCGTTGATTCATGTTCATTGACAAATGTTAGCGGTATTCTGCATGTCGGTGGCGTTGTCGGTTTGTACAGAGGAATTGTGAATAATTGTTATTACAATATAGATAAGGTACTAATCAACGGCATACATCAGGTTACATATTGTGGCCTGTTCGATCGCCAGTATTTGGATTGGATCCAAAGCAATAAGGTTTTGAACATTTCGGATTACGGCGAATGGTTGGTTCAAACACATGATGGCTATGATGTGTCATCCATAGATGGATTAAAATATCTTCTCGGTTTTTCCCATGAAAATAATATCCGTATAAGCATAATTGCAGATATCGATCTGTCCAATAAATATAATCTCCACATCCCATATTTTTCGGGAGAGGAATTCGATGGGAACGGTCACAAATTATTGAATTTGACAGTAGACCAGGATTTCTCTAATTATCTCGGTTTGATAGGTTACAACGATGGCGGGACGATCAGGGACCTATCCCTCTTCCATCTGAATATTACTGGCCAAAGATATATTGGGGGAATTACAGGATACAACAACGGAGGAAAGATCACCAATGTATTGGTCGATGGTGCCATATGTGGAAAGGATGAACACACAGGCGGAATAGTCGGATACAATTCAGGCAACCTTCACAATTCTTCCTCAAGTGGAATGCTCTCTGGAAAAAATGTTGTAGGCGGTTTGATAGGAGAACACTGGGGTTCATTGACGGATTCATATTCATCGATGAATATCAATGGCGAAGGGTCCATAGGAGTATTGGTCGGAAGAAATCATGGAAAGATATTCAACTCATTTTATAATATAGATCAAGTTGAGATAAATGGAATGAATCATATTTATAGAGGGGGGATCTTCGATCGACAGTTCAACGATTGGATAACGAATGATAGATCACTTGACATCAATGATTACAAAGATTCACTTCCATTTTCGAGAGGGTTTTATGAGATATCGTCCGTTCAGGGGATCAGGGATGTTTTGGGCTTTTCGTCATCTGAAGGGCTGAGGTTTAGAATGGTTTCGGATATCGATCTCAAGGATGAGTCGGGTTTACACATCCCTCATTTTTCCGCGGAGGAATTCGATGGAAATGGTTTTACAGTATCAAACTTGAATATGGAAAATAATTTTTCAGAGAAGATCGGTTTTTTTGGAGAGGTGTCCAGAGGAAATATCAGAAACGTAGTTCTAAAGGATGTAAGGATAACCGGAACGAACCACGTTGGTTCGTTGGCGGGATCGAATAATGGCAACATATACCATTCATATTCCGAAGGTTCTATCTCGGCATGGGACAATGTGGGCCTTTTAGTGGGAAGTAATTCAGGAACGATCTTGAATTCAAGAACGGAGGGAACCTTGAATGGAAGAAGTCGTGCAGGTCTTATTGCTGGTATGAATTATGGAGCAATTTTAGATTCATCCGTTGAAGGTATATTAAAAGGAAAGGACTTTATTGGGGGATTGGCCGGTGAGAATCGAGGTTTTATAAATAGATCCTTTTCAACAACCCAGGTCAAAGGCAGTGTAGAGTGTGTGGGGGGCATATGTGGTATGAATACAGGATCGATCTCAGAAACCTGTTCAAACGGAGAGGTAAAAGGTTCTGAGAAAGTAGGTGGTCTGGTGGGATATAATGGTATGTTCGGAAAAATTAAGGATTCATATTCAATATCATCGGTCGAGGGAAATAAGAATATTGGAGGTTTGGTAGGAGCCAATGAATTATATTCTTTAATATCGAATGTATATTCTTCAGGAAGGATTGTAGGCAATATGAATGTCGGCGCCATCACAGGATATAACGGTGGGACAATCAAGAACAGTTTCTGGGACAATGAGTCTTCCCTTCAGACCTCAAGCGCTGGAGGAATGGGTAAAAGCACATCGGAACTCATGAAAAACAAGACCTATACAAGCGCAGGATGGGATATGGATGACGTTTGGTGGATGATTGATACGGCCACGCGGCCAATATTGAGGATGGAGTGGTCTGAAAGTATATCCAATATACATCAATTACAGATGATGGCAGCTAATTTAAGCGCTGATTATGAACTCGTGAGCGATCTGGACCTATCATCGATCACAGAAGAGTCGGAAATTTGGGGAACGAATCTTTCATCTGGTAAGGGATTTTTCCCAATAGGGGATATGAATGGACCATTTTTAGGCACCTTCGATGGTTTGGATTATGAGATCAAAAATTTATATATCAATAATGCCGATAAGGACAATGTTGGATTGTTTGGTTATATTGGGAAAGGAGGGGCCTTGACAAATGTAAAGATATCTGATGTATATGTCATAGGTAATTCATATGTCGGTGGGATCGCCGGGTATATTTACTATGGATATTTGACTTTTTCATATTCGAAAGGATTTATTAAAGGAAATGAATATGTTGGAGGGATAACGGGCAGTCTATTGGGCACGACGATATCACACTCTTTTTCAGAAGGGAGCGTTAAAGGTCATGGTATCGTTGGAGGACTGGCGGGTTCGAATAATGCTGCTGGAGTGATATCGAATTCCTATTCCAATGTTGTATGTGATGGTATCATACGGGTAGGAGGTATGGTAGGATATAATGCGGGTAAAATATACAATTCATATTCATCCGGGAGAGTAACAGGAAATGAGAGGATAGGCGGTATGGTCGGATCGGATTATGGGTTGGTAATATTGAGTTTCTGGGATAATGAAACATCAGGACAAACCAGCAGCCCGGGAGGGATTGGAAAGAATACTTCAGAGATGAAGATTAGAATAACCTTCTCAAATGCTCATTGGGACCTATCAAATATCTGGTGTATTGCGGAAGGTTTGACATATCCACTTCTGAGGTGGCAGGATAAGGCACCTCCAATAGCCAATGCGGGAAATGATATAACCATCGACCAGGGAACGTTATTGAAATTTAACGGAAGCGCCAGCTATGACGATCTGATGATAGCTCAATTCGAATGGACATTTAATATCGATGATTATGCGGTTGTATTATATGGTAAAGGTCCCACATATCTGTTCGATAGACCGGGGACCTTCCTGGTCACTTTGACCGTCATTGATGTTGTTGACCTTATCGATAGCGATACCATTATAGTGAATGTAAGAGAGGTCGAAGGTTACGATCCGTTCCCTCCTGTTGCTAATGCGGGAAATGATATTATTATTGTCAATGGAAGTAAGGTTACTTTTGACGGCAGTGCATCTTATGATAATATTGGTATCGTCAATTATACCTGGACCTTATACGACAATAAAACGATCTTCCTTTATGGTGTGAACCCAACGTATATTTTCAACTTTGTTGGATCATATTGTGTTACATTGAATGTAAGTGATGCTTGGGGGTCTTGGAGTGTCGATATGATCAATGTGACCGTCATTGAATTGCCATATGTCGATGAAACGTCTCCCATCTGCATAGCAGGATCTGATGTGGAGATTAATGAAAGAGAGAGAGTCTATTTCGATGGAAGAGGAAGCCACGATAACGTCGGGATCGCAAGCTATACCTGGACCTTCTTCGACGGGATCGAGGACGTGGTCCTTCAAGGGAGCACTCCCTCCCACATATTCACCGTTCCCGGAAGATACACCATAACTCTCACCGTCATGGACGAGGCGGGGAACTCCGGATCCGACACGATGACCGTGTCGGTTCGGGACATAACCCCTCCCATCGCGAACGCCGGGGAAGATCTCGTAATTGATGAGGGATCCCCTGTCCAGTTCGACGGAAGCGAGAGCTCCGACAACGTGATGATAGTGAACTACACATGGACCGTGATATCGGGGTCCCGAAGGACCTCCCTCTATGGCGTGGACCCTGTCCACGTCTTCGGGGATCCGGGAGTGTACGTCGTGACATTGGAGGTCCTTGACGGGGCAGGTCTCACCGACAGCCATGCCATAATGATCACCGTTCTTGATGCAACACCCCCTGCCTCTGTCGCCGGTCCGGATCGGACCGTGGATGTCGGCACCCTGGTGATTTTCGACGGCAGCGGAAGTTCCGACAACGTCGGGATCGTGAATTACACCTGGACCTTCAACGACGGATCGGCCAATGTGATACTTTATGGAATACATCCATCTCACACATTTTCGATCCCCGGGACATATACCGTCACATTGACCGTAAGGGACGAGGCGGGGAACGAGGGGATCGACTCATTTTCCGTGAATGTGATCGCCGAGGAAAAGGCAGATGACCATCTCGCCGCTCAGATCGCTGCCATGGTCATGCTGGTTCCCCTTTCAGTCCTTGTCCTCTATCTTCTGGTCCGATCGAAAAGGAGGAGGGGGCCCGAGGAATGATCCCGATCAGATCCTTCTGGTTCGGTCCTTCAACCATTTCCTGGTATCCGGATCCAGCCTTCGGGTGAGGCGGTGGTACACGTCCCTGTGATAGTTGTTGAGCCACTTCCTCTCTTCGTTGGTAAGGAGATGGACGTTGATAAGCCTCCTGTCTATGGGGGCCAAGGTTATGGTCTCGAAGCGAAGGAAAGTGGTATCCTCCGTCGAGAACTCCTCGTCCCTGACGACCACTATCACGTTCTCTATCCTCATGCCGTACTCGCCGACCTTGTAGAAACCCGGCTCGTTCGATAACACGTTCCCATCGGCGAGAGGGACGCCCGTATCCCGAGGAGTTATTCCCATCGGTCCCTCATGGACGTTTAGATAATGTCCGATGCCATGCCCCGTCCCATGATTGTAGTTCATACCGGCATCCCATAGCGCCCTTCTGGCGAAAGCGTCTATCTGCTTTCCTGAGAACCCCTTGGGGAACCTCAAGGATGCGATAGCTATATGCCCCTTCAGTACCCGGGTGAAATGGTCCTTCTGCTCCTCGGTCACATCTCCGGTCGTCACCGTCCTGGTTATGTCCGTCGTGCCATACAGGTACTGACCGCCTGAATCGAGAAGGAATATCCCTTTGCCAACGGGGATGTTCGTCTCCTCCGTCGGCTCGTAATGTATTATAGCGCCGTGCTCACCGAACGATGCTATTGTTGAGAAGCTCGGCCCGATGTGGTCCTTGTTCTGGGCCCTGAACTCCTCGACCTTACGAGCGGCATCGAGCTCGGTGACCGTTTCGCCCATCCTCAACGATCTCTCGAGCCATCGCAGGAACCTGCACACCGCGATCCCGTCATGTACGTGTGCCTTCTTGAAGCCCTTCAACTCTCTATCGTTCTTGATGGATTTGAACTCCACCACAGGGGACCTATCCCTTATCAGACCCTTCGCCTCGCCGAGCTTGAGCTCTATCCATTTGTTCGTGACCTTCTCATCGGTCCAGATCCTGCCCTTCTGCTTTCCCAACCCCTCGAGGAACATTCCAATGTCCCTGTAATCGTGGATCTCAACATATCTCTTGAGCTTCTTCCTCATCCTGGCGTTCACCTTTTGGAGATCGATGAAAAGATGGGACCTCCTGGGTCCAATGACAGCGTAGGATATGAACACGGGGTTGTATTTGACATCGCTCCCCCGCAGGTTGAAGGTCCATGCGACGGCGTCCAGCTGCGTGAGTATCATCGATGTCGCATTGTTCTTCTTCATCCTCTCCCTGATCCTCGTAAGCTTGTCAGGCATCGATTCTCCGGCGATGCTCGTGGGAAGTATTGAGATCGGGTCCGAAGGCAGCTTCGGTCTATCCTCCCAAAGCTCATCGACGAGGTTCCTCTCGACATATCTGAACGAGATGCCCTTCTTGGAGAGCCGGCCATCCAGCTCTTTCGCCCTCTCCATGGACAGAAGCCTGGGGTCTATTCCTACCTTATCGCCCCTGGACAGTTCTTCGATGAGGAACTCCTCCATCTTGGGCACATCGGGCATCCCCATCCTGTAGAGGTCGATCCCCGATCCGGAAAGCTGCTCCTCGGCCTGAACGAAGTACCTGCCGTCCGTCCAGAGTCCAGCCTTGTCCATCGTGACGACGACATCTCCGGCGGACCCTGTGAAACGGGAGACCCACGCCCTTCTCTGCCAGCATTCCGGGACGTATTCGCTTTGATGTGGGTCCGTGCTCGGTATCAAATAGGCCGAGAGCCTCTCCGTCATCATCAGGTTCCTCAAGGCCTCGATCCTTTCAGATGTCCCTTTCATATTATGCACAACCTTTTTATGCCCAATTACCGCCTTTTATATCTTTATTTTGGATATTATTAGCTTGAGCAACTATCATGGAAGGTCCGTTTGAGAACTCTGAGAGGAACAGGTATTCAATTATAGATGAATCTATATCCAAAATATGATTAAAGCGGTGATAAAACGCTATATATCAATTCGTGTCATTACTGAAGCATGTCTCGGAAAGGTCTCTGGTCCTGGATCGCCGTCGCGGGGTTGGTCCTTCTGATAATTGGCAGCTTCCTTCTGTTCATTCCTTATCTTGGACTGGTAACTCTCGGTCTGGGGACGATCCTCATGTTCATCGGCATCATAGCATTGATACCGATACTTATCAGGGAGATGAAAAAGGACGACGCCGAGATGAGAGAGGCGATATCCGAGAGGGAGTTGAGACCGTGAAGGTGAGCAACAGGGACAGCATAGCGGGTTACGAGATAACAGAGGACCTTGGTTTGGTCCGGGCCAACGTCGTGAGGGCCAAACACATAGGCAAGGACCTCATCGCGGGGCTGAAGAACGTGGTGGGAGGCGAGGTCAGGGAGTACACTGAAATGCTCTCCGAATCCAGGGAGATCGCCCTCAAGAGGATGGAGAAGAAGGCCGAGGAGATGGGTGCCGACGCCGTGGTCAACGTCCGCTTCATGACCTCGGCGATAGCGGGATCCGCCGCCGAGATCATGGCCTACGGGACGGCGGTCAGGTTGAGGAAGATAATATGAAGCATACAAAAGATACATGTTCCCGTTAGTACATCCCCAAACATTGGACCCCGGTCCGCCCCAGCTTGATGGCATTTCGCTGGGCAGCGGATCCCATTCGGGAGATGACCCATGAGGAGGATATTGACCCTCGATCTGATAAGGGGATCGAGCATAATCTTCATGATAGGCGCCCATATGTTCAGGGACCTGTACGACAGTTCATGGGTTGGAACGGAGCTGGCCCATTCGAAGTCCCTTCTCGAGGTCATGTTCCTCTTTTTCATGACATATCTGGGCGGTTTCGCCGGATTGTTCATCATGGTGTCCATCACCTCACACACCCTATCTATCCAGGGTCAGTTGGGGAAAGGGGCCGAACTGAGGTCCGTGATGGTCAGGCAGTTGGTGGGCGGGTTCATACTTCTCGCATTCGCGTTCCTGGTGGAATCCACCATAGGGCAGTATGGCTTCCTGGGCCGGATGGCCTATTTCGATCCCGCGGGTCCATTGACATTTGGCGAGGCCGTCGGTTCGAACCTGTCCCGCATATACTACAGGGGATTCCACTTCATGACGCTTCATGTGATAGCGTGGTCCATCATATTGAACACTATCATACAATGGATACTGTATCGGAACGGGGGGGTCCATCGGATCAGGAGGAACGTTATCATCTACGGCGTACTGATCATCGTAACACTGATGTTGACCCCGCTCATGTGGGAACTGGCCGGTACGCTGGTACCCGGCTATCCTTTCGCAACTTATCCAGGTTCGTTCAGGAGGGTGCAGTATCCAATGGAAGGCGTCACAACGCCCTTTCAAATGGTCCTGCTGTTCTTCATGGGCCCACTGGCCGGCCAGACCGAACCATTGTTCCCCTTCTTCATCTTTTCATTGATAGGTGCGATCATCGGGATATACCTGGGCATGGACCGCCCGCCCCGGGCCTTCTGCGCGAAGGGCTTGATGATAGGGTCGATCCTGATCGTGACGGGGATCATCGGGACCTTTCTGTTCTGGAGGTTGGGATCGGATACTTGGTCCGATCTGATGGAGAACACTTTCATAATCATGAAGATGAACGGATGGCTTTGTTTGATAATGCTCGTCTGCGGAGGAATGCTGATCCTGTTCTTCGGAGCGCTTCGGCTGATCGAGTACAGAGGCGTCTCATACGAGATCGCGAATAGGTTCAGTTTCGTAAGGCGCTTCGCGGCCGCTTCCCTGACGGTGTATACCTTTCAGTATCTGGATGCCATCCCGAGGTTGCTGCTTTCGAGACTGCCCTGGATCACGGTGGGGTCCAAGGGTACGGGATTGTTCACCACCCTGTTCGCCATACTTCTCGTTGTCGTCCTATGGGATCTGGTACTTCGCGTCTGGGCCAAGATGGGATTCGCGGGAAGCGTCGAATGGTCACTAACCCTCATCCAGGGGATGTTCGCTCGAAAGGACACTCGAAAAGTCACGGGGCGTAGATGGTATGAGGTCCCCAAGCTCGATCTGTTAAAGAAGGACCCCGGCATCGAATGGATACAGTATATTGAAAATGAGCGCGGTTCCGAAAGGAACGTGATCAAGGAATCCACTCTGGCCCGGGACCTATCTTTACTGGGGATCATCTTCTTTCCGATCTCATTTCTGGCATTGTGTATTTCCCTTCCTCTGATGAAAAAAGGTCACCGGAACGGGAGTTTGGTGTTCTCGATAGCATTGTCGAAGATCGGGATCGCCTTGGGCGCCGTGGAGTTGATCATACTTTCGTACATCGACAATCCGATCGTTACATGATGTATCGATCGTGGCAGATATTAAAGCAAAATGGGGTCCACCCGATGCTCTCACTCATCATCAACTTGATCTTCGAAATACAGTTCAACGTTCGTGTATGAGTGTCTCTATCGGATCGTTCTTTCCATTGAGGATCATCCTCGAAGCGAACAGTAGCGACCCCATTATGCAGATCGACCCGCCAAAACCGAGCGTTAGCGGAGCGCCGAAGCGGTCCGCAAAAAACCCCATGAAAAGGCTTCCCAAGGGGAAGATCCCGACTATCGCCAGAGCATAGAAGCTCATCACCCTGGCCCTCTTGTCGTCGTCCACGATCGTCTGAAGTATGGTGTTGCTCGACGCTGTCAGGAGTATCATCCCGAGGCCGATGAATGACATGAGTACCAGGGAGAGCACCAGCCACCTGGATAACGAGAACGCCACGAGAACGATGGAGAAGCCGACGGACGAACCCGCGATGATCCTCGTCAGCCCTCTGGCATCCTTTCTCGAGGCCAGGTAGAGCGCCCCGATCAAGGCACCCGCCCCCATGGCCCCCATCAGGAAACCGTATGTCCTCGGACCGCCCATAAGAACATCCTTGGCGAATACCGGCATCAGAACGATGAAGGGCATTCCCATGAAGCTGAGGAGGGCAAGGAGGACCATTATGTTCCTCACCGGCGCGAAACCGAACGTGTATGCGAAACCTTCCCTTATGACCCTCATCACGGCCTGCCCCTTTCCGTGCAGTTCCTTTTCCCTGAGGTTCATCGCGAGCAGAGAACCTATGACGAAGATGAAGCTCGCCCCGTTGACAGCGAAGCAGATACCCTCGTTCGTCAGGGCTATCATGATCCCCGCCACCGAGGGTCCGACGAGGCGTGCGGCATTGAACATGGAGGAGTTAAGCGCGATCGCGTTGCCCAGGTCCTTCCTGTCATCCACCATATCGACGACGAAGGACTGCCTCGCCGGAATGTCGAAAGCGTTGATGCATCCCAATAACAGGCTCAGAGCGATCAACACAAGCGGGTCCGATCCCCCCGTGAAATAATATACCGACAAGGCCAGAGCCTGTGCCATGGAGAGGACCTGGGTCCATAACAGCACCTTGTAGCGGTCCCATCTGTCTATGATCGCCCCGGCCACAGGTGATAATATGATGGCAGGGATCCACCCCGCAAAGGAGACAACTCCCAGAAGGAAAGGGGATCCGGTCAGGCGGAATACATACCAGGGCAAGGCGATCCTCTGGATCCATGTCCCCATCAAAGACACGCCCTGTCCGGCGAAGAACAGCCGGTAGTTCCTGTATCTGAGGGAGCGGAACGTGCTTCTCAACCACGTCTTCCCCCAAATATCGCTCATGATACCACCTCGATGATCCGCGATCCAATAAACATTCGGGAGAGTCCGATCCTGCATATTAGCGTTGCTGGGGGGGCATTCACAAAATGTATAATAATACCCTCAACGTTGCAATAGCGGGGAATCCCAGGGGACACTTCTATGGACAGGTCGTTGAAGCTAGCCGCTTTTATAGTTGTTTCTTTGATGTTGATCACGCCTTTGTTGTCATCGGCCGACTCGTTCCCGGTCACAAGGGCCTCGTATCCGAAGATGGCACAGGTCACGGTCCGCCTCACATATCCGAACGCCACTGTAGCTAAGGGATGCAACGTTTATGTACACAAATTCGATAGTGGATACGGCTACACCCACTCATCTGGGGTGACGGATGTTACGGGAATGGTCGAGATAGATGTCACTCCTTACGAACTGGGACCATGCTATATAACGGCCCAAAACGAAACTGGCCTGAGGTTCGTAAGGGAACAGATATACATCGAGCCGGGAGGAGTTTACGAGAGGAACATGGTCCTTTGGGAGGGCATGCCCTTCGATTACAATATACACGGGACCGTAAGGAACCTGAAGACGGGTGGGACGATTTCGGGAGCAAGCGTACAGATATACGGATCGGATGAGATGACCCGCAATATAAACATCAACCGAAAAACAGGGTCCGATGGGAGATACTCATTGTATGTCCCATATTCACCTTATCCATACAGCATCCAGGTAGGAATGTCCGGCATTCCCGGGATGAGGTCCTATTCATCGACCCTATACCTGAACAGGTCGATTACCAGCTATCAGATGGATGTCGATCTGAGGTCCGATCCGCCCACGAACCCGCTGAACATCAGGTTCCTCGATAGTTCGACGGGACAGCCTATAGAGTTTCCTAACATTGTGGTAAGCGGGACCAAGGCATACGACGATCATATACCATATTATTATGACTCATATTTTGGGCTCGGCTCACCATGGTGGCTTAACCTGTCTTTGGGGAAGGGAGAGTACGTCTATAGCTTTCACAAGTCTGTATATCGCGGGGGCGGAAGTATGACCTTCTCTACGAATTACGGGGTCATCATGGAAGACATTCCGATAACAAGGGAGGTCTCGGTTCCCATAGTCCATGATCTCAGGAACGTCACCTTCAGGGTCGTTACCAAGGGAACGGGAGTGCCGATCCCATCGGTCAACATATTCTCAAATGAGGTCCATTACGAGGATCTGGGAATACTGATGAGGACCATCTCATCCGGTTACACCAACGCGACCGGCCATGTGACCATGCCGATGCTGCCCGGAAGGGAATACGAGTTCAGATTTTCGAGATACTCCTATGATGAAACGTCGATCACAATTCCCGCCGGCCCCGTTACCGATCACAGAAATATCGAGGTGGAGATGGAGCATCGTCCGAAACCATCACCTGGTTCGGGTAACATATCCATACTGGCGAAGGATCAGGCCACAGGCAGGATACTTCCGTATGTCACTTTGACCGGCAGAAGCGATGATATGTATTTCGTGGGGAACACTATGGAAGATGGCTACATGAACATGTCCGTCCCGGCGGTGAGATACTACGAGATAGAGCTCAAATGCGGCCTGGGAACGGGGACGGTCAACGATGTTTTGGTCCAGAAGGACGGGACAACCACCTTGACAATGTTCCTCACTGAAAGGAGGACCTTCTATGAGAAACCAAGATATGAATATTCATTCAGGCTCGTGAACGAGGCGGGGGATCCCCTGCCCAACAAGTACGTCCCGATCACGAAAGAAGTTGATGGCGGCGGAGGTTGGTGGCTTCTGAGCTCCCATTCTGATGGGGACGGATCGGTCCGCATTATCTGGGAAGAGGGTGATTATGAGATATTCAAGACCGAAGTTTATGGCCGATACGATATCATGACCCAGACCAGAACACATCACGTTCCCGCCGTTGGGGACGGGTTCACGGTAGGCGCCCCGGGCGGGATGGGGCCGGACATAACGCTCTACAGCGCCCATCCGTTCACCGACGTCTCGGGTACTGTTAAAGAGCTTGGAAGCGGGGATCCGATCTTCAACGCGGGGATAGAGTACAGCACAGGAAGGGGTCTGGACGAGGATCCGGGCCTGGATGTGGTGTACATGAAGAGCCGTTTCTCATCGACCACCGAGGGCAGATACAGGATGTGGGGCAAGGACGAGATCGAATACAGATGCACGAGGCCGGGTTATTTCCCTAAAAGCGGCATGGTCGATACATCCTCCAGAGGCCCCACCATGGACATATTCCTCGAGCCCCTGCTCGAGATGATCACGTTCGTCAACGGCACACTTGTGGACTATATGAACGTGACCAGTAGCGGTTACGTGGAGATATACGATCTTGACAGGGACCTCTACGAGGTGGGTGTATACATGCCCTCGGAGGATGGACTATTCTCCATACCGGTATATCCGGGCAGGTTCGAGATCAGATACGGGAACGATACGATCCACGAGATCGTCGAGATCACCGTCGGCGAGGATGGATTGGAAGATTTGCTTCTGGTCATGACGCCGGAGACAGTTATCGAGGGCATGGTGGTGAACTGGAGCGAGGATCCCCTCGAGGGGATCGATGTGGACCTGATATCGGGCGATGATGTCGTGGATACAGCCACGACAGATGGAGAGGGCCATTACATTTTCGAGGCCCTTCCCGGGACATATCACCTAATAGTAGCCGGCAGCGAGCTCTACGAGGAATACATGAGCGAGGACATAGTGGCGACGGGATACAATGCATTCACTATCGACATCACGCTCATGAACCGTACAACGGGAGATCTCCAAGGAATGGTCATCGGCGACTCACCAATTGGCCAAGGTCCGATCATCGGAGCCCTCGTTGACCTCATGATCGGATCGAACGATACGGTATCGTCCACAACGACAGACGAGGATGGCCTCTTTTCGTTCGCCGATGTGGAATATGCTTCGGGTTACCACCTTCATGTCGAACCTCCCGCGAATATGACATACGATGAGGAGGAACGAATTCCCGGGTACCTTCCGACTATCCATGGTCCCTTCGATCTGATGACGATGGACCTATTGATCGAGGTAGAACTGGAGTATCGTGAGATCGAATATCCCGGGTATTACAACATCACGACCTATTCTCCATCAGGTAGCGATGTTTTCCTGAACGAGCCGATCTGGATGAGGTTCTCCCACGCGATCAACATATCGACGTTCAACGACAATGTGATCGTCCATCCCGAACTGGCGGAACCGGTTGTGGTGTGGAGCGAGGGCAACACGAAGCTGATGATCGATCATTTTGGTTTCACGCCCAACACCACATACACGGTGAGGGTCCTTCCGGGGCTCCTGTCCGTGGAGGGCTATTCGCTCTTCACCAGACCTTACTTTGTCTGGAACTTCACGACCGGTATGGAGGAGATCACCTGGCGCCTGGACAACAAGGTCATCTCCATATTCGACAACAGGACCGTTCAGGTGTCCGTAACTGGGCTTGAGGGTTTGATCGTGTACTTCGTTATCGAGGGTATCGACTCATTCCCGCTCACCGAGGAGCCCCTCGGCACATACAGAGGCTTCGTTCAGGGATCGCTTCTGGAATGGGATACGGAGTATGATTACCATTTCTCCGATGCGGATGGAGGTCCCGACAGAGCACCGGCCCTCGCCGGCAGCTTCATGACGCCGGAGGAGGTAATTCCATGGAAGCTGGATTCCGCCAGTGTGAAAATAGACAAGGACGGCAACTGGGTCGTGAAGGCCGAGGGCAACCCCGGTCAGGACGTTCACATCGTGATAGATGGAGTTGGGTCCTTCAAGCTGACGGAGACGTCTCCCGGCATCTACGAGACAGAGATCCAGGCCAGGGAGTTCGATGAGGGCGAGGAATACGATTACTGGTTCTCCGACGCCGTAGACGGCGAGGACAAGGCCCCTGCGCTTTCCGGGTCATTGAAGGCCAAGGCCGAGGATCCCGCCGGAGGGATGTGGTGGCTATGCTGCCTCGCAGGCCTGGTCAGCGTCATACTCCTTATGCTTGTCGTAATCATTGTCCTTGTTCTCAAGAAGGGAAAGGGATCCGACATCGAGGAATGATGTTCCGGCAAGAAAAAATAATAGTATACATGCCATGCACCCGTTATGCCAAGCTGCGCCCTGCTCTACACATCGACAACTATGAATACGAAGCTCGCATGCGAGCACCTCACGAGGAGGATCCCCCAGGTCGAGTTCGAGCTGTTCGACATGCGGGACCTCACCGGTTTCGACCCGCAAAGGTACACCTTTGTGGGCTTTGCATCATACGTCGATCATCAGGCCCCGCCCCTTTCTTTCATGGAGGCATTGTCGGGACTCGGGGATGCGGGGGGAAAGGAGGCTTTCGTCCTGCTCACATATGCGGCGCTGCAGGGGACGGCGCTCCTGCGCATGGCTGATGCGGTACGGGGCAGGGGATACAGGGTCATTCACGGCCACGCACTACCTATGCCGGAGAACTATCCCCCGCAGCGTAAGCGGGGTATGAAACTGGACGAGAACCCCAAAGATGTTGAAATGGATAGATTCAGGCAGTTCATAAGGGAGATCGGGGACCTCATCGTCACGAGGGAGCTCAAGGGAGAGGTCCGACCGAGGAAGATCTCCGTGGGACTGGTGAACTCCCTGTTCAGGAAGGGCGTGAGGAAGGATGGGGCCAAGGGCATGGGCAAAAAGATTGTCGATGGGGATCTCTGCACTCGCTGCGGGGCATGTGAGAGGAACTGCCCTTACGGGGCGATACGTATGGAGGATGGCCCGATATTCGACGAGGATCGATGCCATTCCTGTTTCTCCTGTTACAATCACTGTCACGTTGGCGCCATCACATCGGAGAAGGTCAGGACATCGGATCACAGGTATTCTGGTCCATCCGAGGAGCTGAAAAAGAGGATGAGCTACTGATGGTCCTATCGATAATGAAAGGGTCCAGGTCGAAGTTGTAAGGAATATGCGGATAAGTAGACGGATACGCGTATATTCTTCATAAAAAGAGGAAAAGGCATAACTATGAAAAGAAACAAGAATATCAATATGTACGGAAAAGAAGATATCGAAAATATCATCGTGGAATATGAAAGAGCACTTCGCAGCTCGAAGGATCCCTTCAGCGAAGATCAGGTCCGATCCCTGAAGACCGCTTTTGGAATGGGG
This sequence comes from Thermoplasmatota archaeon, assembly GCA_029762535.1. Lineage (GTDB taxonomy): Archaea > Thermoplasmatota > Penumbrarchaeia > Penumbrarchaeales > Penumbrarchaeaceae > JARVGK01. Next base: position 44,703 of record JARVGK010000012.1, read on the forward strand.
ATCACACAAGCTCTCCTTCTCATCGAGAGGCGTATAGAGGCGGCTCCCAGCTCGATAAGGACGATGAAATAAAGGAAGTTAAGGGATCTCGAAGAGGGCATCCTTGACCCTCTTCATGACTATCTGGACCGAGCAATCCGCAACGCCGCAGGAGAGGAGCCTCGATGTGACGAAGGTGTTGAGGTCCTCCATGTCGGAGAAGAAACCTATGGCCATTACCGAATGGTCTCCGGTTATCTGATATATCGATACCAGCTCCTTGAATTCCTTCAGCTGTCTGATCATCTTTCCACTGTTGTCTCCCTGCACTTTGATCATGAGGACCGCCTGGACCCGCCTGTTGAACTTGGTAGGATTGAGTATCGCTGTATACCCTTTGATGTGTCCGGTCCTCTCCAGCTTCTCGAGCCTGTACCTGACCCCGTTCTCGCTGAGCTGTACCTTTCTCGCTATATCGGATATGGTGATCCTGGCGTTGTCCTGCAGCAGTCTGATGATCTCCGTGTCGATCCTGCTTGCCATCCTATCACCAATGGTCGAGCATGTCGTTCATGATAGATTAGGATTCCGCAGAAAAACGGAACAAAAACCTCCGTATCCTCAAAGAATCTATTTAAAACAGAAACCAGAACCCCATGAAGATATGAGAAAATAAAAATATCTCAACGGTGGGGCGAGCATATGGACGAACGTATAGAAAAGAAACTTTACAACCGCAGGGTGGGAAGGACGCCTCTTGTCAGAGCAAAGGGCCTGGAGAAGGCTCTGGACATGGAGGGTCTATACTTGAAGCTCGAGGGCACGAATCCCTCCGGGCATAAATGCGACCGCAGGTCCATATACACGGTCAAGCAGGCAAAGATAAGAAAGGCCGCGGACCTGACCATAGGTACCATCGGGTATATGGCCCGGTCCCTATCTGTACTCTGCCAGATGCACGATATCGATTTCCATCCATTCATCGCCTCGGGATATCCGGATGTCGAGGTCCCGGAGGGAGGGATCAAGGTGAAAGGAACTCTCGAGGACGCCGTCAAGAAGAGCATGGAGGCCGCGAAGGCGAACGGATGGTACGATGCAAATTCGCAGATGCCCCAGAGCCTGGACGATCTCGCCTACTCCTCGATATCCCGGGAGATACATTCGTCCCTGGGACTGATACCCGCTTGCATCTCGATGTCCGTATCGTCCGGGTCAATGGCCTATGGCATACACGCAGGGTTTCTCGAGATATCGGTGCTTGAGGATGCGCAGCGGATGCCTGTGATGATAGGTGGGACCAGCAGGTATGGGAACGCCGTTCTGGCATCATATGAAAAGGGAGCGGACAGGGTAGAACACATGGTCATCGATATCCCATCGATGAAGAGCCCGATGTCGCCGCTCTTCCATTCCGGAGGTCAGGACGGTTCCCAGGTACTGGATGCTTTCAGGGACACCGGCGGTGGCATCTTCGGTTTCGAAAGGGAGCAACTGACGGCGACGAGAACGCTTCTGCGCAGGAAGGAGGGTATAGACTGCGATCTCTATTCCATTGCGGGATTGAACGCCTTGATAAAGGCCAGGGAGAACGGCCTGATCGGAAATGGCCCGAACATCGTCGTCCTCTCCACGGGAAGGCCCGATACCGTTGTCAGAAGGATGGCGGGATCCGAGATCGACACGCATGATCTGGCATTGACATTGGATTCCTGGCTTGGAAGGTTCACCGACCCCATCGAGGAGATCGAGGATGCCGTCCAGAACGCTTTCGATGAGGGATTCGTCATCGGAGCCTACCGGGGTGATGACCTCAGCGGGATAGTGATACTGTCCAGGATGCATTTCGATAGCTTCTTTCCAAAATATCATCTATCCTACATAGCCTCGGACCCGAGGTCCACCGGCAGGGGGATCGGCACCAGTTTGATGGACAAGGCGATCGAGCTGACCGACGGTGATTTCTCGCTTCATGTGGAACCGGACAACCGAAAGGCGATAAACGTCTACAGGAAGATGGGTATGGACGTCAAGTACCTTCGTATGCATTTCAGGAAGCCCAAGGAGGAGGCTTGATGCCCCCGAGGGTAAGGATAGACCTCAAGGCTATAAGCGACAACGCCCGGATGTTGATGGAACTGTGTTCCAAACGATCGATATCGATATCCGGCGTGACCAAGGCGAGCGCCGGAAGCATGGAAGTGGCTCAAGCGATGATCGATGGAGGGGTAAGGGAGATCGCCGATTCACGCATCGCTAATCTGATGAGGTATTCAAAACTCGACGTTAAGAGGATGCTCTTGAGGCCCGTGACCCCGGAACAGGCCGGACCCGCAGTTGAGGCATGCGATACGAGCCTGAACACGGAACTGGAGACCATCAAGTCGTTGGGCAGAGAGGCCCTTCGAAGGGGTGTGGAGCATCGTGTGATCATCATGGTGGACCTGGGTGATAGGCGCGAGGGTGTGATGCCCCGGGATGCTACGGCGATCTGCGAGGAGGCCTCGAGCATCGATGGGATCGATCTCAGGGGCATAGGGACGAACCTCGCATGTTTCGCGGGGATCATCCCGACCCCGGTGAAGATGGCCCAGCTGAGCCATATCGCCGAGATGGTGGAGGACAGGATCGGGCTCCCACTCGAGACAGTGTCCGGTGGAAACAGCGCCAATCTGGGAATGGTCCTGAAAGGATCGAACCATCACAGGGTCAATGATCTCAGATTGGGGGAATCCATACTCCTGGGCCTCGAGACCGTTAACAGGACTCCAGTGCCAGGTCTGAGAACGGACGCCTTCATCGTCTCGGGTGACCTCATCGAGGTCAAGGAGAAGCCCTCCAAACCCGATGGCGATGTCGGACAGGATGCTTTCGGGAACACCGTGGAGATAAAGGACGAAGGCATGCAGATAAAGGGGATAGTCAACCTGGGTCGGCAGGACGTGGACCCTTCCGACCTCGTACCTGTCGGTGACGTGAAGGTCCTTGGCGGGAGCAGCGATCACACTTTGCTGAGCTTGAGACGATCGCTGAAGGTGGGTTCGAGCATCGGTTTCATACCCGGGTACGGATCACTTCTGCGCTGTATGACATCGCCCTATGTGGAGAAGGTGTACGTATGATGGATGATGAGAAGATATGCCCCAAGTGCGGGAAAAGGAGTGCCCAGAGAAGGTTATTGAACAACAGGAAGTACATCATCGTCTGCTCCATTTGCGGATACTCATCCGATGAGCTTCCAGTATCCGGCGGAAAGGACGTGGTCTGATCAGAACAATATGAACAGGACCAGGATCCAGCATACGGCGCTGACGGCTGTGGAAGTTCCGAAATATACTTTCCTGTCTATTTTCTGTATTTCCACGTGCAGGTTGTCGTATAGGGCGAACACCGGAACGGAGATCCCGCCGAGGAGGGCAGCATAGAAGGCCCTCCCGGCGATCAGGGGGAGAATGTTGACGACATCCATGATGACGAGCGTTGCCCCGGTGAAGACCGGGGTTAGTATCTGGGTCGTAACGTATCCTATCGAGAACACCGTGAAACCGCTGATCACTCCCAGGGACGCGAGCGCCCGGACATCCTTCCTGCCCCAGAGGTTATCCATGAACACTTTTCGGCCGACGATCATTTCGAAGACCATGCCCTCGACAGCGATCGCTATCGCCGAGCATATCACGCAGGACCCTATGGGCGCGAAATATCTCATTATCGAGGCGACAAGAGCGACAAGGAAGACCGCTCCCGTGAAGTTGAACATCCTCCTTGCAAGTATCATGAACCCAAGCCCGAACAGACCGGCCATGACCGCACCCATGGATATGTAAAGCCCGGAAACGCTCCATTTGAGGCCTCCCAGAGTGCATTCGAGCAATCCCCAGATGGACCCCAGGAGGACAATCCCGGCAAGGACCATGGCACGATCGATGGCGGACCTGCTCACTTTCATGTTCATATCACCTCTATCTCCACGATGTCAGATATATGGAACTTCTTGGACAGATGAGGGAAGAAGCTTTTCCTACCTTCTTCGACGAGTATTCCCTGGGTCATGTCCTCCCAGCTCACTGTCCTGTTGTAACCGTCGCTGCCTATGATATTGTAAGTGTGTGAGGCCTGATCGTTGGCTATTGTCAGGTTGATGACCTGGGACAGGTAAACGCCTTCTATGTCGTTCTCGTCGGCGTCCTTTAGCGTGACGGTATCGTCGATCATGTGGAAGGGCTGCTTCCATGTGAAGAGGTGGTCGTTCACCAATATTGTGGGGACGCTGACGGTCTCGATCTCGACCACGTTCTTGACCCTATACTTACCCGGCAGCCCTGGGAACGCGGTCATGGTATCCTCTTCCACAAGGACCCCCTTCATCATATCGTCCCAGGTGACGTCCTGATAATAATCGTCATCTGCTGTTATGCGATACTGATGGTCCCCGGGCGAAGCGAGCCCCGTGCTGTTAACGATATTGCTGAGAGGGACACCGGTATAATCTTTACCCCCCGTGTTAACGGTAATAGTCCCGTATCCCTCGAACATCTCATCGAGCGAGATCTCCTCGCCGTTGAAGAGTATGGTCGGCCCTTGTCCCTCTTCGCTTTCAAGGCATCCGGCCACGAGAACGGTCAAGAGGACCAAGGCCGCGGATGCCGCCAGATATATCTTTCCATCTTTCATCTCATATCACCTCTATCTCCACTATATCCCTGACCCAGAAGGCCTTGGCCATACCTGGCAGCACGACCTTCTTCTCCTCGATGACTATGAATCCGTTACCTATGTCCTCTCCGGGCACCTCCTTGCGGTACCCGTCGGCCCCTATGAACCTGAAGGACCTCGAACCCACGTCCTTGACCCCGGCATCCTCGAGGAGGGCCACCAGTGAGATCCCGGTCCTGCCCTCGTGCTCGATCATGGGAAGATCTCTTTCGAGGGATCCCCAATCATACTCCTTATCGTTCACGATGAGCACATCGGTTTCCTCGGTGCTCATGGCGTTGTACACCAGAGCGCTGAACGATCCGATCAGAATTATCAGCGCAAGGACAGCAAGGATAAGATTGATCCTCGTTCCGAAGAAGCGTATCCTGCTCCCGTTTTCCTTCCCGAGCATATGCCCACCTCAGAGACCATCTGGCCGCTTCGGGATAGAGATTAATCGACTATAATCTTTACCATCGGCCTCTGTCAAAACCCACATCGATATCGGTCAGGGCTGCTCCCATCAGGTCATGTTTGGGGGCTGGAATCAGCAGGATAGATGACCATCCCTCCTGATTATCGTTCATTTTTCCCCATCATCTTCCCGTCGATCCCAAAGGGAACCATCGATGTCCCAAGAACTCTGGAGCAACATCAGTCCGGAGACCAGGTGGAAGTAAGGGGCGATCAGAAAGACCGCGATCACGATCGTTTCCTCCTCCATGATCAGCAGGCAGAAAGAGAGGAAATAGAGTATCATCAGGTTCAGACCTATACCTATCCACAGACCCACACCTCTCCTGATGAACTGCAGCTGCAGTCCGATCCCGAGAAGGAACAGGGCGGGACCCATCATCGTAACCAGAAAGATATGTTCCGAATCCAGATGGTATGTCATGAATGGGCCCGAGATGAGTATCAAAGCTCCCGCATAAGAGATCCATCTCGCGATGCGGAAATGCCATCTATCGATCTCTCCCAAGGCATGCGTCAGCTCGTGCATCTTGAAGAGAATGAATACCGATACCCCCATCAGGCACAGTATCATAACGACAAGTGTGATACCCATGAGCGGGTAAAGGCCCGATAGCATCATGGGATACAGCGATATATCCAGAAGGACGATCGTTTCGATAAGGACCAATATCCCAAGGGCCAGCGTGAATACGATAAGTCCGCGATAGAGGATCCTGGACACTTTATGTGGAGGGCGGCTTACTTCTGTGATCCCGGGATCGGATATGCCCATGACCTTGGAGAGATCGTAGGATGACGAGTCCAAATGAACACCTCTTCCATCCATCTTTCGAGCCCACGGCCCCGACCATGGGGACGACCATCCGAAGGACCATAAGGATCCTTTTCAAGGACGCGAACACATCATCCCATAACGTGCTATAAATAATCTACCAGTGCCTGGATCCCTATATGCTGGAGGATCCCCCTCATCGGGATCGATATTTACCCTGCCCGGACCTCTTCTTTCGTCCGTTGGGATGGGTTCGATGTGAATTGAAGCTGTTCGATCTTTCATTCTTTCCCGGGCGGGCCCGATCCCCTCTTGGAGCATCGCGTTCGAATGCTGGTTTGGAACTTTTATTGAAAGTGTGCCTATTCTCCTGTCTTTCGGAGTGTGTCCTGTTCCTGTGGGGGGTGTCGAACACGATATCCTCCTTTATGCTCGCACCGAAGGACTGCCTCAGAAGCGCTGATACAAGGTCCTCGGCGGATCCCTGACTCAGGAGATCCCTGGCCAGGAGCCTGAATTCATCGTCTATGTCTCCGGAGCGGATCCCGTCCCTGATGGAGTTGATGCGTTTCTCCATTATCTCCTTCTTGCCGGGGACATTGACCCTCCTGATGTCGGATCCTATGAACCTGACGATGGCACCGAGCTTCCTGTTCTCGGACGGGGTCACGAAGGTTATTGCAACCCCTTTGCTGCCGGCCCTGCCGGTCCTCCCTATCCTGTGAACGTAGGATTCGGGGTTCTGGGGCATGGAATGGTTCACGACATGGGTCAGATCCTTGACATCGATGCCCCGGGCGGCCACATCCGTCGCGATCAATACCAGGACCTGCCTGTCCCTGAACCTGGCCAGTATCCTCTCCCTTGTGGGCTGGGCTATGTCCCCATGTAGACCTTCCGCTTTGTAACCCCTATCCTTGAGCCGGGCGGAGAGCGTATCCACATCCGCTCGGGTCTTGCAGAATACGATACCGTAGAAATCCTTCTCCAGGTCCAGGATACGTGAGAGAGCCTCCTCCCTCTGCTCCGCCCGGACCTCATAATAAATCTGCTCGGTCAGATCGGTGGTCATATCCTTTTCTGACCTGATATATGCGCTCTCGCCCATGTATCTCGAGGCCAGCTTCTTGATCCTGTTGGGCATCGTCGCCGAGAAAAGCAGGGTTCTCTTTCTCTTGGGGGTATGACCTATGATGGTCTCTATGTCCTCTATGAACCCCATATTGAGCATCTCATCGGCCTCGTCGAGGATGAGGAACTCCATACCTTCGAGAGTAAGCCTGCCACGTCGAATATGATCGAGGATCCTCCCAGGGGTCCCCACAACGATGGAGGGCCCCGCCTTGAGGCCCCTGAGCTGGATCGAATAGGGGCTCCCTCCGTATATCGGAAGCACATCTATCGGAGCCTCCCCCTTGAGAGAATCGATCTCGGCGCATATCTGAAGGACCAGCTCCCTGGTGGGGGCGAGTATCAATGCCTGGACATGGCCGCACGGGAAGAGTTTCTCTATAAGCGGCAGGGCGAAGGCCGCGGTCTTGCCCGTTCCGGTCTGGGCCTGGGCGATGATGTCCACTTCGTTCTTCATAAGTAGAGGGATCGCCATGGATTGGATCTCCGTGGGTTCCAGGAAACCCTTCTTTCTGAGCGTCAGAAGGTTCGCCTCCGACAGGCCCAGTTCTCTGAAATCTTTCATTACGAGGCCGGCCCACACAGGATGGTGTATTTATACTTGTCCTAGTTATCGGACATCAGAACTTTCCTGGGTCCCACGCTCGGGTCTTGACGATCTCGCTTTCCTTCAAATGATCCTCGCCCCTCTTGTAGCCTACGATCCGCGGGATATATCGTTGCTCACAGGTATGAAGGACGATCTCTGCAGATTCATGACAGCCCCTCAATGATGCTTCCAAGAGTTCTTTGCTTTTCGTGGTTAAAATTTTTCAATGAACATAAATAATTAAAATTTATAACGTTAATATTTATATATTATATTTGGTCGATATAACATCACAGGACGTGAAAAGGAGGAAAAAAATATGACATAACGGAACAGGACGGAAGTAGTGTTCATCATCGACCGTTCCGGATCGATGGAGATGATAAAGGACGACGCCATCGGCGGGTTCAACAATTTTCTCGAGGAGCAGAGGAAGCTTCCCGGGGAGGCGACCGTCACGCTCGTGATGTTCGATCACGAGTACGAGATCTCATACCAGAGCGTCGATCTCTTGAAGGTCGAACCTTTGACGGAGAGAACATATGTCCCCCGGGGGAACGACCGCGCTCCTCGACGCGGTGGGAAGGACGATAAACGATGTGGAGGCCAGGATGGCCAAGGCGGAGGATCGACCCGACAAGGTCATGATCTGCATCCTCACCGACGGGATGGAGAACGCATCCAGGGAGTTCAGTAAGGACAGGATAAAGGAGATGATCGAGGGCAAAAGGAAGGACCAGGGTTGGGAGTTCGCCTTCCTCGCCGCCAACCAGGATGCTTTCCAGGAAGGAGGAAACATGGGGATCGCCCTGAACATGATAGCGAAATTCGACGCGACGAAGGAGGGCACCAAAGGTGCCTTCCATCACATGAACGTGCTCACAACGGATTACCGGACCAAGGATAGGTCCAGGTGAGAAACGCTTCTTCATTTGTTGGATCAATCGCATCGAGATGTGATCCCAATACCTGTTTGTTCTTTTTTTCTCTACATAAAATGTATTCTCATGATGGATTTCGATCCTCCAAAGGGTGGGCCCCTCCCAGAAGAGGATCCCCTCGGACACGAATCCCCTGAACATATTCAATCCGACCTTGATCGGATTGAAACAATTATTTAGTTGGATGCATATACGGAATGGGGATAATCATGAGGGCCGGATGTTTGGTCACAGCAGTATCTTTGATGGTTCTGACAATGATGCCTATGGTCTCAGCCGACAATGACCCTTTGAAGGTCGTGCTTACCATAGAGGAGGAAGAGTTCGCCATAAACTCGACCATTCATTTCAAGGTCCATGTCTTTTACAGGGGAGAACCGGAGGACCCGGACGAACCTCCATGGGTCAGGTTCGGCTCTATGGGACGCAACAACATATCCGTCACCAGGATGGGAAAAGGCATCTATTCGGGCGAGGCCAAATTGATCCCCGAACTGGTCGGTGGTGATGAGTTAGTGACGCTCTGGGCTTCAGCAACAAAGGGAAAGGAAGGGGCGGAGGATAAGGTCTATGACATGAATGCGGACCCTGTCACACTTCTGGTTATGGGTATTGGTGTGAACGTCGAATGCGAGATAGTATCCCTATCTGACAGCGTGGTCAAGGTAGGGACCAAGGCGGTCTTCAGGGCAAGGGTGATGAAGCACGGGGTTCTGTTCGATCCCGACAGCTTCGTTTTCACCCTTTTTTACAAGAACTCATCAAGGAAAAACGTCGAGGTCGAAATGCCCCATGAGAAGATATCCGTGGGAAGATACGAGACCACATTGACGGTCCCTGATGCAGGAAGTGACACGGTATTCACGGTCACAGGAGAGGCGAGGGATAACTACCAGGATTTTAGCGGGTCTGCCTCCATCTTCTATGACCCTTTGACCGTCATCTACCACATGGTGGACAGGAAGGTGTTCGATGAGGTATCCTCCCAGTATCTGACCCGGTTCGACCTGTATGTGGGGGATGGGAACGGCGAGGTCGTCGAGGGTGCCAGGTTCGATCTCGAATACTATCCCAACTCCAACATGTACGATGCAAAGTATCTGGAGGACATAGAACCTACGGGACCTGACGGCAGAACAAGGGTCGAGATCCCGCTGACCGATCGCATCAGGGATATCTTCGTCAAAGGAAAGGTCAAAAGCGGTGGAACGATCCAATCATTGGGAGGGACGATATTCATCAAGGTACCGACACCTTCTACCGGGACCGGAGGCTACATCGAACCGGATGAGAGGCCTGAACCGAGAGGGGGGTATCATTCATTCTGCGCCCAGCACTCATCAGGTAGTGGCGGACAGACGTATGGATCCGGAGAGAAGGTCACAAGGAAGCTATGGGTATACAATGATTCCATCCCCTGGGCAAACAAGGAGGTCTATGTCTATATACTATCAGGAACGAACCCTGACTACACCTATAGCTGGATGTATCTCAGAAAAAGTGTGGAAGCGAGGAAGATGATGACCGATGGAAGCGGCAGGCTGAACATAACCGTTCAGACGGAAAAAGATAAGGATGTCGATCACAGGATCCATATAGTCAGTGCAACTGGAAGCCATCCGACCCTGGAGCAGCGCTTCAACCATGAGAGCAACGACGGTCTGTACTACAATAAGGCGGAGGACTATTTCTACACAAGAAAGGAGGGTAGCTCTCCAATGACCGGGGTCGAGATAGGTGATGTGAAGGCCGGGGAGACCGTCCGGATAACCTACCCCGCCGAAGATGGCGATCCCGACATCGCCGTTGCCCAATGGTTCGTCAATGTCTATGCCGAAAAGGAGGAGTACGGTGAATGGAGCGTCTGGGCTGGTCCATATTCGTACCTGACCAAAAAGGATGGAAAGTTCGAAGGTAGCTTCATGGTGCCGTCATTCATGCCCTCCGATATGGATTATCTTGTCAGAACGGAGGTTCTAACCGGGAAGGAGCCGCGGTCGGCCTATTCGATCCCTGTTGGCGGCAAGGGGGTGGATGACGACCCAAATAACGGGAGATCTCCGTTATGCTACATATGCTGCGGTGCGGCGATCCTGATCATCCTGGTGATAGCCGTTGTAGTCGCCATCATGGTGATCTCGAAGAAGAGGAACAACGACGAGGAACCGCGGACCTCTGAGGTTGAAATGAAGGATCACATAACAGCAGGTGACGGGATCGGAATGGAGGGAGGGAAGGAGAATGATCCCCACCCGAAAGTGGATGACGCAAATGATCAAGATAAAGATCAGGAAGATAGGGTGGATGATGTTTTGAATAAAGAGATCGAAGAGTGAATTGGGATAAGGTCAAACTCTGAAAATCAATGATGTTATGGATCGACGATGTTCATCATTCCAATATTCGATCGCCAAATACGCCTTACTCAGGGGATCTCCCTTATTTCAAGGAGAAGCCCCCATATCGTTGTGGGGATCCCTCCCCGCAGAGGAACGATGACCAGAACTTTAATATGTAGGTCCAATTGGTTAAATTATCAGATTAACGCAAATGAAAACCACATAAATATATACTATAATGATTATTCCGTTTGCATGAACAAGGAAGAGCTCTTCATTCATCTCAAAACGAACAACTATTGGTGGTCGGGAACGCCCGTCAAGGATGAGGACAAAGGGATTTCTCGCGAATACATAGGCAACATAGAGAGGGGGTTCGAACTGGACAGGATCGTTTGCATATCGGGTATAAGGAGGTCGGGAAAGACGACCATATCCTACCAGTATATCGATCATCTCATCAAAAAGGGGATCGATCCTGAACGTATAGTCCATGTCAAGGTCGATCTCGTTTCAAGGTACATCGACGACCTCAGGCAGATAATCTCGGCATATACGGAGCTCACGGGAGTGGATCCCCGAACAGAGGAGGTCCATCTTATCCTTGATGAGGTCCAGACGATGGAGGATTGGCAGGTCCAGGTCAAGGAGTTCATCGATATGCGTATGAAATTGAAGACCATCGTCCTCGGTTCCTCGGTGACCTTGATGTACCTGAACGCCTCCGAGAGCCTTGCAGGCCGTATAACCTTCATCAACGTCAAACCGCTCTCCTTCCGTGAGTTCCTGACATTCGAGGGTCTTTTAATACCCCAGACAGACGATATGGTATCACTTTACAATATCCTTTTGACCGATAGGGAAAGGATACTCTATCATTTCAACGAGTACGTAAAGGCCGGAGGTTTTCCGGAATGGTTCAGGGTCAAGGACACGGAAAGGTGGTACCGGGTCCTATTCGATGAATACCTGAACCTGATACTTATGAAGGATATCGTCAGGGTCTTCAAGGTCAAGGACCCAAGACTGCTCGAGAACCTGGTCAGGGAGATCGCCCTCCTATCCTGCGAACGATTCTCGTACAAGGGACTCGCTGACAGGCTAGATGCCGACCGTGAGACATTGAAGCTCTATCTTTACTATCTAAGATCGGCTGGCCTTGTTCACGTGATGCAGATATACTCGAAAAAGAAGATATCCCGGGAGAGGACCGAGAAGAAGATCGCATTCTTCGACGAGGGCATGAGAAGGGCTCTCACTCTGGATTTCGAAAGCCTCAGGTTCACCGAGACGCTGGTGAACGCCCACCTGATCTCGATAGGAAAAGGATCCACGCATCTATTCGAGCCTTATTATTGGAAGAACGACTGCGAGGTGGATTTCATATACGATGACGGGAAACATCTTGTCCCGGTAGAGGTCAAGTATCGCAAAGATCCCACCGATACCAAAGGTATCGTCGAGTTCATGGAAGATCTCGACTGCAAGAGGGGTATCGTGGTTACGAAGGACCTATTTGGATCGGACGATGTGGGATTGTCGAGGACCGTGGATTACGTACCTCTGTGGTTCTTCCTGTTGTGCGACGGCAAGATGTTGGGACTATTGTGATCATAGTTCTGGTTCAGGATTATGGATATTATATTTCCAGGAGGAGCATCCATATCTTTTGGGGCGGGGAGGGGATCCCTTGGGTATCGAGGCGATACTACATCCCCAAGAGGTTGAAAAAATTATAAATAGTAACATTTCTATCAACTTATGTAAGATTACAAAGGTTGACACATATGTCAGAGAATCGGTTCGCGAACGAAGCACAGTTCATTTATTGGAACCTCAGAAGAGGAATGTTGTCGCAATCCGGCATTGCAAGAAAGTTCCATATAACAAGACAGTCGGTATCCAAATCCGTCAAGATACAGGAAAGGAATGTCGTTATACGATTGCTAGATTGCGCCCAGGTGTCCGGTATTATGCCTACTTATTATGATCCGGTACTCGGCATCCTGATCGGCTTGATCCCTCCCCTGGGAAACCTGAGGTGCATCCTTGTGATAGACGACAAGAACGATTCAAGGATATTCTATGACCCGGCAGCCAACCCCGACATCGACTCCAGTCTCTCTACACAAAAGGAACTGAACGGCATATTGAACACCGTATGCCTAACGAAGGATTTCGACGGGATGAACTTCGAAAAAGCGATAGATCACCTGAAGAAGATTAAGAGAGGTGTTTGAATGAGCATTGGTCCCGGCTCTCCGAGAAATACATGGAAGCAATATCCAATGTTGGTCGTCATTCTTGGATTGTTCTTCATATCAATATATGGTGTAGGTGCATCAGCTCAGGTCGAGCCCCCTCCGATCGAGAGCATTCGAGAACAACTCCCAACTGCTACACTGCTGAAAAGGGATGTAAAGGTAAAAGGAGAAGTGACCCTCGATCAAAACAATAGTGTTTTCGACCTCTATAAAACATCGATAACGCCAAGTATGTCATTTCCACCGCGCAATGATTACATCTATCTTAACATAGAGGGGAACGATCCGGCAAACGGCAGGATCAATGTAATATATTTGTATGATGACCTAACCCCAGGTTCCGACAGCTATGATCTATGGATAGAATCTGATTCGACATTGAATGTTGCTATCTCAACTAAGGAGCCATTCGAGAACTGTACAATCTATTTCATCATTTACGGCGATGGAGAATATACCATCGAGATATGGGGCCCTCCCTATTCGAGCTTCTTTTGCTTTCTGGTCCCGTTATTCTGCTGCTTTATTCCTTTCATGTTGCTCATTCTCGCGATCATTGGACTGGTGATTTTTTTACCATTCTGGTCAGTGAAAAAGAAAACGGAACAGAGAAGGGAAATGATAAGAAGAAAGGAAAAGATAGTGATACCTCAAGAGTTGAGTGACCCAATGGGGTATTTCAGGTCCAGCAGGAACATGATGAGATACAGAAGCTTCCTGAACATTGTGATGATCGTATTGGGATTGATTGGGGGGTTGATTATGTTCATCGGCTTCACAATTTCAATAACCCAACCCGAATCTCTAGTTTACTTACCATTGATAGGTATAGGTTACCTCATGATCATCGGTTCAACTGTCTTGATGTTGCTCCTTTTGATAGAATCGATATCCCAGAGGACTCAAGTCCCTCCATATGAAAGATCGATCGGGGTGAACAATGCATGGATGAAACCGTTCAAGGAGATCCTTCCAAATCGTATGGTGGTAATACCCCCCATCTTTTTGTTGTTCCTTTTCTTATTCATACAGATAATTTTCTATCTATCGGAGGTTTCTATACCCTCTCTCATTATCATTGAATTCCTGGTGATAGGTCTCTTGTCGGCTTTCATCATTCCTGTTTTTTCATTTTTCAATGTTCGGGCAATGGATGACAGGATCGAATTCCATTTCGGTCCGAGGAGTTTGTGGAATAACATGAGATTTCTGGGTAAGACCTTAATGATAGACGGTATCTATTCGATAACCCCTGTATCCGTTAATCGATTAAGGGATTATCACATAGGAACCTGGTGGGTTGTGATCGGTGGAAGAGGAGAGTATGGATACCTGACGAGCGACCGGACCGGGGTTAGCATCATCACCAAGGATGGCAAGGAGTACGTGATCTCAACGAGAGACCCCATGAGGCTGGTCAAGTTCGTCCAGGAACGACAGAGCGATAATTGATGATATGATCGATGGTATGCATTCTTAATAATGATCATCTTGGTTCTTTTGATCGTTCGTGATGTGGGTTTGAGCGATGTTCCATCTCGTTCCCGGAACGGGAGGATGTACCTCGGATCAAGACATCGAATTTATTATCTGCCCTCCTCTTCATTGTATTGTTCTTTATCCAATATAGGTGGGGACCCCCCCCGCAGGAGACCTCCCCGACGGGAGATCTCTGTGGAAGATGGCTTCTTTTATCCGATCCTGTTATCGGTTGTCGTATCGGCAAATGTAATTTTATACCGACACCGGTATAAGCTATAAAATATATCGGGACTACATGAATAAAGCCGATACCGATACGATGTTAAGATCGATACATCGGGCGGATGCGCTCAGGAAACAACTGGACGATCACAGGCCTCTTCCTCTGGATGCGGTTCGAAGGCTTCAGAAGGAGATCAGGCTCAGGCATACCTATCATACCGATGCCATAGAGGGTAACACTCTGACCCTGAACGAGACCAGACTGGTGGTCGAGGAAGGGATCACGATAAGCGGGAAACCTCTGAAAGACCATATAGAGGCCAGGAACGGCCACGAGGCCTTCGGCACGATGATGGACATGGCCACGAAAAAGGAGAGGATAGGCCATGTTCCGGTCCAGAAGTTACACGAGGCCGTGACGAGGGGGGTCCTCCACGATCCAGGCAGGTACAGGACCACCAACGTGAGGATAACCGGATCCACGATCACTCCTCCTCCATTTATTAAAGTGGTAAAGGAGATGGATCGCTATTTCGAGATCGTGAACTCGTCACAAGGCCATCCTGTGGAGGTATCCGCCCTCATACACCACGGTCTTGTAAGGATACATCCCTTCACGGATGGGAACGGAAGGGTAGCAAGATTGTTGATGAACCTCCATCTGATGAGCGAGGGTTATCCTCCGATCGTTCTGAGAAAGGAGGATAGAAAAAGATATTATCTCTCTCTCAGAAGAGCCGATGGAGGGGATCTGTCCTATCTGACGGATATGATAGCCAAGGCGCTTCAGGGATCGCTCCTTCTCTATCTTTCGGCGCTATCGGACGATCATCATCTGAAACCCCTGAATGAACTGTCGAAAGGTACGAAATATTCTCAGGAATACCTCAGCCTCCGAGCGAGGCAGGGAAGATTGGATGCGGTCAAGATCGATGGGACCTGGTACTCTTCAAATGAGGCTTTGAAGAGTTATCTGCTTGGGATCGGTCAATATTCCTCCTAGTGGGGGATTTCAAGGCTGTTTTTCTGGTATGCTAGCAGGGGATCCCTCCCATCACTCTTCGTGACGTAACATTATTGAGGTCTCATGGGCCTTCTTATTCCTCTGGTAAAGGAATCCCATGATGGCGAGGCCGGATACAAGTATCATGATCACCACTAATGCGACTATCGCCTCGGTCAGGGTCTCCTTCTCATTTCCGGATCCCCCTGGCGGGTCCTCTTCGTCTATGGGGTCGGATATCGTGATCTCTATCCAGGCGCTCACGTTGTGGGACCCATCGTCCGCGAACAGGGAGATCCTATGCACTCCTTTGGGAAGCGTGACCTCGACCATAAAGCCGGATCCCAGGTATCCCGATCGGTTCGATGTCCATGTGAGCAGAACGGGATCGTGTGCCCCTATACCATCGTCCCTGGTGCCCGCGGCGGAGAGGACTATAGGGGTTCCGGTGTTGAACCTTGAACCATTGGCGGGAATTGATATGATCGGCGTCGGAGGCAGGTTCTCCGGCGGGACTGTCACCGACAGTTCGAACGATGCGGTCCCGATGTTGCCTGCCAGGTCACGGACGCGGTACCGGATCTTCACCTCACCCTCGGGTAGTGTCAGGTCCTGGGTCACTATCCAGGGATCGCCAGTGTATTCGTATGGCAATGGGGTCCATATATCGTCGTTGCCGAGACCGAACTCGAGCGAGTCCGGATCCGGCCCGGAATCCATGTCCCGCACTCGGATGGATACTCGATAGGGAGGTGAACTTTCGAACCTGCCATCACCCGGGGACATGAGCAGGATCTCGGGAGATGCCGTATCGACCCCTATCGAGATAGGTCCCGAAGCCCCCTTGTTCCCGGCCAGGTCCAACACCTCCATATCGATCCTTCCTCTGAACCTGGGACCAAGTTCTGGCGAGATCAGCGCGGTGAAGGAGACCATCCTGTCCTCCATCATGACGGCATCGTCGATCCTCACATCGGAGTCGATCCAGGTGCCGAAGGCCTCACCTTCATCGAGTACCCTGTATCTGAACGAGAACTGGTCCAGGCCGATGTCATCCGATACAGGTATCCTGAAAAGAGGTGATGTCTCGTTGGTCCAGGAGGGGATCCCGGTCGCATCGATCATCGGCGGGGAGAGGTCCAGTTCCGCGGTGGCGGATCCCCGATCCGAGGAGATCCCGACCCAGTCGATCGCTTCCACGGCCCAGGTGGTGTCGGAAGGTCCATCTATCTCGATCATGGTACTGTTCGTCGGGCCGTACAGCACATGGGAAGGGACCACCTCGACGGTCCCGTTGTCATCCTTCCACCATAGATGTATGGAGGGGGACTGATCCTGGTCCCTGTGAAAGTAGTATATCACGACCTCATGCAGATCCTCTGAGGACAGGTAAAGGTCCGTGGTCCCCGGTCCCAGCGTGAGATCGTCCATCGGGATCGCCACATCACCGTCCAGTAGCATCATCCCCTCGCCCCTGCCCCTGAGCTCCAATTTATACATTCCTGTGTTATCGACCCTGATGTAGCCGTGCCATCTTGCGGAGAAACCCTTCGGCGGCAATATCTGCAGTTCGGGATAAGGCCCCCACAGGCCCCAGTCTTTGTCCAATCCATCCTCATCGATGGAAAGGCCATGTTCCCTCATATCCATGTCCATGTAATATGTGGCATGGAGCCGCCCGCTCTCGAGCATCGGTGTTGAGCCGCCACTGTCGATCATCCTGTATTCCTTCACCCCGGATCCATCGGAATCGTACTCCGGACCCAGCCCCCCTTCGCACTCGAGCTTCCAAGCCCCTATTTTACCCAGGTCCGCTCTCTGCGTGAGCGTTACCGATGGCTGATCGGGTTTGGTCCCGTCCACGGGGAACCTCATGGCATGCCCTTTCTCAAGCATGGGTGAATTGATAGGTGTTTCTCTCAGTTCTATATCGAGTGAATAGACCTGCTCAGGCTGGGTCACAAGGACATCCTCGAACTCCCACGATGGATGGTAAAGGATGGAGTCATCCCCTATCCTGATCGATGCCTCCCCTGCCGGGACCATCCTGTCGTAACCCGTGTACACTATGGGGATCCCGGAGATCCGGACCTCATCCCCCAAACCTGCCCAGATACCCCTCGCGGGGATGTCGATCCCATTTATGGTGATCGATCCCCCTTCACCGAAGGAAAGGTCCCTGGCCACCATGAAAGCGTTCCTGTACGTCCGGGT
Organism: Thermoplasmatota archaeon; assembly: GCA_029762535.1. Taxonomy (GTDB): domain Archaea; phylum Thermoplasmatota; class Penumbrarchaeia; order Penumbrarchaeales; family Penumbrarchaeaceae; genus JARVGK01. The sequence continues at coordinate 62,814 of JARVGK010000012.1, forward strand.
CACATGGCATCCTTCGGCATCGGTTACCGTGAATGCTATATCGGTCAGGTCCTGGGGGAAATCCCACGTGAACTCACATTCGAACCAGGCCGTTGTGCCCCCGATCCCTCCTGAGGGATCATTGAAGAAATGATAAGAAACGATATCCTGCACGTCGATCATCATACCTCCGATCTCCACTTTGAGGCCTGTCAAGGGGATCGATGGACGGTCGTTCTTGATCGGTATCTCGAACCGGACCCTGCCCCCGGATGCGAATATCGTCCCATCCTCGTGTCCATCCCCCGTGATCGATAGTCCTTGAAGCCTGATGTGCGAGGAGTAGATGACGAACATCTCCCCGCACTTGCCTCTGTCGTTCCCGATACCGTCGGCGCTCGGGGCGCCTATAAAGATATCGTCCAGGCCGTCACCGTTGAGGTCACCCGTTCCCAGATGGAAACCCAGGCCGTCCTCGAGGTCCATGCCCTCGATGGTGAAAAGACCCGAGGGGTTCCCGAGACGGACCACGCGTGACCCGAACGCTGTGGAATGGTCGTAGAAGAGGACGACCCCGGCCATATATCTCGGATCGGTCCCGATGGAGGGCAGGTCCTGTCCGTGAACGGTGGTGATCAGGTCCAGTTCACCATCGCCCGTGAGGTCCGTGATCGAGAACTGCCTGCCAAGCTGGAATCCAGATCCCTGCCTGTTGACGGGATCCTCGGCTCCCAGGACCAGCAAGTCGAAGCTGTTCTCGTCATACATTTCGGACGGGAACCCAATCTTCGGTCTGCCGTTGAATATGAATATGGCCCCGCAGTCACGGGTGTCGTCTCCCGGGCCGTCGTTGTTTGGTGATGACGCTATCACATCGTCCTTACCGTCGCCGTTCAGGTCCCTGAGCATGACGGAGTATCCCAGCTGGTCGTTGTCGCCGGAACCGTGGATCACCGTCTTGCGGGAGGTATCGTATCGCTCGAGCCTCACATCCCTCAGTCCGGTGATGTTGAAGTATATGCTCACGTTACCGCACTGTTTCAGCATTTCCGTGCTTCCGAGCGGGGTCCCAACTGCCATATCCAGGTATCCGTCCCCGTCGATGTCGCCGATGTCCATGGAAAAACCGAAACGATCGTAGTTCTCCTTGTAGATGACAGTCAGCTCCATCTCATCGTGTGGCCCTCCCCAGATGATCCTAACGTTGCCGTAGTAGTGATAGTATATGATCCCGTTCTTTGTGTAGGTGGGCGTATAGCAACCGCTGCCGATGATATCCAGGTATCCGTCGCCGTCTATGTCCTCAGCCTGCAGGAACGGTGTGTACTGGGAATCCATCGCCTTCTGGAAACCTCCCACGCATTTGGAGATGGTCGAGAACAAGGGGCCGTCCGAGGAGTCTACATATGCATCGGTATGTAGGAGTTCGTTCAAGGGTATGTATTTAAGATAGATATCGTCATCGAGAGTGATCGACATCCATTCCGGCCATCCGGACTCCGGGCAGTATATGATAACCAGGACCGGGTTCCTCTCATCGGAGGGACAGACGATGACGAGATCGTTGATACCGTCGCCGTCGATGTCCTCGGCAAGCATGCCCGTTGCCATCGCCAGGCCGAGCTTGTTCCCTGAAGGATCGCTCGAGGACGGGCAGTTCCCCCGTATGACCAGGTCCGGGTCCGCTTCATGGAGGTCGATCAGGTCCGGGAATCCGTCGCCGTCGCCGTAGAATACGTATATCTTTCCATCCTCGTCCTTTCCCGAGAGCCCGGTCATGCCAGGGGCGGCGATTGCCAGGTCGGGGATCCCGTCGGAGTTGATGTCTCCCACGAAAGAGAACGTGCCGACACCGCTGGAATACCGCTCGCCCAGGATCCTGATATTGGCCGCGTCCTCGATGAGCTCTGTCCCTCCAAGTGAGATATAGGTCCGGTTCGTTCCGGAACGGAGGGGTTCGATCCCTCCTGCAGGTATGACCCCATCGTTCTCGATGGGGAAAGTGATGAACAGTAGCAAGAATAAATTGAGGGCTACCAATTTCCTCATGCACTCATTATCAGGTATTCATGATAAAACCATTTTGGTTTATAGATAGGATTGAACGATGAGTGTTTTTGAACATTCGGATCAACTTAAAATGGGTGATCCTTAAACGGGTCCTAGGTTGGATCCTCCCGTTTGACCTCGATCGCCTTTTTGGATCCTCGGAGAGGATACGTTGCTCGATAATACTTCAGGCTGGAGGTGAGGCGGAGGAATATGGTTCTGTCCTGTCCTTTCGTAGGAGAGGGGTCCATATAAATCATCGTCACTGGAACGAAGGACAATGCTATCCTGGGATCGCTCGTGGAGAAGGGAAACATCCTTCAGCATCTTCCAGTAAATCGGCAGGATAGACCTTATCGAAAAGGCCACGAGGGTGAATAGGGATCGGATCCTCTCCTTATATCCTCGGGAGATGGAGCGGCGAATGAAATTTTATTTCGATTCGAGTCTGTGGGAAACCGATACATACCTATCGGCAAGATAGACATAGTATCGGGTTTTCATTCCTCGATATCCATCCTTCTACGTCTGAAAATAAGGAAAATAATGAACAGGGCCAGCAATAAGATTATGGAAATGATCGATATCAGGAACAGAAGCGACCTTTCCTTTTGCTTCTCCGTCGATACTTTTTTGATCATGGGCGGAGGGCCCTCGCTCAATATCCCCTCATCGGTTATGCTGGTGTTGTATTCCAGGGTATGGTATCCTTCTTTCACGATTCTTATCCTAACGGAGTGTCCAAGCGCGTCAGAAGATATCAGGAATCCGCTGAGTCCATTTCGGTCCGTGATGTTCATCAATTCCAGACTTTGCAGGAAAAGGGTTATGTTGGCCCCTTCGATGGGGTCGTTGTCGGTATCGACGACCGGCCCTACCTCCAAGACGAAGGTCTCGTGTTCGTTCCGGGTACCGACGATGGCGAAGGTAGATAGATGGGCCCCCGTCATCCAGAGGTAACCGGCATATTCATTGCCGAACATCGCAACATCCGCAGTGTTCACCCCTGTCCCGGTGATCCCGTCCATTCCCGATACGTTCGACCAGTTCCCGTCCGAATGGAAAAGCAGATGAAGACTCGCCTCATCAAGGTCCCTTACTCCGTCGATCATGCCGTCGCCGTCCAGATCGAGGTCCGAATTGGAGTAGTATATTCTCATCTCGACCGAGACGATGGATCTCAAGGGGTTCCCATCCGGGTCGGAGATGTTAACGGTAACATATTTGCCCATGGACGAGGTATCCATCTGCAGACCGTTGCCGAAGGATGGAGGGGCGATCGGGGAAGTGTCGTCGGAGATAGATATCCCCGCTTTGAATGCTGTAATCTCGGAGAGGCTTAACTTGAGCGTGGTATCCGTCTCTCTAATGGTCTCGCAGTTCTCCATGTAAATGAAATCCACCGGGCTCAGGACATCATAGACGACGTGACCTTCCTCGACCATCAGCCTGAGGCCTCTCAAGATACCTAGCACCCTGTTGTGGTCGAAGGGATATGTATGGGACAGAAGGACCACTGTCTGGTCATTGTTCCAGACCCCGTATCGCACGAGGCAACGAGCCTCGTTCGTCCTTTCCATCTTCCACAGGTGATCCCCACAATCGATCAGGAGGTCCCGGACCAACTTGCCTGATGTGCCATCTTCAGAGGTCGGTCTGCCTATTATCACCACATAATCGCTATCCGCATGATCTCGTATCAACGAATCCGGGGTGGTCTCGATGACGCCGACGATCTTCGAAAGATCTGATATGAAGTTCGCTCCCTCTACCGTGCCATCCGATACGACGACAACATCCACACCAAGCTCGACCGTGAAATCCAAGTCATACAGATCCGGTATCCCGTCACCGTCCGTATCAGTGGACCTGGGGTTATATCCTATCTCCAGCTCATATCGGTCATCTAACCCATCCCCATCCGTATCGTTGTTCGTCGGATCCAGGAATATCCCGATTTCGAAACCGTCATTCAGACCGTCACCATCGGAGTCACCGTTTGTTGGCGATGTCCCGAAAAGGCGCTCATATCCATCATCTATGCCATCCCGGTCCATGTCACTTCCGTTCGGATCGCAGCCGTGGGCCAGTTCGTCACCGTCAAGCATGAAATCCCCATCGCCGTCAGGGGAGACCGCTGACCATCCCAGGTCCCATTCTTCCTTATCGCTCAGACCGTCGTCATCGGTGTCGATATCGTTGGGATCGGACCCCTGCAGGTATTCATCGCGGTCCGATAGACCGTCCCCGTCCGTATCATGAAGCAAAGGATCGCTCCCGAAAATGATCTCCGCTCCGTCGCTTAAGCCGTCGCCGTCGGTGTCCCAGCATGTGATGTTCGTACCCATCATGATCTCTATTTGATCGGGTAGTCCGTCGCGGTCGCTGTCAACGGATGTAGGATCGGACCCGAACAGATATTCTGACAGGTCGTCCAGGCCGTCCATATCGGTATCTATCATCATGATGCTCGAGTGAACATGGATCGTGAAGGTGTCGAATTGGGTGTTCAGAGTGATGTTCCATCCCACCTCTTCTATGATATCTATAAGGCCTTCACCGTCCGTGTCGATGAACGTCTTGTTCTTCTCGACCTCATGGAGGGTAACGTTCTCCCAGAACTTCATTATCCTGCCCTTGTAGGTCGCGGTCTCGTTCAGGCCCGCAACATATACATGCCCGTCATGACCTGGACATAAGGAGGTTTCCATCAGATCCGTGTTCCACTCTACCACGACCCTTCTGTAACGGTCGTACTTCTGGATGAGATCGTAACCGTTGTCATGTCCGCAAACGTATATGCTGTCATCATCATCGATCCTGATATCCCTCACCAACCCGAACTGGCTGACATCCCAGACATACGATAGATCGAGATGCTTGTTAAAGACGAGGATCCTGTCTGTTGTCGGATCGGTGATGTAAAGCTTCCCCTTGCTGTCGATGTCCAATTCGCCGTTCCAGTAAAATGAAGGGAAAGATCTGATACCGCCAGGGAAGTTCTCGCTGCCTGTCGGGAAGGAGTTTTCATGGGCCACCGTTCCGTTGGGATGGAATTTTACGAGATAGACGCCACTCAGATCGAATGTGCTCAAGGTATAGACGCATCCCTCGTCATCGACGGCGAGTCCCTTGATCTCCGTTGCATCCCTTACTGGATATGTCGAATTGAACGTACCGTTGGCGTTCAGGACCAGGACGCCTGGATTCATCATGGAATCCACGGAAGCGTAGATGCGGCCGTCAGGGCCACCTCTCACATCGTTGAACTTTTCATATTCGGATGAGAGGGATGGATCGGTATAATTCCAGATCGTCTCTCCCTCGGAGCCGATCCTGCAAATCGTGTCATCATCCTTACCGATAAGGACCAGGCTCCCATCATCGAGGACCGATACGCTTTTTGCGGTCAAAAGATCCAATCCATCGTCATCACCGAACGTATCCACATATTCTATCTCTGTGGTGGTGTAATCGAGGATCTCGTCCTTTATCCCGTCGCCATCGGTATCGGAGGACATAGGATTCAACAGGCACATGTACTCTATCCTGTCGTCAAGGCCATCTCCGTCAGTATCGGGAAGGCCGGGGTTGGAAACGATATGCCATTCGAACGAACGGCCGTTGTATGTGAAGTTGATCACCCAGCCCTCGATCTCCTGAAGGTCGGTCAACCCGTCTCCGTCAGTGTCCTTGTTCAACGGATCGAGGCCCAATATCATCTCCATTCTGTCCGATAGCCCGTCCCTATCGGAATCGGGATCATCAGGCAGGTAACCCAGGTCCAGTTCGAACTTGTCCCCCAGAAGATCTCCGTCGGAGTCCCATTTCAACGGGTCCGTCCATTTCTCATCGGTGTCGTTGATACCATCGCCATCGGTATCGGAATGAACGAGATACTTCCATTTCGCGAACTCATCGATGGTCGCCGGCATGATATCGAAGTACAGGTCCTGCGTATCCATCTTCTCGACGCCGGAGGAAACCTTGGGTTCGAACGGGATCGCTCCCCAGAACAGGTATTCTTGATAATATCTGCTGTAGTTGAACATCAGGTCCATCACGACCTGATAATTGGGCATGGCCGATCCAGGTTCGACCCACACGCCGGACCTGTATCGGTCATTTCTCTCGAAGGAGGTCTTTTGCGAGGAGATGATATCGGAGTAATGACCGACACGTGCCTTTCCTTCGGAGGATGCTACCGCAGCTCTGTATTGCGGTATTATGAAGGAGTCCCTGAGATGGTCCTCTGTCCCGTGTTGCCGGGTCACTGTCGTGTTCCAGATACTCTCGACCTCTATCCTGTCGTTGACATCCAGACCGTTCTCCGTCGCATCGTGGATGATCATCCTCGATGAGAACATCTTCATGTCCACATCGGTCAGGGATCTCACGCCCGATATCAGTTGTATTATCCACGTGATGATCCATTCCGAGCCGCTCTTTCCGGTGATCAGGGATACCAGCAACTCCTCAAGGGCAAATAAAGTGAAGGCCACTGCCACGGCCAGACCGATCACCAAACCTAAGACCTGGCCTGCTACCGGGACCGATTGCAGGCTCAACAAGAAGACGCCTATCGAGGAGAGAAGGTTCACACTGAAGAGCGTGATGATCCAAGATAATGCTATGACCATATAGATGGTCGTCAGGGTCATCTGGAAAGGATCGTAATTCGCGGCACTGTACATCGCCACGACATTGAAGATGAGCATGGTGATATCGAATATTAGGCCTATGACGTTCAGAACAATACCGACCCCGAATAGGACCTTGGATACCGTACTCCCCCATGCTCCCCAGTCCTTGAAGGATTTCAGTATGAACATCACCGTCGAGCAACCGCCTTTGATGACAGCGAGCATGAACTGGCTGCTCGTGGTGAAAGCATTGTAGAGAAATGTGAGTAATTCAAGCACGGGCAGCACGAAATCTTTGATGAAGTTCGTGATGAAGAGTATGCTCCCGATTATTGGCCCTGCCCATTTCGTAATATCCTCCGCCCAGTGGTGGGTCTCGTTCTCTTTCAGTTCATCCCCTATCTTCATGACCCTTATCTCGCCGGTGCTCCAGTAAAGGACGAGGGCGATCATCACCTTCCTGTCCTCATCTTTGAGGGGTTCAAGGAGGGGATCTATCTTGTGTATGAATCCTTCAGGTTCCATGGGCCCGTCCGACGGGTTCCGATGCCATGTTGATTTCATCATCCTCGTGACGATGGGAGGGAGACCGCCCATGTCTGCGTAGAAGTACGAATCATTGGACGTGAGGTCCACGGCCGAGAACGTATCCTGCATCAGCGTGGTCATGCAGAATATCCTGTCATCGGGCAGGCTCTCAAGAGCTTCTTTCGCCATCCTTCCCATCGAATCCTTCACCGCGAGGTCAGAATGCTCATATTTGCCCGATCTGTGTTCGATGTTGATGTTCCTATCCCGGAGGAAAGCGGGTATATCATCCAATTCAAGTGAGCAATTCCTCATATAGCTGCTTGATAGGACCATATTGGCCGTCAATATCTCCTCCATATCCCTAGAATAGAGTAGGCCCAGCTCGCTCCCGAAATTCTCCACGGCCGAGAGGCTCGCTATTATAAGATCCTCGGGATAGGTGATCAGGGTGATGCTGTTCTTTCTGATGCCGTCATTCTCTATGATGAATCTCGCGTCATCGGAGATGTTCGTTGCGGTCCCGATCGATCCGTCCTTCATGAGGGATAGGTATCTCCCGTTCCTGTCCGCGATATATTGGTGGCCCCCTTCATTTCTGATGGCGAATATGCAGTTCTCATCCCTCTTTTCAAATCCGGAACTTACCATTCCGTCATGTTCGATGCCCAGATAATACCCCATGTAGGATCTGAATGCCACTTTCTCCCCATCAACGATCTCCCAGCCGTATCGCTGGGGTTCGGATACGGTTGTGGAGTTGGACATGGCGGGTCCTGTGTCCATAGAGGTCAAGAATTTCCCGTTCGAGGCCTTGATCGTTCGGACCTCGGAGTCGGTCATGCCGGTCACGACCCATTCCAGGTTGATATCAAGGCTAATTGTCCTGGGACCCTGTGATGCCGGGAAGAATAACCTGCCGCTAAGTCCGACGATCCTTCCGTATTGCCATTCGGCACATAGCGGGGCTCTGGCCTCGCCTGGTGAGACCCTCATTCCATATTCGAGGACCTCTTCCTGTTCCGGAAGATCATCTCCTTTGATCCTCAACACCGGTGACACAAAGACGTCCTCTCTGGAGTTGTCAAGGTCCCTCATCAAACCCTTGTCATCGTATGGCCAATCGAACGTGCCCAGCATCAACCTCAGGTTGTCTGGGTTCCTGGGTACGACCTGCATGGAAATGTACAGAGGTCTTCCCGTGGTTGCAAGCTCAAGATGGAAGGAATCCAGCGGATCTGTCCTGTGAAAGGGTGAACGATCTGATGCATCTTCGATCCCGTCGTTGTCATTATCCCTGTCCCATGCGTTGGGGATACCATCTCCGTCCGCATCCAGAGGAACCCCCAGGACCTCGTTCGGGTCGGCCAATCCATCCCCGTTCGAATCCGCTTTTAGGGGATCCAGGTTCAACGAGACCTCGAACGAGTCGTTCAAGGTGTCATGGTCGCTGTCCGCGTTGAAAGGGTCCGTACCGATGATCCTTTCGACGCTGTCGGGAAGGCCGTCCTCGTCGGAGTCCGTCATGTCGGTGGTGACGGCGATCAGCTCCTCAACGAGTTTTTTCAGTTCCCTGAACGGTCCCGGGACGACGTCCGCCCTTGTTGAGAGAGGGTCATGCTTGTCGAGACCTTTGACCCATCCCGTAATGACGGGATCGAAGGCCGGTCCCAGAAATAAGGCAACACAGAACAAGGACAGGACAAGGACGGATCTCCCATGCATTGAACTCACCTCTTGTTATCAGACCGTTTGTTTGGTTCTCCCATCAGACCAATTTAAAATGGTTAGACCCCACGTCCGGTTAACATGGTATTACTTCTTAATGATTTCATCCACACTGGACCGGGATCGTTCCTCGTCAACACTGCCTTCATGGATCCGATAAAGGATGACGTGGATAAAGAGGATCCTCCCGATCCTGGTCCGGATTATATTTACGTCTTGATAATTGCCAGGATCCTGGTATTAATGATCGTATGGATCGCCATCTTCCTGATATCAGGAAGGAAGGAAGGACCCGAGGAATAAAAAGAGAGGACGGAGGATCCTCCTGTTGAAGATAAGGAGGCGGATCCCTCTCTCGAAAAGAAGTAAATTAAGGATCGGACCGAGGAAGTCTGAAGTGCTAATCATTAGGTCGGATAAGGGTAAGGATGATAATGACATGTTTCTTTTTAGAAAAGGTATTGTTCCGTCATTGTAAAGCCAGGTAGGTTTCGGGGTCTTAATTTGTATTATAATATCATGAAAATGAGATATTTTGATATAAAATAAATCTATTCCGGTATCCAATCTTCAAGATCCATTGATACATCGGAGAAAGAGGGGAGCGAACCGATTATTATCCCCTTGAGGTCCCTGGCCCACATACCCTCCATGGACCTGATCCTCGAGATCATAATTTCCTTGGAATAGTCAATGCAGTAAATGGATAGTTTCCTTTTGATCATCGAAGGCTCGGGTCTTATCCCCTTTCTGAAAAGGAACCATAGGTCATAGATATCCCTCGGTTTGTTCCTTGTCAATATGCATCTTATCTTTTCCGAGGATATTTCCTCTTGCGAGAGCACGTTCATTTCGAATGCGGTCAGATCCGGATATTGAGGTATTAGCAATTTCATGGAATTGCTCTCCGGCCGTTCCCTTTTGCTGAGGTTGAGGACTATCCTGGTCATGCTCGTCTTCTTTCCATCGTAAAGAGGACCCCTGATAAGAAATCTGATGTTGGTCTCGTTTCCGTGGTCCTCTGATTCCGCAATGGTCCCTGCCATTCCCATGAGATCAAGGTTTCTCCTGATCCTTTCGATGATACGGTCCGGATCATTCCTTTTTCCCGTCAGGTCAAAGTCAAGGTCTTCGGAAAATCGGTTCAGTCCGTAGAATTTGTAGAGTGCGGTACCCCCTTTGAAGACCATGGTCCTCTTCATGTCGGAGAGGAAGAACATCATCGTTTCGAGCAGATAATCCTTCTCACAAACTCTCAATGGGAGTTTTTTCAAAGATGAGATATCTTTCAGATCTTCTTTCGGTATCATAATATCACACCAAATTCTCCTTCACCTTCCATCTGGAATTGCCTTCTCCTTTCTCGGGACGGGAATAGTCCAGAGGAATGAACGCACCTTTGACCGATCCGAGGAGAACGTCTGTACCGGGCAATTCCAGGGTGTCAAGTAACCACCCTATCCTTTTCATCGCAGGGAGGTTTCCCGACCTTTTTGCATATTCGGACAACTTCGTTGACGATATGGTATTTTTGTCCTCCTTGATCATGAAGAAGATCTCTTCAAGAGATATCCGTTTCAGAAGGATACTGTCCAATAGGCATTTTTCGGGATCGGCCATGAAGACATCGAACACTGATACCTTTTCCTTCGTATATCCGAAAAGGTACCGGACCGGGATCGTGGAGAATGATATCCTCATGTTCATGAACTCCATGTTCTTCGAGTGTCTGGTCGCTGTGGTCAGAACGGAGATCTCATTTGGTATCTGATCGGTCAAACCATGATGATGGAGTGCATACCACAAGGATATATAGCTAGGCCAGGCGATCCTGGTTGCTATTATGAGAGGATCGTCATGGAGAGTGAACCTGTTCCTCTGGATCCTTTTCACGATCCCCCTCTTGACCAATCTCCCGATCATGACCTTGCAGTAGGATGGATCCTTCTTGGTTAGAGCACAAAGATCGTCGAGTGTGAAGACGGGATAGGTCTTCAGTCTCTCGATGAGCATGTACGTGTTGATATTCATCGATGGCTCAGTACCATACAAGTATATTTAACTAACGATGGTAATCATTTATGATTACCTAAGTTTTGTAAATATACATCAGAGTTGTCGACAATATATCGACGACTGGATTATCTTCATTTCCATCCTTCTTCGGCTCATCCTGTATCCTCCGTGAAGGATCGCATTGATCATCTTCGATGTGAAGTCCGGATCCTCAAGGGATCGGACCAGGTTTCAGTCGAGATGGGGTAGGGAGTGGTCGGATTGATGTTTTTCCAAGCAGACTCGGCAGGTCGGGATGAAGAGGCGAGAGATATGGAGTGTAGAGACGGAAGATGGAGTGCGCAGTCCCGGTGGGTGGAAAACTGCTGGCGCTACGCGTTGGTATATAAAGAACTGCCGATCACTGCGCGGGGATCGATGCGCAGTGCCGGCATATGCCACCTCTGCGCAATGGGATATTTTTCCTTTGTCTGGCTATGGAGTGAGAGGAGGGGGTCCCGTGCGCAAAACTCGGCAGGTAACTGCCGCCATTGCGCGGTTTGGACGATCCTCTCGTTACTAACGTGATCAACGAATATCGAGTAGTGATCCTGGAAAGTACAAGGATATATCGTGAGAGGACCAAAACGATCCGATCGGAATATGTTCATCCATTGACCGGATCCGGGAACATGTGCACAAGATCACTCGTTGAATAGATAGCGACAACATCCTGATCACGCAGTTTCGAATCATTTGTCCATAGCCCGGCACCGATCAGGATCGCCGCGGCGAGATAAGGATCGTCCTTGACATCCGGGGAGAACTCCTTCACCTGTTCCATCTCCCGGATTATCTCTTCCATTGGAATGGTCTCGATCCTTTCGGTGTATATCGATAGTACCTCATCGAACTCCATCTGCGATCTGTGGGTCTTTTTCAGGATGAGATCGCGGTACTTCTCGAACTCTTCGAAGATGAACTCGGGTGCGTAAAGGTGGAGCCTTTCGTTCAGGATGAGCCTTGATGTCTCACCTTTCCTGATGAGGGCGGAGAACATAAACGTTCGCGTCCACGATGAGGTCCATCAGGTGCTCTCCGTGTATCTCTTGCGGAGGGCCTTGTTGACCTTCCTGCCCAGTTCGAGGGCGTCCTCGTCGGTCATCTCGCTGTCGGATGCGAACTTTTCCAGGACCTTGAGGTCCCTGACCTTGTCCCTGAAGGCCATGCGGGCCACTTCCGACCAGTTGACCCAGGGATGGGAGTCCATTTCCTTCTTCAGTTCCTTTGGAACAGAAAGGGTCATATTGACCATATCGTCACCTATTTGATGTGTATGCACATCTTTATACTTATGTTCTCTCCTTATTCATTTTCGAAGATCACAGGGATCGATCCCCCGGTTCTTGTTGAGGATCAGATCCAGAAGGAGGATCGGTTTATAGGGGGCTTTCTCGACGGTGTATCTGCTGGGGTTGCGATCCACGCGAATTTCCTCTATTTTCCGCAAAGGTCCGTCATATCAGAATGGAAGATGTCCCATTTTCTCATCTCTTCGATCACCCTCACGGCATATTCTCTATCCCATTCCAGGACCTCGGCGATCTGTTCGAGATCCGCCTTTCCTTCAGGGAATCTCGATAGCACCGCGGTCATTCCCGCAAACAGGTCAGCTTCTTTCTCGAACCTCTTGATGAGTGGTGATCGAACGCCGTACTCCTCTTCAAGATCGAGCAATCTAAGGTAAAATTTGAGAATCCATCTCCACGGATCCTTCTGGGACCTCACCTCGGATTCTATGATGTTCCAGTCCAACAGTCTATTTGCCAATCTCTCCATATCCGACAGGTCCTCCGGACGGTCTGTTATCCCTTTGAGCAAAAAGATATCCTCTCTGGAGATGACGTGGATATTGATATCTTCGAATTCGGGTATCCGGGTTGCTCTTTTGACCATCCCTTCGGATAATGAAAGTTGTGTGAAATTATTGACCATCTATCTGTGCCTTTTCGAAAAACAAACGATCATATCAAAATATCCCATGCATCATTAGGTGATATGATATTCTTCAGTTTTAAGTTGAGAAATTCCTTATCGCTTGTCAAGAGATAATCGATTTCATCTAACATTCCACATGCCAATACCGGTGAATCTTTTAAACTGATCAATTCTTTTGCTACAGGCAAATTGTGGATGTATCTGTCTTTAGTTATTATGCTACAATGCGATATGAATATTTCAAGGTCCATCAATGCATTCTCTCTTTTTGTTCCAGATAGTTTCAATTGAAGATTTCGTTTAAGTTCTTCAATAATAAAATCAGATAAGATAACGTTATGTTTTTCAATTAATAAATGAAGAATGTCATGTACTCTACCTTCATGTGCGATAGCAGAGTAGAGTGTCGAAGTGTCTACCAGTATCTTCATTCGTTATCTCCGAACATCTCTTGAAATAACTTTTCTCTAATCTCTTTTCCACCTTCCAGGAGATCCTTTTCGGAAATACCTTCTTCATTCATGATCCGACCAAGACGTTTGAATGCATCAAACATTTCTGCTTTTCGAACTGCATCACGAATATATTCAGAACGTGAGGGATACTCACCCTTCGTCACGTAATTATCTATTCGTTTGAGTTCCTCTTGGGGAAGGCGTATCTGCACGGAGACCATTTTAGCCATGAACTGTGATTGTATTCAATCACATATATACTTTCCGCATTGTTATGTGGGATAACAAAAGAAATGGTCGACCACTCTTCGTCGCCTTCGGCTCCGTTCCCTCCCTGTGGTCGGGTCACATAACCCGCGGTTATGCGGTTCGCAAACGGAGTTTGCTCGAGCCAAATTCACCTTCGGTGAACTTCGCATACCCGCGTCCGTCCCCGGCAGATCTCCGATTATGGGATCCCCTACTGGGTATAAGTATTGATCAAGGACGAGGCATTTGCTCATTAATCCAGATTAGTTCTATGCCATCCAAGAGCTGATGGATGGGGGTACTTGGAGGAGTTATCCGGCAGGATCATGTCCCGATCGTATAGATGGTCAGGACATTATCGGGATCCTCTGGGGATCAAATGAGATCCCTCTCGATATTTGTATGTAAGGAGAGGGAGGTCGATACATGGTGAATGATCTGGACTTTAACTGATTCTTACTTTGGATCAGGGTTCATTCAAACCGAAAGTTAACAGGTCTTCCATATCCGTTTTTTCAACCACATTCCGTGACAATATACCAAATATTACCTTATCCTTCCTGTGTGGATAGAGCACAGCCTTCATACGAAGATGCTCGATTATCCTGTTCATATCCTTTTTGGATATATCTCCCCATTTGACTTCGAGGAAGCATACGATATCTTCCCCTTCGATTATTAGATCGATCTCCTCTCCCTTATGCCACCAACGACCGTACGATTCGACCTTGAAAGGCATCAAGGGTACGACGATATCCGAAGCTATCATTTCCAGGTGATAACCGACAAAGGTGAAAAAATCCCTTTTGAACCTGGATCTGGCCTCCATATCGTATCCCGAATCGATATCCTCGAAATGGGGTGAGATGAATTTGAACCAGAAAGCGAAGTATGGATCCCTGATCCTGTATATCCCCCTTTTTTTGTTGCTCCGGAAGGGAAATTCACGTCTGATTATACCGAGATTCATGAGTACATCCAGGTATTTCGCCACGTTCTTCGGTTCCACCATCGACTTATGTCCTATATCGGTAACCGTGGTCGAACCCTTTGAGATGGATTCCAGAATTGCATAGTATGTCGATGGATCGTCGAACTCCTCCTCGAGGACCTCCTTGGCTTCCCGAAAGAGATACGAATTGCGATCGAAGAACATGGATTCGATCTTCTTCTGAGGTTCCTTGATACTATCTAAGAATTCAAGGTAACGGGGTATCCCACCCAGAGCCGAATGGACCATGACGAGATCGGCCATATCCGATCCCGGGAACCATTTATCGAGTTCTCTTATGGTCAAAGGTAAAACGTTCAACATCATATCCGATCTACCATAGAGGGGAGAGGAATACTCGAGCAGTCCCCTCTTCATGATCGAATAGGAGGATCCGGACACGATCAGCATGATGTCCTTTTCGGCAAGGATCTCGTCCACGATCGTCTGGAATTCTGCCAGAGCATCGGAGTATCTGATCAGATAGGAGAATTCATCCAGTACGATGATCTTAGGATCGTTTCCGGATAGGAATTCGATTGCATCGGTCAGTGTGGAAAAGTTCGGAGGCGGGATCTTCGACCATTTTCCGATCTCATTGTTCAGTCTCGCCAGATTGTATCTAGCAGTCCTCTTTTCGAACTGGATCCGGAAATGGTCCTTATCTTTGAGGAATTCTTTGATGAGGCGGGTTTTGCCGACCCTGCGCCTTCCCGTTATGATGGCAAATCGGAAGCCATCCTGTTCGTGGAGGCCTTCGAGGCGTTCGAGTTCTTCGGTCCTGCCGATGAATATTCGACTTTTCATCATATACTATATGTCCGAAAAGAGATATAAGGATTTCGCAGTCAGGAATTTGATCGGGATAGATGATGAGGTGCTCAGGGTATGGGATCCCCGGAGATCCTCCATAGTTTTACGGAGGTCGATAGAGGGCTTGATCTCGGAGAGATCGATCTTTTGGTTACGATCCAGTATGATCAAAGCCAGGAGGAGGAACGTTTTTTTTTTGGAGCTTTCCTCATCATGTAGCGGTTGTGATCCACACGGAGGCGGGGGATCTTGTTGAGGATGAGAGAAGGATCCATTGATGATGATGCTTTTGGGGGTGGGGATGGGGAGGGGATCCCCCCCCGAGGGGGGATCTCCCTTTTGTCGAGGAGAGGCCTCCATGTTGTTGGGGGTGGGGGGGGGATCCCTCCAAAAAAGACCCGCCGTCGTTGAAAAATTTCCCTTGGAAATTTTCCCGATGTCTAGCCTTTCAGGCTTCGGGATGGGGCCCCGGGTTGGGCCCCGCGTGGGGCCCCGACGTGAGGCACTTTAGGACCCGCGACGGGCGGGTCTGTTTTGCGATTTTGGAAGGAGCCAGTGTACTGGAAAAAGACTCGCCGCGGGCAGGGGTGTTTTTTCGGCTTTATAAAGGGATCCCCTTCTCTTCCCGAGGGTTTTGCCCTCTCGATCCCGGGGGCAAAGGGGGAGGATCTCCTCCCGAAATGATTATATTTAATCAAATCCTTTGTCTTTACTGGATGGGAGTGTCATACGAATATCAGTCATTGGAGGTATGAGAAAGGAACAAGAGGAGGATAG
>JARVGK010000013.1:0-38948 GCA_029762535.1 Thermoplasmatota archaeon
TCCTTTCCATCGGCTCCCTGTAGGCTATGGCGATCATCAGCAATACTATCACGACGGATCCGATCCCTATAAACAGTACCGAATTCCTTCTGCTCATTTACCCACCAGGTGGATGATATAAATATAAATATAAATATAAATACATTTCCTGGGACGAGGGGATCTCCTTATCATGGCCCAATTCCGAAGTTCTTAATATTCAATGCGGCTTTTCCCCCGCATGGGAAGGATCCGGGTCCTGGACGAATCCACCGTGAACAAGATCGCCGCCGGCGAGGTCGTTGAATCCCCCTCCTCCGTTATCAAGGAGCTTCTGGAGAACTCCCTGGACGCGGGATCCGCCCGCATCGGCATCGACTTGGACGGCGGGGGGATCGATAGGATCCGGGTGCAGGACGACGGGTGCGGGATGTCCAGGGAGGATGCGATCCTTGCGTTCACCCGGCACTCCACCTCGAAGATCTCGGGAATAGACGATCTCTTATCGCTTCACACCCTTGGTTTCAGGGGAGAGGCCCTCGCCTCCATCGCTGCCGTCTCCAGAGTGGAGATGGTGACGAGGGAGAGGGGATCGCCCTCGGGGACTCGAATCTCGATCCAGGCCGGGAAGGTCCTTTCCATAGAGGAGGCGGGCTGCCCGGAAGGCACGTCCATAACCGTATCGGACCTCTTCGCCAACGTCCCGGCAAGGAAGAAATTCCTGAAAGGCCCCCAGACAGAGAAGGCCAGATGCCTCGACGTCGCTACGAGGCTCGCCCTGATAAGGCCCGATATAGGTTTCAGGATAACCTCCGATGACGAGCCCAAGCTCGAGGCCCCGCCCGGACAGGACCTGCGCTCCAGGGCCGGCGAGGTATTGGGATTGAAGACCGCCCGTTCCATGAAGGAGATCGGCCCCCTTGACTGCGGCATGGCCAGGGTCGAGGGCCTCGCTTCCCTGCCCTGGGACACCAGGTCCAACTCCGGGGGGATCACGATCTGCGTATCGGGACGCCTCGTGAAGAACAGGCAGATCATCGACTCCGTCAGGAGGGGTTACGGATCTCGATTGATGAAGGGCAGATACCCCCTCTCCATCCTGATCATCGACATATCCTCCCAGAGGATGGACGTCAACATACATCCGACGAAGGACCTCGTGAAGTTCTCGGACGAGCGCTCGGTCCTTGAATGCGTGGAGAGGGCGGTCGGCAAGGCGGTCTTCGGAGGACCCATGTCGAAGCGCCCTTCCGGCAAGAGCCCCCCTCCGCAGGCGGAGCCCGTGGACAGGTCGATCTTCAACGGCAGCAGGGTCAGGGCCGTCAGGGAGAAGAGGCAGGTGCCCCTGCTCGAGGGAGAGGTCCGCCCCTCGGAGACCCCCATGGACCAGTGGGCGGACGTCCCCGTCATCGAAGGGATGTCGAGACTTCCCCCGGCCCTTCCGGAGAACCCTTCCCAGGCGCGGATAAGGGTCATAGGCCAGCTCGACCACAGCTACATCCTGTGTGAGCTGGGTTCGGACCTGCTCCTGGTCGATCAGCATGCCGCCCACGAGAGGATACGCCTGGAGATGCTCTCCAAGAAGCATTCTGCCAGGACCTTTCCCGTCCAGGAGCTCATAGACCCGATACATCTGGAGATGGACCCGTCCTCGATGGAGAACATCGGATCACTTGAAGCGGACCTCAAGGGATTAGGGTTCGATTTCGAGAGGTTCGGAAGGGATGCCGTGGTCATCAGGGGGCTGCCCGTGTTCATGGGAAGGACCGAGGGCAGCGGGGTCCTACTGGACATAGCCATGGGAGCCCAGGTCCACGACGGGTGCGGGCCGCCGGACCCCTCCTTCGTCCCCAAGGAGATCCCCCTGAAGGATAAGGTCATCTCCCTTGCTGCCTGCAAGGGCGCCATAAAGGCGCATCAGCAGCTTTCGTTCAACGAGATGGAGGCCCTCATACGCGATCTCCTCGACTGCGAGATTCCCCTGCACTGCGCACACGGCAGGCCCACGATGATAAGGCTCCCCTTATCCTCCCTCGAGAGATGGTTCAGAAGGATAGTTTGAAAGGATAAGGGGAAAAGGATTAATCCGCAGACCCCGATGGATCCTCATGGGATCCTCATACCGGAAGAAGGCTTCAAGGAAGAGGGACGGGCCCAGGCCTGAAAAGAAAAAGGAAGAGACGAGAAGCGCTCCGGTGGCTCCCTTGGTCTTCCTGTCGCTAGTCCTGGTCCTGGCAGGGTCCGCACTGGGCGTATACCTATCCCAACGTTCCTCCGGAGGAGACGACGAGCCTGTTATGGATACACCAACATCAGGCAGCGCTCCTCCAGTATCCGATATCCCAGCATACCTCCGATACGATATCGAGAACATAGACGGAGGCACATTCCGGCTCGAGCAGTTCAAGGGAAAGATCATCCTCTTGGACATGTACGCGACCTGGTGCGGGCCCTGCGCCTACCAGATGGACGAGCTCAGGGAGCTGAAGACATACTACTCGCCATCGGACCTGGTCATAATTTCCATAAATACGGATCCGCAGGAGACCGCCGCCATGTCCAGGGAGTTCAGGGACAAGCATTACGCTGATTGGCCCTTTGGTATGGCATCGCCTCAGATAAGGGAGACGTTCCCCGCTAGCTCGATCCCCACACTGTACTTCCTGGATCGAGAAGGGAAGATCGTGGACGATCACGTGGGTGCGGGATCCGCCCTGGACCTCCGGATCAGGATCGACCGCATGGTATAGTCCCCGCATACTCCTACAAAAAGGTATAATCGGACCAAGGTATTGACGTTGTGATGGATGAAGATCATGAACCCAGGGGCCCTCTGGTCCTCGGAATAGGGGGCTTTGGGGCCTTAATCGTATCGAGCATGGGCCCGGAAGGTCCGGAGAGACTGGTCCTTGACACCGACGTTCGAACCAAAGAGAAGTATCCTATGGAGAATGTGATCCTCCTCGGTGAGAAAGCCCTTGACGGGGAGGGGGTAGGAAGGGACCTGAAGCTGGGGATGATGGCGTTCCGATCCTCAATGAACGATATACTGCCATTGGTCCAGGACCATTTTCCGGTGCTAATGATCGCTGGATGCGAAGGGGGGACGGGATTGTCCGGGGCGGTAGAGATCGGCAGCGAGCTGAGGCGAAGGGGGATACCTTTCTTCAACTTCATATTCACGGACGATGCTTCCGCGCCGGGATCGAACAGGACCGCATTGGCCCTGAACCTGCTTTCGGGTCCTCTATATCCAGGATGCCTGATCGGTTCGGGCCATACCACCGAGGATATGGCCCGGGCCATACAGGACCTTGCCAGAGCCTCCGCCCCTGGTCCGGGGATACGAATACCTCTGGAGGCCTGGACCAGGCTTTCGAGCAGTAAAGCGACCTACACCCTTGAACATCAGAGCATGGGGATGGGGGAGATATCCTCTCTCAAAGAGGGCAGAGGTCCGGCCCTTAGAGGCGCCTGCATAGCCGCGTTGAGATCCCCCGAGCATCTCGGGGCGATGGACGTCAAGGGGATAATCGAGGCCCTTTTAGGTTTCTCCGAGAACATCGCCGTGGGGATACTGAAAAGCGAGGGGGAGAGGATAACATTATCATCTCTGTCTCAGTCCATCGATCCGGGCCCCCTGCCGTCGATGGGATCGGACCCGGACATGTCCGAACCCTCTCTGATGTACCAGGAGATGGATATGCCCCAGAGAGAATTACACCAGCAATCTTAATATCCACTTTTTCTCTAATCGGCCCGAGGATGCAAATGGACGAGCTCGGCATGGTGGATATGCCCATGAGGCTTCTGATGGCCGCAGTGCTGACCTCGCTTATGGTACCCGTCGTGCTGGGGGCTTATCAGGATATGTCCATGAGCGTCGCCGAGGATAGGGCTCTTCGTGACATGTCGAGGATAGCATGGGCCGCGAGGTCCGTTCTGGACGGGGACGCCGGCAGCACGGTCAGGATCCAGCTGGAGCTGGATGGATTCGGTTCCTCTGAGTTCATCGAGGGTACGATCGGTGGCCCGCTCGATGGAGAGGAACGATGGAGGGCATATGTCATAGTCTTCGAGCTTGAGGGGGCGGGCCGGATCACGAGCGCGGGCGACCCCCCTTTACCCATGACGGACGATAACGGGGGATCGGGCCTGTATCTGCTTCCAGGAAGGACCGAACTCGAAGTGACCCATGTGATCGTCGATGGCATACACGCTGCATCCTTCAGGAAGCTGTGAGGCGTCATTTCATGACGTTGAGGGCCTCTCCCCTGCCCTCGCGGACCCTCTCCAGGTAATTGACCTCCACGACCCAGTGGTCGTGGAAGAATGGGTCGAGTATGCATTTTCCCTTGAGCTTTATAATGTCCTCTATTCTGAGGGTAATGTCCCGGGTCAGATCGTGATAGTCCTTGAGGTCGATGCGGACCCATATCTTCCTTGCATCCTTGACCTTCTCATCTCCCTGAACGTTGATCCTAAGGTCGTAGAGCAGGAGCTTGACGTGCTCCTTCCCCTTCTTGTACAGGGGCTTGAACGAGCTGATCTTGCCCAGGACCTCCACATCCCTGTCCCTGAATGGCCCGTACATCTCCTCGATGTTCCTGGACCATAGGTCCTCGAACCTCTTCAGGGGGGAGTCGATCCTCTCGTGGCCCTCGACCTTGCCGTGGACCACGCGCATCAGGTCCTCGAACTTGTATTTCTTCTTCTTGAAGGGGCATTCCTCCCGGAGACCCCTGCACCTGTTGTCCCACAGCTGCTTCTTGAGCTTCTTGATGAACTGCTCGGGCAGCTCCTTGTGGTAGGCGAACTTGATGATCTGACCGTCATCGACGGCGCCTGCCTCGAGGGCCTCCTCCACAAGCGTCAAGAGGTCTTCGATCTTGCCCCATCGCTCCTCATAGGTCTTGATCTCGGCCTCCTCCTCATCGTCCGTACTTTCCTTCAGAGGGGGTTCGTCCTCATCATAGTCCTCTATATCGGGCTCCGCCTCTTTCCTCTCTTTTTTGGGATGGGGCTTTCCCTTCCAGGGATCGGCCACCGCATCGTCCGTTATGCCCTCCTTGATCTCCTTCTCGCTCCGGACGTTCCAGCCTTTTCTCAGTTTGTGCGTGTCCCCGTACCTTGGAGCCTGGACGGGATCCGTTTTGATCTCTTTGGGGATCTCCTTCTCCTCGATGAGACCGAGCTCCTTGAACAGCCTGATTCGGAACTGCTCGAGATATGCGTCGTCGGGATGGGATAGGAGATAGACGGACCCGTGCTTGGAGCTCTTGTGTATGACCTTGCCGCCCATCCTCTGGAACTCGGCGTTGAGATCCCGCACCGAGGACTTGGCGGCGTTCTTCAGCAGTATGTCTGCCGTGATCTTGAATGAGCTCTGTTCCATGATGATAGTCTCCCGTTACCGACCTCTAACCCTTGGGGGGGGACATGATACTCCCCGATTATAAATCATTTTTTATAGGATTTATTATTTTCCCATCTATTGTCGGTTTTTTATATGTACATCGCATTCTTAACGGTGACTCCCATGGACGAGGGGCCGTCCCTATCCGAACATGTGAAAGCGGCCATTCAGGTCATTTCCTCCTCGGGATTGAAATATCAGGTCACTGCAATGGGTACGATCATCGAATCTCCGGACCTCCCTTCGCTCTTCAGGGTCGTCCAGGAGGCGGTCCGAGCGGTTCGGGCGAAGGGATCCCAGCGTATAAGCGTGTCACTGAGGATCGACTGCCGATACGATGAGGATGCCACCATCGATTCGAAGATGACCTCGGTCATGTGAGAAAGTAAGATCTGATCGGCAGGGCTCCGACAGATATTTGAACGCCCAAGGTCATCATAGCACCGATGAATATGAGAGCGAAGGCGGTCCTTGCCGTTATCATAGTCGCCGCATCGATTTGTACGGCGGCGCTCGTCAGCCGGACGGCGAACGGTGTCGGGGGTGCAGCGGTGACGATATACCTTGACCAATACGAGCAAAGCGTGAACGTCGAGCCTGGATCCTCGGGAGTGGTCCATTTCAGCGGGAACGTCAGCGCCCAGGTCCGATGGTCCCCAAGTATCCAATACCTCATAGTTAACCTCAACTACGAGGCGAACGACTGGGCGACGTCCGGGACATCCGTCCTGATATTCACCAGGGAAGACACCCTCATGCCCTTCACATGCACCGTCAAAGTCCCTCCGATGACCTCGAGGCACTCGATCGGCACCCTTATCGTCTCAGGAACTTGGACCTATCAGCCCGGCATAACCGGCGGCGATGTCAATCCCGTTCAAGCGATCATCAAGATAGAACAGTTCTACTCGCATTATCTCTCATACGGATCGGAATACATCGAGATGGAGAAAGAGGACCTATTCAACTGTACCGTAAACGTCCACAATCAGGGCAACGGGCGCGACAGGATCGCCATCGAGATCGCCAACGAACCGGAGCTGTCCAGATACGGGATATATGTCGAGATACCCAAGAACATCACCTGAGTCGATGAGGGCGGGACGGCCGTTGCGGGGATCCTCGTAGAGACCAGGTTCGCAGGGATCGGCAGCTATCAAATCACGGTCCACTCCTGGTCATATGCCGACGAGCAGATGCAGGTCGAGACCGGGCATTACAATCTGTCCATCGATCTCCGCATTGTCGATCAAATAACTACACGGGAGGGCCCACCGACCCAAGACGAGGATTCGCCTGAAGAGGAGGATGAGGACCTGCCACCTGATGGTCCCGGTCCGCAGAAGGAATACGAACCTTATGTTCCCGGCGAGGGCGGATCGTTCGGTCCGGTCCTGATCGTCGCCGTTGTTATAGTTGCCCTCATCGTCATCGCGATCCCCTTGACCATAGCGATCGTCTTATTCAGGAAGCGCAGATGAACTGCGGAACCTTTGATCCTCGACGCCCATCCGCTGTCATGGTGGAAGATTTCATTGGGGGTCATGATCAATAGCATACCCGCGTAATTTCGGATACCGGTAGAGGGAGGTTATATAATCCCTAAGACATAATATGGGATGGATGGACATGAGCAAAAGATCCCTTTTCCTGGCCCTATCGATCATATCGATGTCGATCTTGTCCATAATATCATGTTGGAACATGGACGTTAACGCAGCGGGCCCTCCGGAGATAAGCATCCAACTTCACCAGGCATCACAGGTCGCCTCTGTAGCACCTGGAAATAACACTCCCCTTGTATTCACGGGGATCGTCCAGGCAACGGTAATTTGGTCCCCGAGCATACAGTACATAGAGGTCGTTCTAAGCTACGATGCCGGTGGTTGGACGATCTCCGGCACCACCATTCTGTTGCTGACACAGGAGAACGAATCCATTCCCTTTTCATGCACTGTCATCGTCCCTTCCGGAACATCCTCTACCACTATAGGGGAATTCACGGTCTCCGGTACATGGAAAAATGAGCCCGGGGTATTGAGCGGGGATATCGATCCAGCGATCGCCATGATCCACATAGATCGATTCTTCTCCCATGAACTATACTCCACCGAGGAATATTCAATGATCGGGAGGGAGGATGCAGGGATATGCCGCGTGAAGTTGCGAAACCTGGGGAACGGAAACGACAGTATCAGGATAGGGATCGCCAACGAGGCCGAGCTTTCGCGCGCCAGGATAACATCCAGCATGTCCGGCGATGCTCTCTACCTTGAGGAGGGCGAGACGAAGGTCGTAGATATCGCAATTTCCACTTCAAGGGCCGCTGTCGGAACCTATGAGATCGAACTTGAGTCCTTCTCACAGGAGGCGGAAGCGTACGGGAAAGTATCGGAGCCGTCCAGCATTGTCATCGAATTCATGGTCGTCAGCGAGAGCCCCTCACAGGAAGAACCCCCGATAGAGGAAGAGGATCCCCCCATCGACGATGAGGATCCGCCTGAAGAGGAGGATGAGGACCTGCCACCTGATGGTCCCGGTCCGCAGAAGGAATACGAACCTTATGTTCCCGGCGAGGGCGGATCGTTAGGTCCGGTCCTGATCGTCGCCGTTGTTATAGTTGCCCTCATCGTCATCGCGATCCCCTTGACCATAGCGATCGTCGTATTCAGAAAGCGCAGCTGACCTGCGAAAAAGGGTTATATTCCACTGCCATCCGCTGTCATGGAAGAAGAGTCCATGGTGGTCACGGGGGGGATCATACCCCGTAACGGCAGGGTCCTGGTCGCGAAGAGACATATGACCTCCAGGTTCGAGCCGGGAAAATGGGAGTTCCCCGGCGGGAAGCTCCGCTTCGGCGAGGGTCCCGAGGAATGCCTCAGCAGGGAGTTGAAGGAGGAGCTGGGGATCGAAGCGGTCATCTCGTCCCTCTTCAGTGCCGGATCCCACGTCTATACCGATCGGAAGGGAAGAAGGCATGTCGTCCTGTTATACTATATATGTCGAATAGGGAGCGGGGATCCCGAATGCCTGGACTGTGCTGAGATACTCTGGGCGGACAGGGACATCCTCGATACACTGGACTTCGTCGAAGGGGACGCCGATGTGCTCGATCGCCTTCTGAAAGATGAAGGTTTTTGGTCTATGAGAGGAACAGCCTGAGGAACACCTTGGCATCGCCCAGGTAATTGGAGAGCAGCGCGCTCTCGTCGGGCATGTGGGCCGTATCTTCCAACCTCCCCCAGACCACTGAGGGCAGACCGGCCCTCCTCAATATCGCGGCGCAGGTTCCCCCACCGATCCCGACAGGTTTAGCCTCGGTCCCGTAAACCTCCATCACCGCGTCCTTGAGCATACCCACGAGCGGGTGGTCCGCGGGAGTGGGCGGAGCGGCCTTCTCCATCTGGACAGTGCAGAATTCGAAGGTGACCCCCGCGCTCTCGCCGAATTCGAGAGCCCTCATTCGAATGAATTCCAGGACCTCGGCGGGATCGTATGCGGGCATGATCCTGCAGTCGATGTACTGAACGTCCTCGCCGGGGATCGTGTTCACGTTCGGGACGTTCGCTTCCTTCTTGGTCGGTTCGAAGGAGGATATCGGATGGTCGTACATGTCGTCCATGTCCGGATATCTCTCGTGCAGTTCATCGTAGAGAGAGACCAGGAACCTCATGGCCGCCAGATTCGCGTTCACGCCCTTCGAGGGAACGGATGCGTGTACCTGTTTTCCGAACGTCCTCATCTTCACCCACATTATAGACTTCTCCGCCACCTCTATCATCGCCCCATCCGGATCCCCCGCGTCCGGTACGACATAAAGGTCACCGTCCCCGAACAGTTCCCTGTGTTGCTTGATCAGATACACCATGCCCTTGGCGGACCCGACCTCCTCGTCCGCCACGAGGAACAATTTCACATCCCTGCGGGGCCGGGTGCCGCTTTCGAGCAGGGCCTTGGCCGCGAACATGGATGCGAAAAGGCCCTGTCCGTTGTCCTCCACTCCCCTTGCGATCATCCTGTCCCCTTCAACTCTGAGCTTCCAGGGATCGGCGCTCCACTTGTTTAGGTCCCCCGGAGGAACGACGTCGATATGGCTGAAGATCCATATAGGGGGCCGTGCGGGATCGGACCCCTTCAAAGTTAGAAGGAGGTTTGGCCTCTCCTTGGCCGCAACCCTTGGGTCCGGGGAATTATAATATTCGATACGATCGAATCCCCATGAGGAGGCGATCCTGGCAACGCATTTCGCCTTCTCCATCTCACCGTCCCCGTCCGATTCCGGGGCGATGGCCGGTATCGAAAGCACCTCGGATGCCATCTCAATAATATCCTTTACGTATCCATCTATACTATCATCGAGTTCCTTGATTCCAGCCATGCGTTCCACCTCTAGTGTATAGGCATTCATGAATGATCACCGTTGCGTAAAGAGTGCCCTGACGTCCAATTCCACCGCTACCGGCCTGTGATCGGAGGCCTCCTTCCTGTCGTCAATGTGGCTTCTTATGGGGTCAATGGGAGGTGACATCAGAACGTAGTCTATATGCACCCGCTCATCGTCGAGGTCCGATGCGGGCCATGTGTGAACCGTGAGGGGGAGGTTTCCCTCTCGGGAGCAGTGCCATCCGCTGACGAGGTCCAGGGTCGCGCTCCTGTTCCCGCCCCTTGAAAGCGTCCCGTTCGGGCCGAAGAGGGTGCTGTTGAACTTCTCCATCAAGGGATCTCGCGGTTCTGAATTGAAGTCGCCCCCTACTATCAACGGGCCCTGGATCTCACTCAAAGCAGCGGCGAGCTCGTCGGTCTGCACCGGACGGTCGATCTCGTCCTGGCCCAGATGGACGCATACGAGGGTGACCTCCACCCCGCCGATTTCAGTGGAGCATCTGAGGAAGTACTTCTTCTCGACGTTGTAGCTGAGCATGACCACTCTGCCATCATCGACGGGGAACCTTGAGAGGATGGAGAGGCCGTAGGTACCCTCCCATGGGGGCGGCCCACGAACGTAATGCATGTCCAGGTCGTATGCCAGGTAGCGGGTGAGGTCGTAGTTTCCGCCGGACGGCAGCAGGGCCTCGGTCTCCTGGAGGAAGACGATATCCGGGGCATGCTCCTTTATGGTCTCAAGCATGCGGACGGGGTCCGCCCTACCGTCGTTGTTGAAACCCTGATGAACGTTGTACGTCATCACCGTGATCGTCCCGGGAGCGGACCCCGGTCCCGGGGGCTCATAGGAGACCTCTTTTAAGTATATGACCGCGGACCCTGCTATGATGAGTATGACGGTGAGGCTACCCGTAACCATCCACTCGACTCCCAGCCTCTTCCCTTTATCCATCCTCCGGACGGGGTGTCCCGTTCCGGACCCGGCCGCAAGGGCAGGGGACCCCTTCTTGCTCGGATCCCTGCATCTCTCCCGTATGCATGGCTCGTAGATCCCCTTCTTGGAGCACATGAATCCGGATACCGAAAGGAGGACGGCGGGCAGGGCCATGAAGAGAGGGATACGCCCCTCGAAGATGCCACCTCCGGGGATGAAGGCCGAGTTCAGGGACAGAACGATCAGGACAGGGAAGATGAGCATGATCGAGTTGGTCAGGACCATTCTCCTGGCGAAGATGCCGGGGGATCTTCCCACACCTCTCTTCCCCAGAATCCCGATCCTCTTACCGGTGCCGTCCCCCCGTTCTATCTCGACGGGCACCCCGGCGAAGGGATCGGTGTCCAGGATAGCATCTATTATCAACCACAGGTTCACCAATGACATCCATATGAACACGAGCGGGGATATGGGAAGAGCGAACCGGAACACGAACATGTTGAGGGCAGCCCCGATAAGAGCCAGGTTGGCGATGATAGACCCCTTGGGAGGGGCAAAGGAGGTCCTCAGACCTATGAGTAGCCTGTAAGAGCTGAAGAGCGACAGTATGAACAGGGACACAGCCAGAAGGGACATAGAATGGACCATTGGATCCTCCCTTCCGAGCCAGACCATTCCGACCTGTGAATATGGCAGGACAAGGGCCGAGATGGCCAGAAAACTCCCCAGGCCCACGAACGGTATCCTGGAATCCACCGCCCCGCCGCTTATCTCGTGCCCGACCCCTCCTCCCGGCCCTCTCTTGGGGTCGAGCAGGGGCGCGTTCACTATCAGGAAGAGCAGGAAGCCGATCGTCCCGGCTGTCAAGGTTGAGAACAGAGGCGAGAGTATTATCCCGGCCGCCTCGGGGACGATGGATATGTCCAAACCGTTGCCCGCGTAAAGGAGGACCATCTGGAGGAGCAGCGAAAGGGAAAGGGCTCCGGTAGCGCCCTGGGATGAGAAAACGTCCGGGTCCATCTCTTTCTCCCTTCTCTGTATGGATAGGGCGAGTATCAGAAAGGCAGAGGCCGAGCCGAAGGCCAGGGCGGAGAACACCAACTGGAAAGGCCTCAACAGCCCCAGGCCCAGAGGCAGTCGGGCCAGTGCTGTGAAGGCGCCCGTCAGTATTAATGCGGCCCTCCATCCAAAGAGCTTCGATGCGGGGATGATGATCAGAGGCGATGCCACGACCAATACCGCGGCGATCTCGGGAGAGGGGCCCATGTTGACCAGGCTGAAGTAGTAGATGGACGTCACCAATTCCCTGAAGGACTGGACCAGTACCAGGCCCACCAGCGACATCAGTATGTACCAGGCGCTGGAGGCGATCCCAGTGCATTTCACCTCCATACGGCCATCCGGATCGGACATGTATCGGCCTCCGGGCTTTCTTCCCCTTGCCCGGCTCATGTCCCTATAGGTTTATCAGATTGTTGGTATCTTACCCGTAGCGAGGCCGTATCAAATGCTCTCCTTCCCGCCCTTCAGGCACGTGAATTGGATACTGGACCTGCCCAGGCCGGAGTACGATCTCGCAACGAGCAACATGCTTCCGGACTGGTCCGCATTTTTAGAGCCACCCGATCCCCTGGACATGATGAGATGCGGCAACCCGAAAGGAGATCCGGGCCTGATAAGGTATCTGGAGGAAGATTACAGGGTTACCAAGGACAGGGTCCTCATCACCAACGGGACGAGCGAGGCCAATCATCTAGCTTATCTGAGCCTCCTGAAAAAAGGTGCAACGGTGCTCATCGAAAAGCCGATATACACACCTCTGTTGGAGATACCAAAGGCGATGGGGTGCAGGATAAGTTTTGTCAACAGAAGGCCGGACGATTACAGGGTGGACTTAAGGGAGCTCAAGCAGAAGGCCGAGCTCGGAGCGGACCTGCTGGTGCTTCAGAACCACAACAATCCCTCCGGGAAGGCATTACAGGAGCACGAGCTGCGCGACATAGTCAAGGTCTGTTCCGATAACGACATCCCCATACTATGCGACGAGGTATACAGGGATTATGCGCTCTCCCCGGGCGAAGGCGAACGCC
This sequence comes from Thermoplasmatota archaeon, assembly GCA_029762535.1. Lineage (GTDB taxonomy): Archaea > Thermoplasmatota > Penumbrarchaeia > Penumbrarchaeales > Penumbrarchaeaceae > JARVGK01. Next base: position 12,803 of record JARVGK010000013.1, read on the forward strand.
TCATGAACCCGATACCCTCCATCGTCAGCCTCTACGACAAAGGGATCGCCACGTCCTCGGTCACCAAGGTATACGGTGCCACGGGCCTGGTGACCGGATGGATGATAGGTGCTAAAAGGGTCGTTCAAAGGGCCAGGTCCATCAAGATCATGACGGATCCGATGATATCGAACTACGGGAACAGGTTGGCGCTTCAGGCATTGAAGGCCAGGGACCATGTTCTACCGGAAGCGTTCTCCGCCCTCAGGGAGAAGCTTCGCCTCGTCAGCTCATGGGCGAGGGGGCGAAAGGACGTCCACTGGTCCGCACCGGACGCCTGCGCTATCGGGTTCCTACGCTACGATCACAGGTTATCGTCCCTTGATTTCTGCAGGAGGCTTTACCACGATCACGGCACCAGGGCGGTCCCTGGGGCTTTCTTCCATGCGGAAAGGGGGCTGAGGATCGGATTGACAGCGCCCTACGAGGAGATCAGGGGCGGCCTGGAGAGGATCGACGCTCTCCTTGACGAGATCGCCCATGAAAGCGATCATATGTAGCGGTCGAGGGTCATGTCCTCTAAAGGGCCCAAGAACCTTGTGGACCTTCTCCAGTTCCTGATCCCGCACGATGCATCGATGGCCTGGATGAGCGACGCCCGATCGTTGAAGAGCCTGGGCGGCGTGAGGAACGCCTTTCTCAGCGCCTCCCTTATTACCCATACCCCTAGAGGTGCCCAGTATTCGTCCGTTATCCATCTGATCACCGTAGCTCCGGCGTTCCTGCCTATGGAGAGGAGATGGTCCACGGTGGAGAGCCTCGCCGCGTAGTATGCGCCCGTGATGGCATCCGCATACCCGGTCCTACCCCTGGGCCCCTCCCAGTCGTGGATGACATCTCCCTCTCCCCAGAGCGATCCCTTCTGCCACTGCTCCGCCATCTCGAACCTGAAGGGCGGAGGGTAAAGGGCAATGAGGAAATGGTTCCCGAAAGATGAGCAGCTGTAAAGATGGTAGCAGTCGAGCGGGGTCAGGCCAAGGGCCCTCTCCTTGAGCTGTTTGGACAGGGTATCGTCCACCGCCGTGATCGACCATCTGGTCGGGACCAGCCTTCTCCTTCTACCCCCGCCGAGTAGCCCCACGGAGAAAAGTCGGGAGATATGCTCCTCCCGGATCCCCTCCCTGTATAGCTCGAGGACACCCTCGTTGGCTATCATATCCGTGTCCGATACGGCCCGATCAACGGGACGGGGGATTCGGGGGTTGTCGATCACCTTCAACGTCAGCATGTCTATCGAGGGCCCCATTGGCATCATTATCATGTCGAGAGAAGGAATGGGAGCCATGACCTTAAGGTCCTTTCTCGATATCATCTCCGCGTCCATGGACCTGGACGACATCGACATCTCCTGGATGGAGGAGAGGATACGTCTTTTTCCTATCCCCAGCCGATCCTCCACCTCCATAAGTGGTTCGCTGCCTCCGAGGGGATCCGCCTTGGCGGTCCTGACATCGAGTCTGCTCCTGCCCCGGACCAGAGACGAGCGTATAGAATATACCTCCTCCAGGCCAAGGGCGTTGAGGAAGGACGGGTCCTCTAGCCTCTCTGCCATTGGTAGGGGGGCGGGGGAGGCGAGGGGCCCGATCGTTATCCTGGGGTAGCCGAACCTACCAACGAAGACCGAAGGAGGGGAGGGGCCCTGTAGGCTTCTGCCGGAGAGCTTCGGTAAGGACGCTCTGCCGCGTACATCCGCCAGGAGCGGGCAGTGGTCCTGGCCGCACATCGCCTTCGTGCCTTTGCACTCCGAGCAGTAGGGATAGGCCATTGTCCAGTAATCGCCTTGTTCGATTATATAGATGACCCGGCCCGACGAACTTCCATCTTGTCATCGACAAACCTAAAATAAGACCACTCTCTTAGGCCCTCCCGGAACAGGTGAAGGATATGGCAAAGGAGATAGTACTGGAGAAGCTCCGGCACGGGACGGAACTGCTGAAACGGGGATTCGCCAGCATGCAGAAGGGCGGCGTCGTTATGGACGTGACCGATGCAGCACAGGCAATGATAGCCGAGGAGGCCGGTGCCGTTGCGGTCATGGCCCTTGAGAGGGTGCCTGCGGACATAAGGGCCCAGGGCGGGGTGGCCAGGATGGCCGACCCGGTGAAGATACTCGAGATAATCGATGCGGTCTCCATCCCGGTCATGGCAAAGGCGAGGATAGGCCATTTCGCGGAAGCCCAGATACTCGAGGTACTGGGAGTGGACATGATCGATGAATCAGAGGTCCTGACCCCCGCGGACCCGCATTACCATATAGACAAATCCAAGTTCACTGTGCCGTTCGTATGCGGGGCAAGGGACCTGGGAGAGGCCCTACGCAGGATATACGAGGGCGCCGCGATGATAAGGACCAAGGGCGAGGCCGGGACCGGAAACGTGATCGAAGCGGTGAGGCATCAGCACGCGATAATGGGCGCGATCCGCGCCCTTATGGGCCGCTCCGAGCAGGAGCTTTTCCAGGTGGCAAGGGATATCCAGGCCCCTAACGAGCTGGTCGTGGAGGTGGCGAAACTCCAGAGATTGCCGGTCGTCAATTTCGCCGCGGGCGGGATCGCGACCCCGGCCGATGCCTCCCTCATGATGCAGATGGGGGTGGACGGTGTGTTCGTGGGCTCGGGCATCTTCAAATCGAGCGACCCGGAGAGGATGGCGAGCGCAATAGTCGAGGCCGTAAGAGGCTTCGATGACCCGAAGGTTCTGGCCGAGGTATCCAAAGGGCTCGGGGATGCGATGCCTGGCATCAACATCGATACTATCCCCAAGGAAATGCAGCTTCAGAACAGGGGCTGGTGAGACAACCCCGCGACGATGAGCAAAATTTGATATAGTATCCGCTTCCTATAAAATGCGGGATGTATAGGGTGTAAGTCCCTATCTTTGCCGTACCTTATCCAGGTACCCCAAAAGTAACCTTTCGTTGGGCCTCCCGTCAGGCCTTCGCCTGTACATCCCACCCCTATTAAGGAAGGGAGTGAAAGAATGGATGTCGAGGAGAAGGCCAGGGCCACCCTGGTGAACAGCCTGGGTCTGAAAGGGAGCGAGAGGGCCCTCATACTCTGCGACATAGGCAGCATCGGGATAGGTGAGGTGTTCTACAAGGCGGCCGTCAGGATGACACGGGACGCCTACATGATGGTGATGCCGAAGGGGAAGCATCACGGGGCCGAGCCGCCTCCTCCGGTCACGAGCATGATGATGGACAGCGACGTGATCATCGCACCCACGACCTTTTCACTGACCTATACGAATGCGGCCCGGGCCTCGCTTGCTGCGGGATCCCGGATCGCCACGATGCCCGGGATCACAAAAGAAATGCTTGAAAGAGGGGGTTTCGAGGCGGATTACTCGAAGATCGCCAGAAGCATACGAAGGTTCGGCAGGATGTTCTCAACCAGCAAGAGGATCAGGATAACGTCGAAAGAGGGAACGGACCTTCTGCTCCTCATCAAGGGAAGGGAGTGGATAATGGGAGATAACGGGCTTTGCCTCAAGAGGGGCTCGATAACGAACCTACCCGCAGGGGAGGTTTTCATAGCCCCTGTGGAGAACTCGGCCCGGGGAACGCTCGTCGTGGACGGGGTATTCTCTCAGGGGCTGGAAACGCCTTTGACGATCCACATCAAAGACGGGGTCATCCAGAGTGTGGACGGGATAAATGACGTATCGCAGCTCTTCAGGGGTAAGAAGTGCTCTAGGGTACTTTCGGAGATAGGGATAGGAATGAACCCCCATTCCATGATAATCGGGAACATTCTCGAGGACCAGAAGGCCCTTGGAACGGTACATATAGGGTTCGGGGACAATTCCACCTTCGGGGGCCGGGTCATATGCGATATGCACAACGATGGGATGCTGCTCCATCCCACCTTGGACATTGGCGGTGTCAAGGTCATAGAGGACGGTAAGTTCGTCCTTGATCTGTGAATATATTCGGCAGGGGACATAAGTTATTAGTATCAAGATACTATCAAACCCGGTCCACCTCGGGGTGATTCACATGGTCGAGCTGACGAACGACGAGCAGATTATCATCAGAAAGGAGTTCGAATCCTTGGAGGATCCTCTAACCATTCAGTTGAGGATGAATTCCGATGCCCAGCAGAACTCGCCTGATCTCAAGGACCTGATCAAGAAGATAGCGGATCATGACGAGCGATTGAAATTGGAGATCGACGAGGTAGGAAGCTCCGCAGATGAGGAGTCGCCTCATGAATTGATCCCAGAGATACGCCTGATCGATAAAGAAGGTACGAAGAGCAGGATATTTTTCCATGGGACGCCCTCCATCAACGCCTTCCCCTCCCTGGTCAGGGCGATAAGGATGGTCTCATCGGGGAAACACGACCTCGATGAAGCGATCGTGGAGAGGGCCAAGGCGCTGGAAAGCACAGACCTCGAGGTCCTGATCACTCCGAACACGCCGGGGGCGGCCCAGATGCTCGACATCGCATACGCTCTCGCCTACGCCGCAGAGAACATAACCGCACACGGGATCGAATTGATAGAGTTCCCCGATGTCGCGGAAAAATACAGGGTCCTGGGTTTCCCCAAGACCGTAGCCAACGGATCCTTGAAGTTCACCGGCATCTATTCGCTCGAGGAGATCATGCAGATCCTCGAGAAGAAGATATCCGATGCAGACGATTGACGCCCCTGTCAGATAATTTAAAATCCCTATCAAATCCATCAGCGCATCAACGGGGGAAAACAATTGAGGCCGTCCGATAGCGTATTGCTGCTCGCATCGATCATGATCCTTTCGTTCATGTTCACATATTCGGGTGGAGGAGATGCGGGCTATGAGTTGGTCCCGCTCTCTGAACGGGCGGTTCCGAACTTCATGAACGTAACGGAGAGCTCGGGGCTGTCAGGGGTCAGGGGAGATTCGTTCGCGTGGGGAGACTGGAACAACGACGGCTATCAGGACCTCCTCGTCAAGGGATCCAGGCTTTTCAAGAACAACGGTCCGCCCGATTACACGTTCACCGAGGTGACCCAGGAAGTGGGGCTCGTGAATTCTGGCTACAGCGTCTTCGTCGATCTGGACAACGACGGTTATCTTGACATCTTCTCGGTCGGTCACCCATATGACCATCCCGATTCCGTCTGGTTGAACAGCGGCCCTCCGGATTTCAGGTTTCGGGACGTATCCCATCTCTCCGGTGCGAGAGGAGTTGATGATGGGATGCCGTCACTGGCCTGTGGAGCGGGCGACATCGACCAAGACGGTTATCTCGATATATACGTCGTCAACTGGAGGGACGATGAGAACGTGAAATATCCGGATGTTCTCTGGAAGAACGAGGGAGGAGGCAAGTTCATCGATATCACCGATGAGGCGGGGATCGTGGACTGGAACCCGCACAGGCAGGAGCCGAATGCGGGCATGGGTGTGAATTTCGGGGATTACAACGACGACGGCTGGATAGACATATACGTCTCGAACTATCTGATAACCCCCAATTACCTCTTCGAGAATCAGGGTGATTCCACATTCGAGGAGGTTGCGCACGAAAGGGGCTGCGCCGGAGAGCCGACGCAGGGTCTGAACGATGTCTATTACGGCCACACCGCTGGTTCGCAGTGGGCCGATCATGACAACGACGGCGATCTCGACCTATGGTGCTCCAACCTCGCCCACAAGGACCCCTACAGGACGCTGATCTGCGACGACTCCCAGCTTTGGAGGAACGACGGTGAGGCGTCCGGGTATTCCTTCACGAACATAAGGGACCAGACAGGGATCCCCACCAACGTCCTCGGCGATGAGGAGCTGTTCTTCGGCATCGCCTGGGGGGATGTCGACAACGACGGCAGGCTGGACATGTTCGTCCCACAGGTAAAGAATTACATAGATTATGCCTACTCCTATCTCTTCCTTCAGAACGATGACGGGACCTTCACGGACGTTTCGGAGGAGGCGGGTTTGAGGATATGGGACTGCGTGGGTGGCGCCTGGTGCGATTACGACAACGACGGGGACCTAGATCTCGTCGTCGACGGCAAATATCCCTACGAGAACGGGACATATGGTTTAAGGCTGTATCAGAACCAGGGAGTCTCCGGGAACGGGTTCATTCATGTCGATCTCGAAGGGACGTTAGGCAACCCCTCAGCTGTCGGGGCGCGCGTGAAGCTCTTCGACAGCCGGACGAAAGAGCACCTCGGTATGCGCGAGGTGGAAGGGGGCACCGCAGGTCATTCCTTTGGTCCTTCCCTGACGGTCGAGTTCGGACTGGGAAGCAGAGAGGGCCCATTCGATCTTGAGATACGCTGGCCCACCAACAGGGTCCAGTACATACCCAGACTAGTAAGGAACAGCAGGATCGAAGTAAAGGAACCCTCGATCATGGACCTTGCGATATCCTGCTCTCCTTCGGCAGGATCACTCTACGAGGGGGAGGAACTGGTCTTGGATGTTAGGGTAGAGAACATCGGCGGATCGTATATGAGGGGCATCTTCGTGGATGTTCTCGGAGAGTCTGAAAAGGGCCCTTCCGTCGATCATCGCCTGGATATCGGCGATATCCCTGCCGCTGCCGTCGCTGTCGGATCGCTGGCGGTCTCAACAAAAGGCATGGGCGGCGAGCTGCTGATCTCGGCGGAGCTCGTGGACCCGCACGGGACGGACGAGAAACATGAGAACGATCGATGGCTCGGAACGATCAGGATAGGGGCCGTCAATTCGCCGCCGAGCATCATCTCCTTCGATATCGATCCGGACATGGTGCTTCCCGGGGAATGGGTAAATATATCGGTCCATGCTGTGGATCCGGACGGTGATGCCCTGGAATACGTTTTCTCGTCGGAAATGGGGAATTTCCTCCATGAGGTTCCCACCTCTCCAAATGCATACTGGCTGTCACCCTCCGGCCCGGAAATCAAGGATGGGGCGATCGTATCCCTCCAGGTGAGCATAAGCGATGGACGTGGAGGTGCGGATACGGCATCAAGAAGGGTCACGGTCCAGAAAAGGTCATTATCCCCTGTTATTTCCGAACTGTTCATCTCCTCTGCGATGGTGAAAAACGATGGCTACTCCAGGATAAGGCTGGAGGCGCGCATTTCGCACGGATATGGTCCGGATATGATCTCAAGGGTCGAGGCTGACCTGTCCGCTGTAGGAGGCGGGCACAACGAAGCCATGTACGATACTGGCACTGGCGGCGATCGCGTGGGGGGAGATGGTACGTACACGATCATGTTCTCCGTTCCCGGATCGGTCACCGGAGGTCTGGCCAGTATAGAAGTGAGGGTCCACGATCAGGACATGAACAGCGCGGCCAGGGAGATAACGGTCACCGTCCTCGATATAGGCGATACGGGGGCCAGTGATAAAGAGCCGGATATGGCACTGCCAATTCTGGCCGCCGTTGCGATCGTACTTTTGATCCTTGCTCCTGTGGTAGGGGTCTCGGTATACTTCCTCGATCGAAATAAGCGCAAGGGATAAGCTTTAAGAATAAACGACATCTCTTGCCTGTAGGGAAGTTCGAAGATGAGCAGCGTTTCAGGGTCTGGCGATAAGTTGTTAGAGTTAATAACAGCTATTCTGGTAGGCGCGCTGTTGGTTCTCTCGATCCTATCGATATACGGCCCATCCTCCGTTCAGGGTCATGCGCGAGTATCCCTGCCTTTCGTTCTGATCGGGATCGCTATATGCTTCGCGGTCATGGCCCTGACCAGGAGGCTCCTTTTCAAGATGGGGTTGAGGAATCTCGTACGGCACAGAGGTGATTCGGCGATAGCCATCATCGGGTTCATGATCGGGACCGCGATCATATGCTCGTCCCTTGTTATCGGCGACACCCTCACTTCTCTCGTGGGGTCCTTGATCTACGAGAGATATCATCTGGTCGACGAGGTGGTCTATCTTCAGGACCAGAGGGGGAACTCCACAATCTTCAACGGCAGCCAGGCGAACGAGATGCGAGCATCGATCCTATCATCCGAGGGTTCGAGAGGGCTCATCGATGGGATATCCTTCGAGTTCAGGAGAAGCGTTTCGGTAATAGATATGAACACACAGCTTCTTGAGCCTTCGATGAGCATGCGTGCGTTCTCACCGGATAGCGTACAAGCATTCGGCGCCCTATATGAGGGTGGATCCCGAATTCCTCTTCCTCTTGAGACGGGCACGGCTGCACTCAGCAAAGGTGCGGCGGACAAGCTCGGGGCGGAGCCAGGCCATACTATTATAGTCTCGACGGGGTACTCCGATGCCGAGCTGAAAGTAGCGCACGTCCTCGACAAGGGGGGAAGGTCCGATATATTCGGCGGTGAGAACATTTTCGTTTCCTTCGACACTGCTTGGTCGCTCTTCGAGATGGAGCACGATCCATCAGGCCCCCATGGGTCCCGAGAGGATTGGTCGGGTGGTGCCTACAATATATTGTTCATATCCAACAAAGGGGGGGTCGATGAGGGGGGGAGGCTTTCGAAAAAGATGGTGCCCATTATCGATCTCGCACTATCCGGTTTCGAGCTTGAGGAAGGCGTTTTGAAAGTTCAGGAGGATAAAGGCAGCGGTTACGACTCGGCAATAGAGGGCGTATCCCTGTTCATCAAGGTGTTCGTATCCCTCAGCGCTTTCTCCGTCGTCGCTGGAATGACGCTTATTGTCAACATCTTCATCATGCTCTCCGAGGAGAGGATGGAGGAGATGGGGATATCGCGGGCCATAGGTATGAGGAGGAGCGGACTGAGACAAAGCTACATGTTCGAGGGTCTATTCTACTCTCTGATATCCTCCTTGATGGGGGTGATAGTTGGTATTGCGGCGGGCTACCTGATCATATTTCTGCTCGAGAAGGTTATAGCGAGTGCCGGGATCGAGAGGGAGATAAACATACTTTCGAACTACACCATCCTGCCCGGTACGCTCCTGCTCTCGTTCATGGCCGGTTTCGGAATAACTCTTTTGACCACCTTTTTGGTGACGAACAGGATAGCAAGGCTCAACATCGTTTCCGCGATCAGGGGTATGGACCCTTCCCGGCCCCTGGGCAGGATCAGAACCTTCTTGTATTCGCTATTACTAAAATGCGAACCGGAGCATGTCAGGTCGCTCTCCTGTAATCTTCCCAGATGGATATCGATCGCTCTGGAACCGGACAAGGTATGGGGGGTAATTCTACTCATCTCTGGCATTGCGTCCGCCTCCGCAGGTGTATCGTTGGGGATTCTCTGGCCTTTACAGATAGGAGTTTCGGTCTCGATAGTGGGTGCCGCGCTCCTTGTCAGGAGGTCGCTCGGGGACAGGGCCGTCTTCACGGGTGCCTCGATCCTGATACTGGTATGGTGGTTGGCACCTCTGCCTTTCACAAATGACCTGAGGTCCGACATAGAGATGTTCTTCTTCTCGGGAATATTCATGGTGACGTCCGGTGCGTTCATAATAGTATGGAACACCGAGCTGTTCCTGGTGCCTTTGAGGTTGCTGCTGAGGATCATCGGCATATCGCCCGCTCCAATAAAAATGGCGGTATCTTACCCTCTCAAGAAGAAGTTCAGGACCGGTGTTACCATCTTCATGTTCGCACTGGTGATATTCACCATTACGGGTCTTACGATGGTGGTACACATCTTCAACGTCAACATAGACGAGTTCGAGCGCAGTACAGGGGGCGGTTACGATATAATTGGCATCTCGAACACGAGGGGGATCCCGGACCTCGCATCGGAGTTGAACCTTGCCTGGGGGGAAGAAAGAAGCCGAAATATAGACTGGGATAGTACTACGTCGCTCTCCATAGGGTTCGCGTCGATAAATATATCCATGGGTCCCAGAGAGAGCATCGAGATGCCCTATCTTTTATGCGGAATATCCGATGCTTTCATACACCACAACACCTACGGGTTCAACGATGTGGCGTGGGAGATACTGGGTTCGAGAGGCATATCATCCCGCTCCGATGAGGCGGTGTGGGGCGCGTTATCCTTCGATGATCTCGTGATAGTGGACGGAACGATCGGGGAGAACGATTTCGGACCTCCGGGCCTCGGTCTGTCGGCGGGGAGCGAGATCACTATCCTGCTCTCTAACGGAACAAGGGTGCAGAGGACGATCATAGCGATCACAGACCAGTTCGCGATCAGGGCGGTGTTCCTCGATGAGAGCAGGGCCGCATATGGTTTCAACGTGACCGAAAAGATCGTTCACATGATCAAGGTGGCCGAAGGGGAGGACCCGACCCCTATCTCGGATGAATTAAGGAAGGCCTTGCTACCTTACGGGTTCATAACGATAGTGGTTAGGGATCTGGTCAGAGAGATATTGTCCTTCCAGAACAACATCTTCGACCTTTTCAATGCGTATCTGTCCCTCGGGCTTATAATTGGCATTGTCGGCCTAGGAATAGTCACCCTTCGCTCGGTATATGAGAGGAGGCACGAGATCGGGATGTTGAGGGCGATAGGCTTCAGGAAAAGGGCGGTGGTCGCCACGTTCCTGGGCGAATCGACGTTCATAGCAAGTTCGGGGCTAATACTCGGGAGCTCATTGGGCGTCCTCTTGGGTTGGAAACTATGGAGGGATGAGATATCGTCCGAGCTGCCCGAGTTCGGAATACCCTATACCAGGATATTGATCATTTTAAGCATCGCTTTCGCCTTTGCTCTAATGTCCTCGATACCGCCATCGAACATGGCGTCGAAAGTCGCACCCGCAGAGGCCTTGAGATATGAATGATCCCGAAACCGTAAGGGTTCAAAGCATCTTCAGCTCATCTGCGAGCTTCCTGATGCTCTTTGGGGCATCCTCCAACTTTCCGGACCTGTATTCCGCAGAAGCTCTGCTATATATGGCCTTTGCGTTGTTGATGTCCTTGCCCTTAGCGCTCTCCTCTTCCATCCTGAGCTTCAATCTCTGGAGGGCCTTGCCTATGTCCGCGTGCATCTTGCATACTTTAAGCGCGGATGATATCGCTATCTTGAACTCCCTCAGGGCCGGGGTGCTCTTTCCAGAAGCAATATGTCTCACTCCCTCGCTGTAATGGCCTTTTGATTCCTCCAACTGAGCTATCTGGGGCAATCTGGCGAATAGGGAGTCGAGCCGGTTCTTGATCCTCTGTATGTCCTCCATCGACGAGGTCATTTTGGCATCCACATCCAGGTCGACAAAATCATCAACGATGTTCGAGATCCCCTCAGACCTCGATCGTCCTTCTATTTTACCATTGGGGCCTTGATCTACCTGGAATCCCGGGTCTATCGCCCCCGAATCCTCCCTTTTCAATACCTCGATCCTGTTTCCTGCGATCAGCTTGGCTATGCCGGTTAGGTTCTTGTCGTCTCCGATCATGAGCGGAGTGGATTCGGTCGAGTCATCATCGGTCGAAATATCATCCCGTTGCGATGTTTCGTTCCCTGTGTCCATTTTCATGCTCTTCGAGAAGGCTTCGGACGCTATTCGGCCGATGCCGCCCAAAAGCGATCTCTGCTGCATTCTGGGGCCTCTCGACCTGAGGCTGGGGGGCTGGGGTAGAGGCTCGTAGGGGGCTTTTCGCCCATCCTCTGATACGGCAGGTTGAAGGCGTGCCGCCACGGAAGGCGGCGGAGTGACCTTCCAGTTCGCGGCCATGACCTTTTCCTCGAACCTTTCGTAGGCAGAGAAGAAAAGGGGCCATTCCCTGGAAGAGTATGCCTCCTCTATCTTTTTCATATCGGCCCTGAACGGTTTTTTCTGGGCTGGCTTGAGGGCTTCGATATCTTTAAGAAGCTCCATCTTCTTCTTTGCCCTCCATTCGCTATCCATGTCCATTATGCTTGATTTGAGGTCAGCTACCCGTTTTAGGAGGTTATCGACATTATCGAGTTCAGAGTTCTCGTAGACCGTGGAAGTTGTGTCCATCAGATCGTTGATCTCCTTAGCTATGGTCTTTTTCCTAACCATGAAATCGCTATCGATTATATAGCCGAAGACCTCGACGGATAGATCGTCGATATCGCCTATCTGGCGAAGCAGATCCTCGATCTTGCTCATCTTCAGAATGGACCTAATCGAGCTGGATTCCTTCTCAATCTCCTTGAGCTCCTCCTCCACGTTCCGGAGATCACCTGACTGAACCCTTTCCGCAAGGCTCTGTGCTTTGGCCATCAGCTGCTGTGACCTCTCGTCCTTGATATCAAAACCGATCTCCAGTATCTGGGAGCATCTATCCATCAGCTCCATTGACTTCTGTCTGTCACGTATCTCCTGAATAAGCTCTCCCGCCTTTTTGAACAGGGGAACTAGAGATTCAACATCGTGCTTGTTTATCGCCTCCCTGATGCGTTTTAAGCCGTCGGCATGTTTCTCTTTCAAGTCGAGGGGTATCTTTTCCTTCCATGATCGCGCAAGATTATCATAGGATCCGATGACGAGGGCATAAAGATTTTCGGAGCCGTCGAAGAGAAGATACCTCGTTCTATCGAGCAATGAGTCAATGTTACTACGGGCGGTCTCGAGGTTCTCCATGGTCAATGCAGGGAGCTCCTTGAACTCATCGTTCAATCCTTTCATGTCAAGGCCCAGGGTCCTTGCCGTGTCCAAATGGTGTTCTATCACCTTGAGCTTCTTCTGCAGATTGGACCTGTTAGTTTGAGAGTCTATGCGATCGAGCATCTGAGAGGCTTGTTTGGATATCTCAAAGGCCTGCCTGAACTGGCCGTTCTCCATCAATACCTCCGAGCGGTTTATCAGGCTCATCGTCTCCATGATCTTCTTCGGGTCGGCGCCTCTTGAGGAAAGTGAGTTCGCCCTTTTCTTCGTATCCTTGTTCGATGCCTTCACTTGTGACCTTAGAGATCCCTTCATGGTCTTTTCAAGGTCGCTCTCGAGCTTGAAGGCGTCTTCCAACTCCTCGAGACCATCGCGTGAACCGACCGATCCAGCCAGCTTCTCAAGTGACTCCGCCTCCTTGATCACATCGATCCCATAATTCTCCGATTCGGATATCAACTTCCGGCATTCGTCCAATTTCTTTGAGATCTCACCGGAAAGCGATTCCTCGATGAAGGATGCCACCTCTACAATGAGATCAGATATCGATCCAACCAACTTTAGCGTATTCTCCTCCGTGGTGTCCGAGCTACTATCTTTCGCCCTCCTTATAAGCTCCCAGAAAATGCTTCTTTCAACCCCCAGACCTTTGAGCCGGAGTACCTTCCCTTCGGTCTCCTGGATCAGGTTCTTTAAATGGTCCATGTATCCCTGGTGGATCGTCTTGCCAACGTTCGCTAAAAGCTCCTTACTGAGTATCTCGGCGAGCTGGACATTTCCAGACTCGGCGGACCTTCCTATGACCTTTCTAACGGGTTCGGCATATGGGCCTATCTCCGCCTCCAACCCGAGGATAGCGATTTCCTTCATCAGTTCGTCTATCTCATTTCTCATTTTATCGAGAAGACCCGCACGATGTTTGTTCTCCAGGTCCTCCATCCCCTCCATCAGACGGGCAACTTCATTGTAGAAGCTCAGCGAGCTCATTTCCTCCTTCCTATCCTTGACATCCCTTATTTTCGATGTCATCTCGGATGTGTTCAGGCCGTCCTTCTCCATGAGAAGGAGTTTGTATTTGATCTCCTGAAGAAGTGTATCGGCCTCCCTGTCATAATAACTAGCAGCTGCCTTATTATACTCTCTCATGAAGTCATCGTGCGACCCGGTCATATGCTTGGGATCGGAATTTCCCATTTTCGAGAACTCATCAAGTTTGGCTATGAGGGTTGATGTGTCGAATAGACCTTTATGATCGTCGATTATCTTTCTCATCTGAGCGACCTTTTCGCTGTGGAAACGAGAGCCTATCTCCGCCCAATGCTCTAGAAGGGAGACGTCTATCTCCTTGAGAATGAACATGGCAGAGCGGAATTTCGATTCAGATTCCAATTTCTCCACCTCTTCCATCCGCGTTAGTACGGCGGAGGGCTCGAATCCGAACTCGGAGATGTCATCTAGCTTATTGAGAACATCGTTCTTGAAGCGAAGTTCCTTCTCATGGTCCACTTCCCTCAGGTCGCTTATGAAAGGAAGGAGTTCCAGGGAGACCTCCTTTGCATCGAAGAAACGTCTTTGCTCTGTAAGCTTTCGAAGGTCCGATACCTTTGACAACAGGTGTTGGTGGAAAGAATCCTCGACGCTGGTGCTTTTAAGAAGTTCTTCGGATTGTTTTAACTGCTCCCTGAGATAGACCTTCTGATGGTCCACCATCTTCATGATGTCCTCCATTTCATCAATTAGGTCAGGGGTGGGACTGTTCTCGACCTTCTCCTCGATATCTCTTATGAAGCTCATGGAGTTCTCATATTCCTTTCTCAAAGAGTCTCTGTAGGACGGGCAGTTGACGTTCCTGCCGATCATTTCCTTCAGATTGCTAATTATGAACTTAAGAACGCCGGACCATGAGATATGTACGTCGATATCCTTTACAGCCTTGTAATATTTTATGGCCTTTGCGTATTCCCCTATCTTTAAACTGATCTCACCCATGGCCAGTAGGGCTTCGAAGTCCCTTGGATGCTGGTCCAGGATCCTTTCGTACATATCCATTGCGGAGTCATAACGCTCCTCCTTGAGCATGAGAAGCGCCATGGCCCTGAGCATCTCCTCATTGTGGGGATAGTGTTTTAGCCCAAGTTCAAGGGTGGATTCCGCCTCCTTGATCTCATCCATCTGCATCTGCACCTTTCCTAAGGTGAGCAGGATCCGGTCATCATCGGGAACGAGATCTAAAGCCCTGTGCAGTATCTTTGATGCCAATCTAGGGTTCCCTGCTGCCTGGAGGGACGATCCCGCGTCGACCAGGTTCGTTGGGTCCATCAAAGGATATTTCAATCCTCTCTCGAAGTTCTCGAGCGCCTCTTTGTCTCGGTGCATGTCCGAGTATATCAGACCGAGTCTGATCCACGCATCTCCGAACTCTTCATTGTAGGATATGGATGTGTTTATGGACCTCAATGCCCTCTTCGTAGAACCCAGCTCGTGTTCCAAGTGCCCTTTCAGGTACCATAGGAAGAAATGGTCCGGGTTGTTGAATAGCAGGGAGTCGATGGCAATGAGATTCTCCTCCAGGTTGTCGGAGAAATATTCCCTGAAATTAACAGGCGGGATCCCTCCGGATTCAAGAATGCTCCAGCAGTCCTCACAGTATGGAAGCTCCTTGTCCAGGGCGTATCTCAGCTTGCAGAGCGAACAGACCACTTCTTCTCACCACGTTGTTCCCGAGCTGACCCGTCCCCTGTCCCGGATGAACTCCACGGCAGGGAAATCTGGAATTGATATATCATATATTTAATGTACATGATGGGAGTTCGCATCGTGGATAGGATCGATCCTAGGTCATTGGTCGTGGAATACCCCCTCAAGTTTTGAAAGCCCCTTGAACGCGATGCGCCTTTGATCTCCGGTGACCAGGTCCTTCAGGGAAAACTCTCCTGATCCAACCTCTTCCTCACCTATGATAACTGCGTACCTCGCCCCCATGGAGGTCGCGATAGACAATGCCTTTTTAAGGCCTCTGCCCTGTGCCTCCATTATACATCTATGCCCCGCTGCCGTAAGGTCCCTTTGTACGTGTCTGGCCATGACGTTCGCGCTCTCGCCGAGGGGTATTATGTAAAAGCCGCCAGTTGGAAGTGCATCCCTTTCACTATCGGCTATTGCCATCATGACCCGGTCGAACCCTATGCCGAATCCGATGCCCTCTACTTCGGAACCAAGGATGTTTGAAAGGGAGTACTCTCCGCCTCCGCATACCTGCTTCTCCGCTCCAAGGGACGGAATGTCTATCTCGAAAACCATTCCCTCGTAATAATCCAGCCCTCTGGTTATCGACGGGTCGAAATGGACGCGCCCTTGTTGGTCATCCAAAAGATGCAATATTGATCTTAAATGATCTATCGCATCTTTCAGATCCGGATGGTCGATCGACATATCGGACAGGGTCTTGGGGGCATGGTCCTTAGGGACCAATGTGGTTAGCAAGCTTGTTATCTCGTGCGCGTCCTCGACCTCATCGCACATGATCCTCTCCATTGCGATCTTATCCTTCTTGTCGATGGCAATCATGAGATCCCGGTAATTCTCCGTATCTATGCCGATCGTTCCAAGAAGGGACCTAACGATACCTATATGGCCGATCCGGACCCTATGATCATTGATCTTTGCCCTCTCCATCGCCTCCATGGATATAGAGATGACCTCCGAGCAGGCAAGAGGAGTTCTGCGGCCGATGTATTCGATCCCGAGCTGCCAGAATTCTCTGAACCTGCCCCTTTGCGGTCTTTCATATCTGAAGCAGTTGCCGAAGTAGAATACCCTTAGAGGTTTGGGCATGCTCTTTAGTTCGGTCGAATAGTACCTCATCACAGGGGCAGTAAGCTCAGGCCGCAAAGCCATATGTCTTCCCCCTTTGTCCTTGAAATCGTACAGTTGATCGATTACCTGGGGCCCGGACCTGGCAATAAAGAGGTCAGCGTGTTCGAATGCCGGCGTTTGGACCTCTCCATACCCATAGCTTGTCAGGAGCTTACGGAATTCCTCCTCTATCCTCCTTCGAGAGGCCATATCGTTCGGAGAGAAATCCCTTGTTCCTCTGGGCCTTGAAAGATCGAACATGTGTACACCTTTTTGATCGTGAAAGCCTTAGGCATTCTCGATATAAATAGTTGAGACAGATAAAAGCAAAGGAGGGCATGTTTTCGAAAAGGGGAGATAGCCGATGCTCGAGGTAGAGTTGAGCAACCTATAAATAAGGGTTGTTGAATACACCCAACTCCGCAGGGTGTCATAGGCCTTTCTGGCTTATGATGGCTGCGTACCCATGCACCCCGTGAGTTGGAATTTGCGGGGGAAGGAGATAGATGGAGGCGTTCGCCTATGATATCGATGAATCTCGATCATACGTGAAATGGACGTTAGTTGAGCCAGTAGGATAGCGACTACTACGCCGTTTGGTGAATGGCTTGGCTCGAGCGCCGATGAAGGTCGTACCAAGTTGCGATATGCGGTGGGTAGGCACATGGAGCCTTTGATCCGCCGATAGCCGAATGGGACTTCCTGATACTTCGGTATCAACCCCTTCTGGGGTGGGGAACCCGGGGAATTGAAACATCTTAGTACCCGGAGGAAAAGAAATCAATAGAGATGCCGCCAGTAAAGGCGATCGAAAACGGCAGAGGGCAAACCGAATCCCTCATGGAAACATGGGGGAGATGTGGAGTGGCCCGGTTACATCTTCGCCAGCGAACCAGAAGTCTTCTGGAACGTTGCGCCATAGAGGGTGAAAGCCCCGTAAGGGCAAGCTGGAAAGATGATTGCCGGGATCCAAGAGTACCGTACGTTGGAACTCGTGCGGGAATGCGGGTGTCAGAAACATCCAACCCTAAATACGTCTCGAGACCGATAGTGCACTAGTAGCGTGAGTGAAAGCTGAAAAGTACCCTTGACGGGAGGTGCAAAGACCCTGAAACCAAACGGTTATAGACTGATATGGCAGGAAAGCGAAAGCGCTGTCATGTCGTTCGTCCAGAAAAATGAGCCAGGGAGTTCTGTTCAACGGCGAGGTTAAGAGGATCATCCTCGAAGCCATAGGGAAACCGACCGCCCGCAGCGCAAGCGAGGGGCGGGGTGTGCTCGCCCGGAGTCGTTGGAGGGAGACCCGAAGCCCGTCGATCTATTCCTGAGCAGGATGAAGCCTGAGGAAACTCGGGTGGAGGTCCGAACCGGTGCTGATGTGCAAATCGCTCGGATGACTTGGGTATAGGGGTGAAAGGCCAATCTAGGCGGGCAATAGCTGGTTCCTCCCGAAATATCTCGCAGGATAGCCTCCGCGGAGATGGTACGTGCTGTAGAGCACCAAATGGACATTTAGGGGGAGAAATCTCTCGGTGTTCTAATGAACTCCGAATGTGCGTACGTTGTAGATGCGGGGAGTGAGGGCATCGGCGTAAGGTTGATGTGCGAAAGGGTAACAACCCAGCCCGACGTTAAGGTCCCAAAGTGCTGATTAAGTGTGATAGACAAAAAGGGTCCATGGTCTAAGACAACTGGAAGGTGGGCTTAGAAGCAGCCATCCTTTAAAGAGTTCGTAACAGATCACTAGTCGAGATCATGGGCATTGAAAATGGACGGGGCTAAATCAGCCACCGATACGTTGGATCACCGCAAGGTGATATGGTAGGGAGGTGTCGTGCGTGGGTCGAAGTTGGGCCGTGAGGTCCAGTGGACCGCGTTCGAATAAGAATCCTGGTACAAGTAGTAGCGTAGTACGGTGAGAATCCGTACCGCCGGAGGGGCTAGGGTTCCTCGACAATGATCATCAGTCGAGGGTTAGTCGGTCCTAAGGCATACCTTAATCGGGAATGCCGAAAGGGAAGCTGGTTAATATTCCAGCACCTGGCAAGGCTCTGCTCATGAGGATCCGGATCGGGATAGTCCGAGCAGGGGTTCCAACCTGTTCAAGCGAGGTAAACCCACGGAGAGTTGTAATGACGAGAAGTGGGTCAAGGCGCGAGTAGGGTGCCGTTAGGCGCCTTCGGGCAATTCCTGGTCCCTGTGAAAGCCCTCATGAGGCCACCTTGACAGACCGTACCGAGATCCGACACAGGTGCCCCTGGGTGAGAAGCCCAAGGCGTATTGGGTCAACCGACGCGAGGGAACTCGGCAAATTAGCCCTGTAACTTCGGGATAAGGGGTGCCAGCTCTGTGAGGAGCTGGTCTCAGTAACAAGGGGGCTCCGACTGTTTAATAAAAACATAGGTGATAGCAAGTCCGAAAGGATGTGTATTATCGCTGAATCCTGCTCAGTGCAGGTATCTGAATTCCGGTTTCAACCGGCCGAAGGACCTGTAAACAGCGGGGGTAACTATGACCCTCTTAAGGTAGCGTAATACCTTGTCGCTTAATTGGCGACTTGCACGAAAGGCCCAACGAGAGCCCCACTGTCCCCGCGTCGGAACCAACGAAAGTGACTTACTGGCGCACAGTCCAGTACCCTCCAAAAGGAAGCGAAGACCCCGTGGAGCTTTACTGCAGCCTGTAGCTGCCGTACGGAATGAGATGTGCAGAGTAGGTAGGAGGCGTCGAAACCCGGACGCCAGTTCGGGTGGAGCCAAACAATGAGACACTACCCTTCCCGTTTTGTATGGCTAACCATTTCGGTGGAACAACTATAGGTGGGCAGTTTGGGTGGGGCGCCACGCCCTCAAAAAGATAACAAGGGCGCCCAAAGGTCGGCTCAGGTAGGTCAGAAATCTACCGTTGAGTGTAAGGGCAAAAGCCGGCTTGACGTGGATATGCACAATGAGTGTCCACGATGCGAAAGCAGGGCCTAACGAACCAATCATCCTTATTTCTGAGGGAGATTGATAGCAGAAAAGTTACCCCGGGGATAACTGAGTTGTCTCCAGCAAGAGTTCATATCGACCTGGAGGCTTGCTACTTCGATGTCGTCTCTTCCTATCCTGGTGGTGCAGCAGCTGCCAAGGGTGGGGTTGTTCGCCCATTAAAAGGGATCGTGAGATGGGTTTACACCGTCGCGAGACAGGTGTGTTGCTATCTATTGGAGGTGTTTTGATCTCTGAGGGGCAGGTCCCTTTAGTACGAGAGGAACAAGGGGTCGCGGCCTCTAGTCTACCAGTTGTCCGGACGGGCATTGCTGGGCAGCCACGCCGTAGAGGATAAAAGCTGAAAGCATCTAAGCTTGAAACCTTCCTTAAAAAGAGAGATCTCAAGGACACCGATAGAAGATCGGCTTGATAGAGTGGGGGTGTACGCACCAAGGTTCGCCGAGGTGTTCAGCCCGCCACCACTAACAGTCCAGGTCGCGTTTATGCCTATTGGCTCAACCGTTTAACGTTTCACGTATGATCGAGAAAGATACATTCCAGACAGGTGGCTGGACGGCCATGGCGGCGGGGATCACCCGGTCTCATTCCGAACCCGGCAGTTAAGCCCGCCCACGTTCCCGTTGGTACTATGGTGCGCGAGCCCATGGGAAGGCAGGATCGCTGTCCGTCACCTGTCCACTCTTTTTTATAGGCTTGATCGGAAAAAGCAATAATAATACCAAGTTCGATGTACCGATATGACACTCGGGCCTGACATGGGCTCCTTCAAGTTGGATATAGACCCTATTTTAGCCTTGATATTGCGTAATAGCTATGGATCGGTAATGCTCCAGGTGCCTGAAGGACTGAAAAGATATTTGCCACAGATAGCGAGGTTCATTGAACAGAGGACCGGAGTGGAGGTTATCCTGGACGGGGACGTATGTTACGGAGCATGCGATCATCCCGGCGATAATGCCTCGATGCTGGGATGTGATGCGATAATACACCTTGGCCATGAGGACATACCTACTATGGAAAGGGGCCATGTCCCCATACATTTTTTCAGAGTATCGATGAATGACACGGGCGGGGGCTTAGAAAAAGGGATCGAGCTTTTCTCCAGGCAGTTCAAGGGTAACAGAATCGGTTTGGTCACCACGACACAGCACCTGGGCCTTATAGATCGGGCCCGTGTGCTCCTCGAAGCATACGGATCGGAGGTCGTTATCGGAGAGCCGGGAAAAAGGGAAGCTTTTCCCGGACAGGTCCTTGGATGCTCGTTCCAATCTGCAAGGGAGGTATCTCCCGGATCCGATGCGGTACTCTACTTGGGAACCGGGAGGTTCCATCCTCTGGGGATCGCCCTATCTCTTGGAAGGGAGGTCCACTGCATCGATCCCATGACCGGCGACCATACGAAAGTAGGTATGGACGAAGTGGAAGCATTCTTAAGGAAGAGGTTCGCCCGCATCGCAAGGGCCCAGAATCTGCTCCATGACGAGAAGGAAACAGTGGTCGTCCTGTCCGTGAAGCCCGGTCAGAGGAGGATCCGATTAGCTAGAGAACTCGCCGCACTGGCAAAGGATAAGGGGATCGATGCATATCTCGTGTCGATGGACCTCCTCGATCCGATGAAGGTCCGGTCATTTGGGTTCAAGGTTGCGGTGTCCACCGCCTGCCCGAGGATCGTAGTGGACGAGGATGAGAGGTATGGGGAGGAGGGTGTGACGTTGCTTTCACCTATCGAATTCAGGATCTCTGTGGGGATCCAAACGATGGAGGATTACCATCTGGACGAGGAATGGTGAAGTGATATTGCAGGGGGCGGAGAGGATCGAGAACCGCCTTTCTGACGTTTTCGCAACCTCTTATCGTGGAAAGATGAGTAAGGGACAGATGGATGGTCATGTAGTTGAACCCATGATCAACAATTCCGAAATGGTCAGAGAGATACAGGGATATTGAAAAAGACACACGATAACCGTTCGATCCGGCCCTTCTCGAGATCTGAATGCAGATCAGAGGGGAAAATAATTTTCATACTATGTGATGAGCTTGGGGGTCATTGATCCTTCATTTGAGAATTGGATCTAAGGACGATCCATTTATTTCAGCTATAGAGTGGTTTATCACCACAACATCGGACGTTACGATGTAAACCACAACTATCTGCAGATCGTATGAGTTCGAGACATCATCGATCGACATTGCCCCGATCCCAAGTGCGGGATATTGATCTCCGCATTCTATCAGTTGGATCTCCACATTGAAGTTTTGATCGGTATCGCTGTTGTTCTTATCGCTTTTGTATACGATCCTGATCTCGCCGGGTTGTTCGTGAGGGTTGGTTCCATATCCTTCCTCCACAACGATGTCATCTTTACATATCCTTGCGGCAAAAGTATCCCCCTCGTTCTCGTACCTCCTTAAACTCCGCCTCATGTCAGGTTCGTCAACCCAACTGAGGTTCACGTAAATTTGATCGATAAGGGCCCCCTCTGGCATTGAGATATCATGCTGGAATATCTCGCCCTCGTAGAGTTGACCGCTGAATTGAAAAATGCTTTCCTGATGCACAAGATCGTCACCTGCTTCTCCACCGGATAGGTCTTTTCGGTATAATGTATCCGTTCCAAGGGATATGCCGACGATCAATACCACCGGGACCAAAGCCAGAGGTAATTTGGAGTATAATCCCGAGAATATTCGAGATCCTTTGATCCTATCCGCTCTCCTCTGTGGCGGGGGTCCAGACACCTCTTTTCTATTGAAATAACTATTATAATGCAGCAAACATGAGACTGATATCAGGCCCACACATGCTATTATGCCCCAGAACAGTCGACCCATTGACAGGCGCTCTGCGACCAGATAGTACATCACCCCTCCGGTGATGGGAGCGAATGTGGATGCTATGGCCAGGGGTAGGAATGAATAACCCATGTATATGGATACCTTCTCTTTCGGAGGGATCTTCGATACATAACTGAGAAAGCTTGGATATGCTATCAGCTCACCCAGGGACAGAACGACGATACCCAGAACGAGCAAGTAAGGGTTCATCGAAAAACCCGCGATAAGAAAACCCAAAGAGACGATCGAGACGCCGATCACAAGAAGCTTGAACGAATCGACCTTTTTATCCTTAATAAAATGGGCCCATATCTGTCCGATAGTGATTATCGTACCAGGATTTATGGCGGCCAGTAGCGTCACCGTGAACCATGCTGGCATGATCCCGAAATCCGTCATGAACAGGGGCATGAAAGGTTGCCTCATGAATAGCATGAACCAGCAGCCGGAGAATATGATCAGTATCAAATAGAATTTCGGATCCTCGAATATGATCTTCAGGTTCTTCACGGCTTTCAGCGCCGGTATGGACGGGTCGGGCTTTACCGGATTCGAATAGAATAATATTATAATCAAGAAACTGCAGAATATGAAGATCGCCATCAGAAAGAAGACCCCTCCATATCTTGCCGGAATAAAGAGGAATGTGAGGCTGAAGGGTATGAAAAATGCGCCTATATTGATCACCCAATAGTAGATGTTGAAAGCATAATCCCTGTTCTTCCTGTCCGTGGAATGGGATATGGATGCCGCGATCAGAGCTTTTTCAAAGCCTGAACCCAGACCTATTACGATAACGGCAAGTATGATAATTGCAATTGTGTGGCCGAGTCCTAGAACGATATAACCGATACAAAGTGTGACATATGAGAAAAGGAGAAGTTTCTTGAACCCGAATTTGCTGGCAAGTGCAGTAGAGATAAGCGGAAGGAAGTTGATCATCATCATCATGATCGCAAGAAGCACTCCTACTGTCCAGCTATCGATGCCAATATTGTATACGAGATGGTATGATAGTACTGCCAGGACTCCGTAGTAGGCCCCCCTCTCGAAAAGATTGGAAGCGTTTACGGCCCAGAATTCCCTGGGCATATGGTCCTTCTTTTTTCCGATCATTCCTTTCACATCAGCATAATGTCAAATTGGTCATGATCAATGGCTTTTCGTTTAAAAACATTTACAGTGGACTTATTACTTATAAATTGGCCCGGGTATCGATCATGAAATATCGAATGCATGTCCATAGGTGATAATTACAGCGATCGTTGAGAGGAAGCGGAACGGTATTTCGATCCGAGCCCCATGCTGAATATGATCATGTACTTTGATATTCAAACGTATTTGAGATCGATCCTGCCTTTCTTTATCATTCCTTTTTTGAAGCGCTTTCTGAGATCGAAGAGGCCTACCATGTTCTCCTGTAGTTCGGGAAGGTTCTCGAATAAAACCCAGGTCAAGAACATCATCATCAAGAGCGAGAGGACCTTGGCGATGATGCTATGCGCGGTATAGAAGTCCAATAGATCCCCATGGACGGCAAGTATCACCCCTACGTTCCTGAATATATTGACCACGAATATCAAAGGTACGACCATGAGGAAAGCGCGGATCTTGCGCTCTCCATCGCTCAATCTGATCATATTCAGGAGCCCCCATCTCCTGGACCTCACCAGTAATGATGGGTCTCCCTTGGTCCTCAGAAGCTCCTTTCTCGCCCAAGGCATCCATTCGTCCCTGTCCGTTTCGGTGGCTATTATGGCCGCTGTGAAGAGGAATAGGGCTAAAGCCGCGGTGCATTCGAAGACGATCATGATCATCGTATCGGTGGGATCGGGGGAAGTGATCATCAATCCCTCGCCGATCCTCGAGGGGAATCCCGATTGGAGGAACACTTCAAAGCCGAATAACCTCAGAACAAAGTATGTCAGGTGGGCCACGATGAATATCATGCCACCTTGGAATGCCGGGACATGCTCGGTGATAAAATAGAAGGCTCCGGTCAGGGCGCTCATCCTCAGAAGCCACTCGATAGACCTTGTGTTCTCTTCGAACCGATGATCGAGATAAAGCTGGAAGGCTATGAAAAGGAACAGGAAGCCCCCTAGAGCCGATATGACGCCATTGATGATGTCCGGGTCCCTGCCGAGCAGTATTTCCTGAGCGATGAAAAGCCAGTACAAGCCGAAAAGTATGGATCCCGCTGCGCGGAACAAGGGGGTGGACCTGCCGTGCCTGGAGTAGAATATGAGCATGATGACGATCGACGGCAGGAACAGGAAGAGTTCCGGATAGGAGACCCCTGTGAGCACATCGGAGCGGCCTATCACGTTCAATAGTGCTTTTATGATCGCCATCATCAGCTCCAGGTATATGTCCGTATTTTATTTAATCCCCTTATAGAGTATTGAGACTCCCGTTCATACCTTTGGTGTAAGCGTGGTCTTCCAGAGCAGGCGGTTCATCGCAGCGAAGTAGAGCATCATAAGGACCATGATAGCAAAGGCAGGGAGGATCCCTCCGATCGATGGGGCAATTGCGGCTATGAGCGCGAAAGTGGATGCGACCTCCATCAGCGCCATGGTTCGAAGGCATTTTCCATGGTCATATTCCCTGTCCTTCATCAAATTGAGATCGATCAAAAGCATTAGCCCCGCGAATATCAAAATTGGAATGAAATCCCACCATCGGGCATTCTGGAATATTAGGGCGGAGATCAGCGCCGCTATCGATATCAGTTTGATAAGGGCGGACATGGCCCTCGCAGGTATGGAGGCTTTGAATTTGGAACCTTTGACATGAACTCCAAGCCTGCCAAGTAGCGAAGCTTCGGACATACAGATATCCTTCAGGTCCCCTTCTATCATTATCTGGTAGATTATCTGCATGACAAGATAGAATGTCAAGGAGACAACGGTAAAGAGGAGGAGGGCAGGGTCGAATGCACCTCCGGATCCCAAATAGGAGAAAGGAAATAGCAGTGAGTGTGCAATGGCGATCGGCAGGAATTTCGCCCCCATTCGCTTTCCGAATATGTTGTAGACGAAACCCATCGCGGTAAGGGTGAGGAGGATGCATAAAGCTAGCGGATCGAAATTCGAGATGAACGCTCCATACACGAAGGATAGAATGATCAGAGATAGAGTGACCCACCTTGCTGTTTTCGGATGGATGGATCCTATTTGAAGGGGGTGATGGGATTTATGGGGGTCATCCCTGTCGAATCCTTGAATGTAATCCTCAACGGAATTGTGGCCGTAACCCGCGTTGTGATACAGCCATCCGAAAATGAGAAAGAGTAATACATTCATATTTAGTATCCCGCCGCACGCGAGTGCGGATCCCGATACGCAAATGGACATCTCGAGTGGGCTGGTGTGGCTTCTAAAGAGTTGCAGCCAGTCACGGGGAGTTGCCATATGTTTCGGTTATCGGATGAATTATTATCTATATCCCATTTGCTGAAGGAACGAGATCGATATTGATCGAGTAGGCCCGCCCGGACCGATTAAAAATCCTTCGGATTTTCAAAGTCTATGTACTCTAATTAAATACTCGGGCGGATCCCACTCTATAAATTCACATTAATGATGATCGAGTGGGCCCGCCCGGATCCTTGAAAAATTGCTAAGGCAATTTTCCATACCAACAATGAGAATATGCTTGAAACGTGCGGGCTCACTCTTCTTAGTAAGGAATAAATGTTACGAGTGGGCCCGCCCGGACCGATTAAAAATCCTTCGGATTTTCAAAGTCAACGTACTCTAATCAAATACTCGGGCGGATCCCACTCAATAAATACACACGAATGATAATCGAGTGGGCCCGCCCGGATCCTTGAAAAATTGCTGACCCAATTTTCCATACCAACAATGAGAATATGCTTGAAACGTGCGGGCTCACTCTTCTTAGTAAGGAATAAATGTTACGAGTGGGCCCGCCCGGA
>JARVGK010000013.1:39026-40883 GCA_029762535.1 Thermoplasmatota archaeon
CGACTGGGTCCGAAGGACACAGGAGGATCGTTCTGCCGGAGGCTATCTTCGGGGAAGATAGCCTGGTGGATGGCATGAACCCTATAAACCCTTCGAGCCTGCGGGCTCGAATGGATATATTCAGATTGATATTTTTGTTGCAGGCGATCCTGTCCACACCTTACAGGAAATCATATATCGAGTCATCAACTTAGAGTATCGGAGATCTCCTAAATGTCCATCTACCAATCGAATTGTAACGAATATGATCGCGACAGGATCTCAAAGATCGTAGATGGACATCTGAAATATCATTCGATAGATGATGATCTTTCGGGAAGGAATGTAATTCTCAAAGTGAATCTACTCAGCGGAAAGGATCCCTCAAAGGCGGTCACCACACATCCGGAATTCGTTGCAGGTATCGTATCATCTCTCAAGGAACGGGGCGCAGAATGTATAATCGCGGACTCACCGGGAGGCGAGTTCACCGTTTCCAGGTTAAAGGATGCATACAGATCTTCTGGACTCGAGGAGGTGGCCGCGTCAACCGGTGCTAAATTGAACTACGATGTAGGCAGAAGCGTCCTTGAGAATGAGAGAGGCAGGATACTCAAAAGGATCCCAGTGTGTAATTTCGTATTGGGAAAGGATATGATGATCGCTCTGCCAAAGTTCAAAACCCATATGCTCATGGGCATCACATGTGCTTCAAAGATAATGTACGGCATCATTCCTGGAGAGGAGAAGATACATTTCCATACAAGATTCCCCCATCCAATAAATTTTGCAGGAATTCTCCTCGATATTACGGATAGGATCCGTCCCGACCTGTTCATTGTGGATGCCATAGTCGGAATGGAGGGCGAGGGACCCGCCCAGGGGGATCCGAGACGAATTGGATTGATCGCGAGCGGAACCGACAATATTGAGGTAGACGCTCATCTGTGCAGGGTTTGTGGGATCGAATACGGTTCGGTCCCGATATTCTCAGCTTTGAGATCATTCGACGGGGGCTTTAAATTCGACAATATCGAGGTGTCGGGGGATGAACCAGGCTTCAGGCTCGATCCCCCCTTTGTGATGCCAGGGACTTCCGCAATAATTGGGGATCCGCCGGAATTATTCAAAAGAATGGTGAGGAGCCTTTCAAGCCCCAAACCGGTAATTGACGCAGAGAAATGTATCGCATGCGGAATATGCAGGAACAATTGCGCTGGATCCGCAATAGAAATCGGGAATGATCGAGCCAGGATCGACATGTCCAGATGCATCAGATGCTTCTGCTGTCATGAACTATGTCCGGAAGGCGCGATATCCATCAAACCTCCTTTGAAAATATCGAAATACCTAATAGAAAAAATATATAGGCTGGCAAATTCGAAATCATACACAAAGAAATCTTGATCCCAAATAATTAGAATCCAAATGATTATTTATGTTATCAATTTAAATATAAAAAGGGACATTAACCCTTGAAGGTGAAAATAAATGGTTCAGGGCAATTACAAGATAAGGGTAAAGCAGGGAGATGTAGAGATCGAGGTCGAGGGAGACAAGGGTTTTGTAATTCAAACGTACACCGATGCGAGGTCTATGATATGGAAGGAGCCGGTGAAGAAGGCCGAAAAGCCCTTAGCTGCGGTCTCGGTTGAAAAGAAGACGATTCCGACAATCGAACCGGTCAAGGCGGAGCCTAAGAAGCGTGGCAGGAAGCCCTCCAAGGCCGTTGAAAAGGTGAAGGAACCTGTGGTCAAGGCGGAGCCTAAGAAGCGTGGCAGGAAGCCCTCCAAGGCCGTTAAAAAGGTGAAGGAACCTGTGGTCAAGGCGGAGCCTAAGAAGCGTGGCAGGAAGCCCTCCAAGGCCGTTAAAAAGGTG
>JARVGK010000013.1:40983-76137 GCA_029762535.1 Thermoplasmatota archaeon
AAGGAGCCTGCAGTGAAGGCGGAGAAACCCACGAAGAAGGCTAAGGTGGATCTAAAGGGAAAGGATCTGGGCTATCTCATGAAGGTGAAGGATCCGAAGAACGATGCCTTCAAGGTCGTTCTGGCAGGGTATCATATCAATAAGAACGAGAGAAAGAGGGAGTTCAGGAGCGTGGATATCGAGGATGTCCTTAAAAAGTTCAATGTAGAAGCCCCGAACAACGTTAGCTATTATCTGAGAAAGCTCTCAGATGACAAGGGCCTCCTGACCCATGGAAGGAAGAGCGGAAGGTATAAGATCTCCGATTCCGGAGTGAAATGGGTCGAGTATAATTGAAGATATAAAAGAATTATAAGCCTTGGACCATGTGGGGGGGTCCATCCTAGATGTGACCCCCCATTTATTTAATATGTTTTTGTATTTGAATAGGTTTTGTTAATGGGATATATGGGTCACTATCCATTTTATATTTATTAGCCCTCTCATGAGTTAGAGGCACACAATAAGAATGAAAATAGGGTTTTTCCCATCTCCCTTACATCAATGGTGTATGATGCGGGATTTCGAAATCAAAGCCCAAAAGGGCGTCGATCTTACCCCTCCGTTGGAAATGGATATGAAAATAAATTCGCTACATGTTCGTTGATTTTCATACCGGATCCAAGTCGCGATTTTCCATTTCCGGGTTGTCCCACTCTACAAATGTACGTCAATGAGGATCGAGTGGGCCAACCCGGATTCGAACCGGGGACCTTCCGGTTATCAGCCGGATGCTCCACCGTGCTAAGCTACTGGCCCGAGAAAGTTCGAGTGGGCCCCTAATGACCAATTCGCATTTAAGGTTTATCTAATGACCAATTCGTTGTCAATAAAATCCGCTTGTCGATCAAGAAGCCTGTTCGTTTTGGGACGTGCCCTCCTTCTGATTAAGGGGTTTCCTCTTCCTGTTATATAGATACGCCCCTATAACAGCGGCAGCGATCAAAGCGAGGATGATCAGTAGAAGTGAGAGGGGTACCCCTCCTTTGGTAGGCGGCTCCTCCTCCTCCATATCTGTAACCTCTCCGAGATCGTAGATATACCTCTCATAGAGGATCGAGGATGTGGTGGATCCGGTCACCAAAGGCTTCCAGCGTGCCACCTGGGCGTAATCGCTCATGATCGATATATTGTGCGCCCCGTCCCCGAGCGTTGCGTTAAGAGATATCGTGAACTCCGAACGCACTTCCTTGAACTGGGTATCCCTGAGCCTGGTCCCGAAGTCCCAGTCGATCCCCCGACCCTCGACGTTTATGGACCATACGGCCCCCCAATCGGATTCAGATACAGTTATGATATCCCTTCGGGATTCGGTGTTCATGGGCCCGGACTGTGTCCAGTCGGGATTGCCGTCGTTGTTCTTGTCGATCGTCGCATAAAGCGATGCGAAACTGCGTTTATCAGAGCTTATGGAAGTGTATGTGAGCCTCAGCTCGATCTCCCTTGTCCCTTCGGGTATGTACACGAGCCTGGATGTGTCGTGGTTCAACGGGATCACGCTGCCGGACTGGTTGGAGAACCTGCTCCATTCCCCGTTCCACGACGTGTAGAGCTGGTTCGTGTCTATCGGCTTTACCTGTGTCTTCATTGTCCTCTCGTACCTCTCTATCGCATCGAAGACGGTAGCATGGGGATAATCCGGGACCCCATCGCCGTTGAAATCTTTCGTCCTGAGCTCTTTTAACGTCAAGGTCAGGCCCAATACCCTGTCCACCTGAACGAGCCCGAAACCCTGGCTCAGATCGAACGGTTCTCCGTTCCATCCTATTGAGTAGTTCTGAGGAATGTAGTTGCCAGCGAGAGGGGTCTCCGCATCGGAAGGCGGCGTATATCGGGCTGTCGCTTCCAGGATAAGTTCGACCTCGTGAACTCTGTTCCTTGTGTCGTTGTACCATCCCTGCCCGTCATTCCATCCGGTTATCTTCTCGGGTTCGGCCTCCTCATATACATCGGACATACGCAGGTCCGGGTAGGCGGAGAGCATCAAGGCCACCACCCCGGCCACGTGGGGTGTCGCCATAGATGTCCCAGATATTGCGAAGTAGTAAGGATCGATCTCGGAGAGGCTCTTGCCCTGTTTTGTCATGGCCGATATCAACGTCCTTCGAGCGGCGGCCGACCAAATGGTCACTCCCGGAGCACCGATGTCGGGATATGTCGTGAGGATCCCGTCTTGCCCTCTCGAGGAGAAGCTGGCCACGCCGGTCCCGTCCCTGGCGAACGCAGCCACACAAAGATTCGAGGGCACGTTACCGTATGGATTGGTCTGTATGTCGGACCCGTCCCCTCCCGAGTTCGATCCGGCGAATACTACGATGACGTTGTTCTCGAAGGTGATCTTCTGAGATATTATCGATATGGCATCCTGCGGGTTATAATCGTTGGGTCCCGGACCCCAGGAGTTGCTCACGACCCTTATCGGATCCTCCCACTCGTAGGTGTGACCGGGCATCGAATGCTCGTAGACCCATTCCATGGCCCCCAAAGCGTTGAGGATCGCCACTGCCTCGCCGGTGGAGAGGCCTATCATCTTGGCCTTGGGAGCGACCCCTCTCCTGGCCCCCCCTGAAGCGTCTCCGTTGCCGGCCACGGTCCCGGCGCAGTGTGTCCCGTGTCCGGATGATGTGTCGGTGTTCTCCATCTCGATCCAGCCGAAGTCCGTGTCGGATTTGTAGTTCTTTATCACGACCTCTCCGTAATCCAGGTCAGGATGTCCTGCATCTATACCGGAATCCAGGACCACGACGGTCACTCCCGCTCCTTGTATGTCCGGGTATTCCCTGGAGCGATCATCGACGATGATCGAATTCCAGGTCTTTGTCGCATTGATGATCGTAGTGGTCATCTCCATATTTTGTTCAAGAGCGTCGTTATGCTCTATCCAGAAAAGTCCGGGATACCTCGACAGCCTCTCAACGGAGTGCAGATCCCCTCTTGCGAAAACGGCGGGGAGCACCCTCATCCTGTACATCAGCTCGAACCCCGCTTCCTCTAGAGCCTCGACATCTCGCTCATCGAGCGGGGGGGTGAACTGTATAACGAATTCCAGCCTATCTCCCCTCTGGGAACCTTCGAAGGCCCGGAGGACCCCCGTATCGATCTGCGTTCCCAGTGAGTTGTCCTTCAATGAGTACCAGTACTCATCCGTAAATCCGAACGGGGTCTCATCAGGGGATAAGGACGGCCTTGAGACCGAGTTCATTGCGGAGAATGTGAGGAGGATCAACATTCCTGTTACGATCATGATGCGATTGGGGTACATGGACTATCGCTCCGGGATAGGTGTAATTTGATAATGCAATTAAACTTTCGCCAGATTATTTACACTTTTCCCATCCTGCGATCATGGATCCTTGAAACGATCCTCTTGGCGATCGTGGGGTTGATACCGTTGACGAGCATGAGATCATCCGGGATCGCCTCATTGAAGTCCCCAATCCTCTTGTATCCTGCATCGATAAGGGATCGCGCTTTGGTCTCATCGATCGAGAACTCGCTCATGAACGTTCGGACCATCGCATCCTCCCGACTTGATGCGTTAAGAGGCTCGTCATCCATCTCGGGATTGAACCCGAAGGCGGTTCTCCTATCGGCAGCTTCCTTCGCGACCTCTCTGGCCTCGGCATCGATCCTCCTCCTGTCGCGTGAGAAACGCCTTATGAACCACGGTGCCGAGGCATAGAGCAGGGCGAAGGCTATGAAAGTTGTACCTATCCATGCGGCCCAGTTGGAGGTGATGAGCCCGGCTATCGCACCGGCCAGAATCGATATGGAGCCTATGAAAAGGACCTGCCTGGTGTTCATTTTCGTTCGGCATTGTCATACGTTTTCACCTATATAACACTGCCAAGCCGGTTTCGGGATCAGGATAATATCGGGATAAGTCCATCACCCCGCGGTGATATGATGTTCCCTATCATGGATATCAGAACGCGGATCGTTTTCGGCTGGGGTAGCTTCCAGGAGATCGGAGGGCTCATTCCCATTGGAAGGAGCTTCGTGGTCATGGGATCCCCCTCGCCCAGGCAGGAGGCGCTGCTCGAGAGATTGAGTTCCGATATAGGGGGCGATATCGAGGTCTTCAAGGGCGTGGAACCCAACCCGTTAACGGACACCGTGGACAGAGGGGCCGATGAGATGGCACGATATCACCCCGACCAGGTCATAGCCGTTGGAGGGGGGTCTGTGATGGACGCCGCAAAGGCCATGGCCCTGGTGGCACACAGCGGAGGAAGCGTTCTGGACCATCTGCGAGGCACAAGGCCGATCGAGGGGATGGGCCTGCCACTTTACACGATCCCAACGACACCCGGCACATCCTCCGAGATAACGCCCTTCTCGGTGATAACAACGAGGGAGGATCGGACCAAGCTAGGCCTGAGGGACCCTTCTCTATATCCAACAAGGGCAATTATCGATCCCTCACTGACAGTATCCTTGCCGCCAGATCAAACGGCCGCCACCGGTTTCGATATCCTCTCACACGCGTTCGAGAGCTACTGGGCGAGAAGATCTACCCCGGTGACGAAAAGGTTCAGCCTGGAAGCGGTAAGCCTCGTCAGGGAGAACCTCAAGGGCGCTTTCATGGACGGCAGTGTTCGCATATACAGAGAGGGACTGTCCCTTGCATCGGTTTTCGCGGGTATGGCGTTCTCGAACACTGGAACGACGATATGCCATGCGCTCTCGTATCCGGTGACATACGATACGGGACTCCCTCACGGTTTCGCATGTGCGCTGTCACTTCCCGGTGCCTGTGAGCTTATGGCCGAAAGGGATCCGGAGGTCATAAGATCCCTATCGCATGCTTTCGGCTGCAGCATGGGCTCGCTCCCCGATGAGATAAGGTCGATGATAAGGAGCTTTGGAATTGATCCCAGGCTCCGTCATGGATCTGTTGACGGGGGCATGGAAAGGGTGATGGGTCCGGAAGTGGCGCCTTTCAGGGACAACCTCTGCGTATCTCTCTCGGAAGAGGATGTGAGAGGATTATACTCGAGCATGTTCATCGAATGACCCATCATCCCAGGGCCGATCGGAGTATGAATGCGGCGATTATCGCGCTGATTATCCCCAAGGCCACGGTCAGCATGTTCAGGATGACGTTACCGATCCATCCGCCCCTGGGCCCCAGAGAGACCGTGTTGGCTGGATTAAGGTCCTTTAGCTTGAACATCGACAGGTACATCCCCAGGACGCTTGAACTGACTATCACGGGTATTATTATGACCGGATCCGCGCTCCCGGAACCGATAATGAACGCCAATATGAAGGTCGAAGCGATGAGGATGACGACAAGCCAGATGAGAAAGAGACCCACAGGGCCGTGCAGTCTGTAACGTTTACCCCCTGTCCCCAACTTCGAGGTGAAGGTCCTCTTCATCCTCTCGAGCACATCCGATCCTCCTTCCATCACTATCCTGGCGGGTCGATCCGGCTCCAGGTATAGCGAGCATCTAGCTACGGAGGGCCAAGTGATGCTGTAATGGAAGTATGAAGGTTTGAACATGTGGACCCTGTACCTCTCGAGCAGCTCTTCAAGGCCATCGTAGTGTTCCACACCGGATAGACCCGAGTTGACCACGAGCTCCATGGGGGTGCTGTCCAAACCGGAGGCCTTAAGAGCGCTTTCCCTGAAGATCTTCAACTCATCTAGGCCCATGTCCATTGAACCGAACTCAAGAACGGTCCTATCGGGTCGCTCCATTGATTTTAAAACCTCCGGGGTCCTATAAAAATCCATTGGACCTCTTATCATGTAGGGGAAAGGAGAGATCGTTCCCTAATTCTTCAACCCTAAAGTTATTGTAGCCCTAGAGAACTCACCGCCCATGAATCCCTGGGAGGACCGCTTCGACGAGATGAGCCGCAAGACCGAAGACGTCAGGAAAAAGATGTTCATAGATGCCCTGAGGGAGAAGAACCCGGCCATCGACCCGAGGCTGGCCATGCTGACGCCTGCCGAGGTCCTCGAGACCGCCAGAACCGATGGGGAGATGAACGATTTCATGGAACGCATCCATTCCGATTATTCGCCTGAGGAGGGGAAGGTCGCCCTTATCTATCCGGATACAGAGAGAAAGCCGTGGACAAGGGGCTCGACCGATGCTTTGAGCTATCGAAATCTATACACGGCCCTAAAGAGCCTCGCCCTCAACGACAGGGTCGAGCTCTTCGCCTTATCCCCCTTAGTTGGCCTGATCCCGGAGGCGTACTTCGCTGAGATGCCCATGTACGAGAGCTCCGGCCTGTCGAGCTTCATGGTCAAGAGGCGCGGGCTCACCTGGAGCCAGGAGGACTTCAAAGCGGTGATAGACCTCGCATCCGACAGGTGCATAAGGTTCCTGGAGCGGAACCATTCCGGATTCGGGGCGTGGCATGCGATATACAGGGCCCCGTCGGTCCACGAGAGGATCATACAGGAGATAATGAACAAGCACCCGTTCCCTATATGGACGTACACCAGCAGGAAATCTCTATCGGACACGTATCTGGAGGTGAGGAAGCTGGTGGAGAACATCAAGAGATCGCTGTGAGGTGTCCGGGAGATGAAGAACGGAATGGAAGGTGATCTCTCGGGGTATTTCGATCAACCCACGTTCAGGACACCCCTTTCATTGCTTTTCAGGTCCCAGGTACCCAAGCAGGCCCCCAGGACCCCCGAGCAGGAGAACGA
Organism: Thermoplasmatota archaeon; assembly: GCA_029762535.1. Lineage (GTDB taxonomy): Archaea > Thermoplasmatota > Penumbrarchaeia > Penumbrarchaeales > Penumbrarchaeaceae > JARVGK01. The sequence continues at coordinate 47,699 of JARVGK010000013.1, forward strand.
GCTGCTATCCATCCTGAGGAGGATGGTTGGCCGTTACTATCTATTGAAAGGCATCAGGATGGATGCTCACGGCGCCTATGCCTCGATACTGCTCGAGCCCGATGAGAACCCGGAGATGTTCGAGAAGCTCAGATTGGACCTGAAGGAGAAGAACCTCTATCCAAAGCTTATGCAGGTCGAAGGCCAGTGGATCATAGCCATACTCCCACGCCAGGCCCGAAAGCCATCCAAATACACGGTTAACCTGATAATGTTGGCCGCTACCGTATTCACGACCGTATGGGCCGGGGCCTTGCTCTGGGCGAACAGGTATGGGGAGCTGAGCGGCCTGGAATACTTCACCGTGCTCCTCGACCCGGTCACACTGGGTTTTGGGGCTTTGACCTTCGCCTTCCCCCTTCTTCTGATACTTGGGTCGCACGAGATGGGTCATTATTTCACTTCGCGGGCATACCGCGTCGATGCCAGCCTTCCCTATTTCATACCCGTCCCTCCCCTTTTCTCGCCTTTTGGAACCTTCGGTGCTTTGATATCGATGAAGGAGAACATATCCAACCGCAGGGCTCTAGTGGACATAGGCGTGGCTGGCCCGATAGCGGGCTTCGTGGTTGCGATCCCCGTGACGATAATAGGGCTGTTCCTCACCGATCTTTTCCCCGCGCCGTTCACGGACATGTTGGAGGGCAGCACCTACATAACCATCAACCCCCCATTGCTGTTCAATACATTAGCAATGGTCCTCGGTGTGGATTCCGCGGATTCCATATTCCCGACGGCCCTTGCCGGGTGGATCGGATTCTTCGTTACGGCCTTGAACCTGTTCCCCGTCGGACAGCTGGACGGCGGACATATCGTTAGGGGAATATTCGGGAAGTATGCGGTTTACATCTCCTACGTGACGGTCGCGACGATGATCGTTCTAGGTTTCGTGACAGGGTTCACCCCCTACCTGTTCTTCGCCCTGCTCATCCTCTTTATGGGGGCCAGGCACCCGCCTCCTCTGGATGACGTATCTCTCCCGAAGAAGCGGCAGTACATCGTCTTCGGCCTGGCCGTTCTAATGATGGTCCTCACCTTCCACCCTGTACCCTTGGAGATCATGGAATATCGAAAGGGTAGCATTTCAATTATCGAGCATCACGGTGACATAATGGTGAACGGGACCGTCCCGACGGTCTATACCATCACGGTCCTGAACACAGGTTCCATGGACGAGGATGTGGACCTTGAGGTCCTTTACGACGGATCGCGCCTTGTTCCATCATTGATATTCAAGGATCCTGCTACTTTGGAAAAGGTATTGGATAGCGGGGAGAGGCCTCATGCCGCCTACGTTTTGGACAACATAACGCTATACCTTCTGGATCCCATTGGACGTCCGGTGATGAAGGGAAGGACGGCCGATTGGCGAATTGTCGCCATAGGAGAGCCGCCCCCTGATACGAACAGGGATGTGGCCGTAGATCTCCGCTTCACGACGGAAGACGGCCTCTCCGAAAGTATTTCCACCACCATCGTACCTCTGGTCGAAGGACTATACTTTGACAGGACCTACCTACCCTTGGACGTTGGATCGGCGGTGAAGGGCAAGGTAGTTGTCCTGAACGCCTCTGTAGAGAAGGTCAATATCTCAATACGATACGATCGGGTCGATCCCGATTTCAGGGTATATTTGAAACCTATCCCAGGCAACGGGATCTGGGAGGGACCTTCCCAGAACGCCCTGGTGGAGTTATCCCCCGGTCCGGACGGCCAGCTCCCTATGATCGTCCTTGCAAGGGGAAACGTGACCGGGGACATACTTGAATGGAATTTCATTCTGGACATTTACTATACCGGGGGATCGAACAGGGCGGAATTGGATGTCGTTTTCGATCCAGAATGGGAGAACTCGACCCTCGGGTCGATACATTTGAGGATCGGCCAGCTTGGCCCTTCCTCTTGAAACCTTAAAAAGCTTTAAATGCAACTTCTTTCATCCGCCGCCATCCGGAACCCAATGTTCAGGCAGGTGCTTTCGATGAAGGAAGGCGATTTCGTCAGGATGGAATACGATGCTTTCGTGAAGGAGACAGGCCAGCTGGTCGATACGACCCACGAGGAGGTCGCAAAGGAGCATGACCTATACAACGAGAGGGCGAGATACGCCCCGATAACGGTCATCGTTGGCGCGGCCCAGGTCATAAAAGGCCTCGACCAGGACCTTCTGCAGGCGGAGATAGGTAAGGAGAGGGAGGTCGAGATAGACCAGAAGGACGCCTACGGCGAGAGGGACCCCAAGCTTGTGGAGGTCCTGCCGATGCAGAAGGTACTTTCCCTGCCCGAGTTCAGAAAGGGTGACAGATATCCTACCGAGGGGATGGAGATACAGCTCAACAACAGGGTCGGGACCATATCCAGGATATTCGCGGGAAGGGTCCGCGTGGACTTCAACAACCGCTGGGCGGGGAAGACCCTGGTCTACAAGTATACTGTAAACTCCTCCATAGACGATGTTGAAGAGAGGATAATGGGTATAATAGAATCCGATTTCGGAAGGTCTGACGAATTCCTTGTCGCCCTCGAAGGCGAGGAGCAGGTGGATATCGTGCTTCCGGACATGGTGAAGCTCGATTCTTCCTGGATGATGACCAAGTTCAGGCTGGTCTCGGACATGAGGAAATACCTCGGATTCAAGAAGATCAGGTTCATAGAGGAATATGTCAAGAAGGACGATGCCGAGCATGATCATGACCACGATCATGATCACGACCACGACCATGATGAGGGGTCAGGTGACGAGGCTTCCGAAACCGAGGCGAAAAATGAACCCGAAATTTCAGAGCCGCCCGAGAAGGAAGCCCAGAACTGAACCGATCCCGTTCGATGCATAGACGCGGCCGCTGCCGCGCTATCATGCCTCTTTTACACAATTCAGCGAAAGTATTAAACTTGTTATGGGTGCTCTTCAGGAGCCTTGGGACCTTTGGATAGGCCCCGGCCCAGGTGATACTAAATGGGAGACCCTGAACGCGCGAAGCCGTTATCAATACCCAGGACCGCTTCGGTATTGGTCCTTGCATTATTGATGTCCGTATCGATCCTGTTCACCGGTGCCGAAGGGGCTGTGACGACGGGAGCGGTATCCTCGCTCACGATAAGCGGCCAGAGGATACACGAGAACTCCACCGCAATGCCCGTTTTCGGGATCGGGGCCGTGTCATCGACAGGCCTGGACACGATAGATAGGGTGAACGTGACCCTGGTGAACCAGGGGGGCTTCGTCCTTTCGGACCTGGCCCCACCGTCCGCCAACGCCTCGATATCCGGAGTCGCCATTTACCGCGACGACGGCGATGTCGATGATGATCTCGACCGGGGAGATACTCCGATGCACCTCTCCTCCATTGGAAGGGTCGGAAGCACTTACATGCTCAACCTCTCCTCGGAGAGCGTACCTACCTCTCAGACGGGATCGTTCACATGGATAGTGGTCGTTCGGACCTCCGCCACCATTGGTCCGACCGATGCGTTCCAGGTCAGGATCGAGTCTGCCGGGGTTCTGTACTCGGACGGATCGACCTCGCCCTCCAGCGCCAGGACAACAGACACCATCACCTGCTACAGGTCGTACGCCCTTCCGATCGGCGAGGGCAGCCTGATCCCGATCGGTGAGCATGGAGTGGAGATCTCCTCGAGAGCCCTCATCGGGTTCTCGATCATTTCACCCACAGGGACCTCGCTTACGCTCGAGGGTCTGGATATGGTCTTGGGGAACATATCCGGATTCGATCCCGATGTGGACCTTCTCTCCGGCGAAGGCATCAGCGTGTATGCGGACGACGGTCCTGGCTCCAACGATGTCTGGGATCCTCTGAACGATACGAAGCTCACCCAGCTCTCCTCTAACGTAACGGATATCGGGGGGGGCCTTTACAGGGCCTCCATAATCTTCCACCACAGCGGTGCGAACGCGTACACGCTGCCCTCGTCATCAAGTGCGGGGATCGTAGGCTTCATCGTTATCAGCGCGTCGGAGAACATCGGGAACAGGGACAGGTTCAACCTGACCCTGAAGAATTGGGGAATGAACGTCAGGGGCGATGATAACGAGACGAGGGGGTGCCTGCCCCAGGATGCGATCTCAAGGACCGTGCAGGCCGATACGCTGCCTCCCGACCTTGAAGGGGCGATTCTCACAGTCACATCTGATTCCATCCATTTTCTGGACAATGATACCGACCTTCAGGGCAGAGATTCCATATTCTTCAACAGCGCCTCTGGAGAGGGTTCAGGGCAAACGATACGCGTTCGTTTTCGCGGCTACAACGAGGATTTCCCGGACGAGCTGAGGGGCGAGCCCGCCTTCAATCAGAGGCCGAACGGACCTGTGGACGGGACCGACTCCACGGACCAGACCGTCGCATACACCATCACATCCGGCAACTACGCGGACAACCCTGTGACCTTCACCTTGAAGGACAAGGTAGGCCACACCACGACCTGGGATATACATATGATAGAGGACAACGTGAAACCCGTCGTAACGGACCTCGACATCTCCTCCTCTTCGGAATACATCCACGGGGATGCGAGGGGGGAGAAGGTCTATTTCAGGACGCTCATGTCATCTTTGCAATACTTCCACATCACCGGAAACTCCAGCGACCCGTCGGGAGGATCGGGCCTTCAGAAGGTCGAATTCTCCATCGAGAACGATCTGTATTCCTCGCCCCCCACCGATCACACACCCGGGTCGTTCAATGGCTCCTACGGGGTCAGCTCTTCCTCGCGGTCCAGCGACGGCATCCTGCACGTTGACGTCTACGATAAGGTCAACAACAGGGCCCGCACCACTATACAATATATCAGGGTCACAACTTACCCATTCATCTCCGTGCTGCGTCCGGAGGATCCAGGCGAGAACGTCTCCGGGACATACAGGCTGATAGCCGAAGTATCGGGTCCTGCCCCCTTAAGGGATGTCTCCTTTTCCTCGGACAGCGGGTCATCCTACAGGGAGATGTCCTATTATGGACCAGGCACTTTCGGCGATATATACATATCCGATTGGAGCACCGTATCCTCCCCGGAGGGTCCGCTGGCGCTAAGGTTCAGGGCGAGGGACCTCATAGGCGGCGATGAATACAACCTCACCTGGGTGAACGTGGATAACTACCCCCTCACCGGAAGGATAGATCTCCCGGTGGACGGATCAGCAGTATCCGGGGAGATCGACGTTAGGCTTGCGGTCTCCAGCTTCTGCACCTCGCTGAAGCTTTACCTCGGCAGCTCGCTGATAGCGTCAAGGACCGGTCCCTTTTCGGGAGGGGTCGTCACCATATCGCTGAATACCGCGCTTTCAAATGATGGGGTGCACCTTCTCAAGGCATACTTCTACGGATTCGGGGGCGAGGAGATCGAGAGTGTCACACAGGTAACCATAGACAACACCCCGCCCACCCTGTCCTCGTTCGATATAGTCTTCCCCAAGGGGAGATCCGCTGCCAACGTAGGCGACAGGATAAGGATACGGGCCGAGATCTCCGATGTCGGCAGCGGGCTCATGGACACTTACGCGGTCGCGAACTCGATCGGAGGGTCGGTCTTCGAGAGGCTTTACGATGATGGCGAGCACGGGGATGGCTCCCACGGCGATGGGCTATTCTCGACGTCCGAGATCGCTGTCGATGCGGCATGGGCCTATCACAGGGTCCAGCTCATGGTCAGGGACAGGGCCGGGAACCTGGTCAATAGGACCATGCTCGTTGCCGTTGACCCGAATCCACCACTTATCGAGGATTCCTGGGTATCGTATCCCGATGGCAACACGGCTTCGAAGACAGGGGATAAGGTACAGGTCTTCGCCCAAGCATCGGATAATACGGCCCCGATCTACGTGACGCTGGTCCTTGATAATTCCGGATCCATGAGAGGCGAGAAGATGTCTGCCCTCAAGGTGGCCGCTCAGGCTTTCGTGAATCAGACGCGAGACTTCGACTATCTCTCCATATACAGGTTCTCCTCAGGGACGATGGGTTTTCCTCCGGGGGAGCCGGTGCGCATACTCAACTTCACACTGATGAACGATACGGGCAAGGAGGAGGCCAGAAAGCTGGTCAGAGGCCTCATTGCGAACTCCCCCACGCCTATATGGGACACGATCGGAGAGGCGATAAGCTACACCCTGAACGACGGGCGGTCCTACCCTGTTGTGGTGGCCTTCACCGACGGAGCGGACGATTACAATTCGGACACGTTGTTCGAGGAGGGGTCCGGCCACTACTGTCCCTGGCATGAATGGGGGACCAACAAGACCTATGCACGACATCTGGGAAAATACCACTACAACGGCGGAGCCCTGTATCCTGCGGGCAATTATTGGATATACAACGATCTGGACGTGAACTACAGGACCCGAAAAGGACTTCTCTATTCTCCCATCCCAGTTTACACCATCGGTTTGGGCCTGGAACACCACGATCCCCCCAACAAACCTGAGAGGACCGCCGCGCCTTCGAACTTCGCCCAGGATTCGACGGCATACTACCCGGGAGGGGACGAATCCGGTACCACTGAATACAACCTCTGGAGGATAGCGACAACGTCCGCCGGGGGTACATACTCCTACGCCCCATCCGAAACCCAGCTGGCGGTCATTTTCAGGAACCTCGCATCATCGATCTTCAATACCGAGAACCCCTCCCGCATCGACAAGCTGATCGCAACGCTTCCCTTCGGCACCACAATGGAGGTCGAGCTATTCGATGACGGTCTGCACGGGGACGATCTGGCCGGCGACGGATTGTATGCGAGCATGCCCCTATCCGTTCCCTACATCAAAGAAGGCCCCTCAACGGTCTTCCTCCAGGTGATAGACTGGGCCGGGAACGTGGGTTTTGGTGAGGCCACCATGATCGTAGACAACACCCCGCCGATCGTTTTCAACGTCACCCTGTATTACCCGGTGGGAGCTTACTCGGTGGCCGACGGGGAGATCTTCCATTTGACCCTTGAGGCGAGAGATCCACTTTCAGGTGTCATGACCGCCTCCGCCGAAGGGACAGACCTCGGCATCCTGAATATCATAAGTTTGAAAGACGACGGTACCGGGAACGATGCCTTCGCAGGTGACGGCATATACTCATCGGGCAATTTGACGCCTTCGACGGGATCGAACCCTGCCGGATTCAGGTCCCTGGAGATCGATGTCAGGGACGGTGCCGGGAATCCCAACAGGATACGTTACCACGTGAGGGTGGTCAACGACAGGGAGGCCCCTCTCGTGGAGATGATCAACCCCTCCTCCGTCCCGTTCCTGTCGGGATACGATACCATAAAGGCCCTGGTCGTGGACGACGGTGAGATACAGGCCGTCAGGTATTATCTTAAGGATCCCTCTGGCGTCATGGTGAAGCAGGGCATCATGCGCTCGGCAGGGGGAGATAACTACGAGGCCCCCGTAGACCTGTTCTCGCTGCAGGAAGCGTACCATACCCTTGAGGTCGTTGCGACCGACACATCAGGGAGACAGGGTTCCACTGGCGAGTTCCCCGTGGGGATCGATAAGTATCCCCCGGAATTCCAGCTGCTGGAGCCCTTCAACAGGAGCGCCATCTCGGGCGTGGCATCGTTCAGGTTCACTGCCAGCGATCCCTTCCTGGACGGCGTGTTCTACTCCATTGACGGGGGTCCATCCATCAGGGTCGAGGACGAACTGGACACACGTTTGTATTCCCAGGGCATACACAACGTCAGGGTATTCGCGAGGGACCTCTCGGGCAAGACCAGATCGTACGATCTCATCCTCTATTTCGACAACTCCGATCCGGAGGTGACCCTGATCCAGCCGGTCGCGGACCAGTTCATAGGCGCAGGTCAGCAGTTCGTTGTAAAGGCGTTCGACGGCGGGGGATTGGGTTACGCCAGGATATACCTGTATCCATGGGGGCCGAGGAATGGACCTGTACCTCCTCAGGATTACGAGAGTCCGGTCCACTCTCAGTTCCTGGCCGGGCCGGAACAGGACGGTATCGTCCTCGCATCGGATTTCAAAGGCCTCCTGGGAGAGGACATCGGCCCGGACGGAAGGTATCTCCTTGTGGCCGAGGTCGTGGACCGCTCGGGAAGGTCCGGTTTCGCATACATCTCGGTATATCTGGACGATTCACCCCCGATAATTGCGGTCCTTGAACCCCGGGAAGGGCAGAGGCTTGAGGGATCGATAACGCCCAATATCGTCGCGACCGATGGCAACCTCAACGAGGTCCACGTCCTGTTCAGGGGCAGGAGGTACGAGCCGGACCGGCCTATAGACCTCACCGGGATCCCCGAGGGAGCTTACACGTTCAGCGTCGTGGCCTCGGACATGGCCGGGAGGTCCACCAGGTTGGACAGAGAGGTGTTCATAGACAGCGTACCTCCCAGGATAAGCGTCATGTCGCCGGGGGGCGGAATGACCTTCAGGGACACGATGAGCGTGGTGGCCCTACTAGAGGACGGTTCCGGCATAAAGTTGGCGACGCTGATCGTTGACGGCTTCGAGATGGTCACCGGATCCCCTATGGGATACGACGGCCTCTACGTCTTCACGCTCGATCTGGGCCCCATGAACATGTCCCTGCACCGCTTCCGAGTTCGGGCCGTCGACAGGGCCGGGCTGGTTTCGTATTCGGTGAACACTACATTCTTCAACAGGATGTGGGATTCCGACGGCGACGGTGTTCTGGACCCCTACGACGACGAGCCGTTCAACCCTCTCGTGCATGGAGATCTCGACGGCGACGGCTTCGGATCACTCTACGACGATGACGATGACGGGGACGGAGTGCCCGACATACTGGAGCCCCCTTACATGTCCTTGTATCCAGACGGCACCCCAAAGGGCGTCCCGTTCTCGTTGGACCCGACCGAGTGGAAGGACACGGACGGCGACGGGATCGGTGACAATTCCGACCCTGACATAGACGGCGACGGCGTCCCGAACGAGCTCGACGCCTTCCCCTACGACCCAACGGAGTGGAGGGACACGGACGGCGACGGGATCGGTGACAATTCTGACCCTGACATGGACGGCGACGGCATCCCGAACGAGCTCGACACCTTCCCTTACGACCCAACGGAGTGGAGGGACACGGACGGCGACGGGACCGGTGACAATTCTGACCCTGACATAGACGGCGACGGCGTGATGAACGAGAATGACCATTTCCCCTACAACAGGAAGAGGCATTTCTACTGGGAGCCATATATATTCTCCGCGTTCATAGTCCTGATGTGCACGATCGTATTGTTCGTCGGGCTCGTCTTCAAGACCAGAATATCGGGATCCTTCGATAGGTCATGGGATGAGGGTGCGCTTTACAGGTTGAGGGGGTCGATCAAGGAGCGCATATCGCGGAACAAGCCCCCCCAAGGTCCGCCAGACGGCCCGAAGAGGCCCGGGGTCGGAAAGCCCCCAAGGGTGGCGGGTCCGGGCACTGAGGAGCGGCCCCCTCCATCCAAAAGGAAGGGGCCCCCAGTAAGGGAGAGGAAGGCTCCTTCCTCACGAAAGGGCAAAAATGAGGACCTGCAGGAATTCGAGGAATACAAAGAGGAGCAGGTGGGGTCCCACAGGGTCAGATGGTCCTCCCGGTGAGAGGTTCGATCCTCTCGGCCCCTCCCATATAGGGCCTCAAGGCCTCCGGAACGGCAAAACCTCCTTCTTCCGTCTGATAGTTCTCCATGATGGCTACCATTGTCCTTCCGATGGCCAGCCCCGAACCGTTGAGGGTATGGACGAACTCCGAGGGCAGATGCGGCTGCCTCCTGAACTTAATTGCCGATCTCCTCGCCTGGAAATCTGTGAACAGGGAGCATGAGGACACCTCCATCCATCGGTCGTTATAAGGGCAGTGCACTTCCAGGTCATAGGTCTTCGCGGATGAGAACGTCATGTCCCCGGTGCATAGCAGGACCTTTCTGTGAGGCAGATCGAGCCTTCTGAGCACCTCGGAGGCGTCATCCGTCAGTTTTTCAAGCTCCAAGGCGGAGTTTTCCGGGTCTACGATCGACACGAGCTCTACCTTGGAGAACTGATGGACCCTGATCATGCCCTCCTCCCCCGTATGCCTTCCCGCCTCCCTCCTGAAGCAGGGGCTGAAGGCCTGGTACCTCAGCGGCATGTCATCGAGGTCGAGTATCTCCTCTCTGTTCATATTCGTGAGTGTGACCTCCGCTGTTGGGATCATGTAAAGGTCGTCAGATGGGATGCGGTACATGTCGTCCTCGAACTTCGGCAGCTGCCCGGTCCCGAGCATGGATGAGGAATTGGCCAGTGCCGGGGCCCAGATCTCGGTATAACCCTGGGTCGTATGTATGTCCATCATCAGATTGATGAGGGCCCTCTCCATCCTGGCCAGCTTGTCCCTCAATATATAGAACCCCGATCCCGTGACCTTGGCGCCCCTCTCCATATCGAGCATCTTCAGGGCGGAACCTATCTCGACATGCCCTTTTGGATGGAAAGGCGGGGTTCTTTTTTCCCCCCACGTGCTCACGACCTGGTTCGATGATGCGTCCTCCCCGACGGGAACATCGTTCAGGGGCATGTTGGGTATGTAGAGCCTGATCTCGTTCCTGAGCGAATCAAGCCTGGTCGATTCATCGTCCAGGTCCTTGAGCCTCAGGTTCAGGTCCTTCATCCGGGCGACCAGCTCCGCCTTCTTATTGGCATCCTTCTCATTGGGGATCTCCCTTGCCACCAGGTTCTTTCTATGCTTGAGGCCGTTCACTTCCTCGACGATGGACCTGAAAGAGGCATCGGCCTCCAGGAAGCCGTCGAGGTCCGCCTGCACACATCTGTTCTCCAGCGATCTCCTCACCAGGTCCGGGTTCTCCCTTATGAACTTGATATCGAGCAAGAACTATCAGCTCCCGGTAACGCATAATGGATTCATTAGATATAATTTCCCGGATATCCGGAGCAAATCTTTATTAAATCTCCCCCAATGCACCCGGACATGGACGTCATGTCCGCGGTTCAGCGCAGGATAAGGGACCTTGCAATGGAGAAGGACGTACTCATCCTTGCCCATAACTACCAGGTACCCGAGGTCCAGGACATAGCTGACATCGTGGGAGACTCCCTGGTTCTCGCCCTCAAGGCCAGGGATTCCAAGATGTCGAACATATTGCTCGCTGGGGTGGATTTCATGGCGGAGACGGCCAAGACCGTCAACCCCCAAAGAAGGGTCATACATCCCGTGCCCGGAGCCACCTGCCCTATGGCCAACATGATAGATGTCGATTCGCTCGCGGACCTTCGAAAGCGTCATCCGAATGCTCCAGTGGTAGCCTATGTCAACACGACTGCAGAGGTGAAGGCCGTCTCCGACGTCTGCTGTACGTCGGCGAACGCCGTGCAGGTCGTTTCATCCCTTGACGAGGAAGAAGTCATATTCATCCCCGACTCGAACCTGGGACAGTATGTCCAGTCGATGCTTCCCGGGAAACGCATTGTGATCTGGCCAGGCCACTGTCATGTCCATACTGGGATCACTGTCGATGACATCAAGCGCCTGAAGGCAGCCCATCCCGGGTCAAGGACCGTCGTGCACCCCGAGTGTCCCATGGACGTTATAGAGATATCCGACAGGGTCGCTTCCACCGAGGGGATGCTCAAGTATGCCCTCGAGGACGGATCCATCGAGTTCATTGTCGGGACCGAGGAGGGATTGGTCCACAGGATGAGGAAAGAGATACCTGGCAAGATATTCCATCCGATATCCGGGGCGGTATGTCCGAACATGAAGAAGATCGGCCTGGAGGACATACTCCGCTCGCTTGAGACCATGTCTCCCACCGTCGAGATGGATGACGAAGTGATAGATGGCAACAGGAGATGCCTGGAGCGAATGTTCGAGGCCTTATGATCCGATATCATACGCCCGGGACCAACGGCCCCTTGTACATGGCCCTGTTGAGAACGAAGAACCACAGGAACGGAAGCAGGATGGCGATGAGGAATAACACAGGCCCGATGACCGTCCATAACGCGAGAACGCTCAGTGAGTAAGAGGATATCTCATGGACCGAGAAAAATCTCAATAGTCGAGTTCTGGGTATTTTGACCTTCCTCCTCAAGAAGGCCATCGATTGGGCGAATACCACTAAGGAAAGGGCTACGGTGAAAGGCATCAAATCGTAGTTGTCGCTCTCCCTTGCTGTCAGAAGAGCGAGGACCAGCAAACTGATGATGAACACAAAGCGCAGGGACATCCCCATGAGGATAAAGGAGTTGGTCAAGCTGTAGATCCCTCTCTTGCATCTCACGCCCGAGACGACGGCGAAGTTACTCACCCCTGAGCGCCTGTCATCCTCCGCGTCCTTCATCCCTCCTTCTATCATGTTATTGAACAGGAGATGGATCCCCGAGACCAGGGCGATAAGTGACACGATGGGCAGGTAAGAGGGGGGGATCCCTACCGCCGAAGCCCCGGAGAGGATTAGAAGGCCGAACCAGGCGCCCACGAACGCGTCAGAGAACGGGATGCGTTTTCCCAGCAGGTTGTATGCCGATCCCGCGATCGTGGAGAGGGTTAGAAGGGCCAGGGCGATCGCGATGTTCCCTGCCCCCATCAGTGTGGCCCCAGTCATGAGAACGAACGATAGGAACAGAGAAGATAGGGATACGGACCAGGCGAGCTTTGGCGAGATGCGGCCGGAGACGAGGGGTTTGTGCGACAGGTATCCGGACCTGCTGTCGATATCCCTGTCGATTATCTCGTTAAGCGAGAAACCCCAGGCGTGATGCCCGAGAGCCGAGGAGAATACGAGAATGACCTGTATAACGTCGGCCCCGCAGACAACGGCCGCAAGGGTCGGCAAGAAAGCGGTGGCCGCACCCGTGTGCAACCTCGAAAGCCTCAGGATGTCCAGAAGTCTCCCCGCCATGGGCACACTAATGCACTCGGACGGATAAAACACGTTCGGACCCAGGCCTACATCTTCTGCCCGATGCGCCGGATCATGAACCTTGCTTTGGAATTGTCGGGATCCTTCTTCAGGACCTCTTCGAAGAGGGACATCGCCTTCTTGAGATCGTCCTCTCCGTAGGCCTCCTTGGCCTTTTCCAGCAGATCCTCGACAGGGATGAGGGAGATGTCCGGCGACTCATCGGTCTTCTCCGCTCCCTTCTCCTCTTGCCCCGGTTCCAATGCCTCCTCTTCGACCATCACAGGGCCTCCCTCGGCATCGCCATCCTCAACCGTTTCGAGAGCAGGTGTCCCCTGCTGGACGCCCTCAACCTCCGGTTCAGGAACCTCGCGAGGTTCATCGATGGCCTGTTTGGCCACCTCGGGTTCCTCCTCGGCATCCTCCTCTACTTCAGATGCGATGTCCTCCGGGACCTCTTTCTCAGGCTCCGGCTCGGGTGCCATCTCCTGTACGGCCCTGGCCGCATCCTTCCTCTCCCGGTCGATCCTCTCGAGGACCTGAATATCATGCTCGATATCGGTCGCCATGTAAGTATATGGAAGCTTGATGCGGACCTTCTTGATGCTCTCCTTTAGGCCGGTGGGGTCGATCATGTCAAGCCTCTTTTTGAGCTGTTCTATACGACCCACCTCCTTTGAGAACCTCTCCAGTTCCTCAGTGGGATCCCCTTCCGAGTTCTGGATAAGCACCCTCAATCGATCGACGAAATAACCTTCCTGCTGCCATTTCAGTAGCTGTCTCTCGACCTCGTCCGCCTCTACCTCGCTCTCATCGCTGAACTCCGAACCGAGCTGGGCCAGGTCATCCATGAGAGAATCAACGTCCATGCCTTCCAGGTCGGCGACCTGAGGGGATCCTGATTCGTCTTGTCGTTCCTCATCGGAACCTTTGAGCACCTCGGATGCCGCCTTGAGGCCCTTGAGTATCCTGGAGCGGGGTGTGACCTTCTGGCCTTTACCGCCCTGGTCCGAAACGGCCCTCTCCTTGAGGATTTCGACCCTTCTCAGAACGTCGTCGGCCTTCTGGGTGTTCTTGATGTCCTTCATTATGCTATCGATCTCGGTGTTGTAACCGTATCCTTCAAGGGAGCGCAGGGCGGTCAGGGCAGAAGAGAGCTTCTTGACGTTGTCCCTGAACAGCTCTATGCCATTCTTCATGTCGAGCATTGAGCGCCCTTTCAGGGACCTTAGAGGCTCCACATCGAACTCCTGGGCCGAAAACCTATCGATATTGATCTCAAGCTCTTTCTTGACGAGTTCCTCCTCGGAGCCTTCCCCGGTCTGGACGGGTATGCCGACGTTCTTCGGCAGCAGGTCCTTCATTCCTTTTCCGAGGGCCGGTTTAACCATGAGCTATCACTTCTCTACCAAGCTCCATGTAGGATTGCGCCCCGGACGATTCCGGGGAATACAATATGATCGGTTTTCCGAAGGAAGGTGCCTCACCGAGCTTGACGTTACGGGGTATTATCGTGTTGTAGACCTTGTCGCCGAAATAGTTCTTGACCTCGGAGACGACCTGTTTTGACAGGTTAGTCCGCCTGTCATACATCGTCATTAGTATACCTTCGATCGTGAGTTCGGGGTTGAGGTTCTTCTGGACGAGGAAGATAGTATCCAAAAGCTCCGACATCCCCTCGAGAGCGTAGTATTCGCACTGCAGGGGGATCAGGACGGATTCCGCGGCGGTGAGGTTGTTGAGGGTGATGAGCCCCAGCGCCGGCGGGCAATCGATGAGTATGTAATCGTATTCATCGGAGATCTGGGCCAGGGCGTTCTTCAATATCCTCTCCCTGTCAGCGACGTTCACGAGTTCGACGGAGGCACCGGCCAAATTGATATTGGAGCCGATCAGGTCCATCTTCTCGAGCTCTGTATGAATGATCGCATCCCTGATATCGCATTGGCCTGTCAGGACCTCGTATATGGTGAATTCCAGCTCGTTCTTGTCGAAACCGAGACCGGAGGTTGTGTTGCCCTGGGTGTCGGTATCGATAATAAGGACCCTTTTGCCAAGGAAGGACAGCGATGCTGAGAGGTTGATCGTGGTGGTGGTCTTGCCGACCCCGCCTTTCTGGTTCACTATAGTGATTATCTTTGCCATTCTTTTCCCCCGACTTTCTTTACGAGTGACCTTAATGGTAGAAAAATACCCCATATATAGAGTTTGGGAGATTATTCTCCGTCAGGGAGCGTATCCCCTGCATGTGTCCCCCTTCTTTTTTATGAACTCGGAATATTCCAACTCGTCCTTTGCCCGCCCACCCGGGGTTGGATAATCCCTGTTGAGACATGCCATGCAGATCTGGTCCTTTTCCATCGAAAGAGCTCTGAGAAGACCTTCGTGGCTCTGGTACAAGAGGCTGTCGGCACCGATCCTCTCCGCGAGTTCCGTGAGGCTCTTCTCATCGAGCTTTCCATACTCCATATTGTCCATGTACCTCGATGCCACGAGCTCCTCATAGCATCTCAGGTCTATGCCGTAATAGCATGGGGAGATTATCGGGGGGGTCGCGATCCTCACATGTACCTCTTTCGCTCCACCGAGCCCCTTGAGCTGGTACCTGATCAGTGTGGCCATGGTGGTGGCCCTGACGATAGAGTCGTCCACGACGATGACCTTCTTCCCCTTGAGGACGGATGGAATGGGAAGGAACTTGCTCATCACCTTCGCGCTGCGGTCCCCTTCCTCGATGAATGTCCTCCCCTTGGCGACGGCGATCAGCCCCTCGTCGTATATCTCCGGAAGCCCGGCAGCCCTGGCATATGCGTTCGCGAAGGGCCTTGACGTGTTGGGAACAGGGATGATCACCCAGTCCTTCGGGTTCAACTGCTCGGTCTCGATGTTCGCGAGCTCCTCCCCGCATCTCTTCCTCACATCGTAGACAGGCCTACCTTCGATGTTCGAGGTGACCGATGCGAAATAGAGGTACTCGAAGAAGCAAAGCGCCCTCCTTCTCCCGGGAGCATATCTCTCGTATCTGACGCATCCGTCCTCCAGGATCGCCATCTCCCCCGGTCGAATGTGGTGTATATCCCCGTTGCCGAAGCGGTAGAGTGCGGTGGTCTCAGAGGCGACGAAGGCCCCTCTATGGGATGAGGTTCCGGATAGTGGACGGAATCCCCACGGGTCCCTGATCGCCACCAGCCTTCCATCAGCATCCTGGAAGACTATGTTGTAAGCGCCGTCGAAATCCGATGCGAGGTTGGAGAATACCTCCTTGAGATCCCCGTCCCTGTTCTCTGAAATGTATCTTGATATCCAGTGCATCATGGTCTCTGTATCGGTGTCGAGCATGAGGTGGAAGCCCAGGTCCCCGATCCTCGTGTCCAGGTCGTTGCGGTTGGTAATATGCCCGTTGAAACCGAAGGAGAACCACTTGTTCTTGATCCCATGCACCCTCTCGAAGGGCTGGACATGCCTAGATGTCAGCGATCCGGATGTCCCGTACCTGGTGTGCCCTATGCCCTTTGGCCCTTCGAGCCTGTCCGATATGTCCTTGAACTCTCTTTCGTCGGACGCGCGGAATACCTCGGGGACCTTGCCGCCACCCTTGTGCGTCCTTATGATAATCTTTCTCGAGGGGTTGTACGTCGATATCCCCGCCCCTGCCTGCCCTCGATGCTGCAGGTCGTTCAGCATCTGGTAGAGGGGGCCGAAGACGTTTTCCATTGGCATATCCGCCGCGCAAATCCCGCATTTTTCCCGTTTGTCGTTCAACTAATGCCTCCTCATATCCTATGATAGGTTCGATCCCTGCATGTCCATTCGTCATTCGAGATCATTTCGAAATTCCCGAGCACAGAGAGATCAGGGCCTTCCCTGGATCGCTTGCCTTGACCACACCGGAAGCGAGAAGGACCCCCACAGTGCCCAGCTCCAGAGCGACCCTGACGTCCTCGCCCGTCTTCACTCCTGCACCGGTGAGCACCTTCACTTCCGGGGAGACCCTGGAGATCCCTACGACGGTGCCCTTGACGATCCCGGGGTCCGCGGAGGTGACGGAGATGTCTCCTCCGATGAGCTCGGGCGGCTCCATCGCGATGTAATCAGGCCCCGTCAAGGCCGCTGCGAGGGAGGTGCTGACGTTATTGGTGCAGACTATGCTGACGAGCCCCGCCTCCCTGCATCCTCTGACCAGATCCTCAATATCGGCCAGATTCAGCCTCCTTTCGGAATGGTTTATGAGGGTCCCGACAGCTCCGGTGGCCTTGATGCCCGGTATGGTAACGCTCCCCGTTCGGGGGTCGCTCCGGCTGATGTCAGCATGCTGGGATAGGACGGGGATCTCGACCTCTGAGGCGATCCGTGATAGCTCTATCGCGGGCGGGCAGACCGCGATCGTGATGCCGGTCTCCGAGGCCACCCTCTCGCAGATCCTGGCAAGTTCCATTGCCCGTGCCCCCTCGACCTCTCTGTATGTCTTGAAGTTCAGGATTATGAGCGGTTCATCCAATTCATTCCCTCCTATGCATCCTTCTTGGCATCCCTTACGACGGAGGCGGTCCCGGCACATTCGAACGCCTTGAAGTATAGTAACGCCTCCGCGTAGGCCCATGCCTCGAGCGCCCTCTCGGCATCCTTATCGAGCGCCATGGTCCTATCCAAGAACGGTTTGAACGCGTTCTTGCAGTTCTTGTGGAACACGACCTCTTCGGGCTTGCCGGGGTTCTTTGGCACATACCTTTCAAGGGTCCATTCCCTCATCTCGTCGAAGAGTTCGGGATCGTATATCCTTATCACGTCGAAGAAAATGTTCTGCCAGTGGGTTCCCACGTTGCCCTTGAGTATGTCGCCTTTGGGGAAATGCCTTGCGATGAGGTCCCTTGGCGTTCCGGTGATCCCGTGCTGGGCTATGGCCACCTCGAGCCCGGCGTCCCGTATAGCTGCTGCAACGGCCTTGGTCTGAGGGATGTCGACCGAGACCTGCGGTATTATATTTCCATTATCGTCGAGCGTGTTGCCGTGTGCGGACCCGTTGGCTATCGCCAGCAGGTTCGGCTCTATGCCGTTCTTCTCCAAGGCAGTTAGGAAGGTCACCGCCTCCTCTGGGGAGGTCCTGACCATCCCTTCGCTGTCCTTTTTGCCTATCTCTCCCACCTCTACCTCCAATCCGAAGTCCCGGCATCCGTAGGTTTCCTCGATGAAACGCGCCATCTCCGTGGTGCACCTGATGTTCTCGGAGAGCTCCTCCTTGAGGTCCCCACCCTTGAAGTTGAAAAGGTGGGAGGCGTCGATGGCATAGCTGGTGTAACCCGCCTTGATCTGTTCTCCGATCAGTTTCCTTGTAGCCTCGAGCTCCTCCTCCGTTCCGGTCTTGATCGTTATGTGGTCGGCATGCAGGACATACATGTCCCAGTCGGCCTCCTCCGCCGCCCTCCGAACCTCCGAAGCATAATCCGCCGGGGTCATCCCCGTATAACCTCCCTCGAGGTTGGATTCCGATCGTGCTATCTCGAATATGATCACGCTGTCAAGGTCCTTCGCGGCGCGCATTATCCCTTTCGCTATACCCTTCGTCATCCTGACGTTGGCGGCCATCAGAATGGTCTTGTGGCCCAGGAGCGAGCTGTAAACCTTCTCTCCGGATACCGGTTCGTATTCCATGTTCAGTCCTCCTTACCGGATGATCCCTCTATCATTTCGATCTCCCCTTTACCACCTATGTAGACCGGGGTCCTCTGATGCAGTTTCTCGGGAGTGATATCGAGGATATCCGTCTTTCCATCGCTCGAGCGTCCGCCGGCGTTCTTCATGATAAAGCCCATGGGGGCGGCCTCGAACAGCAGCCTGAGCTTTCCGTTCGGCCTCCCTTTGGAAGCGGGATATGTGAATACGCCCCCTTTGTGGATGATCTGATGGACATCGGAAACGAAGGCGCCGCAGAAGCGCAGCTTGTAACCGAGCTCCTCGAGACTCTCGATCCAGCTCCTGTGATGTGGGAGGTAATCCTTCCTGAGGCCACCGGGTGAGTATATCCTCCCGTCGCCGATCACCAGATTCTCCTTCTGGAGTACGAAATCGCCATCCGCGTTCATCGCGAACTCATGGGTCCCCGCACCGATGGAGTAGACCAGGATCGTCAGGGGGCCGTATAGGACATAGGCAGCTGCGGATAACTGCCTTCCAGGGTTCAATGGGGACCGCGATCTGTATATTCCGATGATCGTCCCGACCGTCAGGTCGACCCCCATGAGTGAGGATCCGTCCAGAGGGTCCATGGTGACGCAGAAGCGGCCCTGGTCGTTGAGCTTGACCAGGTCCTCCTGCTCTTCCGATGCCAGGGAGAAGACCACCCCCGTCGTCTTGAACTCTTCGATGAATACCTTGTCGGCCCACTTGTCCATCTCGAGCTGCGTCTCTCCATAAACGTTCGTTGTCTCTGTACTTCCCTGTCTGTCGATGAATCCCGATGCGACCTTCTTTGCTCCGCTGGCCAACGCGGACAGTATAGATCCAAGCTCAGGGTCCATCCCTTTAAGATGGTCCTTCAGAAGCATGTTTACCATTCCCTTGAGGATGATAGGTCATTGTCATATAACCGATTTTCTAGAGCGAGGTGAATATATACGAAATCACCGGTATGGTGTGTGTATGGAGTTAGAGGTCGATAAAGAGGCCTTGGATATGGGGATCCGGGTCGCATCCAGGTCATTTCAGGATATCAAGATAAGGGAGAGCCCCCTGCCCGTACTAGATGCTCTTGTCATGGAGTTGAAGGCGGAGCTCAGAGGCCGCTACCGGGAAGCCGATTCGCTCCTATCCGATCCCGTGTTCCGGGCTTTGAGGGATTTTTACTGGAGGATAGGGATCGATCCCACGAAGACCAGGCCCGCGTCCGAAGCCATTGTAAGGCGGCTGATGAAGAAGGACATACCCTCCATCAATTCCCTCGTGGATGCTGGCAACCTCGCCTCGGCATGGACGAGGATCCCGATAGGGATCTACGATCTGGATAGGATGAAAGGGCGGCCAGTCATTGCCCTGACCAGGGGCGGGGAGGCATTCGATCCCATTGGCAGCCCACGGGCCGCTCTGGGGTCGGGAACACCAGTGATGATGGACGATAAGGGGGTGGTCCATCTCTATCCATACAGGGACAGCATGAGGACGCGCATCACCCTGTCATGTCAGAACGCCCTGATCGTATCCTGCGGTGTCAGAGGGATAGGACAGGACCAGCTCGATGAGGCCATCAAGAAGGTGGGAAGGTATTTCAGCGACCTCTCCACTGGCTGAGGGCGAGAATCATCCCAGAGTCTGGTCGATCCCCTCCGAGTTACCTTCTTCCACTTGCTCCCCTCTCCTGGCCTTCTGGAGAAGTATTATAATATGGAATATGTATCCTTGATCTGGCGTTATTATAAAAGGGAGGGGGTGTGGCGTCATCCTTTCCAAGGATTGTTATGGGGGGTAGAATCGAGGATATGGCCGGTAGTAAAAGTGAAGGTGGTAATGATGAATGCAAAGGATGGAACTCATGTCTCATTTCCTCTTAATGATTCTTTACTAGATATAGTACATAAAGCTGAGGCTCCATCCGAAAGAAGAGGAGAGGGGGTCCATGACAGGGACTATTCTGGATATGCTGATCTTCATATTCGGTTACTTCAGTGACCGCCAGTATGTCGATGAGAAGGTGATGTGTGACGGTCTTGAAATCAATAGAAGAACGTTATACCAGAGACTGGGTGAATTGCGTCGTAGGGGTTTATTGATCAAATGCAAGAGAGAGGGCATCTGCGGGAATTGTCTCACTGAAGCCGGGGTGGTGGAGTATGTTAAGATCATCGATCTTGTCAACAACCTGTACCTCAGGCCGGAGCTCCACGGTGTACACAAGATGTTCAAGCTCGAAGCTGTTCTTCCCATTATCAAGAATCCAGAAACGGTAATTAAGGTTGTATGTATTGCGGTAAGGAAGAATTCGGTCGATGTTATCGATATGGTGAGAAAGGACATTCCTTCCGAGTTTTCTTCCAGGAATCTGGCGTTATTCAAGGAGTTGACGCATCAAGATAGCGAGATCTCACCGTCTCTCGATAAATACATAAGAGCCCTTACCATGGTCGGAAGTAATCCCGTCAGAGGGATTGTCGATCCTTCCAGGGATTCGGTTTTTGCCATCGTGATAGAGGCCGAACTTCTTCGGAGGCAGGGAAAGATCAGAGAATCATGCGACCTATACAGGAACGTCCTTGAGACGAGCGATATTTTTCCGGAATGTTGGATATGCAGCGTCGTCGGTTTTATAAATTGCACGAAAGCCATGAACAGTCCAGAGGAGGCAATGGAGCTATGCGACACATTGCTTCGGGATCACGTTATCGCACCCTCTTACAAAGCCTGCATTCTTAAAGCCAAGTCGGACATCTTATCGGACATTATGAGAAACGAAGAAGCACACTCGACCTATGAGACCGCCCTGAGGATTGCCAGGGCTGAGAAATTACCGAGTCTTCAAGGTATGATCATGAACAACATAGGCGTGAACTATTTCAGGTGGAAGAGAATGGATGAGGCCAAGGATGCATGGAATTCCGCGCGCAGGCATTGCAAAGCCCACGATCTCTTATGGATCAAGACACTGTGCGAGATCAACCTGTCCGATGTGGAGAGCAAGAGTGGCAACATTCTCAAGGTAAAGAAATACCTGAGATCCGCCCGTAAATTCATGATCAAGATCGGAGATCTGGAGGGTGTCTCGGAGGTTGACTTCAACCTTGCCTTGGCCAGTGTTACCGAGGGAAAGAAGGATCGGGCGCTTTACCATTTCCGAAAGTGCGAGGAGTTCCCGATGATGTACAAGACGAAGCAAGAGGAGAGGAGAATGGTCATGAGAGAGAGGTTCGATGAGAAGGGGTGGGAGTTGAACTTACCATTTGCTTAAATACTGCCCCTGCCTCCAAATCGAAAAAATGCGAAATTATTATATCCCTGAACCAGATAATTAGGTTACTGATGTTGTCGAACAAAAACGGCTTCCTCGGCTCCTTTCTCCTACTCTCGTCCCTCATGGCCTTCCTGATCATAATTCAGGACGAGGCGAATGCCACTTCCGATCCTGACGTCAAGTGCCTGATCATAGTCTCGGGCTCAGGTGGTTATTCTCCCCATGAGCTGGGTAAGGCTTCATCCTTTTACAGTTACATGGAAGAACGCTCCTCTCCTGATGATATCGTATATCTTACGGACCTTTCTCAAGCAGGATCCGACGGTAACGCAAACGTTGCAAACATCCAAAATGCTTTCTTATGGCTATCCCGAATCTCAACTTCGGAGACAGAGGTCACGGTCTATATCTCCGACCATGCTCAGATTTTGAAGAAGGTTGAATGGCTTCAAGGATTAGAACAAATACCGTTATTGTATCAGGTATGATAACATAATAAGTAGAAAAAGAGTAAAATGGAGGTTGGAAAAAATGATGAAGAAAAATTTGATAATGGCGTTGGCCATCATATGGGCTTTATTATTTGTAATACCAAATGTAAATGCAGTAAATAGCTTTGGTACTACCTGCCCAACAAATAAAGATGGGTATAAAACAATGAGATCTGGTATTAATAAATATAATGATGCATTAAATGATTATTATAATGATTATGGCCAACAACATTTAAAGGATACAAATGGTAAAGATGCAGCAGATCTGATAGCATATATTCAGAAATATCAGTTTCAGAATTTAGCCATTATTACTCACGGTTATACTGCCTCATCAAGGGAAGGGAAGGAAATAGATATGGGAGATGGAACAACTAATGAAATTTTAGATGTTGTTCAATTAACAGGGTCTCAAGGTATACAAAGAGCGGGAAAAACTGGCTATCAGTATTCAGCGTTACCTTTTGGGGCAATTAATATATTAGCATGTGAATCAGGAAAAACTACAAACACACCAAATTGGTTAACCACTTTCCAAACTTCTTTAGGTGCATGGATTGTAATAACTACTCCAAATATAGAATGGGCTTCGCAACATAAAAATTTTATTGAAACCTTTGCAGATAAAATTACCGATGGGAAGAAATCTTACAAAACAGCCATTGAAGATGGTGTAAAAAATGCAGCATTAAGAAGCATTTTTAGATCTTATACTATCCGTTATTATTATCGAACTGGATTAGATCATGATACAAGGCTAGATAAATATAGATACATTGATCGCCATGAAGGTGGGGAAACATGTTGGTTGAATGAAGGAAGTAGTGTTGAATGGTCTTTTACGAGGTCCTATTCGAAAAATTCAAATGGGGGATACATAGTATTTCATGGAATAATTGACAATGATGAAGATTCATTAACTAAAGATGCAAATGTTAAAATAAGATATTTCGTAAAGGAAAATGGAATTTTTAATGAAAAAACCCCTCAAACGACAGCAACTACATTTAATGATATAAAAAATCGTGAGCACAGATTGTTTCAAAAATCTTATTATGGGGGTACGGATATTTGCTCATATTACCTGACTGCTTCGTTTATGAAAAGCACTGTTGGATCAAAAGAATTTAAAATACGAATAGATAATATTAACGACAATGATGGAGTGACAGATAATATATATATTGATAGATTCGAATTTATGGAAATCGGCAATTAGGAGGACATAATATGGATAAAAAACTACTAATAAATGGGATATTGGCAACAGCAATTTCCATAATAGTATTAACTACTATTATTTATATAAATAAAAATAACAACGATAATAGTTATAGTGTATTAGGCCAAACAATTAAAAGAATAGAAGATAATCCTGATAACTATTCAGGTCTTCAATTACCTACCGGTAATGATGCTTTAGCAAGTGCGAATAGTCAAATAAATAATATGACATATGGTAATATTTTACCGATAAACAGTCAAGATGAAGATTATCAAGCAAAATTTTATCATGATTATTCTTTTGGAGATATCCAATATTGGGAAATAGTGGATTCAACATCAACAGTTTATATATTGGCTGATACAGCAGAAATTATCTATTATTCCCAAAATGGTATGGTCCAGGGAAGTTTAACTGAACAACAGATTCTCTATCAAGCTGATCTAATAGTCAGGCAATTTGCTACTTTACCTGGAGATTTAGACTTAGTACCTTATGTTGATTGGAGAGAAAATGTAATAACATCTGTTGGGATTAACGATGACACACAACAACAAACAATCAATTCTGATCTATCTTTTTGGATTGTTTGTTACAATAGAACGAAGAATAATATTAAATCAGAAGATCATATTCAGGTCTTATTGTTGCCCAATGGAGATTGTTCCTTATATAGGAAGATATGTAATATGGATTTAAAGTCCGTTAATACCAACTATGCAATAACTAAGCAACAAGCTGAAAATAGTGCATGTAATTTTATTGGAGATAATCCAACTGTAATAAATTGTTATAAAAAAATAAGCCGACCAAATGACTTTTATGGGGATGAGGGAATACAATATGGAACTTTACCAAAAAGTGTCTGGGAAGTAGTAGTTTCAAATTCCGATGGAACCTATATTGTAGATGTTGATAAGGATAATATGAATTTAATATTGGGTGGTGACTATCTACAAGAATAATATAAATGTAATCTTAGTTGAGGAAACCAAAAACATGTGTCACTCTTTTGCGTTAGGATCAAGGTAAGATAATTCCAAATCTAAAAGGTAACGACATATAATAGTATCCAAGAGAGAGATTTCCTTTGAAAGAGAGCAGACCGAACCTATTTCCGAACAAGGCTTCCGAGAAGGAAAGGAAGGTGATCATACAGGTGAAGGACGCATCCGGTTTCGGACCGGATGGAATCCCATCCATCGAGGATAAGATAACCATATATATTAGAAATTACATTACTTCATTATGTTGAAACTAAATAAAAAGATTATGGCTGCCACAATTCTTTTGTTCAGTTTGATTCTTGCATTATCGTTGTCAAATCATGGAATTGGTGATAGCGAAATAGATACTGATCAAGTATCATTTATTATTGGAGGTGAAAAAGGTAATATCATAACAGATCATTTTTATGTTAATGAATTAAATTCGTTAGGTTTGTTAATCCATTTCGCTAATGATTGCATTTTTTATCGTATAAAAATCGAGGGGCCCAATATATTTCATTTTAATGAGGACAGTTCTTATGAAAATATTTCAAAAGGTACAAGTTGTATTAAAATATTATTTATAGATTATAAAAACACCTCTATTAAAAATGATTTTTTAATATATCTAAATTATACCTTAAACAATAATATTAATATAACAAAAACATTTAATTTAGTATTATTTATTTATGATTCATTTTATATCGAAGAAATTACTTATCCTTCAGAAAATAATCCAATCTTCAGTTTAGATGTTAAATTCAATATAAGTTTTGATGAAGTAATGGTATTATTTGGATCTGATGGAAACATAAGAATTAAAAATGAATTAATTAAGTTAAATAATGTATCCATTGGTAATTATACTTTCTCCACAGAAATATTCATAGATACAAATCATTCTAATAATGATAATCAAGAATTATCATATGATATCATTAGTCGAATTGGGAATCGTTCAATTCAAATCTTGAAATATAATATTCCTATAAAGTATTCATATTATGATAATAATAAAAATACAGACAATGATCATGGTGATAATAATTATATCATTTATCTAATATTATTACTTATTCTTATATTATCAATAGTCATAGTTTTATTTGTTTATAAAAGAAGAAAAATAATAAAACCTTTTTTTATCTATAAAGAAAGATGAATTAATTGAGGTTGACCGACTTTTTTCAAGTCAAGAATATGAAAGATAAAATACCATCGAAATGACATGGATAAATCGTATAATAGGAATTAAGGAAGGTTGTACAATATCTTATTATCATGATAATACATAAAGGACCTCAAAGGGGTATGGTATGAAATTCTGACTGGAGTGCACTCCAGTGCGTGATAACATACTTAACCCCGATCATATTAGAAGTTAATGTCAACGGCGACTGAAAAATCCATTCGAAAGTTATGAGCATGTAGTGATAAACTATTTATTCAACCTGATGGTTATGGTCTTAGGGTGAATAAATGAAATCGGCACCGAAATTGGGTGTGACCTTATGTATGGTAATATTAGTCCCTATAATGTTTTCATTTTTGGCTCTGGGTGATGAAGAGAGAAATGTCAATTTTCTTCATAGATTCCATTCAAAGACGATAATTGTTGATGCTACTGGTTCGGGAGATTATATATCTTTGATAGACGCAGTTAAGAATGCAGATTCAGGAGATGTTATTAGGGTTTATGACGGTTTTTATGAAGGTGAGATTAAAATAGGAAGTTCTATATCAATTATAGGAAATGGTAGTCAAACAATCATTGGCGGAAAGTACGGTTATTTCGAAATAAGGTCTGATAATGTGACGATTAGCAATCTCACAATAACGGATCATATCGATGAAAAAGTAAGGGTATGTTGGGGAGAACATGTAAAACTCGATACTTTAATTATCCAATCTGGCAAACTGGGGATCTCTTTGCATGAGAATTGTAATGTGCTGATAAGTAACTGTACATTCTCGAATATAAGTAACAATCATATAAGCTACTACAAAAGTAAAGAGGTCAATTTGCTGAACAATACATTCATCGATGGACCAAAGGTGAGTATGAATATCTCAGGAAGAAAGATAGTACTTAATGGAAATAAATTTATAAATAATTCTCTCGGTTTTGACTTTAACTCCATTGAAGATTTCGATTCGATACATATCGATGAAACCAATAGAAGAAATAACAACCCTCTTGTCTTTTTAAAAAGAGAAGAGAACAGAATTATAAATTGTGAAAATAACACTCAATATTTTTTCATCAATTGTAATAATATCACATTTCGAAGCGGGAAGATAAAGAATGTTCATAATCCATTATTGATCTATAATTCATCTTTCTTATCTTTAAGTCAATTGGATATAGAGAATTCTTCTGATATTTTTTGTTCGAAGTCCAACAATATTTATTTCGATAATATGAAATTTTATAAATCTGGAATGCTGATCAACAAAACTTATGGAATGTGGGTGAACAATAGTATTGTAAATATCAATGGATTTATGATTGAGGATTCAGGATATATTTCCATAATGAAATCCCACTTCTTAAATATTACTATTTCCAATTACTTCAATTATGTTTCTCTATCTGCATTATATACATTATCTAGTAATAATATATCTATTCAGGATAATAAATTTAGGGATAATATTCAATCTATTCGAAAGGGAGATAATGCTCAATCTAATGGAATAATAATCAATAATAATACTTTTGAAAACTGCAATGTATCAGTTGCCCTGGATCGAGTTAAAGAAACTATCATCTCTAACAATATGATAATAAGTAGTGAATACGGATTAGAATATTATGATTGCGAAGAATCATCCATATTTAACAATATATTTAATCAACAAGGGAACAAATTCTATTCAGTAACGATATCAATGTCAGATAAAATTAAGATTTATAATAATACAATCAGAACTTCTATGATTGGTTTAAAGATAACTGGATCAAATCAATGCGATGTATATAACAATACACTATCCAACAACGTTCATGGATTGAATATCTTTTATTCAAAGGAAGGTAATATTTACAATAATAAAATTATTAATAATAATTACGGAGCAGAATTAGTTAATTCAAATGACATTAAGATATGGAAGAATATTTTTATCGATAATTTAAACCAAGCAAGCGACAATACAAATGCGAACAAATGGTATAACTCTTATCCTATTGGAGGTAATTATTGGTCAGATTATCATGGAGAAGATAAGAAAAAAGGTGTGCACCAGAGTGAAAGTGGCTCAGATGGTTTCGGAGATCTTCCAAAGTCGTTAATATCAACATCCGATCGTTATCCGATATTCATCGATACAATAAAACCTACAGCGAATGCAAAAGGAGATAAAATTGTTGATGAAGGATCAGTTATACATTTTCAATCAGCATCAACAGATGATCAAATGGTCATGGAAACAATTTGGAAATTTGTTTACGACGGAGTAAATATAATTATTTCCTACCCAGAATTTGATTTTATTTTTCACATCCCCGGAACATATAAGATTTTATTAACAGTGTTTGATTTTGCTGGAAACAATGACACAGATGATATTATAATTACGGTAAAAGACATTAACGTTCCTATTTCAAAATCACAAGGGAACATTATAAAAAATCAAGGATCGATCCTTTACTTCAACGGATCGCTCTCCTATGACACCGGTGGGATCGCCATGTATGAATGGTTGTTCGATTACTACGGCACATCCCATGTACTCGAAGGCGTCAACGTCTCATTCTTCTTCGATAGACCGGGGAGGATCCCCGTGACTCTCAGGGTCACCGATAATGCAGGTCACGTTGGAGAGAGCATTTTCAACGTGACCATCGTGGATCTGACCGATCCGATCGCAGATGCTGG
>JARVGK010000014.1 GCA_029762535.1 Thermoplasmatota archaeon
ACTCGGCGAACACAGTGCAGGTGTTGTTGACCCTCTCGGGAGAGCATGATAGAAGCGAGATCTCCCCCGCCTTCTGGTGGTCCACGTTGAGGGCCCTGGCGGTAGCGTCTATGAAGCATCCGGTTCCGGAGGAGCACTTGTCGTTCGTACGGAAATCGGATATGATCCCCATCTCCCCGATCCTCATCGCCCGCACGCCGTGACCCCCCATGTCAACGGCTATATCCACGGCACTATCGTGCTCGAAGGCGCCCCTGGCGAAGGAGGTGATCTCTGTCCTTGAGAGGTCGGAGAAACCCACCGCGCGGCGGCCCTGGCCCGTGGACACGACGCTTTTGAGGTCGGAGATATCGAAACCTTCCATGATATCCTCCTTCATGGAACGCGCCATGCCCTCGAGGTCCACGGTGGTACCCCTGCTCAAATGGGCGACGATGCCCCCGTCCGGGGAATACAGGACCATCTTCGTGTTGATGGCACCAACGTCTATTCCCATATAGAGTTCCATTACTATCTCCTCGCGCGAAGCATCTCCACGAAGGCCTCGACCCTCGTTCTGACCTGCTCGACATCCCCCTCGTCGTATTCGCTCTCGAGCTTGAGCATGGGGATCCCCGCGCTCTTTAGCTCGAGCTCTATCTTGGTCGCCTCTAAATTGTTCAGATGGCAGCCTCTGAGGGAATGGAACACCACCCCCTCCGCTCCGAAGGCCTTGATGGACATCTTGATGCGGTTGATCCTCTCATCGTTGGGAGTGAAACAGGGGCAGGAGCAGGGGTAGAAGTACTTCTCGGCTATGGCCTCCATCACCCCTCGCATCGTCCGGGATTCAAGGACGATGGGGTCGCTCATGAGCCTTATGCCGGTGCAGAGCTCGTCGGTGATTATGGTCCCTCCGCTGTCCTCCACGATGGAGGGGATCTTGAAGTTGGGGTATATCATGGGGGATCCGGCAAGAAGGATGCGGGCGCCTCCCTCCTCCCCGACGAATCTGCCCTCCCTCTCCATCATATCCAGCTCCAGAACGAGTTCCCGGACCTTTTTGGTCCATCTTCGCACATCGTCCATCTGGGAGGCCTGGGCGACGAGCATCGCGTCCTGGCCCGTGATCGAGACCCTCCTGCCTTTGCGATGCTCGAGCAGATCTCGATATACTTCCTGGGCGCTGTTGTAGAGCTCTATCTGTTCAATGATGTCCTTCTTCCCGATCGAGCGGCCGGTCAAGGCCTCGAGCCTGCTTTTGAGGAACTCGATCTCGGCGAGCCACGTTTTGCTGGTCGTATCCCCGGTCTTGACCCGGGGCAGGTTCATGATGTGAACGTCCACCCAATCCTCGAGGATCTCAGCAAGCTTCATCTTGCCGTCGCAGGTGGCGGGGGTGACGACGAGATCGACGAGGTCCGTTATCGGGTTCGCCCCGACCATCTCCGAGCCGAGCGTGGACTTGACCATGGGACACAGCCCGGCGTCCCCGAGAAGCTCGTTCGCGGGATGCACACATTCATAGTAGCCGGAGCATAACCTGATGGACCTCGCCCCTGCGGCGTATGTCAGTTCTGAAGGGACCATCACGCACATGGTGCCCACGACCTTGCCCCCGCCCTTCTTGAACTTCTCGAGCTCCGCCACTCGGGGCCCGCCGTATTCCATGACATCGTCGAAATACGACATGGCCTTGGCCCTGACCTTTTTCGATGACATTTCCTTTCTTATCCTCTGGGACATCTTCTTCGATTCCTTCTTCGTCCTATCCACCTGGGCCTCCGAGAAGTATCCTTTCCTTTCCTTGATGTACCTGGCCGGTCTGTCCTCTTTCTTCATCGATCATTGCCCCTTATCCTTTGGAATATCCTGCCCAGACCGACCTTTTTGGGCGGTCTGGACGTCACAAGGACGAATGGTCCCGCTGCAAGTGAAAGGCATCCCTCCTCGGGACACATCTCGACGCATCTGGCGCAGAGGGTGCAGTCCTCCCCGCCGACATCTATCCTGCCCATCTCCTCGTACACCCTGTCGTGGTCCATTGGGCATACCCTCAGGCAGATCCTGCATTTGGTGCATCTGTCCGGGTCCTTCTTGAGGTAGATCATGGATCCTCCGGCGAAGAGGGCCATGAGGCCTCCCATCGGGCATATCCTGCAAAACGGCATCCTCATGAAAACGTTCGTCCCTAAAAATATCAGTAGCGATGCCCAGGCCAGTAGGGGAAGCCGTGTGCTCCATGGCTCGAGGCCAAGTATCTGCTGGAATATTGTGAAGAACCCTTTCGCCGGACAGACCTGGCAGAAGGGAAGTGATAGAGCCCCGGTACACCCAGCAAGGCCGAGAGCGGAGATCCCGAGAGGGACGGTTATGAGAACGGTCAGGATGAGTATGGCGTACTTTACGCGCCTCAACAGGACCCTGGAGGCGAACCCCATCCGCAGGAAGGGGATCCCCACAAGCTCCCTCAGATCGGAGAACAGTTCCTGGACGAATCCGAAGGGACAGAGCCATGAGCACCAGGTCCTGCCCAGGACGAGTACGAGAAGTATGACGACCAGGAGCATGATCAATGCCGATGCGAACAGGTCTGACGCCCCGTGGGCGAGCGAGTCCTGCAGCTGATAGTAGAAGCATGATGTGGGGGCCGTGTTCATGTACCTGCAGGCTGCGTTTGGAAGGAACACCCTTCTCAGCACAGGCTCGGTCCCGAAAGGCGGCAGGCCCAGAAGCTGTCCTATGAAGAAGGCGAATGCCCCGAGCTGGAACACGACCCGGAGCGGTCTTATGTTCCTGCCCTTGTAATCCGCGCTCATCTGTTTAACCCCGGCCTGTTGCGGTTCGCCGTCCGGACCTTGACTATGGTCCTGACGATCAGAGCGGCGAGGACAATGAAGAAGGCGGCGCTGATGAGGAGCAATATCTGGAGCACGGGAAGGGCCGGGTCCTCCTCCCCTAGTATCGCCTCCATCCTCCTGGTCTTGCCGTCGATGATGTAGATATGAGGCGTGGAATACCCGGAGGTGTAATCTCCCTTTCCCACATAGCCCCCCTGGCCCGCTATGATCTCCAGGTCCCCGTCACCGTCGGGATCGCCTATGGTCAGCCCGAGTATGTCCCTTCCGAGCTGGGGCGATGTCCATTCGATCTCCCGGGTGAGGGCGTTGAAGATGTATATTCTCCCGGCCATGTTGGAGACCACGATCTCCAGGTCGCCGTCTCCGTCTATGTCTCCAACGTCCATGCCGTAGGCCTTCGGGCCTATGTTCTCGCTCTTGAAAGTGCGGGAATAACCCTCGCCGTCCCAGGAGTATATCATCAGGTATCCGTCCCTGTACCTGTATCCGGTGGAGAGTATTAATTCGGGGACCGTGTCCCCGTCGAGGTCCATAACCTTCAATCCCTCAACGCAGCCACCCAGGTCCTCGCTCATGAATTCCAGCTCACGGGTACCGAGGTCGAAGATGCGGAAATAGCCCTCCCCTGCGACGTCACCCAGGGCAGCCCCGGAGCACACTATCATCTCCTCCTCCCCGTCCCCGTCGAGGTCCTCTATGTGTATGTCCCTGAGCCGGGAATCGAAGGGGGGAAGGGAGTCGTAGGGTTTCGAGGAGTTATCCTTGAAGAAATAGACCTGCCCCCAGCCCTGGTCCGTCTTGAAACCGGTCCCCACTATCAGTTCGTTCCTCCCGTCACCGTCCACATCATGGAGGTGTAGGCCGTGGGCGTCCCTGACGAGTGTGTCGGACCTCCATTCGATCTCCTTTGTGATCCCGTCAATGGCCCTCACGTCTCCGTCGCCGTCGCCTATCATGATTTCCACGGCCGGATCGTCGTCGAACTGTCCGGCGATCAGGCCCCAGGCTCTGGTACCGAACTTCTCCGATCTCCAATCTACCCTGTAATCGCCGCCCCGGTATTCGACGGAGACGACATAGCCCTCGTACGAGCCGAACAGTATCTCGTCACGGCCGTCGTCGTCAACGTCCATGCAGATCACCGATTGGAACCGTCCTATGCCCGAGGTGAGATCGGAAGGGCCGACCTCGGCCCCTGCCGGGGCCATGATAGTGATCAGCAGCATTAACAGGATGGATAGGAGCAGCCTCCTCATCGCCTCATCCTCCTTATCTCCCTGACCGCAGGTATGTAGAGTATGATGAGGGACACTGTGAAGATAAGGGCTATCGCGGAGATGGTCACGGCCGCCATGGGGAACTCCTTCTCCTTCTCGGGCTCCCGGCCGAATGAATAGACGACCAGGGTGTGGCTCTTCCCCAAAGCCGAGGCGAGCATCTCACCGTCGGGGGACCATCTCGCGGACATGACCATCGCCTTCTGATCGACGCCCTCGTTGAGTATCTTGAGGGATGTGCCAGTGTCGATGTCCCTGATCTTGAGGGTTAGGTCCACCCCTCCGGTGGCCACGACGGTGCCGTCGGGGTGTATGTGTACGGAGCGGACGCAGTTGTAATCAGGCCATGTGGCAAGGTTCTCCCCGGTAGTGGAGTTCCAGAGCTTGATCTTGTAGTCGCGGGAACCGGTGATCAGCCTTGAATCATCATGGCTCCATTCGACATCGAGCACCCCGGAGGTGTGCCCCGATGTATCGACAAGGAGCTCTCCGGCGGGGAAGGACCAGACCCTTACGGTTCGATCGTCGGATACGGTGGCTATGCGGTCGCCGGCGTTGGACCAGCGGGCCTCTATTATTCCGTCCCTGTGCCCCGTGAGCTCGAGGATCTCCTCTCCAGACCCCATATCCCACACACGGGATATGTTCTCGCCCGCATTCTGCGGGATCACCTTGTCGGTGCCTGAGCCGGATAATAGATAACGCGAATCGGGGGAGAATTCCAGGCACAGGACCGAACCTGTATGAGAGGTGAAGGTCATCTCCTCCTCCCATGTCGTGGTGTTGAACACGTGTATGTCCGTATCGTCCCCTCCTACGGCCAGGAACCGGCCGTCGGGCGAGAATGCGGCATCCCTCAGAGGGAGCAACCCATCGGGTGCGAAGCCGTCGCACCGGGTCCTCTCGGGAGAGAGATCGATCGTCCTTACGACGCTTCCGTCAGCGGCGTCGAGGACGACGCATGTGGAATCGAAGAAGACGATGGCGATCATGGAGCCGTCATGGGACCAGTCCATCTTCCACAGCGTGGCCTCCGAACCCGAATAGGTGTGGTTCCATTCTATCTGGAGAGATCCCGCCCTCGATGAAGCGGTGGAGCCCTCCTGCGAGCTCATCGTCGAGGGGACGATCATCAAAAATATCGCGGATGCGATCGCGAAAACCCTCCATTGCCTCATATCTGCGCCTCCGGCCTTCTTCTGAGAAGGAAAAGGAAGCATAAAAGGAAGATGTCCAGAATGATGAAGAGCAGGATGCCGGCTATGTAGTAGGGCCTGAAGGGGGATACCACCTTCATGCGGTCGGAAGGCGCGTCGTCCCCTGGCTCCACGGCCAGCGATGCAACGGTCCGGCCCGCCCTTCCGGAGTCCTCCGCGGACAACATGATATCGATCGTGGACCTTGAGGAGACCGGGAAGGGATCGAACTCGATCCTCGTTTTTCCTCCGCTGCCGGTCTTGATGTCGGTATCAAGAGCCTCTCCGCCGGAGGAGCGGACGAGGATGCTCGCGCCGGGAACCGTTGCTCCTGTGCTGTCAAGAACGGTCACATCGATATACGCCAGCTCGTCCGAGCGCACCTCATCGACCTCGATCTCGACCAGGACCTGAAGTGCTCCGGAGCCGGGATCCCCCACGGAATAGACGTTCCAGTCGCAGGAGCCGAAGAAGACCGCCCCGTCGTATAGTACCGGCGAGGAATAGACGTAGCCGCGGGTGGTGTAGTTGAATATCAGGGAGCCGTCGCTCCTTTTCAGGCAGTAAAGATTGTAATCGTCGGAGCCGATGAGGATGACATCCTCGAGGACGAGGGGGGATGAACCCCCCTGCTCGTCGCGGGTGAAGAAGGACCATACCACCTCGTCCGGATCTATGACGCCGTCATCGTCGTCCAGGGGAAGGCACCACGTGTACATGAACGACCCGAAATAGACCATTCCGTCCCTGATGGCCGGAGTGGAATATGCGGCGTGTCCGGCATCGAAGCGGTAGACCTCGCTCAGGTCTTCGGCGTCCAGTCCGATGAGGCTTTTCCCCTCGCCCGTGGTCATGTAAACAACCCCTTCGTGCAGGGTGCCGCTCGAGTATAATTCGCTGTCGCCACCGAGCCTGACGGTCCTCAGCAGGTCTCCCGTCCTTATATCCAGCATGGCGAACAGGTCAAGGACGTCACCGACATAGAGGCGCCCGGCCCCCTCATCTATCAGAGGGGTCGCCCATATCTCGTTGCCGACCTTGGTCCTCCAGTTGAGGCTCCCGTTCTCGTGGAGGCAGAGGACGGACCCGTCCAGACAGCCGAATATGATGGAGCCCTCGAAGAGGTGGGCGGACGATAGTATCTGCGAGCCGCATTCATAGCTCCAGAGGGTCCTCGGCCTTCCGCCCTGGCCGGGGATCTGCAGGCAGTAGAACATCCCGTCCATGCTGCCGAAATATACTCTGTCCCCGACGATGAGGGGGGTGCTCTGTATGGAGCCTCCGGTCTTGAACTTCCAGTTCAATTCCCCTGTCAACGGGTCAAGGCAGTAAAGCCAACCGTCGTCCGAGCCGATGAGGAGGCCGCTGTCGAAGAAGGAGGGGGATGAGAGGACCTGATCGGAGGTCTCGAACCTCCAGCGCAATACCGCACCGGCGGGAGGCTCGTCGTCCATGGTCCCCGGATGGGAGGGCCCTCCTCTCCATCCGGTCCAGGCGGCGCTGGCCGAAGGTAAGAGGAGCAGCATCATGACGATAAGGAGGCTCATTCTCATTTCCCACCCCGCTCGGGAACATCGTTCTTTCGTCGTTCGAACCTTGCTCGCCGCATATATCCCTTTTGGAGCCTGTACAGGATGGTGATAACGATGATCATGAAGGCGATGTTCAGGAGAGAGAGTATGAGAAGCACGAAGTAGAGGGGAGAGACGCCTCGAGGCGGATCGCCCTCTCCGTCGATCGGAGAGGGCCCGACGGCGCGGACATAGCCCAGGTCATCTCCCCATATCACCATGCCGCAGCAGATGGCGGGTGATCCCTCCTTGACGGGTCCATACCTGAAGGTGAAGCTTACGCTCCCGTTGCTAAGATCGAGCATCTTGAGCCCCTCGCCGTCGCAGAAGCCCGCCAGGCCTCCTCCGATCGCCGGGGAGGACTTGATCGCCCCTGCCCCTCCCGAAAAGTTCCATAGTATCCTTCCGTTGTAGGGGTCCAGGGCATATATCGAACCATCGTCGCACCCGACGACGATCCCCGAAGGGTCGGAGGCGGGAGATGAGAACACGTCCCCGCCCAGGGTCGTGTTGAATATGAGGGACCCGGTCGCTGCGTTCAGGCAGTAGAGGTTCGAATCGTACGAGCCGAAATACACCCTCCCGTCCATGATTGAGGGGGAGGATGGTATGTACTCCGCCTCGAAGCTCCAGAGGAATGAACCGTCGCTCACGTTCAGGCAGTAGAGGCTGCCGTCGCAGGACCCGAAGTACATCCTCCCCTCCCAGAAAGAGGGCGTGGTGTGTATCCACCCACCGCAGCCCGCGTATTTCCATGCCTGGGAGCCGTTGACCAGATGGTAGCACAGCATCTCGGACCCGTACGTTCCGATGTAGAGCATCCCGTCGATCGACTTCGGTGAGGAAAGGATCCTGTCGCCAAGGGGCGGGTTCATCCATGATACGCTGCCATCATCGGCGTTCAGGGCACCGACCGTCCCGTCATCGGCGCAGAACACGACGAGGCCATCGATGATGAGCGGGGTGGAGGACAGCCTCGATCCCGCGTCGTATGACCATGCCTCCTCCCCGGTGGTCGAGTTCAGGCAGACAAGGGTGCCGTTCGCGGTCCCGAGGACCGCCATCCCGCCATCGGCCGAGACGGAGGATGTTATGGGGGACCCGGCGTCATGCTCCCAGATAAGGGTCGGGGCATCCTCCCATTCGAGATCCCCCGAACCGGAATTGAGTGGATCCCCACGGAAGGAGGACCATCCCAGGACCTGCCCGGATAATAGCAAAAAGGTCAGCAATATGACGATCCGCTTCATGAGTCCCTCCTCCTTCGAATATCGCCGGATGTTGCAATGAGAGCTCCCGATATGGACACGATGAAAGCAGTGAACATGACCGCTCCCGCTATGAACAGAGGGACCGTGAGCGATCGAATGGGATCCATCCCGTCGACGGCGGGGGAGAGGGCCGCCGCCGATATCCCGACGATCAGGGCCGAGGAAACGGCGGCCGTGAAGGACAGCATGTTCTCAAGGACCAATGCGCTCCCGATCCTCCTCTTTTTGAGTCCCATGCTGTGGAGGAGATGGATATCGGTGGTCCTCTCCCGGGCCCTGGCGATGGTGAAGGAGGCGGCGGAGATCAATCCCGCGCCGATCCCCACGATGAGGAATTGGTTGAATATGGAGAGGAAACCCAGCTCGTATCTCATGTTCTCCCTGCCTAGATCCAGAGTGGACCGAAGGTCGGGACCGAGCGGCTCAAGCGCCTCCCTCAAGGCGTCAATGGACCCGCCTGAGGGCGGGTCCTTCACAAGCAGTATCGAGGGCCGGGCGGACCTGGGAAAGTGATGCAGGAGAAGGTCCCTGGACATGACGAACGATCCGGTCAGCACCGAGGGTGACAGGACGCCCACGACCACCATGGTCATTTCCTCTCCCTTCTCATCGGTGAGGGAGAATAATGAACCGATGTCCTCGTAGTATATCCAGGTCAGGGTGTTCTCGTCCACCAGGATCGGGACGCTGCTGCCTTGGTATTCATCGAGACCGGACCATATATCCTCCTCGTCGCTGCCCTCCCATCGTATCAGATCGAAGCGCAGGTCATGAGGGATCCCCAGCAGCCGCGGAGGGTAGGGGGCATTGATGTTGGAGCAGGTGCCCCCCTCATCGCCCACGGCATAGATCTCCGATGCGTAATATCCCCTTGAACTCAGCTCCGAAATGGAATCGGAGATCGCTTCGCGGTTGGTGACGGAGAGCTCCGCGATGTGGTCATACCCGCCGCCGTAGTCCATGGCTTCGGAATCGATACGCGCCTCCAGGCCCGCTCCCACCGAGGAGAGCGAGATGGACACCGCGACGGTCAGGGCAAGGATCGCCGTGACGAGGGGGGCGAGGCCCGGTCTCCTGCGAAGGTTTGCGGATGCCAGCAGGTATACCGGACCGGGATCCCGGATGACGATGAGCAAAGAGATCATCAGGAGGGCTATCCCCGAGGCGGATGCGGCGGAGCCAAATACATAGAGCATGGAAACGGCGAGGTTCGACCCGGCGCTGCCAGTGAGGACCAGCATCGCGATGCCCGAAAGGGCGAGTATCCCCCCGGCGGTTGGGATCACGAACCTTACCGGACGGTCATCTCCGATAGAAAGGTCCTCTCCCCTTGCGTTATGATCCGGAGGCCTTGCGGCCTCCCTCAAGGATATGCCAAGGACGATCGCGCCGGAGAGCAGAGTGCCTGACAGGGCGGAGAAAAGGGCCGTATCGATATCGAGGACGGTGGGTATGTCGTATCCCTCCACCGACCCGGACCAGGCGCCGCCTAGCATGAGTCCAAGGAGCAGCGCCAGGAGGTAACCCATGGGGATCCCAAGGCCCGCTCCCAGGGCTAGGGCGGGGACGGAGTCAAGGACCGCCACGAGGCCAAGCCCCCTTCTTTTCAGCCCGATCGCCCTGGCGTTGGCCCACTCCCCGGCCCTTTTCAGGTACCTTCCACGCAATATGCCGAGAAGGGTGAGGCATGCCCCGATGATGATGGTCGATCCGAACGTGAGGAACATCAACGGGAATATGGACAGCGCCCGGTCCGAGCCAAGAGCCATCTCCCTGGCCTTGACGATCCTGCCTCCACCTCCGGTGAGGCCGCTGTGAAGGTCCTCAACTTTCAGGCTCCGATCCAGAAGGTCCGGCGCATCCTCCTCCGAGGCGTTCACAAGGACCCCCGTGACGGACCCGTAGGGTGTTTGAAAGATATCCCGCGCCTCTATGAAGTTCATGATCACGCGGGGGGTAGTCCTGTATCTCTCCCAGTAATCTATGTCCTCATCCGTTATCCTGTTTAGGTCAACATCGAATGACGGGGACCAGTCGGAACAGGAATCCCGGTCCGTGATCCCCGCTATCGGAGGCACCAAGACCCGCAGGGGGTAGAGGGTTCCGACATCCAGGATCCCAGTGACCGTCAGGTCTATCTCGGTGGGGACCAGGTTACCGTAAGGGTCAAGGGTCCTGGCCTTTATAGTGAACTTGTCGCCGGGGCCTATCCCGAGGCGAAAAGCGGTCTCGTTCGATATTATGGCGCCGCCGACGGGCGGGACATGGACCCCCATCATCGGCACATCCGATCCGATCATGGTGGAGTAAGGTATGGAACCCCCATCGGAATCGATCCCGTCAACGAAGTAGGCCAGAACGGGATCGCCGAAGGGTGGGCGGGGGAACATGAAGTCCTCGTTCATGATGAGGGATGCGCCTCCGAGGTCCGTAACGGTGTAACCAAGGTCCCCGGGGCCGATCGCGTCGTTGAAGGCCACGACGATATCGGGTTCGGTTAGGTCCGATCGACAGAGGAATGTATTGACGATCCCCGGATCGCCCATGACATTGGAGAGATGGTCCAGGTCCAATATTATGATGGGAGGGGCCTCTTCCCGTGAATCGGTCCTGAACCTGCCCAGACCGCGGTCCGGGACGACCCTGGCTATCGGCAGGTCCAGCGTCAGGGACGGCGAGGAGATCCCCGCAATGGTCCTGGGATGCGGCAGCGGCAGCTTCAGTTCGAGGGAGTCCCCGGATGAGAGGGCGAGCCTATCGGAGGCTTTGAGGTTGATGTAGGCGGATGCGCCAGTGGGGAATTCTCCGTCGGCGCCATCAAGCGGGAGCAGGTCCCGGACCGTGCCCTTTGCACCTATGACCCTGATCCGGGCCGAGGCGGAGGCGGATCGGGCGGACCCTTCGAGGATGAGGGCGGCGTGGATCCCCCCCTCCGTGAGGCGTTCGAGCGCCTCATCGCCGGGGTGGATCGGGTCCGGGTATTCGACGATCATCCCGACATCGGACATGTTCCTCGATACGTTGTCGGAGACCTTTGCCTTCAGGCCGTCGCCTATGGACAGGGATGCCAGGATGACCGCGATGACTAGGGCGGATGTGAGGGAGATATAAAGGACCCCCTCCCTCCTCCTGAGGGAGGATATCAGTCCGAGCCGAATATATGCGACCCTCTTATGCGTGATGGCAAGGGCCGATGTGAGAGCGGCCAGTGCCAGGGCCATGATCGCCGCGGATGCCATAAGGGGGATCCCCTCAGCGGCCATGGACCGAGAAGATACTGTAATGTATTATAGATTGCTGGTACGGTCGAAAGCTCCTGCACGATTTGGTACGAAAATCACAGCAAGGTTTGGTATACTGATTTGCATACCTCTGCCCAACGATGACGTGAAATTGACGCTCCGTTGGGCTCGGAACATGCCAATGTAATTGGCAGGTTAGGTGAAATAACATCAGTTATTTTACGACTATTTCGAAGTCCCGTATCAAAAAGATCTTGACGCAAGGGACTTACGAAAAAACCCGACTATAATTTTCATACTATGATGTGATATTCTAGCTTATGAGGGTTTTTTATGGTCTTTTCGACCCATTTTACCGATCTTGTCACATCTCTCAATTTTGACCATACCGTTACAACGACTTTCCATCAGGAAGGACCCATTGAAATATATAGAGACGAGGTAGGACAGGGAGGTCATCCGCGGGGCGTGTCATAATCTTGATAACATCCGGAACAAGGGATGAAGCCTATCACTGGGCTGAAGGATCCCGGGAAAGGAAGATGGGCGTGATCATGGCTAAGTTAAGTGCTGATAACGAGTAATTCGATCCCGATCGAGGGCAACAAGATAAAAGTTTATAAGGAGGAATTTTAAGAAAAAAACGCTAAATAGTAATGTATATATAGTGGTTATAAATATATTTTCGATTAGTTTCTTATAGTCCTATTTCATTTAAATAATCCTCTTTTAAAAACGCATGTTTTTAAAAAGGTATAAATATGGTGGATTAAAATATCATTTCTCATGAACGACAAGCGTGAGAAAAGAAGTAAAAACCACATCAGAGGGGATATTTTCCCGGCTCTGATATGGCAACTATAGTATTGATCTAATTGTCTGACATAAATAAAGAAAACAGAGGTGTGAAAACATGAAAAACATAGGTAAAACCTTCGGGACAATGTTCGGTTTGATCGTCATTGTATTGATGATCCTCCCCACATTGGTGAGTGCTGCCATAGTGAATGAACAAAGGATCGGAGGCTATAATCCTGATCCTGGAGGTCCTATATATGCTGATACAGCAGCCATAGATTCGGTTGGAAATGATGTTGTTGCAGTATTTTCACAGCAAACCCAACAAGGTGGCTTCTATAATGTGTATATAACAAAATCGGTTAACGGAGGAGGAGCTTGGAGTAACCCCGTTAGAGTGTTCAATCAAAACGTGGATCAGCTCAACCCTGATGTGGTTCTGGTAGACATTAACGAAAACTTGGTTGCGTTCATTGTTTGGAAGCAAGGAGGATATCTAAAATCGAAAGCATTGTATTTATCAAATCTATCATGTTGGGAAATCTATAGTCAAGGTCAACAACCAAAAACATTGACAGATGAAGGCGTCTACAATTATCCAAGGATCGCGGGTAAGAATTATTATTCGGACGGACATTATGCATATGTCTTCATTGTATGGGAGGCATACGTTTCCAATCAAAGGTATGAGATACAGATGAAAACATGCCTTTGGGAGGAGAATGCAAATCCCAGCATCAGTTGGAGTGATGTGATCATTGTCGCTCGTGATTTCTCAAGTTACAGCTTGAGACATCCGACTATTGATTTCGATATCGATGTTGTTATCACATACGATTGTATCAATAGGGGCACCAATATCAATGATGTGAAATTCAAACGATATTTCTTTACTTTTTCATCACTATATCCGGAATACAACGATCCTTTCGATCTTGGTGTTTCCATTTTTCCCACCCAATATGATTATTATTATCCCGAGATAACCATCAAATTTGCAGATTACCGTGTCGTCGTTGTTGGACAAAAGATCGATGATGTGAATTATATCATCGGCCGTTCTTGCGACTTCAGTCTGGCTTGGGATACCGCCATAAATGTCGGGAACAGCTCGGTAGCTCCTTCTTTAAGAGGGGTCGCTGTCGATTCAACCGTTCCGGATGAGCGGGATGAACCAAAATTCGATGGAGGTATCAAAGCCATGTGGGCCAACAATTCAAAGATTACAAGTAGAAAGTTGAAGGTTGTATCCGGGTCCTTGACAGCCTTAGGAACGGAAGATACAGATACTTACGGTTACTACGATGGTGAATTAACGCATGTGGCAATATCTTTAACATACGTATATGAAGAAACCATCAGAGAGGTCTTTGGACATCATGTATACATGAACTATCCCGGGAGTGTTATCTATTACACTGAGAATGGAGATTAGTAAAGATCGTATATGAACATTTGAGGTGTCTTGTAGAAGATATGAAGGTCCCTCGAAACTCGGGGGACTTCATAACATAGGAAGAAGGAATATGCCAGCCATATACCCTTTCAACGAAGGAAAGATAAATAATGGAACATATGATGAGTAACATGAGATCGATGATGGCGGTCAAAATCAGTGTGGTCGCCATCATCCTTTTTTTCTCTTTTTTTAGCATTTACCCTAGTGGGGCCCAAGATAATCCCTACACAAAGGGCAGTGGAACACATATCGATCCCTACGTCATAGAGGATGTGTGGGATCTCCAGAATATGACCGATGACTTGAGCACCCACTACGTTCTCGGCAACGATATCAACGCTTCCGATACGATCAACTGGAACTCTGGCGCTGGTTTCTATTCGATAGGAAACGCAAACTCACCTTTTACCGGAAGCCTTGACGGGAGGAACCATACCATAACAGGATTGTTCATTCACCGCCCCGGAACAGACCATGTTGGTCTATTCGGGTATACTGGATCTGGGGCTACAGTCGAACGGGTGATCCTTGTGGATCACTTTGTTAAAGGAAGCAGATATGTAGGCGCGATTGTTGGATGGAACGAAGGAGGTGTTGTCTCGGACTGTGTGGCTTCGGGAACAACAATGGTAGATATTCATTATCTAGGAGGTGTTGTTGGAATTAATCGAGGGGGCATAATATCAAACTGTTCCTATAAGGGGATAGTAGACGGAAAGGCGAATGGCTTACAATCTATTGTCGGGGGTATAGTAGGATTAAATGAAAATGGCATAAT
Source organism: Thermoplasmatota archaeon (assembly GCA_029762535.1). GTDB lineage: Archaea > Thermoplasmatota > Penumbrarchaeia > Penumbrarchaeales > Penumbrarchaeaceae > JARVGK01. The sequence goes on from JARVGK010000014.1 coordinate 14,433, forward strand.
ATCGAACTGCGATATGCAGGGTAATATAACCAGTAGAAATTATGCGGGTGGGATCGTCGGGGATAATGTCAATGGCATGATCTCCAACTGTTATGTGATGGGGAGTGTGAGGGGGAGTCAGGTTGTGGGTGGAATAATTGGAGCCGATGGGGGTACTGTTGAGCATTGCCAATCCTCAGCTGATGTTAGAGGATCAAGGAACGTCGGTGGTCTTATCGGATGGAAAAGCGGCATTGTGTCCAATTGTTATTCGACTGGAAATGTTAATGCAAGCGACCATGGTGCGGGTGGTCTGATAGGAACTTTGGCTCAAGGTATTGTTTCTGACTGTTGGTCAACGGGACATGTATTATCTGGTCGCTATTATGTAGGAGGTTTGATCGGAAGCAATTATGGTAGAATATCAAATTGTCATTCCTCAGGTAATGTTGTAGGAACCAAGGAGGTCGGAGGATTGGTGGGTAGGAACGAAGGTCGGATATCCAACTGTTATTCGACTGGAAATGTCACTGGTAGAATTTCCATTGTAGGTGTTGCAGTTAGTTCTTTAGGTGGTTTGATCGGTTACAACGGTGGCAAGGTGTCCAACTCGCATTACAGCATTGAGAGGGTATCGATAAACGGCGGTGAACATCTCACGATTGGGGGGTTATTCGAAGATCAATACCTGAACTGGTTATCCAACGACCTTACTTTGGATATAACCGATTACGGATCCTCACTGGCGTTAAATGAGGGATATTATCATATCGATAACATTCAAGGAATCAGGGATATGCTGGGATTCGTTGATGATGAAGAATACAATTTCCGCTTTTCTTCTGATATTGATCTATCAAGCGCACCGGGTTTATACCTTCCATATTTTGGAGCATCGGAATTGGATGGCAACAATCATACTATAACCAACTTAAACCTTGATCTTTCATTTGTTTCGAATGTTGGTATGATCGGTTATAATTATGCTGGAAAAATAAAAAATATCCAGATGGTCAATATCAATGTGTCAGGTTATGAGAATGTCGGTGGATTGTTGGGTTGTAATCACAACGGTGTTGTATCAAATTGCTTTGCGTCAGGAACCGTTAACGGTGTAAATGATTATACCGGCGGTCTCGTTGGATTAAGTAGCGGTACGATATCCGGTTCTTCTGCTTTTGGAATTGTTAAAGGAACCGGATCATCTAAAGGTGGTCTTGTAGGTTCGAATAATGGGAGGATATCAGACTCTAATTTCATTGGAAATGTGACCGGTAATGGCGCTTCGGGTGGATTGGTTGGTTCTAATAGCGCTATTATCTCCAACTGCTATTCCAAAGGGGATGTGAAAGGTGGAAACAATATGGGCGGATTGGTTGGGTCAAATGGCGGTAGTGTTTCCAATAGCCATTCTGAAAGTAACGTGATGGGAAGATCACCTGTTGGTGGATTAATGGGTTATAACTCAGGTAATGTTATCTTTTGCTATGCATCTGGAGAAGTAACAGGTAAAGATTGTGTTGGTGGGCTTATTGGATCTAACATAGGAAGCGTTACAAAATGTTATGCTACCGGTAATGTAAGGGGATCTTGGGTAGTGGGCGGGCTCATAGGTTCTAATGGATTATGTATTGTATCCAACTGCTACTCGACTGGGAAAGTTATCAGGATTTCTGGAAATACTACGAACTTCGGCGGATTTGTTGGATTAAATGAGGGACAGATAATCAATTCGTATTCAACGGGTAGGGTTATCTACAATGGTAGTAACGATCCCACGGATAAGGGCTTTGCAGGAAATATATATGAATATGAAGAATACGAGATGAGAGGGAATTTCTGGGATAACGAGACCAGTCTGCAAACGACCACATCCGGTGAAGCTATCGGAATGAATACGACCATGATGAAGACGAGGAAGACGTTCACTGATGCTGGTTGGGATCTCAGATTTGTCTGGTGCATGATAGAGAAGGTAACATATCCCTTTCTCAGGTGGCAGGATACGAAGCGTCCCATTGCAGATGCCGGTCCTGATCTGATCGTTGATGAAGGCACTTTTGTAGAATTTGATGGTAGCGGAAGTTATGACGATAGGGGTATAGCGGATTATTTATGGAGTTTTATCGATAACAAATCTGTTACGTTGTATGGAGTCAAACCTGCGTATCAGTTTAACAATCCCGGAATTTTCATAATCACATTAAATGTCCAGGATGCAGTAGATACTTGGGGATCTGACACCATGACAGTTACTGTTTTGGACATATCCCCGCCATCAGCGAATGCTGGTCTTGACCTGATCGTAGATGAAGGAACCATTGTGACATTCAACGGGAATGGATCATATGACAACGTGGGGATCGTCAACTACACATGGACATTTATCGACAGGGATCCCATCGTCCGCTACGGGATCGATCCCGGCTATCGATTCGATACCCCGGGAGTTTTCATTGTTACATTGAACGTTAGCGATGCCGCTGGTCATTGGGCCACCGATACGATGACTGTAACAGTTAGGGACATCACCGCTCCAATAGCAGTTGCCGGTCCAGATCTGACTGTCGATGAGGGAACTGTTGTATATTTTGACGGGAGCGGGAGTTTCGACAACGTGGGGATCGTGAACTGGACCTGGACGTTCGTTGACGGGGAAATAATAATGCTCACCGGGATGGATCCCAGCTATCGGTTCGATACACCGGGAGTTTATACCGTTGTTCTAAACGTCACCGACGCCTCTGGACATTGGGGCGTCGATTCCATGATCGTCACTGTTTTGGATATTACGGCACCTAAGGCCGTTGCCGGTTTGAACAGGACCGTGGATGAGGGTACCGTTGTTACCTTCGACGGGAGTGGCAGTTATGATAATGTCGGGATCGCGAACTACACATGGACGTTCATCGACGGGGATCCCATCGTTCTCTACGGGATCGATCCCAGCTATCGGTTCGATACTCCGGGGGTTTACATTGTTACATTGAACGTCAGCGATGCTGCTGGACTTTGGGCCATAGATTCATTGACGGTAACGATCAGGGACATCACACCACCTGTAGCTGATGCAGGGGAGGATCAGGCCATAGAAGAGGAAGATACGGTCCAATTCGATGGAAGCGGAAGCAACGACAACGTCGGGATCGTCAATTATACCTGGAGCTTCTACGATGGTTCGAGCAGTGTCATGCTCTATGGGATCTCCCCCTCCCATACCTTCTCGATCTCAGGGATCTATGTCGTCACATTGACGGTGAAGGATGAGGCGGGGAACGAGGGATCCGATACGATGAAGGTAGAGGCCAAGGAGAAAGAAGGAAATGGTATCGTGGACGATCCTATCGATCCTTTGTTGATCATAGGCTCCATCATCTTGCTGGCGGGGATCATTATTCTGGTTTTTTTCCTGTTTTTACGTGGGAGGAACAGATCACCGGATGAAGGATCTCGATGGTTGGAAGAATGAGATCGAAAACCCTCTTGTATTATTCAGCACTGTGTTTTTTGTGGTTCACAAAGACCTCGAACATCTGGGGGGTGGGGAATATGAGCCGGGGGACCAATACCAACCGGATAGTGCTGCTTAGAAAGCCTGAAGGAGCTTGATAAGGGAAAACCGTAAATAATCACTCTATTCTCATCTCTCGTGAACGATGCCTACGAGCGATTGAAAGGGATCCTCTCGCAGATGGGATCCGCCGTCCTTGCATTCTCCGGAGGGGCGGACAGCACCCTGCTGCTCAGGGCGGCCCTGGACACTTCCGGCTTTGTCGTGGTCCCGGTGACCGCCGTGTCCTTGACCTATACGAAGGAGGAGATCGAGGAGGCGCGGCGCCTCGCTTCATCGATGGGATCCGAACTTATCGAGATCGACACCTCGGAGATGGAGGATCCCTCTTTCTTGAAAAACGGACCGGACCGATGCTATCACTGCAAGAGGGAGCTGTTCTCGCATCTGTTCTCGATAGCCCGCGAGAGGGGGATCGGACACGTCATTGACGGCTCCAACCTCGATGATATGGACGATCACAGGCCCGGGTTTCGTGCGGCAAAGGAAATGGGCGTGGGGCATCCCCTGCAGGAAGCGAGGATCACCAAAGCGATGTTAAGGGACATCTCCCGAGATCTGGGCCTCTCCACATGGGACAAGCCGTCGGCGGCTTGCCTCGCGTCGAGGATCCCATACGGAAGCGGGATCACCGCCGAGAAGCTCGAGGCGGTGGGGAGAGCGGAGAGCATACTCAAAAGGATGGGTTATAAGCAGGTCCGGGTCCGGCATCACGGCAATATCGCCCGCATAGAGGTGGGAAGAGAGGAGATGATGCAGCTAATGGAAATGAGGGAGGAAGTGGTATCCTTCATCAAGGAGCTGGGATTCTCCTATGTCACGCTCGATATCGAAGGGTTCAGGAGCGGGAGCATGAACGAGGTCCTCGATATCAGGCCCAGCCCCTCTCCTTGAGGGCGATCCCCAGAGCGAGCATGATCATGCTCTCCGGGATCTCCTCGTAGGTTTCTCCGCATGCATCTATCGTCCTGCAATTGGATGATCCGCACACGCCGGAGCAGGGGCTGGATCCGGTAGTGGCTCCTATCCAGTCCTCTATCCTCTTCCCGTCTATCAGTATCTCGTTCGAGAGGAGAGGGTCCTTCTCGAAGCGCTCTTTGGGGATCTCCTCCTGATGGAGATCGACCTTGATCCTCTTTGGCTCGAGGAGGGCGTTGACCTTGGCGACGGCGCTTTCAATGTTCTCTCCTGTCGAGGAGCAGCGCCCGCAGGTGGACCCGTTCTCGACGAGCCTCCTCCACTCGACGATTATCGTGCGATGCATGCGCGGGTCATCGAACATCTATTATTTATCGTTCATGGAGGTGATCGGCAGGATCCATCCAGTGATCTTGAATGTCAAAGAACGATAATAATATATCTTGATGTGAGGATTTATGGTCTGGGGCATCGAATGAATGTAAGGACCGACGATATCATACTATTCTCTATAGGTTATCTTAGAGGCAGGCAGAAAGAGGTTCCATCGTTGGACAAGAGGAAACTCTCCACAGCCCTGGACATCAAGACGGATACCCTTAACAAGAGACTCTCGGAGATGAGGAGGGCGAAGATCCTCGAAAAGCAGAGGATCGATGGCGTCTGCGGTCATGTCCTGACCGGGATCGGCCGTGAGCGTTACAGGGAGATCCACAAGAGGATCATGGACCTCGAGCTGAGACCTGACCTTCATTCCGTCTCTGAACTCTGCCGTCTGGGCGATGTGATAGAATATCTGAGTGATCCGTACAACGTCGTCCGCGTTGCATACTGCGTATCGAGATCGAAACCCCTGGATGCGGTGCACCTGATCCAGGACGACAGGGCGATGCGTCCAGGTTCGAAGGAGAACGCGATGATCAACGAGCTGGTGCTAACCGATGGGAAGGCGGACCGTTCGATCAACGACCTCATCGAGGAGCTGACACTCGTTGGAAAGAGAGGGCCCGCTCTTGAAGACCCTCGATCGTTCGATTCGGTGCCCTATGCGATAATCTCTGCCGAGATGAAGATGCGCAGGGGATCCGATCTCGAGGCGATGGCGATCTATGGGTCGCTACTCAGGGACAGGGCCGGTCTTGATCCCGCGTATTGGATATTCTGCATAATCGGGATCATCAAATGCACGAAGGTCCTTGAGGGGCAGGAAAAGGCGCTGGAGCTCGTTGAGCGGTCCCTTTATGCGGTCAAGGACCCCGCCTTCAGGGCCATGCTGAACAAGAACAAGGGAGATATACTGCAGGACATGAAGAGATATTCCGAGTCGGAGGAGACCTACAGATCGGTCCTTATGGCATTGAAAAGGCTGCAAATGCCAAATCTGAAAGTTATGGTATTGAACAATCTCGGAGTACTTTATTTCAGACAAGGCCTGGAAGATAAGGCCAAAGATCGCTGGAAGAAGGCCCGGACGATATCGGTACGGGAGGATCTGCCCTGGGTCGAAGCGATATGCAACGTCAATCTATCTGATGTCTATGCCCGTGCGGGTCAATTCAAGAACGCAAAGGAGCTGTTGAGTAAGTCGAAGCAGTACTTTCTCAGCATCAACGATCTCGAGGGACTATCTGGATATGATTTCAACATGGCCCTGGTTTGTGTCGAGGAGGGCAATCGGGACCTTGCCCTTCATTATTTCAGCCGATGTGAGGATTTTCCCCTACAGTATTTGAAGAAGAGGGCCGAGAGGAGGGCCGTGCTGATCGAAAGGTTCGAGAGAAGGGGATGGGAAAAACCCTTTGATGCAAATATTTAAATAGTGGGTATATAAAATTAATTCAAAGGATATAAATAGTCCGAAAGAATATATAAATGAAAATGGTTCTTTGCGCATCTTTCGAAAGATATATCATCGAATAGAAAATCTCGCTTGATGTACGAACAAGGGGTAATGGAGCTGGAATGGATGCACTTCATCCCAACCATACGTGATCCACAGTTGAGATAAGGGTCCATTCATCATGTGGATAGATGAATTTGAATACTTGGGATAATAACGATAGAAATATATCATCGATGTTGTATTCATAGCAATAGGGTTAATGGTGAATGTAGGAACGAACGACCTCATGATCTTCTCGATAGGATACCTGCGAGGCAGGCAGAAGGAGGTCATGCCGATCAATAAGAAGCAGTTCGCAGAGGTCCTTGATGTAAGCGGCGAGACCATCAACAGGAACCTCGCCACCATGAGAAAGGTTGGAATGATAGTCAAGGTGAAGAAGGACGGCGTCCTGGGCCATGCGCTTGCGGAGAAGGGCCGGGAACGCTACAGGGAGATCCACTCCCGGATGATGGATATGGACCTCAAGCCCGATCTGCATTCCGTCTCTAACCTCTGCCGACTGGAGGATGTCATAGAGTATCTGAGGGATCCCTACCACATCGTTCTTTTGGCATATTCGGTATCCAGGGGGAAGAAGCTTGATGTCGTGGACCTGATCAGGCTGGATCGGGCCAGGAGGCCGGGGTCCAAGGAGAACGAGATAATAAACGAGCTTCTGCGGACCAAGGGAAGCGTCGGACAGTCCATGAACGAGCTCATAGAGGACCTCACCCTCGTCGGAAAGAAGGACCCGGGGATCGGCGACGATCTGGATTACGACTCCGTGCCCAACGCCTTGATCACCGCCGAGATGAGGATACGCCGTGGCAGGGACCTGGATGCCAGGAGAATATACCAGACCCTCCTCAGGAACAGGGCGAAGCTGGACCCCGCTTATTGGATCTTCTGCATCATCGGGCTTATAAGATGCACCAAGGTGCTCGAGGGCCAGGAGAGCGCCCTAGAGCTCGCGGACCGTTTCCTGGAAACGGTCGAGGATCCCGCCTATAAGGCGATGTTGAAGAAGATCAAAGCGGACATACTTCAGGACATGAAGAGGTTTAAGGAGTCTGAGGAGACGTATAATTCGATAATCAAGACGCTAAAGAGGATAAATATGCCTCATTTGAATATGATGGTCCTGAACAACGTAGGGGTACTCCACTTCAGGCAGGGTAGGGAAGATAAGGCCGTCGATTGTTGGAAAAAGGCCAGGACAATTGCTGTCAAGAATGACCTCAAATGGGCGGAAGCGATATCCAATGTTAATTTATCAGATACTTATGCAAAGGAAGGAAATCTAAAGACTGCAAAAGAGATATTAAGAAAGTCTAAGAAAATATTTGAGAAGATCGACGATCAGGAAGGGATGTCAGAGTACAATTTCAACATGGCTCTTGTAACTGTAGAATATGGGAACCGAGAGCTTGCGCTGGATTATTTCAAACGCTGCGAGGATTTCCCGCTTCAGTACAGGGAGAAGAGGGTTGAGAGAAGAGAAGTCATCAACGAGAGGTTCGAAAAGAAGGGGTGGGAAAAACCCTTTAATGGAAAACTATAAATAGTGGTTATATATATTTTTCCGATTAATTTCTTATAGTCCTATTTTATATATAAATGATATTTTTAAAAACGCATGTTTTTAAAAAGGTATATATCAAAAACCCCGGATAAATTATTCCATGACCCGAAACCACCTTCTCCTGATGATCAGTACGCTGACAATCCTCGCCTTTGCGATCCCCCTTCTCGAAGGAGCGGATGCTGAGGCGACCGAGGACATGAAGAGCCTTGTGATAGTGTCCGGATTCGGAGGATACTCCGTTCATGAGCTGGACAAGGCCGCCTCCTTCCGGTCCCATCTTCTCGATTCATGCTCGCAGGACGACATGGTCTATCTGACCAAGGCCGGAATATTCGGCTCCGACGGCACCGCAACGGTAGCTAACCTCGAGGACGCCTTCGAGTGGCTGATCACCGTCAGCGGACCGGAAACCAGGGTCGCCGTATACATAATGGACCATGCGCAGATGATCAACAATCAACCCCATTTCAGGTTCGAGGACGGATCGATATCCGCTTCCACGATAGATGGGTGGCTGGACCAGATATCATCCTCCGATATTACCATCATATTGAACGGAGAGAGGTCCGGCCTTGGGGGGCCCTCCCTCGCTGGGTCCTCCAGGGACGTGATCTGCTCCATGATGTCGAGCCAGACGTACTGTCCCGACAACTTCGACATCGCAAGAAGCCTGGGAGATCCCGCTGCGGACTCCGATGACGACGGGACCGTGTCCTACATCGAGGCCTTCAATTACGAAAAGGCCCGGATCCAGAGCACGGGACAGGTCCCGATCCTCTGCTGAAGATGCACAACATCGACGTGAACGAGGATCCCAAGGGACGGGAGCTCTTCAAGGCTTCCGCTCCCGTTAAGGCCAGCGAACGCTTTATCGAACATCACCAGAACGGATCCGCATCGGTCCTGACGCAGCGAAGCATATGCACCCAGGACCTCGGTCTGATACTCCTCGATCCCGAAGACAGGGTGCCGACCGACGAGGTCATCAAATATCACGAGACCCGCTATCGAGCCATCGTCGAGAACAGCATGGACAACATATACATATGCGATGCCGACAGCGGAAGGGTGATCGAGTCCAACGGTTCCATGCAGCGCCTCCTTGGATATTCCAGGGGGGAGATGGAGCGCATGACGGTGTTCGATTTCCTGGACCATCCCAAGGACGATGTCAAGGCCTTCATCCAGCGCATTTTCGAGAAAGGGACCCTGAAGATCAAGGACAGGCGCTACAGGAGAAAGGACGGCTCCCTTGTGGACATCGAGGCGACCTGCTGCGCGATCGATGAGGGGGGAAGGCGTCTCCTCTGCGTCGTCTCAAGGGACATGCGTGAGATCAAGGAGTACGAGAAAAAGCTCGTCGAGGAGAGGAACAGGGCCGAGCTCTACCTCGACATACTCGGCCACGACATAGGTAACCTACATCACGGCATAATGGGGTTCGTGGGCCTGTGCAAGCAGTTCGAGGGCGATCCCGAAAAGCTTGGATGCTACATCAACAGCATAGACTCCCTGACGATGAGGTCGGTCCACCTTGTGCAGAACCTGAATTATCTTTCGAGCATCGCATCCCAGCCCGAGGAGCTGGTGGAGATCGACCCCGGCGCCGTGATAAGCTCCTGCATCGAAACGGTCAGAGGATCGATCCCGTGGAAGGCCCCCGTCTTCGAGGTGGATATGCCCTCGGACATCACCGTCATGGCGGATCCCAACATAGAGCATGCCTTCTACAACATCCTCCACAACGCTGTGAAGTACCAGGATCCACAGATGCCCCTGATAAAGATCACGTCCAGAGAGACCGGGGACGGCTATCTGCTCATAAGGGTCAGGGATTTCGGTCGGGGGATCCCGCCCTCGATGCAGAGGGAGGTCCTGAACAGGACCGACCTGAAAAAGAAGCATGGGGGGCTGGGGCTCTCGGTGGTCAGAGCATTAGTGGACCGGTCCGCAGGGAACGTCTGGATCGAGGATCCCAATGACGGCAAGGGGGGTGTCATCGTCGTCATAGAGCTTCCCGTTTACATATGAGATCCCACCTGCAAAGCTCTTAAGGGTGTTCTACGCTTCCCCGGCATGGGCAGATTGACGATGATAGGCCTCGGGATCTCCGACGAGAGGGGGATCTCCATCGAGGGCCTGGAGCGGCTCAAGGGCGCTGACGCGGCCTTCGCGGAGTTCTTCACGTCCATACTCACAGAAGGGTCCATGGAGCGCCTGGAGGCCCTGTGCGGAAGAAGGATAGAGATGCTGGACAGGAAGTGCGTCGAGGACGAGGACCGGATACTCTCATCGCTCAGGGAACATGAGGATGTCTGCTTTCTCACGGCCGGGGATCCCCTTGCCGCCACAACGCATCAGGAGATCCGGCTCCGATCCCTCAAGGCCGGCCACAGGGTGGATGTCATCCACTCAGCATCCATATACACGGCCGCGGCCGGGGCCGCGGGGCTGCAGCATTACAAGTTCGGGAGGACGACCACGATCCCCTTCCCAGAAGGGGATTACCTGCCCACGTCCCCTCTCGAGATCATCTTGGAGAACAGGGAAAGGGGATTGCATACGTTATGCCTTCTCGACATTCAGGCGGATCGGGGCAGGTACATGACCGTTCATGATGCATGCTCGGTCCTTATCCAAATGGCCGGGAAGCTGGGAACCGAAAAGATCGATCCCACGACGATGGTCGTGGGGATCGCCAGGGCGGGGCGAAATGACGCGAAGGTCGCCTTCGCCTCCCTCTCCGCTCTTCTATCAGAGGACATGGGCGATCCACCGCACTGCCTCATTGTTCCGGGAAGGCTCCATTTCATGGAGGAAGAGATGCTAGATCTCTTCAGGATCGGGCGATCCGGATAGGATCCCCCTCAGGGGACGATGAAATTCTTGGTCGTGGCCATGACGAGAAGAAGGACCGTTCCGAGTAGGATGCCGATCCTTGATAGGTTGTAGGCTTTTTCCGTCATGCGGCCTGTGCGCTCGTTCCGTCTCTGGCTCCATGCCAGGCCGAAGGCTATCAGCGATAGCGGCATGAATATCAGACCTGCGAGGGAAAGCTTGTAGGCTAGCTTTGAATCCCTTTCTATGTTGATCTTCGAATTCGCGGGACCTTCCCTGAGGTCCACCCATTCGACCTCTCCCTCCTCGAGAACCTTCAATCTCTCGATGATGTACCACTTCTCCCGCTTGGCACCCGGTCGGTAACCACCCATAAGGGCCTTCTGGAGAACGGAAAAAAGCCATTCCACGCTGCCGATGAACCCGATCCTCGACCAGAGCCTAAGGATGAGGTCCCAGTATATCACTATAAGGGCCGTGACCACGAGGGTCGTCGTGAAACCGTCCTTTGACCCGAAGACCGTCACCCCTGGTATCAAGGAGAGCACGAACCGCAGCGGTGAGTCGAAGTATTGGAACGTGTATACGGTGAGCGAGGCGATCGCGAACCGTCTGACCGGGGTCAGGGTCCTCGCGAATACCTTAGAGGCGCCTCTATATTCTATCAACCTCAACATTAGGAATATCAGAGCGATCTGGCCTCCCACCGTGAATATCATCAACGGAAGCCAGGCGTTCATCTCCATGATGAGATAGGTGTTGTCCTTCAAATTGGTCCATGAATCCAGCCCCATATACCAGAACCCGACAAGGCCGAGGAGGCCGGTCACGGTCAGGGCGAGACCTGCGAAGATGCCCTTCTTGGCCATCGTTACGGGAGGCCGGTCCATCGAGAGCATGGTGCCGATGGCGCATCCTATGAAAGCGAAGAAGAGGAACGGAAAGAGGGGCTCGGTCTGTCCTGCAAGGGGCCCAAGAAAGAACAGGACGACCATCTGAAGAGGCCCCGTCACCCCTTCTAGCGGATACTGGACCATACGATCGCTCCCGGGATAGGTGGCGAGCGGGTATCCCGGCACCACCAGGTCGGCCAACTCCCAGGCGAGCGGGGTCAGAGCGAGCACCAGAAGGGCCAAAAGCACGAAGACCTTGACGTTCCGGCGGTCCATCCTGAAACCTCCTTTTCGGTATAGCGACCACTGGACAAGTGAGCATATGATGATGCTCCATGCGATCGTATGAAGTGTCATGAAGTGGAATCCTCTGAAGAATATCCTGGGCGCATACCTCTGAACGACATCGAGGAAGGAAGCATCGCCGCTTGGATCGAAGTAGGCGACCCTACCTATGAACCCGTGATGCCCGAGGGTGGACTCGATCGCGAAGGCGAACACCAATAGTAATATGCCGCCCACTATCTGTCTGATGATGACCTTGTTCAGGTCCCGTCCCTTCTTCAGCTGCCCTCTCGATGAGAGTATGTGTGAGATGATCGATATCATCAGGAACAGTCCGGTGAATCCGCTCAGGTAGGCAAGGCCCAATAGGAACATGACGTCGATCATCATGAGGTCTCCGGACCGTTCAGATGAGATGAAGGACCGGTCGAAGACAGCCGAGAACGTATGGGCGCACACCATGAGCATGATGCACAACCCACGCACAAGGTCGATGGTTAGGATCCGCTTCATGTAGGCTCACTTCATCCGGAAGCATGGCCACTGGCCATCACATCGAATCCTTTGGCCTTGATCCTCTGCCTGTACGATAGACTGATACCCAAAAGAAGGCGCGAGCTTTGCCAAATATTAGTATATTTCCTCATCTTCCATCCCCTTTTCAGTATGTTCTTCCACGAGTAGAACTCGGTGAGGACATGGCCGTGGCCGGCCTCGAGATCCTTTTTAGTCATCAATTTCGGTTCGAAAACGACATGGGAGTAATCGTACTTGGTCCAGTCCCGGTCCACGATCCTCCCGGTCCTGTTCCATTTATCGAACAGGTCGCTTCCGGGAAGCGGGGTAAGTACGGTCGCCTGTAGTGTATCGACGTTATTCTCCAGTAGGAACCTTAATGTCCGGTCGAAGACCTCTTTGGTGTCATTGTCATGTCCGAAGACAACGCTCGCCATGATCATGATCCCATTTTCATGCAGTTTTTTTATTAGACCTGGATATTCCTCTGGTTCGAGGAAACCCTTCTGGTCCTCTTTCAATGCTTCCTTTGAAAGGGATTCCAGACCCATGAAGAGTGCCTTGAAACCGCAATCAACGGCTGCCTTCAACAGTTCATCATCATAGGCGATCGTGATGGATGTCTGGCCGAAAAAGGTCTTTTTCAGCGGGGTCAGGGCTTTGAACAGAGCGATCGCATATTCTCGATCGTAGGTCAGGTTATCATCAACGAACATAATGTATCTGCCAAGACCCTTAACCTCCCTTACCACCTCACTCACGGGGCGTGTCCTGTGCTGATGTTTATACATAGAACAGATAGTACAGAAGCTGCATCTGTTGGCACATCCCCTGGTGGCCTGGACCGCATCAGCCAGCACATAGGAGCCTCTGTGAATGAGGCCCCTTGGGGGTAGAGGGAGGTTCCTGAGGTCCGCTCTGCCCAGGTCATATACCTTCTTCAGCTGCCCCCTCCTCCAGTCCTCCATCATCGTCGGAACGTTGGATTCGGCCTCTCCCACGCATATGGAGTCGCAATGCTGCAAGGCCTCCTCGATCATGGATGATGGATGATAACCTCCAAGGATCACCGTCTTTCCACTCTTCCTGAACCGGTCAGCTATCTCATATCCCCTGGGAGCTACCGCTGACATCAGGGTCAAGCCGATGATATCCGCATCGATGTCGAAATCGATCGGTTCTATGTCCTCGTCGACGATCCTCGACTCGACCCAATCAGGCATGGAGGCTACGACATACAGGCTCGGAAGCATGGAGAATCTGAAGTATTTGTTCTTGAACCTGGGCTTTCTATTTCGTTTAGCTCTTAGGAAATCCGCTGTCGGATTTATCAAAACGAACTTTACCCTTCTTATCTTCTCCTGGTCGTTCATAGGAGGTTTCGACCGTGCTCCGTATTCCATGATCATCCCTCTTGATCCAATAGAAATACAGGTTGATGCCGTCGGCGATCCTTTTAGAAGGCCAAAGGATCTTTTTTTGGTCCTCTTAGCCAAAACTTGATTCTATTATGACACTCTTCGTTGATGGTACTTATGAAGATCTTTCTATAAAAACGTATCATTATACCACCTGTCACGAATAAGGTTTCTCTATGAACCTAAAAAACATGAGGAATTTCAATAATTCCAAAGTGATAAATAGTCTTTTTTAGTATATACAACGGGGGAAAGATGAAACGATTCGTCTCGCTCGATCTCATGAGGGGATTGGCCATATTCATGATGGTCATCTTCCATATACCCATGAGATGGTATGACAGGAGTTGGATGGACTCGGGAGGCACCGTGGAGATACATCCCATACCCTTAGCATTGGCCCTGTCCATACTTTTTTTCGGAGCATGGGCGGGTTTCTTCCTGATGGTGAGCGCAGCGGCGAACACAATATCCATGCAGCGAAACCTCGAGAAGGGGAAGGGTCCGCTTAAGGTGATGCTCTTTCAAGTGATCGGAGGCCTTCTTCTCCTTGTCATGGCGTTTCTGGTCGAGTCCACCATAGGATATCATGGATATCTAGGGGAGCTCGTAAAAGGGAACGATCGTTGGGACATGGTCCTTTGGAGGGGTTTCCACATGGAGACGATACATACGATAGCCCTATGTATCATCTTGAATGGCATTGTCCATGGAATACTATCAATGAGAGGAGGCCATAAAAAGATGGGGCGAAATATCGCCATCTACGCCATATTGGCCATTATTGTTGTAGGACTTACTCCGGCCGTTTATGAGCTTTCGAGAGAGGCCTACACCGGATATCCCTTCAGGGAGTATGGTTCAGAACTCCTGGATCGAGATATCTACGTTCAGTATCCGGTCATAGGGGAGACCCCGGCTCCGGAGATAGGCGTCAAATTCATTCTCATGGCTTTGGCGGGACAACCTGAGCCGCTGTTCCCCTACCTTGCGTTGTCATTCCTCGGAAGCATCGTCGGGATCGTTCTAACATCTGGCGATAAAAGACGGAGATTACCCAGGTACGGGATTTTATCGGGTTTGTCCATGTTCATCGTTGGCGCGGCGGGATCGGGCTACGATCTGATGACGAACGACAACGCATTTCCGATGCTGGCGGACCATTTCTACGAGATGCCCGGGCTATATCCGGACCTCTGGTTCTGGTGGTTCATGCTCATATCCGGGAGCTTCATAATGGCGATCATCCTGGTCCTTCGGCTTGTGGAATACAGGGGCAGGTCCAGGGAGTTCGCGGAAAGGACCCTGTTCCTCAGAAGGTACGGGTTCGTGGCGTTCACGGTATATACATATCAGTTCATCGACGTGCTGCCCAGACTGGGGCTTGAGGTTATCCCGGTGATCCATGCGCAATACCCATATCCTTCACGTATGACATTCCTTCCGGTCCTTATTTTGGTACCGTTGACCGTAATACTATGGGAGTTCGTTCTGAGGACATGGGAAAAGGCGGATTACGTTCTTGGCATGGAATGGATACTATCGAAGGTTTCGGAATACCTCATCCCATCACGCCGGGATCGGACCAACGATCGTTCAAAGTGGTGGATGACACCCAGGTTGAATGCCAGGGAATACCTCTATGAACCTCAGTGGATGGATATGATCGATAGAGAGGAGGTGGACCCTGCCCTGTTAAGGGACTCGAAGCTCGCCTTGATATTATCTATGGCAGGTTTTACATTTCCCCTCCTATCTCCGATCGCCCTTCATCTCTCGAAAGCCTCATCGACATATGAGGGTTGGAACAAGTTCAATAGGGTAGCTGTCGCCATGAGTATATCATCCATACTTATTTGGATGGCCGTTTTGATCATTCTTCTATACGCACCCCCGGTCGTTATTTGAACAATAAAAATGGTATCTTCGGATCCTCTATCCGTCCACCAGCCTCACATGCTGGATGACGTCGATCCCCCAGAGGTCCTCATCATCGGATACGATCCTCGGATAACCGTTGTTGACGGCTGCTGAGATATGGATCGCATCCCTCGGGGCTATCTTGGGGTGTCCTCTCATAATATCGATAGCATAAGAGACATCCTTCCTCTTGACATCATGGATCCTGAGATTGGGAAACTCCATTATATTTGCGGCCAATTCCAAGGCCTCCTCTCTAGATGCCCTCCTCGATACCACCCATATCACTTCGTCCATGGTGAGGGCACAGGTACCGGCCTGAATGTCGCCGGAGATCGCGTTCTCTATGTATTTTATCGCTGCCTCGGCCTTTTCGCCAGTGTAAAGGGCGGGCAATATGAAGACGTTGCTGTCAAGATAGTACATGGCTCATCCCCCAAACTGTGAGGCGTATTCCCGGTCCCAATCTATCCTACCATCGAGTCTCTTCTTCTCCTTTACGACCGAGAGGTATTCCTCGACGATCTCCTCGGGGGTTCTCTGCTCTATTACGATCCTGTTCTCCTCGACGAGGAAGAACAGCTCGTCGTTGGGCTGTATCTTAAGCATGTCACGAATCGGTTTGGGGATAACAACCTGTCCGCGTTCTCCTACCTTTGAATGCAGCGTTATCATTCATATCACTATGTATGATATGATCATACTATGTAATATGTTTTTCGTCAGTTAGAACCTTGGAAGAAAGGTCCCCCTCAGATCTTGCCCTGGGATCGCAGGGAGTCGAACAGCTGGGTGACCCTTGGTCTCAGAACCGGATCCGAGAGCGCCATCAAAAGGTTGGCCTTCAGCCAGTCCTCTATCGATCCGATATCCACCCTCGTCCCCTTGATGATGAGGCCGTACAGTCCCTTCGTCCCTATGTAATTGGCAAGGGAATCGGTGAGCTGCAGCTCACCTCCCGATCCCCGGGGCGAACTCCTGAGCCATGGGAATATGTCGCTGTCGATGATGTACCTCCCCATTATAGCAAGATGGGAGGGGGCTTCCTCCCTCCTCGGCTTCTCGACGACCCCCTTCAATTTGAACAATCCGCCCCCGAGATCCTCCCCCGGGTCAACGATCCCGTACCTCTCCACGTGGTCGGGAGAGACCTCCTCCAGGGCTATCACGGGCGCGTTCACCCTCAGGTGCGCCTCCCACAGCTGCTTGATCGCGGGGACATCCGAGGATATGATGTCATCCCCCAAAAGCACGGCGAAGGGCTGGGAATCCACGTAGTTCGCCGCGCACAGCACGGCATCCCCCAATCCCCGCTGCTCCCTCTGCCTGAGATAGAAGATCTCGGCAAGGTCCTCAATCTTGCGGATCTCCTTCAAAGCATCCGTCTTTCCCTTGGCCTCGAGCATACGCTCGAGCTCCAGGTTCCGGTCGAAATGGTCCTCCATGGTCTTCTTGCTCCTGGAGGTGATTATCAGGATCTGCTCGAACCCGGATACGGAGGCCTCCTCGACGACGTACTGGATCGCCGGCTTGTTCAGGACCGGGAGCATCTCCTTCGGCTGGGATTTGGTGATCGGAAGAAGCCTGGTCCCCAATCCCGCCGCTGGTATTATCGCTTTCATATGATGCCTCGAAACCCCAAGGCGAAGAAGATATTTAAGGTTCATCGGGCCGAGAAGTTTTTTAAACTAGAATGCCCCTCTCCGGATTCGGGTGTCAGCATGCCGGAGGAAAAGAAAAAGGTGGACCACTTCCCGGACTTCAACTACAGGTTCTTTCAAATAACCCACAGCGAGAGCTCGATGGAAGGCATACAAGGCCCGGTGTACACACCGTCGAAAGAGGTTCTGGACCTGGGAGACACCCCCGTCATAGAGATCGTCGAATCCGCCCCCGTCTTCCACGACGGCGAGGCGAAGGTGTACGATCTCGAGACCAAGGAGTTCGACATGGGTATATCCTCCGATGAAATGGAGGTGTGGGACCCCGAAAAGAAGGAGGAGAAGGTCCTCGGATACATTCCATGCCCGAAATGCGGCGACAACATACCCGTAACATCCGACAAGAGGCCCTATTCCTTCAAATGCCCTGGCTGCGGGAAGAAGGGCAAGCTTCAGTGACGCCTTGGAGGCCCTGAATTGAGAGAGCTTCATGACGCCCTACTCTGGGAAAGGATATCCGGCAGCGCGGCAAGATGCCTGCTGTGCCCGCACGGATGCAGGATAGACGAGGGCAGCTCGGGCATCTGCGGCGTCAGAAGGAACGTCGATGGAAGCCTCAACGCGACCGGATACGGGATATATCCAGCGGTCCACATCGATCCGATAGAGAAGAAGCCGCTGAACCACTTCCTGCCGGGGTCGAGCGTCCTATCCCTTGGATCGGTGGGATGCAACCTAACCTGCAAGATGTGCCAGAACTGGACCCTGGCCCGGGCATCGCCGGGCGGATCCGAACCCATCTCTCCTCACGACGTACTTGACATGGCCCTCTCCTACGACTCCGCTTCCGTGGCCTTCACCTACAACGAGCCGACGGTCAATTACGAGTTCCTGATGGATTGCGCGCCGCTCCTTAGAAGGAACGGGATCAAGGTCGTCCTCGTCACCAACGGCCATCTGAACACGGGTCCCTGGGCCGAGCTGATGCGGCATACGGATGCGGCCAACATCGATGTGAAGGCATTCACACAAAGATTCTACTCCGAGATCGCCGGAGGACATCTCGGCCCCGTCCTGGAGAACGCATCCGCTTCATATCGAAGCGGTGTACACGTTGAATTGACCTATCTGGTCATCCCCGATCATAACGATGATGAAAAGGAGCTCGCCCGCTTCTCGGAATGGGTCGCAAATGAGCTCTCGGCGGAGGTCCCCGTCCATTTCAACAGGTTCCACCCGGACCATCAGATGATAGAGGTCCCGCCCACCCCGGTCAAGACCCTGGAGATGGCCAGGGAGATCGCCCGGAACGCGGGACTGAAGAACATATACGTTGGCAACGCTCGAGGCAAGGGTTATAACGACACCTTCTGCCCGTCATGCTCAGCGCTGCTGGTAAGAAGGCAGGGCTATTCCGTCGATGTCAAGGGGATCGACAATGGATCGTGCTCCGGATGCAAAAGGGAGATATACGGGGTCTGGTTCTAACGGAGCGGATGTCCCTGATATTGATAAGGTATGCCGAGATCGGATTGAAGTCAGAACCGGTTCGCAGGCGATTCCTGGCCAGGCTCGTCCGTGATATTTCGGAAAGACTGGAAGCGGCCGGGATCGACCATCTCATCGAATCCGAGAGAGGGAGGATATTCCTCGAATGCTCGGACACCGGGGCGGCATCGGCGGTGCTGAGGACGATCAACGGCTTGGCCTCCTTCAGCCCGGTCATCTCATGCTCTTCCAAGTATAATGATATCATGGAATGCCTCAATGAGTTCGGGAAGCAGAGGCTCCGGGCCGGGATGTCCTACGGGCTGAAGGTGAGGCGGGTCGGGACCCATCCTTATACCAGCAGGGATATCGCGATAAACGGGGGAGGTGCCGTGATCTCGCATCTGGCAGAGGGGGAGAACAGGGTCGATCTAAAGGACCCCGACCTCTGGGTATTCGTCGAGATCAGGGAGAACATGGCCTACGTCTTCAGCGAGGTCCTTAGAGGGTTGGGTGGCATGCCTTCCGGGACGCAGGGGCGTGTCCTCCTCTATCTGCCTCCCGATCCCTCAAAACCGATGCGAAAGAGGGCCATCCTCTCGAGAACGCTTCTCGAGAGAAGGGGCTGCACCGTGGTCCCGGTCGCCCGCGGGGAGGATATCGAAGAATGGAAGGGCGAACCGGGGCCGGGACAGGACGTCAGGGCACTGTACCCGATAGGGATCGGGGACGCCCTTGCCGCCGCCCTTAAGGAACACAGGGCTCTCGGCGTGGCATATCCATACGATTTGCCGGACGTGAAAGGGGCGCACGGGTCCCACCCCCGCTCTATTCCAGCCGTCGAATTGTATCCCACATCCGGCCTGGAGGATGATGATGTCGATGCCTGCATCGACAGGTTCTCCGGAGGAGAGGGAAGCGAAAAGGTTAATAAACTACTTATATAGTCATGGGCTTTGAGGCTTCTCCAACAAGCCTAAGATCGGTATGATATTTGGGTCCGAAAATAGGAGGAAATACTATGGAGATAAAGGTAGAGAACGTAGTCGCATCGGCATCCGCCGGAGTCCCGCTTGACCTGCAGAAGATATCCATGACGCTAGAGGACGCCGAGTACGTCCCGGAGAAGTTCCCCGGACTGATTTACAGGCTGAAGGAGCCAAAGACCGCGCTCCTTCTATTCTCGAGCGGAAAGCTGGTCTGCACGGGGGCCAAGAGCGTGGAGATGGCCCACAACGTGGTCAAGATAGTCCTTGCGAAGATCAAGGACATAGGGATAAACGTCATGGACGATCCCGAGATAAAGATCCAGAACATAGTCGCCACAACGGACCTGAAGAAAGAGCTCAATCTCAACTCCATAGCGATATCGCTGGGCCTCGAGAAGGTGGAATACGAGCCGGAACAGTTCCCCGGGCTCGTCTACCGCGTGGAGTATCCCAGGGTCGTGGCTTTGTTATTCGGCTCAGGAAAGATCGTCTGCACCGGGGCCAGGGAGATCAAGGACATAGATATCGCCCTGCAGGAGATCGTCAACGAGCTCTCCGATGCGGACCTCATCTGAGGTAGGACCGATCGAAAGGTGAGGCGTATGGGGATCTTCGACAGATTGCTCGGAAGAGGGACCGACACGGGCCGCAGGTCCGCGAGGGAAGAGTATTATCCTCCGGAGGACGAACCCCTCGAGGTCATCGTGGACCATGAGTTCTTCTACCCGGCGGATCCCGATGATCCCAGGACCGTTACGGGAATGGGATACAGGGTGAGGATCGAGAACGGCAGCGATTATCCAATGGGAGCCCCCAGGATAGAGTTCGAAAAGAGGACGAAGCTGGGTCGATTCGGGGAGCCGGACGATCCTAAAGGGATGGTGGATCCCGGAAAGAGCATGGAGATAACCACCCCGTTCAGGCCTTCGTACGCCGGCGGAAAGGAGGCGTTCGCCTTCAGGATATCCTTCTTCGATTTTCGGCACAGGTCCGAAGAGCAGATCGATATGAAGTCCGAGCCCCTCAAGGTCCTGGTTCCCAGGTTCAAACCGCTGAAAAAGGACGAGGACGGCTACAGGCTCCTCACCTCCAACCTCTACAGATGGGTCCTCGAGACGGATGTCATGGAGCTGCCTCCGAAAAAGCTGTTCGGATCGCTCACGGAGCAGATAGAGACGCTGGGGTTCGAGAAGGCGAACGAGCTGCTCAACGAGAACCTGTTCAGGGGGATACGCCAGTTCTGCGCCTCGGACGAGAAGGGCCGCAAATGGGCCGCACAGGTCCAGATCATAGGCAAGGGAAAACAGTCCAAGCTCCTGCTCTACACCTTCGGGGAAAGGCCGCAGCAGGCCTACAACCTTGCGACGAGGATATTGCTGAAGCTTCCCGAGAGGGAGCAGGTAATCAAGGCACAGCTGTGAATCGTGCATGTTAGAAGAGGGTTTGGATGGACAAGATAATATACAAAAAAAGGGTTTCAAGCAATACTCGGAAGACTAAGTTTAGCATAGTGGAGGTCGGATAATGTCACCATCATTCTTCAAGAAGTCCGGAGCAGCGGCAATTTACCTGAAGTCCGCCAGCAAGAACGCCATCAACGTCTACATCAAACAGCTCGCATCATCCGGTTATACCAATTGGGGGACGCCAATCGAGTTCAGGGCCGCCCTCCCCGTGGAGACGTTGAGGGAGTCCGCCAGGCAGTATGCGGCCCAGAACGGCTGCTCTCTCATCGTCGAGGTCCAGGACCCGAACCCGATGAGCAACCCCTACAATCCTTACAAGTACTACCTCTTTCAGTATACCGGTGGTGCCTACAACCCTCCGGAGCCTCCGAACCCGACGGCCGTGCAGCAGGTGCAGCAGCAGGCACCGCAGAGGCAGTTCGCGGAGTTCATATGCCCGTACTGCAAATCCAAGTTCCAGACGTACGTCAACCCCGGAAGGAACCTCCTGACCTGCCCCAGATGCAAGGGCCAGAGCCAGGTGGACATCCCCGCTCCCGAGTCGGTATCCAACCTGGACCAGGGCTCATCGTACAGGGCCGATATATCCCATATAAAGCTGGTCGGTAAGTATCAGACCCCGGAGGAGATGATAATCGACTGCCTGGAGGTCCTTGGGAAGATCCTGATGGTGGAGGGGAACCCGCTGGAATTCTCCGATACGGGCGAGTTCCTGTACCCTTTCATAAAGATGAAGACGCATGCTTACGAGCACGTCGGCTTCAGGAAGATGGACATGATACTGATGAAGGAGGCCGTTCACGATTATCGTATGATAGGATCGGAGCAGCACTCCCAATCCCAGGCCAACGTCAATCCCCACAAGGACGAGCTGTTCTCCCTCAAGTTGCTCGGAGGGGTCAACTTCCTGGTCCTTGAGGAGTTCAAGGCCCTTGAGGACTCCCAGAAGACGGCCATAAGGAACGCCCTGTATCTCTTCCTCAAGAACTACGTCGGATCGACGAACTGAACGTGGTTTTAATAAGGCCCGTGAACTTTACCCCCGCATGCGTATTTTGAGCGGGAAGGAGGTCGCCGAGAGGATAGAGGCGGAGATCTCCAGAATGGGCCCCCCACCTCCTGTTCTGGCGATATACTCCATAGGCGACGATCCCGCATCCGCCATTTACGTGCGCTCCAAGGTCCGCAAGGGCGGATCGCTGGGTGCCGAGGTCCTTCTCAGGTCCTTCCCTGCGGATGCCGGAGCAGGATCCGTTCTATCATCGATATCGAAAGACTCCGAGGACCCCGCCATAGACGGGATCGTGATAGAGAGGCCCCTGCCCCCCCACATGGATGTTGATGAGATGTACGATATTATCGATCCGCTAAAGGACCTGGAGGCCCAGCATCCAGAGAACATCGGCCTTCTGGCAAGGGGGAGGCCCAGGTTCGTTCCGCCCACCCCTTTGGGGGCGATACTCCTTATGCTCCATTACGGCATAGATCCCCGGGGCGGGAACGTAGCGGTCCTGGGGCGCAGCCTTACGGTCGGCACCCCGTTAGCCATCATGTTGTCCAGAAAGGCGAATTGGGGGGACGCTACGGTCTCTTTGATACATTCGCGCTCGAGAGATATGGGCTGCATGCTCAAAGACGCTGATATCGTCATATCGGCGGTTGGAAGGCCGCGTTCGATCAAAGGCGAGATGCTGAAACCCGGCGCCCATGTCGTAGATGTCGGGATCAGCATCGACGCTTCCGGGGAACTGTCGGGGGATGCCGACCTCGCCAGCATGGAGGGGGTCGCCGCCTCCGCCACTCCCACTCCAGGCGGGACGGGGACAGTGACGGTCTCTTGCATGTTCCTGAACCTCTTCAGGGCCCGAGGTCTTAGGAAGGGAACATTATCCGAGCATGAGGATGACATCATAAGGATGATATATGGATAGATCGAATTGAGAAGGGGTTGAAAATGGTCAAGGTCTATGTTTGCCCCAGATGCGGCGGCAGGGTCTCCGGGCAGATGGGCCCCCCTCCGCCCTGCAGGGAATGCGGGGCCGCTCCCCGGGTCGTCGAGGTGGACGTCGGGGGAAAGGAAGGGGTCCCCAGGTATCTGAACTGGGCGGGGGCAGCCCTTCTCATCATCTCGGTTATCATATTCGTCCTCTCCGCTCTCTCCATTCTCGTCCTGCCTATATTGGCCCTGCTGGCCCCGGTGGTCTTGAGCATACTGCTCCTCATTATCTCTCTCTTATTGCAGCGGAGGATCGTCTCCGAGGCCATAAGCCTGTCACAGAGCGAGCTCCCGGGAAAGAAGAGGGTGGTCAGGTCCTCCTCCCCCGGCAGGGATCGAGGGTATTCAGCCGTCAAGAGTGGCTCTTTGAACGCCGCTCCAAAGGCGAGGGCTGTGAAGATCCCCATCGACCGCTGATACGATCTCCTAAGATAGTTTTTAATAATCAGTACTGATAACCCACGGGATCCATTATAGGCATTCCATTTGGCCAAGAACGATGGAGGAAACACGATGAGGACACACTATGGGTTCATTGGGCTGGCGGCCGCGATCGCATTGTTGATGCTGTTGCCGTCGATCAGCGCTTTCGATACGGGAGGCTCGTCGAACGACAGGTCCATGATCACGGTCGAGGGAGCATCCGACGAGTTCTTCCTCGACAAGGGCGATATGCCTTTCGTTTGGGATATGATATTCAAAGAGCCACGGGTCATGGAGGTCACCCTCAACGTGATCAATCCGAACACCGGTATGGACCATGACATCGACGTCTGGATCTCGAGCCCCGGATCCGACGGCTTCTCGTTCAAGATAGTGAGGTTCATCGATCCTTCCGGGCAGGAGATCGAAAGGAACGATATCGAGAACGTTGGAGGACATCTGCGGATGAAGGACGTACCCGCCGGGGGCAGGTTCTCCGTGGTCATGGAGGCCGAATACACCGGCAAGGACGCTGACAGCGAGTTCCCGCTGACCGTGCACGCCTCTCTGGTCGGGAACGATTTCACCACATCGAGAACGCTCATTTTCAGGACGTACGAGGGCAGCCATGTCTGGCTCTGGATAGCCCTTGCATCGGCCGTCATCGGACTGGGGGCCGCCTTCATCATCGCCAACGGGATCACGAAGAAGGAGGTCGCAGATGAGAAGCTCAAGGAGATATCCGGCTTCATAAAGGAAGGCGCGATGGCCTTCCTCAACGCCGAGTACAAGGTTATAGCGATCTACATAGTGTCAGTGATAGTCCTTCTGATAGTCCTCTTCGCCGTTCTGGGCATGAGCTGGCTTCTCATACCGGCCTTCATAATCGGCGCCTTCTTCTCGGCCATGGCTGGAAACATCGGTATGCGCATAGCGACCATGGCCAACGCCAAGACGGCATGGGAATGCAAGAAGAGCATGAACGCCGGGTTGAGGGTCGCCTTCAGCTCCGGGGCCGTCATGGGACTGTGCGTGGTCGGCCTTGGTCTATTAGGGGTGACGCTCCTGTATTCGATATGGGGCAACGTGGACATGCTCTTCGGCTTCGGTTTCGGGGCTTCCTCCATCGCGCTGTTCGCAAGGGTCGGCGGCGGTATATATACCAAGGCCGCCGATGTGGGCGCCGACCTCGTGGGCAAGGTAGAGGCAGGTATTCCCGAGGACGATCCCAGGAATCCAGCGACCATCGCCGACAACGTGGGGGACAACGTCGGGGACGTCGCCGGCATGGGCGCGGACCTCTTCGAGTCCTACGTCGATTCCATAATAGCCGCCATGGCCCTCGGTATCGCCGGCATCACTCTGCTCGGGGATACGCCGGCCTTCGGAGGCGCCTCGGGACTGGCCGTGATCCTCCCCATACTGCTCGCGGGCATAGGCATAATCAGCGCCATCATCGGCACCTTCTTCGTCAACGCCAAGGAGGGTCAGAACCCGCATTCCGCCCTTAACAAGGGCATATACGGAGCGTCCGTCATCATGGGCGTCCTCTCGCTCGTCGTCATGTTCGTCCTCTTCAAGGGAGATATGATGGTCATTGGTCCTCTCTTCGGCTCTATGCTAGTGGGATTGGGTGCCGGCATTTTAATCGGAAAGGCGACCGAGTACTACACCTCAGCGGACAACAAGCCAACAAGGACGGTGTCCGAGGCCTCCACGAAGGGCGCGGCGACGAACATCATCGCCGGATTGGGGCTTGGCATGCTCTCTACGGTCATACCGGTCCTCGCCGTCTGCGTGACGATCGTGGTGGCCTTCCTGCTCTCAGGATTGTATGGCATCGCCCTCGCGGCCGTGGGAATGCTCTCGACGCTCGGGATCACTCTCGCGACGGACACATACGGTCCCGTCGCGGACAACGCCGCCGGGCTCGCCGAGATGGCGGACCTGGGCAAGACGGTCAGGAAGAGGGCCGAGGACTTAGACGCTGTGGGGAACACGACCGCTGCGATAGGAAAGGGTTTCGCGATAGGGTCCGCGGGCCTCACCGCGCTTGCGTTGTTCTCAACATACACCCTTCAGGCCAACATGGACCTGAGCAAGTTCACTCTCATCAACCCTTACGTGGTGGTCGGCGTGTTCATCGGAGGCCTTCTCCCATTCGTCTTCAGCGCACTTTCGATGATGGCTGTCGGGTCGGCGGCCCAGGATATGGTCGAGGAGGTAAGGAGGCAGTTCAAGGAGATCAAGGGCATCATGACCGGTAAGGCTAAGCCCGACTACCAGAAATGCGTGGAGATCTCCACCAAGGGCGCCATAAGGAAGATGATCCTGCCCTCTCTCATAGCCGTCCTGACCCCCCTTATCGTCGGTATGGTCTCCATAGAGGCCCTCGGAGGCCTCCTTGCGGGATCGATCGTCACCGGGTTCGTCCTGGCCGTCATGATGGCCAACTCCGGCGGGGCCTGGGACAACGCCAAGAAACACATAGAGGCGGGCAACTTCGGCGGCAAGGGATCGGATCCGCACAAGGCGGCGGTCGTGGGCGATACCGTGGGGGATCCGTTCAAGGACACATCCGGCCCCTCGCTCAACATACTCATCAAGCTCATGTCGATCGTGGCGCTCGTCTTCATACCTCTGTTCCTGTTCATACAGGCACTCTGGTGATGGACCAGCATAACACAACAGCAGCGACACATCCAGTCGGTATGCTGAAAAGATCGGTGGAGGTCCTTGAAGATACAGGCCTGCCTGTCGCTGGCATGTAAGGACCAAAAAAAAAATATGGGGAGGACCCAGCCTCCCCTTTTATTTCTGTTCCGCTATTTCAGCCGAACAGGGCACCGAGGCCGGCCATCGCTTCTTCCTCGGATGGTGCCTCTTCCTCGGGCTCTTCCTTCTTCTCTTCCTTCTTGGGGGCATCCGCAGCGCCCGAAGCGGCCGGGGCCGAAGCGGGAGCGGACGTTATCGCGGTCTTCATGGCCTCTTCGATGTTCACACCGTCCAACGATGTGACGACGGCCTTGACCCTTGTCGGCTCGACGCTTATCCCGGCGGCCTCGAGGACCTTTGTCAGAGAGGCCTCATCTATTCCCTTTCCAGCAGAGTGAAGGAGCAGGGCACCGTATATGTATTCCATGTCTTTTTTCCTCCTTTGTTCTTTGATCTTCTAATAATTCTTACCCGAACAGGGCTCCGAGCCCGGCCATTGCCTCTTCCTCGGATGGCGCCTCTTCCTCGGGCTCCTCCTTGGCCGACTCGTCCTCCTTTGCGGAGTCTTCCGCGGCCGGGGCGGGGGCGGCCTGGGCCGCACCCTCCAGGAGAGCCCGCAGCTCATCGTCGAGCGCCTCGGCGCTCATCGCCCGAGCCAGGGCAAGAATGCTTCCGTAGGCCCTGGAGAGTATGAGGTCCAGGGAATCCTTGTTCAGTATGCCCGCGCCAACGGCCAGGCCGAGCGCCTGTCCCCTTGCGCGAGCAAGTATCGGTACGATCGTCTGGGGCGTCGGGTATGCTGTGAAAACGGCCAGATTGAAGGCCAGCTGGGCCGCGCTCACCAGGTCCTGCCTGTATGCGTCCATGTCGATGTCGAGGTCCTTCGCCTCGAATATCTCGCCATCCTCATATGCTCCGAGAAGCACGATCCCGGCGGTGAAGGGGAATATCTCCAGCTTCGTGAGTATGAGCGCAAGGTCCCTTTTGATCGTGTCCCCCTTCTTCACCGGGGTAACGGTCTTCTTTATCACCACCTTGCCCTTGTCGATGGCGGCGGGGATCCCCACCTTGCCCATCTCGCCCACTATCGGTCCGGCCGGGAAGGGCGTCTCCCCGTCCTTGATGATGATGTCCTCGGGGGCGGTCTCGCCGCCCTTGGCCGGCATTGGCTGCATGTTCTTTTTCAGCAGACCGAACAGCTTGAAGGGGTTCAGGTTCGTGCCCAATACAGCGACCTGGCCGTCGATATGCTCGGAGAGCTTCTCGATGCCGGCCTTGTTGGCGCTCTCCTCCTTTAGCGCCCTGTCGATGAGCGTCCTCTTGGCGACCTTGATCCTGAGATCGCCACGGACCTGGGCCCTGATCTGCTGCATCTGAAAGCCGGGTATCCTGTCCACCTTTACCACGGCCACTGTCCTGTATCCGCTGATGATGCTCCTGAGGTCGGATACTGCGTCGATCTTCCAATCAGCGATAGATTCCATCCCCATCACCTCATCTTTATCCTCACGGCAGGGCCCATCGTCGTCTTGACGTAGGCCGAGTGTACGTTCATATTGCCCCTCTCGAGCCTGGATAACACTCGCTTGAGTATGGCCTCCACGTTGTCGGCGATGTCCTCCGGGGGCATCGTCCTTGTGCCCACGGCGACGTGGAAGGTCCTCCTGTCCTTGCTCCTTATCTTGACGGTCCTTCTAAGGTTCGCAGCCACGGGACCGGGGTCCGAACCCGGAGGGATGGGCCTGGGCATCTTTCCCCTGGGGCCGAGTATGACACCGAGGCTCTTACCGATCGGTGCCATGAGCGGGGCCTCGGCGATGAAGAACTCTATGTCGTTGACCATATCCTTGGTGTCCCGCTTCTCCTCCGTGAGCTTGGATATCTCCTCAGATGGTATGATCATATCGACCGCGTCCTTGGCCTTGGTCGCCATCTCAGGGGTGGCGAATATGCCGATCCTGACATCCTTCCCCCTGCCTTTCGGAAGTATGATCTCCTCTGCGATCCTGTTCTTGGGATTCGAGAGGTCCACGTCCTTGAGGTTAATGGATAGCTCTACAGATTCGCTGAACTTGCGCTCGGGGGCCTTTGACAGGGCCTCCCTTACGGCCTCGATAATCTCTTTTTCCGCCATATCTTACACCCCGTGTAGTTCGGCGGGGGTCCGCACGGGAGTGCGGAAGCCCCTCCTACATCGGATGATCCGTCAATGAGGGCCCTGCCCTCACTGGAGGAGGGCGTTATAATGGCCCTCATTTATAAGCTTTTGTACCTCCTTGGGGGATTTGCCGTCCACCTTGATGTGCAGGGAGACAGCGGTACCCAGCACCTCTTTCAGCGCATCCTTGAGCTCCACCCCTAAAAGCGTGTCCCGCTTCATCTTCGCCACCCTGATCGCCTGTTCCATGCTCAGGTCGGTGCTCGCGCCGGATGCGTTGTCGCCCGGCCCCTTCTCGAGCTTTAGCTCCTTCATTATCAATGAGGATGTCGGAGGGGTGCCAACGGTTATCTTGAAATCCTTGGTCTTCGTATCCACTATGACCGTGACCGGCACCTTCATTCCCTGGAAAGCCTCTGTCTTCTGGTTGATCTCGGCTATGACCTTTCCGATGTTAAGCCCGAGTGGTCCCAATGCGGGTCCGAGCGGCGGCCCTGCCGATGCCT
This sequence comes from Thermoplasmatota archaeon, assembly GCA_029762535.1. Lineage (GTDB taxonomy): Archaea > Thermoplasmatota > Penumbrarchaeia > Penumbrarchaeales > Penumbrarchaeaceae > JARVGK01. The sequence goes on from JARVGK010000014.1 coordinate 43,643, forward strand.
TTCCGCCGTCGACCAGGACCTCTACCTTCTCTGCCATTTTCATTTCTCCTGACCAGTTCCAAACCGGAGTAAAAGAGGCGTAGGTTGAACTTGTATAAAAAATATGCCCGCATCGGACGCTCCATCGGGCATCGGGGGCGGTTCAAAAACATATTTAAGCCCGGTGTCCATGGGAAAGGATATGGAAAGACCCGCCGTGATCATGGCGTTCGTTGCGATCTTCCTGTTGTTCATCGCATCGGCGGGATATTCAGGACGCTCGGGATCGGCTCCGGACCTGGAGATAACGGCCTTCGACGTAACGGGGTCCGTGGACGGTTATGCCCTCGCCCTCACCGTCAGGAACAATGGCGTATTCCCCTCGGAGCAGGTGTGGGCATCCGTTTTCGACGAGTCCGACCCGGTATCGGGGTCAGGCTCGCAGATAGCAAGGATCAGCATCCCCTCTCTTGATACAGGAAAGGAATTCTCGAGGACGGTCGACTGGTTCCCCTCCTCCGGGGGATCCCATCGCCTGTGGGCCATCGTTGATGTGGAGAACAGGGGGATGGAGGTCGACAGGATGGACAACGTCGCTTCGATCGACCTTTACCTTCCGGGGATAACCCATATATCATCCCCGGTGGACGGTGTGATCGACCCCACCTCAATAGGATGGGCGTTCTCGGGCGTGAGCGCAGAGTTCCCCATCGAGATACACTATGGGGGCGATCCCGATCCGAACAGGGTCAAGGCATACATACAGATCGGGGAGGAGAACGTGGAATACGCTCCCACGGGCCCAGACGGAACATCGAAGGCGCTGATCGATCCAGGTACGCTGGACCCGGGCATGCACGAATTGAAGGCCGATGTCACCATATCCGGCCTGAGAATGACGGACAACGGCACCACCTTATCCATCAGAGAGGTTCCGGAATGGATCTCGTCGATGGGATCCTACAGGGCATATTTCGACCGAGATAAGAAGGAATACGTTTTCACCGGAGTTCACGACGTTCCGACGAGGTCCGCATCCGTCCCGATCGAGGGCCTGGGGCGATCCGTTCCCTTAACATTGTGTGCCGGAGCATCGGAAGTGTATCTGGAGGTCCGTGTTCTGACCGACGGGACCACGACGGTATCCTCCAGGGGTGGCATATCCATCGAGATCGGCGGTGTGGTCAGTACGATAACGATGGAGGGAAGGCACTTCGCAACTGATCCGGAGGATGACATGATCCTTTCCATGCAGGGAGGCTCCGATATCGCCGCCCATTTGGGCTGGGCTGGAAACGCGGACGGGTCCATCGAGGCATTTCCCGGAGCGCCTTTCCCCCTCATCGATATGCCGGACGCGAATGGAAAGGCTGGATGTACGATGGACCTGAAGATGGGTTCTGGCGGATTTTCGCTCAGCGCATCGTTATCCCTTTCCCTTGAGGGCACTGGCTCACAGGCCCTCTCCGATGCGTCCTGGGGCCTGGATTCGCCCTTTTCTTTGATCGGAACGAGCGTGGAATGGGAAACTACCCATATTCTCGATGAAAGAGGCGAATGGTCCTTTCAGGGCGGGGCCGAAGGGAACTCATCCATCTACGCATGGGACATCGGCCTCTCATACGGCGATCTCCCGCAGGGGCTCGCTCCGATCTCATCCAGAGGCCTTTCGTTCCTCGATATGGTGGGTGAGAATGCCAGTGCGGTCGTGGTCCCGCAGGAGAAAGGATCGATCACCCATGTGACGTATATCGAGGGGGAGAAGGAAATAAGGCTGCACGGCTCGAACCTCTACAAATCCAGCCCCCGCTCGCTCAGGCTTCCCAATGGGAACGTCTTCATTTCCTGGACCGAGGCCTCCTCATACTCCTCGGACCCGGTGGAGAGGTATTCATCCCTAAGGGTCATGTACGCCATCCTTGACGTCATCAGCGGAGATGTGGAGGGGCCTTTCACGTTCCTGGATTCGACGTGCTTCTCGGCCCGACCCGTCCTGATCGGAAACCCCGGCAGGCCCGCCCTGTTCTACCTTGCAGATGGGGATTCCGATCCCGGGACCAGGGATGATATGACGCTCGCGGTCGCGACGTTCAACGGCTCCGGGATCGACGGCATGGATAATTTGACGGAGGGCGGCATCCTTCGGAGCCTGTCCCCGCTCCGAACGATCGACGGGGATGCGATGATCGCTTGGACCAACGGCACCTACATCGGCATGGCCATGGTGCGGGAGGATGGGTCCTCCTCGCTCATGAACCCCGTGACGCCTGGAGGAAAGGTGATATCGATAGCGGCGGGTCCGCTCGCGGACGGATCTATAGCCCTGGCCTATTCTACACTTGGAAAGGGCGATGAACCATGTTCGGTGGAGGTCCTGCGGACGGGGGTCGACGGGACACCGATCTCCGGGCCCATTGTCGTCATGTCCGGGGAGGGGATCATGGATTCTTTGTCCCTGAGGGGGGATCCCTTCGAAACCCTCTCCCTGTCCTTTCGAGGTTCCCGTCAGGGCGTTGACTCGGTATACATCAGCACGGCCAATGCCGAGAACGGTGCCGTGGAATGGCTGCCACCCCTGAAGGCCGCCGCGGAACCCGGGGTCAAGTTATCGGTGGACGCCCTGCCCCTCGGGGGCGGCGAGTACCTCATCGGATGGATGGTACCCCTCCAAACCCAAGGACGGTCCAACGCATCGATGGAGGGGGATCCGCTCATAATGAGATACGACCTGTCCCATGCGGCGGACGTGGAGGGCGCCTCCCATTCCGCCAAGGGCGGCTACGTACCTGGCGACATGATGGTCGTCAGCGCGGAAGTGAGGAACAGGGGATTCAGGCCCGATACGGAGGTCAGCGTGGAGTTCATCAAGGCTTTGAGGGACCCGCTCACCGGCGAGGTCTCCGGCCAGAGCGCTGGATCAAGAAAGGCGTTCTTCGATTCTTTGGGGGGTCTCACCTCGGTGGACATCCCTATGCTCGTATCCGAGAACCAGCTGGGGGTACATGTCGTGGTCGTATCCCCGAGATGGTCCGGTCCCGACCACGAGTCCCATGTGTTCCTTTCCATCCCGGCCGTTGCGGACCCTGTCCTTAAGGATGTGGCCTTTGAGACGATGGATAACGGAACTCTGCGCATCGAGGTAAGGATCGATAACAGGGGCTCGCTATCGACCGGCAGCAGACTTCTGAGCGTCATGGGAACGGAGAGGACGCGGCCCGCGGTCCTACCTGGAAAGTTGTTCGAGCCATCACATCTGAGGCAGTATTCCACATACTCCGCCATAACGTCAACAACGATACACGTCGATCCCCTCGAGAGCAGGGTCCACGTGTTCAACGTCAGGCCCGAAGCCGGGGTGAGATATGTCACGGTGGCCCTCGAAGGCCGTCCATGGGAGAACGATATCCTGTCCAATGCAGTTCACAGGCAGGCGGTGATGCCCTGGATCACGGCAGGGTCCAATATCTCTGGGGTCCGCTATCTCCCATCCGATGACGGGATACGTATAGGGATCGCCAATGAAGGGGGATGTTCCCTGCGCGATATCTTGGAGCTCCCCTCCTTCGATGGTCCCGCAGAGATCGGTTCCATGGTCCCTGCCGATTCTTTCCATATCCGGGCAGGGGATGCTGTCCTGGCATCCGTGAACGTCACGGACCTCGATCCTGGATCGGTCATACTGACGGTCATCGATGAGGACCTCGGAGGTCTTGCCGGGGATGTGGGCCGGCTGGAGCTGAGGGGCGAATGGGACGATAGCGCCGTGATGTCCATAGGCCGGACCCCTTCATCCTTTCGTCTGTCTGCGGTCATGCTCCCACCGACACAGCTGTCGTTCCAGGGCGATGTTCAAGTGGATACCGTGATCAGGACCCACAGGTTCGTTCTGGGCATCAACAACACATCACAGCACTCGGTGAGATGCCTGGTGCTCAACCTGCACGACGGGATCGCGGGCGAGGGCGAACTCGTGGCCAGCTTGATCATATCCAACCTGGTCCCCGGCGAGGTTCGCAACACCTCCATCCCGCTGGACCTGGAAGAGGGTGTGTTCTTTCTTCATCTAGAGGTCCTGGAGCTTAACAGGACCGGCAACGGGATTTACGATGTGGTCCTGGCAAGATCTGGGGAGTTCGTCGTCAAGGACATGGTCCCACCTGACGAAAACGGGGAAAAGGCCAGCAGGGAGGAGGTGGAGAGGTCCCTGATAATCTCAGGGGCCTTGGCGACAGCCATCATAGTCCTGGCTTTTATCAACAGGGCCTACGAGGAGACAAAGAAGGGGAAGGAATGATCAGCGCGCATCGTCCTTCTTCTTCCTTTTGGAGGACGCCCCCATCTGTGACACCATGCCTGACACCGTCACGGCGATCAAGATAACGACCCCTGCGAGGAAGGCGATCCCGTCGGCCATATGGCCGTGCATGAGCGTATAGGCACCCCATGCCGTCAGGTAGCCCCCGATAACCGAGGTGGCGACCTTGATCATGGCCTTGTTGAAGATAATGAAAAGAGCAACTGCCGCCATGGCGAAGACGAGCGCGGTGACGAAGAGAGCGAGCCCCCCATCGAACAATTCCGAGCCGACCGCCATCCCCGCGGTCCAGGATATCACCGCGAAGGCGATCCCGAGCATGGTCACTGCGATCCTCACCGCCAGTATGGCACCGATGATGCACCCTATGATGGCCAGCGCTATCGGGACCAACAGGGCGAATATGCCTCCCACCATCCCGCCGATCCAGATCCCGGCGATGAGGAAGCATGTCCCAAGGATGAGGGCACCGAAAACGGAGACCACTCCCTTGAACAGAACATATCCTCTGTATGCCAGCACAAGGCCCAGGACTATCAGGACGAGGGATACGACCGTTTCCGTCCACATGGGTGCAGTAAGGCGCTACGGTTTATTTTATATTAACTCCAGGCCCCAAAGCCCCATGGCAGCGACGCCGAGCGCTGGTGTGTACTCGCCCCCGTTGACGTACCCGGAGACGCTCCATGAGCCGATGCGCTCCAGCCCGCCGTCGGTTATGGAGAACCCGATCAGGGTTCCATCTCCCTGGAGGAAGAGGCCGCCCTCCATCGGAGCGCTGTAATAGTAACCTTCAAGGGACAGCTTCCTGTAGCTTTCGGGGATCCCCTCCGAGAGCCGGATGATGGTCAGGGTCGTGGTCGGAACATAGGGTTCGTAGGCCTTCTCCTCCTCCGATGAGGCGCCGGATCCCTCCGAGGGTTCTGCCCGGTCCTCGTCATCGTCCTCCGGTGGCATCTCGCCGTCAACGGCTACGTCGTCCTCGTAGTAGTAGCCTCCTCTGTACCACCACCAGCCCCAGCCTTCCGTCATCACGATGACGTCGTCATCGGCGTATATCGGGTAGAGATAACCCGAAAGGGCCGATGAGTCGAGCAGCTTCGGACCGTCGTCCGTGAGCAGGATGGTGTTCAGGGAGAACCCGTTCTCTTTCTTTGCCTCGTCGTACCAGTATGAGGATGTATAGACGATGCTGAGGTTCGAGGAGGCCCCGACGAAGGATCCCCTGACCATGTGATCGGTCACATCTCCGCCTCTTATGAGCTTGAGGGCGGTGGCCTGGTGGTCCATGTACCCGTAGCGGTAGGGGACGTAGTTCCAGATGCTCGTTGTCAGCAGCATGGCATCCGCGGACCCCATGGCCTTCTCTATGTAGTGCCAGGAGGGGAACGTCTCCTCAGAGACGCTGGGTCCGGAGGGCGTCCATCTGACGATCCAGGCCTTGAGCCCCTCGTTCTCGTATGTCCAGTAATTGTAGGCATAGGCTATCACCGTGCCGTCGTTAAGGACGAGCCAGCTAACTGGATCGTAGTAGATGTCGATCGTGGTTGAATCGTCTGAGGGCGACGGTTCGGATCCGTTGGTGTCCGGCGGTGTCTCTCTGTCGTCGTACTTCTCCTCGGGCAGGTATCCGGGCATATGGATCGCATCGTTTATCCTTATCGAGGCGACGCCTGCCTTTTCTATGTCGTTTGGATCGCTCACGTCGAAGGCGTGGACCTCCCAGAATATGTCGTCGCCGGATGTCCTTATTCCTTTTATCAGGGCGAGGTCCCCTGCCATGCGGACCTCCTGGAACATGATCCCGTCCACGTATGTCTCCGACACCACAGCGTAGATGTCCTCCGGATCGACGACCCTGATAAGGGCCCTGTCGGCGCCCCATGTGGGGGAGACAGCGGCGACGATCTTTCCCTCCCGGACAATCGCATCGGTGTAGTATGATGCGAGGTCTATCACTGCGTCGATGGTGGGGGATTCCGTATCGGAGGTCCCGATCGATATCAGCTGGAGTTCGGACGTCGCCAGTATCGAATCTCCGCTCATCCTGGTCCTGGTGACCGGGGTGTCGGTCGGGACCGACGTGAGCCTCTTGAGGTTCCCGTTCTCGAGGTCCACCTGTACCATCTCTATCCTGTTATTGACGCTGTAGCCGTAACCGCCGGTGTAGGAGGTGTACGGGATGAGGACGAGGTCCTCTATCACGGAGAGGGCCTTGGGATCCCAGTTCGCAGGGGAGTAGGACCAGCCCTCGCCCATGATCACCCTGTCCTCCATCACCGCGTTGTAGGGATCGGTGACGTCGAAGAGGGAGAGGGCGACCTGCCAGTAGCCGGAGGAGTCATCGACCCCTATGGCTATTATCTTGTATCCTACGACCTCCATGTGCTCGACCCAGCCGGGCATCTCGAGAACGTCGCAGAGCTTGGGCGATGTCGGGTCGGAGAGGTCTATGGTGTAGAGAGGGTCCACTGCCCTTGGGAGGTGGATCGCATAGCCCCTGTCCCCCGAGAACCTCGTGGACATGAGGGTGCCCGCCTCGTCGATGTCGAGCGATCCGACGACCTTCAGGTCGTCCGGGTCCTTCACCGATATGACGTAGAGGACGGATCCCCACAGTTCCTTTCCCCAGACCTGGGTGACCACCCTGAGATGCTCTCCGTAGTGGTCCATCTGGTACCTGTCGTTGAGCCATCCGGTGAGTACGATGGATCCCCTGATGGAGATCTTCCCGTCGGGGTCCGATATGTCAACGTGGGTGATGCGCGTCCTGGCCTCGTCCATCCCCCACTCGTACCTCGAGAAGAAGATGGCCGTCTGGCTGACGTGAATGTTCGAGGAGGTGCCGGAGAAGGTCGATCGGTCCACCTCTCCTATCTTTTCCGGGTCCGAGAAGGATATGGAGACCACCTCGGTCTCGTCCGTGTTCTGTCCGGATCCGGGATCGTCCCCGCTGGAGGAGACAACCGCCGAGGAGACCACCGTATCGTCCTCCCTCTCGGCGACGGCGATCGTATCGTATCCATAATAGTATGATGGATACATGTTCGATACGAGGTATATGACCTCGCCGACCCTTCTTGAGTCCAGGGGATAGCCGGACAGGGGCACCGTCTTGACGATGCCGGGTGCGGAGGGATCGAGTATGCTGATTATGTGCAGTGCCCCGCCCGAGTTCATCTGGTCGTATGTCATCATGGGGGTGCCCACGATGACGAAGGCGAGGAAATCGACGATGTACATGCTCACGGGGGATCCCCGCATCTGCAATCTGCCCTCTATCTCGGGGTCTGCAGGATCGGAGATGTCCACGATGATGAGCCCCATGTACGGGTTCAGTATGTATAGCCTGTCGTCGAGTATCTTGATTATATCGGATTCCTCGAGCTCTCTCTCCTCGTTCCCGGACCTGTCCTCGCTCATGTCGTCTCCCTGGTCCTTCTCCGCTCCGGTCTGTTCGCCCGCCCCCAGGGCGGGAGTGCCGTCGCCGGAATCGGAGTAGGTGACGTTGTCCCCGTCGATGATCGGGTCTGTGTCTATTTGGACCTTGTCCATGGGTCGGGAGGGATCCCAGGTGATCTTGACGTCCTTGGAGTTGTCGGTCTTTTGGGGTGAGTTGGCTTTGAGGTACTGGACCCATCTATCCTTGGACTCCTGTGTGAGGGATCCGTCCCCGGTCATTGCCGAGATGTCGTCCTCGGGCTCGCCGGGCGAGTCCAACGCCGCGTATATGATGAGCGCAGCAACGGGGGCGATAATCAGCATCACCCCGACAATGATCTTGAGGGCCGCGGATACGGTCCTCTTTCCGTTATCTTCATTGTTCGTGTATGCCATTTTCTGCCCACCTTTGGTATATTGTATGGTTTCCCCTTCCGAGACTATATACTTTACGGTAGGACCGTAGAAAACCCCAGTGTGGGGATCCGCCATTTAGCATCCATGCCGGGAAACACCCCTTGAGAAAGAGATAAGGTATATATCCATCAAGTCGATAGACGCTCCATGGAGCGGTCGGGACATAAAGATGGATCCCCATTACAAGAGGGTATCCTCTCCCGCCTTCGGGACAGGGAGTTCCTGGTCCGCATAATACTCCCCGCGCTTCTGATCCTCGCCATAGCGGCGATCCCCCGCCTCTTCCTGCCGGGGAACACCTTCCTTCCGAACGGCATAGACGAGGGCATTGACATGATGTCAGGCAGGATGGTCTCGGCCGGATACGAGATATACTCCGAGGTGAACACCGTCCAGGCCCCCGTCATGATAACCCTCTACGGCCTCCTTCATCTGCCCCCTGTTCTCTACAGGGTCCTATCTGCCCTCGCCTCCCTTGCCGTGATCGCTTTCGTCATGTTCGCGTCCTACCGCGTCGGCGGCCGCAACGGCATGATAGCCGGAGGTGCCTTCGCCTCGCTGGACGCCCTTTTCATGCAGCAGTCCAGGCTGGCCTCGCTCGACATATTCACGCTGTTCTTCCTCTGTGCCGGTCTGACCCTTTTCCTCATCTACAGGGACAAGGGTAAGCGCACGCTGCTCGCCGCATCCGGCGTCCTCTTCGCCCTCTCGATCATGACCAAGCTATTCGGCGTGATAGCCGCAGCGGCCATCATCGGCGTCATGTGCGCCGAACTCATCTCGACCCGGGGTCCTCTTCGATCCGCGCGCCTTGAGAGATTGCTTCCGGGCGGGAGCAGGTCCAGTAACATGTTCGCCGACATAGCGGTCTTCTCCGCCGCGATCGCAGGCACCACGCTTCTCATCATGACCCTATTCGGGTTCACAAACGTGGTCCAGGGGATATTCCTCAACCAGCTGCACCGCCCCAGCGACCCATTCCTGACAAAACTGGCATATCTGGGCGTCTTCGCCCTCTGCAACATCGTCGCCGTCCCCTTCTTCCTCTTCGGGATCCCATCGCTCTACCGAAGGAAGGAGGGCATCCTGGTCCTCGTCGGCGCGTCGTATCTCCTATTCCTCATGGTCCAGGGAAAGACCTGGATACACCATTTCGTGTTCGTATCACCATTCCTTTCGATCAGCGCGGGCATAGGCCTCTCCGTCGTCATGAAGGGACTGCGCTCCATCAGGATCAGTTCCCCCACCGTATCGATCAGGTCCGCCCTCGCCCTCATGCTCATACTCTCGGCCTTCCTCGGCGGGTCCATGGCCGTGGTGGTCAGGTATGAAGGCCACCCCATGGACATGAACGACTCCGAGATCGTCTCAAGGCTGTCCGGGGAGAACGATTTTGTCATAAGCGGGGATCCGATGACGGCGCTCCTGGCCGAACGACCGACCCCTCCCAATATAGTGAACCTCGCCTACGTCCAGTACCCGCTGATAACGGACGATCTCCTCAACGAGACCGCGATAGATTACGGCGTCACCGTCGTGGTCATCACCTACAGGCTTCTGCAGATGGAGGGTTTCATGGATTTCGTGGAAGGGAACTACACCCTTCGTGCGACCTTGACGCTCGATAGCCTCACCCTATCAGACGAATACGAGATCAGATACATATACGCCCTTCCCGAGGACGCCCCTCTGAGATATCATCCCCGGTGGGGATCGGCCCTCTCCGAGGCCTTCGCCTGATATCGGGCCATCACGAGCCTACCCTGCTTCACACCCTTAAGAGATAGTATCCTGTCCGAGAGCCCATTGACGTCCCTGACCGCCCCCCTGAGAATGATGACCTCAAGGCAGGTGTGGTGATCGACGTGGACATGGGTCGTGTAGACGATCATATCCGAGTGGTCGTGCTGCAGGTTCATGAGCTTCTGGGTCAGCTCCCCGATATGATGGTCGTAGACCATCGTCAGGGACCCTGTGACCTGGAGCCCCGGATCGCCCTGGATCTCATGCTCGAGTATCGCTCTCCTGGCGAGGTCCATCAGCGCCTCCGAGCGGGACCCGTAACCCTTCTCCTTGAGGACCCTGTCGAAGTCCCCTAGAAGCTCGCTGTCGAAGGATACTCCGAACCTGCTAATCCGCTCCATGATCGTCCCGAGCGGCTAGGGCTCGCCGGATATATATATATGAGTCATGCCTAAAGGTGGCCCGGAGAAATAACCGATGGCAGGCAGGGCGGGGTTCGCTGAGCTCAAGGAGAAGGTTATCGACGAGCGCCTGTGCACCAGATGCGGCGGATGCGCCGCCTCATGCCCCGTGGGATGCCTCGATATGGGACCCGACGGTGTGGAACTCGTCGGAGAATGTATCGAGTGCGGTATTTGTTCCAGGATATGCCCCGGCTCCGATGTGGACATATCCGCCCACGAGAGAAGGCTGTTCGGGAGAAAGCATCGACCATTGGAAGCCATACAGGGCATCCGCCTGGACAGGGAATGCCTGGTCGCCTCTGATAAGGTGATCTTCAAGCGGGGTTATTTCGGGGGCAGGGTGTCGGCCCTTCTCATCCATCTACTCGACTCGGGCGAGATGGACGCAGCGCTGCTCACCGATTTCAGCCGGAAGGACGGCGTCCTCTCTACGGGATCCGCCGCGATAGCGAGGAGCAGGGAGGATGTCCTCTCGTGCGCGGGATCCAAGAACCTGTTCAGCCCTGTGCTGATGCTCCTTCGCAGCGTAAGCGAGGACCCATCCATAAACTCCGCCGCCCTGGTCTGCCTCCCATGCCAGGCCCATGCCTTCAGGAACATGGAGACGGACCTTTCGACCCGTCATCTAACGGCCAAGGTCCGGCTCGTTGTGGGCCTCAACTGCGGCGCCCCCAACGTCGATGAGAGAGGATGGCATCAGGTCATCGGATCCCTCATGGGAATGCCGACCGATGACATATCGAGCATTGACATCCGGCGGATCAAAGGGGGAAAGCTGAGGATGGAGGCGGTCTCCTTTTCGGGGGACAAAAAGAGAAGGGAGATGACCTTCGCCAGATACTCTCTAAAAACCCTCTCGCAGGGTGTATGGCCCAGATGTCTGGTGTGCGCCGATTACTCGTGCTATCTCTCCGATATCACCTTCGGCGCCCCGATCGTGAGGACTGAGGCGGGGCGTAAGGCCCTTCGTTCAGCAAAGAGAGCGGGTGTTCTGAAACGCTCATCCTTGAAGCGCAGGGCCGCCCAGAGGGCCATAGACCTGTACGCTGGCCACAGGAAGGTCATGGGTTCCAGGGTCCGGATGCTCTTCAGGAGAAAGGGGCAGCGCGTTCGATATCGATGAAAAATATAATTTGGCAAGGCGCCTTACACCCTGCATGCCCTTCCTGGGAATACCCCCGTCCCGGCTCGACCTGCGTTATGCAAAGGGGAATGTGGAGGTGGGATGCGTCCGCTCCTCCGCGGGAGTGTCCACCTCCATCATCGTTCGGGAGGGCGGAAGCTCCGCCCTGCTCGACTGCGGGGACGGCCTTCTGATCGACCTCGTTGACATTGCCAGGGCCGCTGCCCCTGAGGGTCTCGGCGACGACGTGAGAACGGCGATGACCGGGTTCATGGAGGGAATCGACGTCATCCTCCTCAGCCATCATCATTTCGACCACATAGGTGGCCTGCTTTCACTGCTGTGCTTCCTAGATATGTTGCGGCGCAGGTCCACTCTGACCATTTTGTATCCGAAAGGGTCCGACCAGGTCCCGAGGCAGATCGAATCCTTCCGGTCCTCGCTCGGAAGGTCCCCGTCCTTCCGGATCCAGGAGCATGCCGTATCCAAGGATGGTTCGATGTCGGTGAACGGATGGGATATCGAATGGACAGCGGCCCACCACTGCGAGGTGGACACTGAGGGCCGCGTGGGACGGGAGATCCCGGCCATGTCCTACCGAATTGAGCGCTCCGGGGCAAGTGTCTTCTATTCGGGGGATACGGGATACGAAGATAGGCTGCGCCTTTTCGCCGCCGGGAGCGATCTGGGCATAGCGGAGGGGACCTATCCCTCCGGGATGCCGGGGAACGAGGCCCATATGAGCGTGGACGAGGCGAAGAGGATGCTGTCATCCTGCGCCGATCTCTGGATCGTGCACAGGACCGGAGCGTCACATGCCTCGTTCTCCCGATCCGCATGAAGCGTCCAGCCAGCATACTCTCCGAAAGTGATATAAAATCAAGGCCCGATATGGTGCCCTATGGGAGCTATCGATACCGGCAGCGGGGCCATCAGGTTCGGTATCGGAATGTTCCTCGTTCTGGTGATATCATTTCCCTTCCTGTCCGCCTCGGATACGGCCAAAGCTCCAGGGCCTTCGGAGTTCGCCTCCCCTTCATCCTTCGAATCCAATTACACCTCGTACATGGACTTCCCGGCCATGGAATCCTACCTCGTATCGCTGACGGAGAGATATCCCGATATCAGCAGATTGATCTCGCTGGGTGAGACCCATGAGGGCAGGGACATATGGTGCGTCAAGGTCTCGGACAACGTCATGCAGGACGACGACGGAGGGGCCGAGTACGAGCCGGACATCCTCCTTGTGGGGGCCCATCACGGCAACGAGTGGATATCGTACGAGGTCCCGCTCTACGTCCTCGCCTACCTCCTCGAGAACTACTACGGCGACGACTGCAACGCATCCAAGGCGAAGAACATCGTCGACCATCACGAGCTGTTCATCGTCCCGATGCTCAACCCGGACGGCACCCAGTACTCTCATGATACGGGCGACATGTGGCGAAAGAACAGGGAGCCCAATTACATATCGGAGTTCATGCCCTTCGACGCCCCCACGCCCAAGCTCGTCGCGCAATCCTACGGAGTGGACCTGAACAGGAACTACGGGTGGATGTGGCATCTGGCAGGGGGATCGAACGCCCTCAACCACCGCGGAGGTTCCTACAGAGGGCCTCCGGACAACCGGGACGACGACGGCGATGCGAGGATCCCCGTGAACTGGAGGCCTGGCCACTACCCGCTCGGCCCGGAGGACGGTGTTGACGAGGATCCCTGGGACGGGATCGACAACGACGGGGACGGCCTCATCGACGAGGACCCTGCCGGAGGTTTTTCGTCGCTCGAGACCATCGCCATGAAGAACCTCGGGGACACCAGGGAATTCCCCGTTCTCATAACTTATCATTCATACTCCGAGCTGGTGCTTTGGCCCTGGGGTTGGACCGATGAGCCCGCCCCCGACGCCCCATTGATGTCCCAATTGGGCGGCAGGCTCGCCGATCTCAACGGCTATATGCCGATGCAGGGTTACGACCTGTACATGACGACCGGCGAGATGACGGATTGGTTCTACGCGATGTACGGAACTCTGGGATACACATTCGAGGTGGGCCGGACGTTTCGGCCAGCCGAGGACCTGATTATAGAGGAATGCAGGAAGAACCTCGAGGCCACGTTATTCCTTTGCCGTGCCGGATCGAACCCATACATGAGCTACGTTCGATTCGACGACAACTCATCGTCGCTGAGCGTGAGCGGATCCCGTTTCAAGTTCGATCTTTCGTATATGGACGAGGGATATCCATATGGATGGGACGGAAACGGATGCGAGCTCAGGTACATGCTTCCCGACGGCAGGTGGGACAGCTCTCCCTTGATAGAGAACGATGACGGTACCTGGAGCGCCTCGGTGGACATTCGCAGGATCGGGGGGGACGCCCCCTTCTACTACAGGATGCTGGACGTCGAGGGCGGCGAGGTGACCTATCCGGTATACGCCCCCGAGATGCATCTCAGCCTCGGTTCGACCGGGTCCGACGCGTGGGGGCTGCAGTTCGGCCTGGGTACGCTGATGGTGATGATCTTCACCCTTGGGACGATATGGGGCGGTTTCGGGGGCGGTATATTCAAGTCGATGAGGGCAGAGAGGAAGGGGTGATCCTAACGGGCAAGGGGGACGCGTTCACGAGCAAATGGGGGCTGCTGCTCGCCGCCCTGGGAGCCGCCATAGGCACAGGCAATATCTGGCGCTTTCCCAAGGAGGTCGCCAACAACGGAGGCGGCTCCTTCATGATCCCCTACGTCATATTCCTCTTCTCGTGGTCGATCCCAATACTCCTCGTGGAGTTCACCATAGGCAAGAAATCCAGAAAGGGCACCATGGGAAGCTTCGGCGCGTTCCTGGGTGAGAAGAAGGCGTGGATGGGGGCCTGGATGGCATGGGTGTCCACGGCGATCGGCTTCTATTACGCGGTGGTCATGGGGTGGACCATAAGGTACGCCGTCGGGGCCGCCTCGGGCACGATATCCTTCGTAAACCCTCAGGGAACATGGGAATCCTTCCTCCAATCGCCAATGCTCGTGATCGCCCTGCAGGTCACCGCGATCCTGATAACAGCGGTGATCGTATACAGGGGGATCGAGAAGGGTGTGGAGCGAATAAACAATATACTCATACCGGTACTTTTCGTAATGCTGCTCTTCAACATGATATTCGCCCTCACGCTACCCGGGTCCTTGCGGGGCATATCCTATCTCTTCACTCCAGGCAAGGAGCTGTTCCAGGCCAGGACATGGGTGTCGGCCCTCGCACAGTCCGCCTGGTCATGCTCCGCAGGAATGGGCATGGCCATAACCTACGGTTCCTACACGAGGAGGAAGCACGACACCAATCTCAACACGTTCCTGACCGGGTTCGGCGACACCTCGGTAAGCCTCATAGCGGGGATCATGATATTCTCAACGGTCTTCGCACTCTCGGGGTCCATGGCGAGCGCCACCGCGGCGGTGGAGGAGGGCGGCTCCGGCCTGACGTTCATACATCTTCCGAGCCTGTTCGGGAAAATGTGGGGCGGGGGCGTCATCGCCGTGTTCTTCTTCCTGGCCATGTCCTTCGCCGCTCTCACCTCGATGATATCAACATATGAGGCGGCCATACGCAACTTCGTCGATGCGGGGTGGAAGAGGACGAAGGCTATAATCGTCCTATCCATCGGCATGATACTGTTCGGCCTTCCCTCCGCCCTGATAATCCTCCCCGTCGGGGGCAGGAGCCTCCCCGTGTTCCTCGATCATCAGGACCATATCTGGGGGATGGGCCTTCTCCTATCCGGCTTCTTCATCTATTACCTCGTTTATAAGTATGGTGTCACGCGCTTCAGGGAGAACCTGATAAACAGCAAATACTCGAACCTCAGGATCGGTAAGTGGTTCGATATCCTGTTCAAGTACGTGATCCCCGTGGAGCTGGCGCTCCTGGTCATTTGGTACATCATCCAGTCCGCCATGGCGGACCCTTGGGACCAGTGGTGGATGAGCGGTCCGGTTGGGCTGGTGCTCATCGCGATCGAATGGGGGTTGGCGATCATGTTCCTTCGATGGATAGGTTCACGCGTTGGCCATAAGGTCTCCGCGACCAGGATCGATATGAGCCGTCCCCTGGAGTTCGACGCTGATACCCTCGATGACGATGACGAGGTGATCGTTCAAAGACCGGAGGCTGGTCCTACATGAGCCATATGGAAGAGAGGATAGTGCGGGTGCTGAGGGAGAGGGGCGAGCTGACCACCTCCGAGATAGAGGAAATGCTCAGAGGCGACTCGATCGAGTGCCCTGACGGCGCCGTCAAGAGCCTGATGCGCCTCAAGGGCAAGGGAGAGGTGGAAGGAAGGATAGACAGGGAGAGGCGCGGATGGGTCTGGAAGGTCCGCGAACAGGCATGATCCATCATCATCTGCCGAGAAAATACATATAAGCATTGTGAAGCATAACGTTAAGTAAGCTCAGCATTGGAAAGCTCCAAAGGAGGGATACAGACGCGATACGAACGGAAAAGGCAGCGAGCAGCGATCGTATCATCATCTTTGATGATGGTTCTTTTACTATCCGGCATTCTGGTATTGTCGAACGATCCGAACATCTCGGTCCTGGGACTCGAGGTTGACGGAGGGACGCTATCGGGCGACCATGTATGGGACGCCGCATCATCCCCCATCGAGGTGAAGGGGAACATTACGGTCCCGGAAGGGTCCACGCTCACGATAGATGATGGGGTGACGGTCATCATAAAGAACGGCTCATGGATCGAGGTGAAGGGAAAGCTCACGGCAATGGGAAGGATGGGCTCCGAGATAGTCATACAGGGCGAGGAGACCGACAGCTTCAACAGGATCAACGTGACGTCCGGCGGATACGCCCTTTTCGAGCATGTCAACGTCTCCCTCACCGGTGGAGGCATCGCCGCCGAGGGCGAGGATACCCTTGTACATATCTTCAATTCGACCATCTCATCGAGCAGCAGGGGAGTGTCATCATCCTCTTCCGCCGTGCTTTGGCTGGTGAACTCGACCGTTACAGGGTCGCCAAGGCTCGTCGCGAGCGGAGGCGCCTTGCACGAGTCCTACTGGTTCAATTTCAGGGTAATGCTGGACAACAACGGGGGCCCCTTCGAGGGGGCCCGTCTGAAGCTAAATGTAGAGCACTTCAGCGGAAGCAGGGAGGCATACAACTCCGTTGACGGCGGACAGGATCCCACGGGAGCGGACGGGACAATTCCGCCCGTGATGATGGAGATGTATTTCCACGACGGTTCGATCTCGACCTACGAGTGCCATCTCCGCCTCAAGATGAGCGCCTGGGACGCGAACAGGACCTGGACCAAGAACGTGGACAATATCATAGTCGATGGGAACCTCGATTACACCTGGATGCTCGACAACACCCCTCCTCCTGTCCCTGCGAACCTGACTCTCGTGTCCGTGGGGGGCACGCACATCCACGTTAGATGGGACTGGGACCACGACCCCAACACACATCAGCTCGACCGTTTCGAGGTCAGATGGACCGTGAAACTGGAGCCAGACCTATATGGGGACGAGTTCCTGCTCAGGGGCGACCGTTCCTGCAACATAACTAACCTACTATCCGAAACGGCCTTCACCATAAGGGTCATCGCTAGGGACATATGGGGGAATCCCTCATCCTCTCCGCCGCTTCTGAACGTGGAGACCCTCGATATCACCCCGCCCGAGGCCCCGGATGGTGTCTCGGTCGAGCTGACAGGGCCGACGACCGCGTTCCTCACATGGAACTCGAGCCTCAGCTCGGACGTGGTGGGTTACAATATATACGTCAACGACACGGGCGATGGCAAGACCCTCCACAGTTTCATTCCCGGACGATCGGCGAGGGAGGCGACGCTGCCGGACCTGCATTCCGAGACCGAGTTCACCTTCTGGATCTCCTGCATCGACGACGCGCAACCCCCTAACGAATCCCCTTTGGTCCCGGTCGGATCGGTTAGGACACTGGATATAACTCCACCGCCGAAGCCCTCTCTGGAGCTCTATTTCGCAGCGCCGGAGCAGTACTTATCCGGATCGCCATACTACAACAGGACCTATTTCGGGGTCAGGGGCACGCTCGAGGGCGAGAACAGGACCTATATCGAGATCTTCATCAACGGTGTACCGGAGACCTACGACCTGCCCGAGGAGAGGCCGACCACTTACAAGGGCGTTTTCACTCATTTCCTCATTCTGAAGGAGGGAGAGTACGAGATAACGGCAAGGTCCATCGATGCCTCCATGAACATCGGCGAGATGTCGGATCCGGTGTACATAGTCATTGATGTGACGCCTCCGACCGTGGACCTCCCTCACGAGGGCATGCTGGAGGTGGACGAGGGAGAGACCTTCGAGCTCAACGCCACCGTAATGGATGAGAACGAGGTCCATGAGGTGTCCTGGAGGGTCGTGGGACCGGGAACGGACATCGAACTGATGGGGGATACCGTGGAGATCAGCCTCGACGCCGGCAGATATCAGGCGATCTGCACCGCGATGGACGCAGCGGGCAACGGCCACACAAAGACCCTTGAGATCAAGGTCTGGTACGAGGACAGCATACCTCCATCCGTCGTCAGCACCGTACCTGCCAACGATTCTGTCGGCGTTGATGTGGACACGAGGATAACCGTACACCTCTCGGAGGAGCTAAAATGGCCCTCTCTCAGGGCATGGCTGGCCCCATCCTCACAGGTTGGAGGGACAGGGGTGCCGCTGGTAGCAGAGCATGATCTCGCCAATCTCACACTCGTATACATACCGACCGAGACCTTAGGCGACATCACCGAATACACGTTCAAGCTGACGGGGATGCTCGATCTCAGGGACAACGCTGGAGCGGACCTGCATCTGACCTTCACCACCATCGATCCCACGACCATTGATTCCGACGGGGACGGGATACCCGATTACTACGAGGTCCTCAAATGGTTCCTGGACCCCTCCGATCCGACCGACGGGGAAAAGGACCAGGACAACGACGGTCTGACCAACCTTGAGGAATACCAGCTCGGTACGGACCCTGAGGTCCCGGACACGGACGGTGACGGGATGCCAGACGGCTGGGAGGTGAAGTATGGTTTCGACCCCCTGGACAAGTCCGACGCCCTTGAGGATGCCGACGGGGACGGGTATACGAACCTCGAGGAGTACGAGGACGACACAGATCCCTTGGACAAGGACAGCCACAGGGATGTTGGAAAAAGCTCGGGAACCGGCATTCTGATCCTTGTCGTCATACTTCTGATCATCATCATCGTGGTGATAGTCGTCCTGGTGTTAGTTATGAGGAAGAAGGCGGGGCAGGAGGCCGATGGGGCGCCCGTTGAGGGAATGGAGGAGGAGGTTTCAGAAGGGGAATCTTCGGAAGATGGTAGCTCATGTCCCTCCTGCGGCGCGTCCATAGGTGATGACCTGGACTACTGCCCGGAGTGTGGCATGGAGATCCCCTCGGAAAAAGTGGAAGAGGGCTTTGTCGATGATATGCTCGAGGATGAGAACGAGCCCATGGGACCCGAGCACGCATCCGATGATGACGCGATGTACGAAGAGGATGGGCCCGCAAAAACAGAGCTCTGACAGCCATATGCTGATTACCGCTACGTGCCTGTCGTTGGGAAACCTTTTTATTTCCAATGCGGCATTAACAACGGTGCACCGGTAAGAGGTGGAAGAGATGAAGGTTCCCTGCAAGAAGTGCAAGAAAGAGATGTCCTATCCTTTCAAGGTATGCAAGAACTGCGGATGGAAGCCCGAGGGCAAGCTCGCCCAGAAGGCCAAGGAGTTCGCGCGCAAGTACGAGATAGAGCACGGCCTGGACAAGAAGAAGCCTGCCAGCTCCTCCAAGAAGCCTGCTGTTGCCAAGAAGCCCGCGGCAAAACCATCGAGCAAGGTAGGGACCAAGACCAGGCCCAAGTCCGCAAAGAAACCCCCGGTGAAGAAGAAGTTGGTGGTGGAGGAGGAGGAGATCGTTTCAAAACCCAAGAAGAAGCCCTCCAAGGAGACCGTGAAGAAGAAGAAACCAACAAGGGGTTTCGACATAAGGAGCGATGGTGACGAGGGAGCGGTGAAGACAGGCTATCATCCGATAAACCTCGAAGACGACGACGAGGAGATCTTCGTGGTCGGCGGCGGCTCCAGCAAGCCGAAACCCTCCTACGCCCTCGAAGAGGAAGAGGATTACGAGGACGAGGAAGAGGAAGAAGAGGACGATTACGAAGAGGATGATTTCGAAGAGGAAGAAGAGGAAGAGGATTACGAGGACGAGGAAGAGGAAGAAGAGGAAGAGGAAGAAGAGGAAGAGGAAGAAGAGGAAGAAGAGGAAGAGGAAGAAGAGGACGATTACGAAGAAGAGGAGGAGGAGCATGCTCCGGAGGTATTGAAGATCCGGTGCAAATGCGGAAATACGATCAAGATACGCTCCTCGAAGAGGCCGTTGAAGTTCCAGTGCGACGAGTGCGGAAGAAGGGGGATCCTCCAGGAAGAGGAGGAAGATGAGGAAGAGGAAGAAGAGGAGGAAGATGAGGAAGATGAGGAAGAGGAGTATGTGCCCCCGAAGAAGAAGCACGTCCATCACGCAAAACCTCCCGTCAAGAAGAAGCCGTCCAGGGATCGCTACGAGGAGCCCCCGAGGAAAAAAAAAAGGTACTAGATGACAGGCCAAAGAGGCTCGTCAGGTGCTGGAACTGCCAGGAGCGGATCCCCGAGGGGTCCAAGAGATGCCCCGAGTGCGGTTCCGGACAGAATCTGGCCGGGGAAGGTGATGATTTCTCGTTCACAAGGCCGGAATCCGTAGGTTTCGATGAGGAGCAGCCGACCGGTAACATGTTCTTCGACACAGGCCAGGAAAGCTCCGGAAAAAAGGGTAACCGCTGCCCTGTGTGCAATAACCCCATGCAGTTCAAGGAGAGGGTGAACAGCTACTTCTGCCCCAAGTGCAGGTCATTCTACTAGCCGATCAGTATCGATACCATGATGAAAAGGAGCGAAGCTCCGCCCCCCGATCCCGCAAGCAGCCCGGTCGCGAGCCTCATAACGTTATTGGACGTCCTCCACCCGGCGAACTGCGTCATCCCGTCCACGGCCATGGGGGCGATCGATAGGATGAATACGATAAGGACGTGAAGCGATCTCATGCCCATAAGGCCCATTATGACTCCGGGCAGCGCTCCAATTATCGATCCGGCGTAGAAGCCTGTGCATCTGGCGCACAACCACATGGGCTTACCTTTCACCTTGAGGCATCTGTCCGGGGCCCCGTGGCAGGCCCATCTGAACGGGGCGGGCCTGACATCCACGGGGGATCCAGTTCTCATCGACACGGGAGGTCATCTCTTTCATCCTAATTAATGGTCCTGAACGAGGGGAACGTCACATCTCGTCGAGGAATTCGTCATCGATCGACCTCGTCCTCAGGCCATATCCAAACTCCTTTGCGGAGTGCTTTCTGCGTATCAGAAGCAAAAGGACAAGGATGCCCAAGAACAAGAGGATCGAGAAGAAGGCCAACATCAACGCTCCTATCAGGGTCGCATCATCTTCGGGACGGCCTTCACCATTGGGGACCGGATCATCTCCAGAAGGCCTCAAAATGGTCATATTGACCGATGTCGAGACGTTGTGTCCCGGGGTCCCATCGTCCGCGAACAGGGTGATCGTATGGGGTCCCAGGGGCAGGTACACGCTAAGCCGGAACCCGCTACCGAGATAACCGGACCTGTTGGAGTACCATGTGACCTTGACCGGATCGTACAGGCCCAAT
The DNA here is from genome assembly GCA_029762535.1 of Thermoplasmatota archaeon. GTDB lineage: Archaea > Thermoplasmatota > Penumbrarchaeia > Penumbrarchaeales > Penumbrarchaeaceae > JARVGK01. The sequence continues at coordinate 64,893 of JARVGK010000014.1, forward strand.
CCGTCGTCCCTCGTCCCCGTGGCGTCCAGTATCACCGGCCATCCCTCAATGGTCCTGAACCCGTGTTCAGGGCTCGATATGTGCGGTACGGGCGGCATGTTCACCGGGGGGATCCTAACCTCGAAGAGGATGGGTTGCGATAATCCCCTGTTCCCGACCATGTCCGAGGCAGAGAACTGGACCTCGTGCCTCCCTTCCATAAGGTTTAAGGGGGCTTCCAAGTAGATATCAGGGGCGTTGCCTTCCCCGGAGATCGTCGTCCACGGCCCCCAATCTCCGTTCTCGAACCTGATCCTGAACATGGCGCTGGTCCCATCGACCCCCGACCCCCTCTGGTCGAGAACCCTGATCGTGGCCGTGAGATCTCCCCCCGTCAGTATGTTCCTAGGATCGGGGCTGATCAGCAATACCTCCGGCCCCTTCATATCCACGGAAAGCCTCAGTGCGGGAGTTCTCGCGGTGTTGCCGGAGCTGTCTCGCGAGATGAGCTCGAACGTCCCGGAGAAATCCCTGTCCAATCGAGGCCTGATCACGGCGTCCAGTGAACTCACCTTCCCTTCCAGGGTTACCATGTCGTCGAATATGATGTCGTCGGACACCCATGTCCCATACGTTTCCCCGCTCCTGAGTATTCGATATGAGAACCCCGCAAGGTCCAGACCGGAACCTGACCCGTCTGGAATGCCGAGGTCCTCTATCCCGAAGATGAGCGTGGGTCGGGTATCGTTGACCCATGTGGGGAACGAGCTCGTATCGATGGCGGGTGGGTCCCCGTCCAGCGCTATATGGAGGGTGGTCGGTTCGGATAGGAGCCCCACCCAGTCCACGGATACGACCTCCAATTCACCGGATGAGATGAACTCGGTGACGGTATGGTCCGAGGCGTGAAACAGGCTCTCCTGCCTCACCGGCTTGATCGATCCCTCCTCGTCGAACCATAGGAACTTGAAGGAGGGGGTGCGTTCGGGATCGGCGTGAATATAGTAAAGCTCTACCTCGATGAGTGAACCCTGCTCGAGCTCCAGCAATTCGGTCCTGGGCGATGTGCCCAGTTCGGTGTAGGGGATGATCAGCTCCCCCCCGAGTACCATTGCCCCTCTTCCCCTGCCCGAGAGCTGGAACTTGTAGGGGCCCTGATGTGAAAAATGGACCCACCCGTGCCATCTAGCTGAGAAGCCGTATGGTGGAATGATATGCTCCTCGGGATACGGCCCCCACACCCCCCATTCGAAGTCCAGGGGGCCGTCAACTACGTTCAGGCCCTGCTCGTAAAAATCCATATCGAGGTAGTATGACCCTCTCAATCCGCCCGGTGACCTCATGATCTCCTTGGTTTTTCCCTCGGCCTCGATAAGGAACATCTTCACCCCCGAACCGCCCCTGTCCCATTCCGGTGTGAAGGAACCATCGACCCCCAAGGACCATTCTCCCGGGGCACCGATCCCATCCCCGCCGCCCTGAACGTTGAACAGGTCGGTTATGTTGGATGATGGAGGAGGGACGTCATCGACCCGCATCCTGAGCATCCGGCCCTTCTCCATAGCGGGATACAGTTCCTGATCGGGAGGGAACAATTCCGATGAGAGCCCGATGTCGAGGTCCCATACCTGAACGGGGGAGATATCTATGACATCATCGATCGACCAGTCCGGGGCGTAGGCGATGGTGCGCTCATCTTCCCCCTCTCTGCGAACGGTGAGCGTTATATCTCCCAAAGGTACGGTGTGGTCGGGATGCCCTGTGTATACGACCTCTATACCTCCGAAGGAGACCTCATCCCCCAATCCGACCCATGACCCTGGACCCGGGAGGGCCCTCCCGTTGGAGGACAGGTCCAAGCCCTCCCCGAAGGACAGGTCCTTTACGAATTTGAACGGGTTGCGGTATGTTCTCTGGACACGGCACCCTTCCGAATCCCACATGGTAACGACCAGATCGATCCCGCCCCTCAACGGAAAGAACCATCCGATGTCAAGGGAGACCCTCATGATCCCTGCCCTCCCCCCCTGGGGGAAGGTAAGGTCCATGGAATGGTCCAGAATGGAGCCGTACGGGTCCGTCAGGGCAGTATCCCCTCCGACAATGTGGTGCAATTCGATCGTATCCTCTGCCGATCCCAGCCGGACCTTTCCGCCGGTGACGGGATGCCCCTGCAGCTCGTTGAAGAGTATGATGTCCATGTTCAGCGATCCGGAACCTGCAAATACGTATCCGTTCTCGTAAGCCGTCCCGGAGACGCTCAGGTCCCAGAGCCTCATGTGGGATGAATGTATGATGTGGACCTCCCCTGCCCTTGGCCTTTCGTTGAGAATGCCGTCCGCTGAAGGGGCGCCTACAACGATGTCCAGCACTCCGTTACCATCCAGATCCCCGAGCGACAGGTGAAAGCCCAGGACGTCCTCGATGTCCAACGCCTCCAGGGTGAACAATTTCGATGGATAGGGCAATCCGATTATCCTGCTGGACTGGCCGAACGTCTGGGAGTGCTCGAAGACCATGACCACCCCTGCTTTGAGCCGAAGCAGATTGTATTCAACGGGGGGCAGGTCCCTGACCGGGATCCCGAGGACGATGTCTGGCCTGCCATCCCCGGTCACGTCCCCGACCCTGAACATCTGCCCTACCTTGAACCCGTCCCCTTTGGAGTTGACGGCGAAGGATGGACCGTGTATCATCATGTCGAGGTCCCTCTCCGCATCCATCACCCTGGGGAACCTCTCCTTGGGGCCGCCGTGAAAGATGAATATCTGACCGCAGTCGAAGTAGGAGTCTCCGGGCCCGTCCGCCGTCGGCGCGCTGCATATTATGTCCGCTTTGCCGTCCCCGTTGACGTCCTCGAGGACCACCGATGAACCGAACCTGTCCCTGGCCCCCGATCCCCAGATGACGCTCGTCTGGTTCTCGTCGAACGGTTCCGAGGATATGTTCCTGAAGCGCGATATGTTGAAATAGAGGTGCAGCGAGCCGCACTCGTATATGGATGGATGCGATCTCAGGGGTGCGCCGACCGCCATGTCGAGCCATCCGTCCCCGTCTATGTCACCTATGTCGAGCGTGTTCCCGTAATTCGAGAGATCGTCCAGGTCCAGTAACTTGGTGAGCCTGATCTCGGGTCGGTGCGGCTCGTTCTCATCGATGTATCGGCTTCCTCCCCAGGCGATGACTGCGTTCCATTTGCGCGGGTTGAATCCTAAACGGTCCTCGATGACCCCCCCGTAGACGAGGTCATCGTATCCGTCCTTGTCTATGTCGGCCGTCCTCATGAAGAAGGGCATGGGGTTGTCCATTGCGGTGGGGGCCGGGCTGCAGTCGAAGAGCCTGTAAGTGGATAAGGGGCCGCTGTCGGAGACCGCAGTTGTCTGGGTGATCCAGATCGTCGAGGGCCACCCCTCCTCCCTCCCGAAGAGTATCATACCGTGGCTACCGAAGCTGACTATGGGTATGCTCATAGCGATGTCCGTGTACCCATCGCCGTTGTAGTCCCCGACCGTCACTCCCGAGGTTATGGCCAGGCCCGCCCTCGCGTCCGGATCGCTGTTCGCGATGATCGTCACGTCCGGTTCGATCTCGGTGATGTCCACGTTTCCGTTGAGATCCTCCCTTCCGCCGTAGTAGATATAGACCTTTCCGTCGTCGGAATGCCCTTTGGCGCCCGGGGACCTCGGCGCGGCGATGAGGATATCGTTGATCCCATCCGCGTTGATGTCCCCTATCCATGTGTAGGACCCGAACGCGCCTCCTTCTCTCTCGAACGGCTCCCCAATGATCGTGGTCGACGCGGCGTCGTATACTAGCTCTGTCCCGCCGAGGGAGATGTGGGTCACGTTTTCCCCCCTGGCCGGGACCTGGTCCGGTCCCGGCCATTCGGCGCGGGGAGGATCGTAATTCAACTGGACCCCGAGGCAAAAGACCAGAAAAAGGGCGGTAATAGTGGTGATCCTCATGAATGCCCTCCGTTTACTTCACTGCCGTCCAATTCGGGCTCCGACCTTATATTATTTACGGTTGGGGGCTCGTATCGAAGGCCCCAGTACATAAGTGACCCAAAATATATTTATATCATATTACTGATGAAAAGCAGTTCAGTCAATATGCCCAGATGGTCCGTGTGGAACCATGCTGTTCTTCGTTGCACTCGTCGGGAGGAGACAAGATGTCCGGGAAAAGACCTATACGAATTCTGTTGATGACCGCATTAATGATAACAGCGCTTTTTTTATATCAGCCTGGCGAGACATCGGAAAATGCCTACGCTTTGATACCTTCCGGGGGGGGCTCGGCACTTGACGTGATGGTTGATGCGGAGTGGAGGATCTGGGGCGACATCGAGACCGATCATTTCGGTGTATCGATTGCCGCCGGGGACCTTGACGGCGACGGACTGGGCGATCTTGCGGTCGGGATCCCACATTCGAGCTACGGAAAGGTCGCCGGGGTCGTTCTCCTGTTCTTCGCCCGGGACAAGGACGAGCTGATGACGATAAACGGTTTCTCCGATGCCGATGTGATAATACAGGGCGTCAATACGAACGACAGGTTCGGCGAGAAGCTGTCCATGATCGACCTCGACGGCGACGGCAAAAGCGAGCTGATCGTAAGCGCGCCCTTCGCCGACGGGATCGGGAACGCCAGAAGGGACTGCGGCGAGATCTATATCATCTCCGGTAAGGAAAGAGTGCACTACGGGTCCATGGACGGCATCGAGAACCTCACGGATTGGGGGCATATAATCGGCAGGGACGCGGGAGACCATCAGGGCATGAGGATGGCCTTCGGCGACCTCAACGCCGACGGTATAGTGGACCTCGTCCTGGGAAGCGACGGGACGGGCGGGACCGCCAACAGCGCTAACGAGTCTGTAGGAGGGTCTCCCTGGGGAGAGAACGGAGTGATCGGATCCTGGGAGATCGATGTCATACTGGGGACGGGCTCGAGGCTCGGGACCCACGACATCGGGGTCTCCGGATCCAGGGTCAGGTATTACGGAGGCCATCTGAGCGATGCTTTGGACATCCCCACCCACATCGGGAACGGGCTCGTGGTCACCGACATGGACGGCGACGGGCACGAGGACCTGACCTTCTCCTACCGATACGGTTCCGAGGGATGGGTGGTTATGAGCAAGGGCGGCCCCTCCTTCCCCTTCGTGGAGCCTAATTCGTCATATGTCTTTCCGGACCCCGCTCCTTTAACCACCAACAACCCCCACCCGATCTTCAAACCCAATCTGACGATATCACTGGGCCCGGATGGGTTCGACGAGGCGCTCCTTTTTACGGGCAACGCTAATGGAGACGGTCACGCGGACCTATTGGTGGGTATGACCGGGGCCCCCGCATGGGAGAAGAGGAGGCACTCCGCGGGTCAGATCGATCTCTACCTCGGAGGAGCGATACCTCCCTCAGGAAGGATGTACAGGTCCAATGCGACCTGGACCCTTTTCGGCGAGGACGCATCCGACAGGCTCGGGACCGGTATTCTCATGGTGGACAGGGAGAAAGATGGTTTCGACGAGTTCTACATAGCGACGCCCAATTCCGACGGCTACCAGAACACCATGGATGGGGCGGGGGAGCTGTATGGCTTCAACTTCTCCGGCTCCTTCCCGAGGCATTCGAACGTGAGCGATGCCTCTTTGATCATGAGCGGCAGGGCAGGCTACCGTTCGTTCAGCGAGATCGCTATAATGGACATGGACGGCAACGGTTTTCCAGAGATCGTCATTTCCTCCCCTGGCGCGAGAAACCCTGATGGAGCGGGGTCTGGCCTCATATCCCTTTTCGGGTTCGACACCTCTTTCGAGGCCATGTTCTACACAGAGGGCGTCGGGTGGAGCGCCGGGTCCAAGGTCTTGTTCCATGACCTTGATGCCGACGGCTATCCCGATCTGATCATAAGCTCCCCGAGCGGGAACGACGCCTCCCGCGGGATAGTCCACGTCTATTTCGGCAGCGACGAGCCATGGAGCGGAAGGTATCTCGACAGGACGGACGCTGACCTGTACTACGAGCACAGGGACCCGCCCTCTTTCAACGAGAACTACTTCGGCTACCACATAGCCGCAGGGGATCTCGACAACGACGGCTACGGGGACCTCGTCGTGTATATGACCAGCAACGTCGTCGGAACCGGTGATTACAACGGTGCGATATTCATCTTCTGGGGCGGCTCCAGGGCGCAGATGGCCTCCAAATCCTTCAGCGCGATCAACGGATATTCCAACGCGCGTTTCGGGGAATCGTTCGCGATCGGGGATATCAACGGGGACGGCATCGACGATCTCGCGGTGGGCGCCCCGGACGCGAACACCGCCACCACCCCTTCAAGGGTCAAGGGCGGGCGCGTGCACGTATGGTTCGGGCCGCTCTCCAGGGTGACCAGGACCGCCACTTCCTCTCCGCTGACCATACATGGCGCGATGGATAGGGACAGCCTCGGAAAGGTCATGCACGTTGCGGACCTGGACGGCGACGGCAGGTCGGAGATAATAATGGGAACGCCCAACGCCAAGCCCGGCTCCATAACCATGCAGGGCGCGGTCCACATCGTTCAGGGAGCCGACACGTTCCCGTCGCAGATGGACCTTGCCGATGACGATTGCCTGAGGATAGATGGGGAATGGCCTTACGACGCCCTCGGCTCATTCCTGGAGACCGGCGACATCGACGGCGACGGCAGGGCCGATCTGCTGATATCGGCACCGGGAGCGGACGGTTACCTGAGAAGGACGAGCAACGGAGGGATCGTTTATGTTATCGAGGGTTCGCACCTCGCAACGAAGCTGCCCAAGGGCGTTCACAGGCTCCGGAGGGAGGTCTCGAACATCACGATATACGGTTCACAGTCCGGAGAGAGCATAGGTGCCTCCGTTCACTGCGCGGACATCGACGGCGACGGGCTCCCGGAGATCGCCCTCGGCTCCCCGACATGGTTCGACCGCGACAGCGGGAAGAACCCCGGCGCGGTGAGCATCATAATGGAGCCCCAGCTCCTCTTGGGCGGGAGCATGAACTCCTCCGAGATCCCGAAGATACTCGGCGCCGGCGACGGGTCCAGGTTCGGGACCTCGATCGCCTCCGCTCTCGTTGACGGCGATGCGAAGTATGATCTTGTCATAGGGGCGCCGAAATACGATCTCGACGGGGACGGCTCCGCGCAGGGAGCATCCTTCCTGTGGCTATCGAAGACCGTGCTGCCCAGGGATGTCAAGGCCAGGACGCTCGAGATCATCAATGCGGAGATGGTTCTGGGCGCACAGGAGGGGCCGATGACCTACCTTTCATCCGAGAACGGGCCCTACATGATGAGGGTTGAGGCATGGTCCTCCTTCGGTATCGCCTCGATAAGGGAGATCTCCCTCAAGCTGATGCTTCAGGGAGGATACGGGCACGTTCTCATGACCTACTATACGGACAACGGCACTTTCGCCGTCACGGACAGCGCCGTTTTCAGGAACAGATACAGGCTTGACGTGCCCTCCTGCATCGCAGAGACCGACGGGAGCATGCTGTACCGTGTGGATTTCGCTTTCGTCCCCGGCTGGAACATGCCCTTGCCTGAGATGATAGTCACCGGAATAGGCACGGACTTCGGATCCCATTATAACTTCCGCTCCGGTCTCTTCGAGATCGACCGGAGCATCAGGGTGGATCCCGCTTCGGTGGTGGTCGCCGATCTCGAGGGCGCTGAGCTTCCTCAGTGGTTCAATTCCAGTACTCCCTTCGTTGTGACGAACGTGAGCCTGGTCCATTCTATCACGGGCAGACGCCTCTCCGATACCGCTCTGGGATCCCTTTCCTTCGGTCTTTTTCGTTCGGACGGGTTCAGGATCGGTACCTCCCAGCTTGTCGAGGGCCG
>JARVGK010000015.1 GCA_029762535.1 Thermoplasmatota archaeon
TGTTGATGCCGATGGTCATACGATAGTGGCCGTATCGCATCCTGGCGATGGGAAGGTCATAAAGCCTGTTGTCCGTGCCCGCAGCGCCGGTCTTTCGGGTGATTTCTCCTTGACCGTATTCGAGTTCACGGTGGGCGATCTTGGGACCGGAGCGGCTGAGAAGGTGGCCGTAGTTTCCGATTATCGTGACAGGATACCTTCCGATCCTTCGATAGTGATCGACAACGATATCGATGGCGATGGTGTCTACAATCTGCTCGATCCCGATATCGACGGCGACGGCGTCCCCAACGAGATCGACCCCGATCCCTACGATCCCAACGTTTACAATCTGCCTCCGACGGGAGCCCAGGCGATCACGATGGCATCAGAGGTCAAAGAAGGTGAGATAATATCGCTGAGCGCGACCGCCACCGACCCGAACGACGATCCGCTGACATACACATGGACCGTGGACAGGATACCATCCTGGACAAGGAGCGGTCAGGAGATAGACGTGCTAGCCTCAGGGGATTTCAAGCCGGGAGATTTTATATTCACTGTCACGGTGTCCGACGGCAAATCCACGGAGACGGCAACGGACAGCGTGGAGGTCACCATAATCAAGGACGGTGATAGCAACCCCCTACCAATATGGCTTATTGTGCTCATCATAGGGATATCTGTGATCGCCATCATAATCCTTGTCTACTTCTTCGTCATAAAAGGAAAGGATGACGAGGAGCCAATGGAGATAGAACCAGATCCCGCATATGGCGGATCCGGGATAGAAGATCCATCGGGTGTTCCTGAGATGGATGAAGAGGATGATATGATCATCGATAGCGACATCCCCACATCCTCCGAACAACCTACGATGTCCGATGATATGTCCATGGAAGAGGATGAAGGAGAGGAGGACGTTCAAGAGCTCGAACAGCTCATAGTGGACCTGGAGAAGACCGAGGAGGATATCCAAGACCTTTGCCCGGAGTGCGGCGCCAGCCTAGGACCCATGGACGAGGTTTGTCCCAACTGCGGATCGGAGTTCGAGTTGGCTCTCGAGTGTCCGAACTGCAGCACCGTGGTCGAAGAGGGGCTTGAATCCTGTCCCAAATGCGGCGTCCTTTTTAAATAAGAGGGAACAAGGACATGGATGGGCTCCATAGAGGCGGCGAGGGCCTCACCATAGATCGAGGCCCTCGATCGTCATGACAAGTTCACTCTGATCGAGGAACGGGTTCATGGAAAGAGAAAACAAATTATAGGCCAATAGGGCCAGAGATAACATGGTTCAGAGTATCTTGATCATCCTGTAAGTTCTATAGGATGTCATGACCTTGATGCTTCCACGGTCCTTGATGGCCTTATCGATGATCGGATCACCGGTATCGACCCTCAGGACCTTCGTGGTTTCGAGCTTGCCTGGCGTTGAAACGACTATGATCCGGTCGGTCCCTATCCTTCGGATGACCTCAGGGCTTATCTGAAGGTTACCACGTCCAAGGAAGAAACCCTGCCCCCCTATGGGGGATAGAAGTATTCGAACCTTATCGAGGAAATGGGAGCCTTCGATTTCGTCGAGAATATCAAGCAGATCATTTTCGGAACAGTCGCTCGAAACGATCCCATCCTTCGATATAACATCCACACCTAGAAGCGTTTTTTCGAACCCCATCTTCTCCGCTATTGAGTAGATCGTGCCTCCAGGACCCATTATCAGATACAGCCCCTCCTCCTCAATTTTTTCCGAGAGGTCCGATGCGATCCCGGAGATCACATCGTCCGTGCTCTCTTCCTCTATCATCATCTTGCCTGTCTGAACGAAGGATGGCTCGTTGAGGGTATTCGCTATACCGAAAAGCGCTATGTTCCATTCCCCTGAACGATATCTGTCCTCGTCCAGGTCCATTATCTCTCCTTTACCGATCACAAGCTCATCCCTTAGATAATGCTCGAGAAGCTCGCCTGCGGTCTGGGGGTCGATGGCGAAAACCCCGGAATGCATCTTCACTCCTGCGGGTATCCCGAAAATAGGCACATCCCCCGCGATCCGATGGACATCGCGAGCTGTCCCATCGCCTCCGGTGAAAACTATCAGATCCGTTCCGGATGATACCGCCTTTCTCACCAGTTCACGGGTGTCTTCGGCAGTGGTCGGATCCTTTGGTACATGAAGGGTCCTGATCGTCCATTCAGGAACCTCCTGTTCCCTTATAACATCCTCTCCCATCTCGCCATTCGCGCACATCCATTCGACCGGCCTTTTGAGCCTGTGCCTTCTGTAGGCCTCGGACAATCTGGAAAAGGCCTTTCCAGCCCTGTTCAAGGCCTGGGGTCGAGCTCCCTTCTTGAGGGCCTCCTCGAGAACATTGTCCGTTCCTTTGAGTCCAACACGTCCCCCCATGCCTGCGATGGGGTTGATCACGAAACAAATGCGGATCATCGAACTCACCATCAACAGCGGAATGTCCATAAAACCTTCGATGCACTATCAAGGACGGGTACGCGCTTCCACCCAATGGTTCATGCCGTCGAAATAGGACCTAATGATGCTCCATCCAGCACTGATCACATCCAGGTCGAGCTCTGTATGCCCATAGAGATGATAGAACCTCACGGCCCGCACACCATCGTTCCACGGCACTAAAGTATCGCCTGGATCCGGACCATCGAGCTCATCGGCTTCTCTATCTCCGCGTATGAGGGACAGGTATCTGTCCCTGAACCTATCCTGGTCCCAGGACCATACGGATACCAGAAGCATTCCATCGTCAGCCGTGAGCCTCAAAGCCTCTCTCAAGGCGGAAATCCTCGATACCCTATCGGGGAGATGGTGCAGTGAAGCGATCGAAAGCGTTCTATGGGAGGCCCCATCTTCGAGAGGAACGCTGCGCATATCTGCCTTTATCAGTTCATATTTCGTTCCTTTCATAATGCTCAAAGACCTGTGGGCTTCATCGATCTGACCCTGTGAGATGTCCACCCCTATGACCCGATATCCCCTGGTTAGGCCTGCCATAATTGCCCTGCCGGAACCGCAGCCGAGGTCAAGGAGGACCTTGCCCCGGCCATTTTGGCCTATGAACTGGTCCATCGGAGGCCACAGTTCACGTCTGTGTTTGTGGAATGAGGCGGCTATCAAATCATACGTATGCTCTACATCCTGTTCGATATGGGTAGACCGTTCAGTCATTTTCCTTACCGTCACAGTTCGGATGCTATGGCCTTTGCCATTTCGGTGGTCGAAGAGCTACCGCCCATGTCACGTGTCCGGACCTTTCCCTCCTTCACGACCTTGGAGACCGCTTTCTCTATTCTCTTTGCGGTCTCGATCTCACCAAGCCAATCGAGCATCATCTTGGATGCGAGTATCATGGCTATGGGGTTGATCGTGTTCTTACCGGCATATTTGGGCGCTGAGCCGTGCGTTGGTTCGAATACCGCGTAGTCGTCGCCAATGTTGGCGGCGGATGCGAAGCCTAGACCCCCGACAAGTCCCGCTCCTAGATCGGATAATATATCGCCGAAGAGGTTGGAGGCGACTATGACCTGGTACTTTTCCGGGTCCTTAACGAGCCACATGGCCATGGCATCGACGTTCGCCTCGTCCATTGCGACGTTCGGATACCCGGTGGCCATATCCCTTGCGACGCGCGTCATTAGTCCCGAAGTCTCCCTCAGGACGTTTGGTTTCTCGGCCAGAGTAAGCCGTGTCCTGTTGAACTTCTTAGCGTATTCGAACCCGGAACGGAGTATCCTTTCCGCCCCTTTCCTCGTGATCACCCTCAAGCTAACTGCGATATCCTCCCGAGGAAGTTCATTGAAGGTGCCCCATTTTCGATGATGCCGGTCGAAGACCTCTTTGACCTCATCTGGAACGGGGTACCATTCCACCCCAGCATACAATCCTTCGGTGTTCTCCCTGAATACGACAAGATCGATACCTTCCTTTATGTTCAGGGGATTCCCATCGTATGCAATGCAGGGCCTCATGTTCGTGTGAAGCTGGAACATCTGCCTCATCGCGACAATAGGTGAAAAATAAACGAAACCCTTGTCCCTGAGGTCCGGGTCCAACTCGATCGCCGCCTCGTCCTTGGGTTTTGATGTTATCGCTCCGAACAACGAACAGTCAGTGCTTCTTAACAGTTCAAGTGTCCTTTCGGGTAAAGGATTCCCTTCCGTTTTCCAGAATTCCCAACCGATGTCCCCCTGTATGTATTCTGCCTCGAATCCAGCTGAATCGAGAACCATCTTTGCTGCATCGATCACCTCGGGTCCGACCCCATCGCCAGGCAGTTCCGCAATCCTGTGTTTTACCATGTACGAGTCCCCATTGTTTTATATCTTTCGAATTGGATCATAGGGGATATCCTACAGCTTATAAAAAAGGTAGCCCCGCGCGGATTCGAACCACGGTCACCGGCTCCAAAGGCCAGCATGATTGACCTCTACACTACGGGGCTGAATTGGCCTTGAGGCGGAAACGGAATCTGGTTCATAATCCTTTCTTAGACCGATGGGCATCATGATATGAAACGGGAGAATAAGATCATATCATAGTCCTGTGAGAAATGTCTCTCGAGAACGGCCTCTTGATGGAAACCCCATGATATGTAATTTTCTATCCTTGGGGCATTGCCTGAGGGGACAAGTGCATAGACCTTTCTCAGTTCATATCCGGACCTTTGAAAATGTTCAGAAGCCTCCTCTATGGCATGATTGACCATGGCAAGGCCTGTAACACCGTCCCTCTCATCCGGCCTGACATGCATGAAGGAAAGCTCTATCAGGCCAGTGGACTCCTTTGGACCATCGGCTCTGGGCCAGGAGCGGATCCTCCATGATCCGATCCCGACGGTTATACCCGGACCTCCCTCCAATGGACGCTCAGCGTAGAAGGTGTTCTCGCCCGAGAGTATCCTTCTGGTCAGCTCCTCGCCGAGTCGGACCCTGTTATCTTCGCCAAGTTCGTGGAGGATCTCGTCAACTCTCCATTCCGGCAGTTTTCTGAACTCAAGGTTAGGGATCTCTGATACCTCGGTCAGGAAAATCACCCTCTCTGACATGTATCTATAAGAATTAATAATTTGGGTATCATCTTTCCAACTGCCCGATCGATATGGAACCCTCTATCATCGTCATGACCTTATCCTTATCGAGGTTGGCCAGAAAGAACCCCAATCTCGGCCCTCTTTCGGAACCAAGGAGGACCCGATAAAGTGCTTTGAAGGACTTACCCGGTTCGATATTGTTGGAGCGGGAGATCTCGTATATTCCGTTGTGAATGCTTTCTGGATCCCATTCAATGGATGGCATCTCTCTTATCAGGATAGCGAGGGAATTCCACATTTCATCATCCAGATATCTCAAGGAGTCCTCGGATGGCTTATCGAGCAGATGGAACTTCACATCCCTTGGAGCGAACTTATCCAGCCAGAATTTGACGCATTCTACCCTTCCAAGTATTTCCTCAAAGGACGCCTCATCTATGCTGGTCAATCCCTCGCTGCGGCATATCTTCTCCTTCAGTAGGTCCTCTTCATCAGTTAGCTGGACGAGGGTAACGAGATGTCGGTAAGGGACCTTGATCCTTGGATGTGATAAGCGGGGTATCTGAGATGGGTCCACCATCGAGAGATTGTATATCCTTGACATGTCATCATCGGGTCCAGAGGTTCCATCGGACCTCAGAAATTCCGCCTCGTAACGGTCGAACTCATCTATCAAGGATATCAGGCCCAATCCGGGATCGAAATCCAGGTGACGGCTGGGTTGAGGTCTTGCGATATAGAATCTCAGTACCTCCGGAGGTGCCATTCTCAACATATCCGAACCGGTAACAACGAGACCTGTGGATGAATGCATGGCCCCTTTACCTTTGAGCTGGATCCATTCATAAACGATGGGAAAAGGGGGATGTCCGTCCAGGACCTCCCTTATGATCCTCGATCCGGAGTCGTACGAACCGCCGGATGCGGCATGGTCCTTTCCAAAAGGCTCGACCGTGACACCAAGCCATGACCATCTGGCTGGCCAATCGAGCCTCCATGGGAGTTTCCCATCTGCCTTACGAATGTCCGAAGCGCCCTTGTGTCCGCATGAACATTCGTAATACACGAACGGGCGTTCCCAGGATAACGGTTTTGTCGTGGTAAGCCTTCCGCATTCCGAGCATTTTGGGGTGTACGGGATGTGGTCCTCTTCAAGCTGCCTTCCGGAAACGGATGACAGTATTCTATTGACCGATAACCTGGAATCCATCAACTTTCCGATAACGTCGGCATACCTGCCAGAGGCATATGAGTCGGAGGAGCGAAGCACAGTTGGTTCGATCCCAAGGCGGTCGAGGTTTCCGAGGAATGGTTCAAGGAAGTATTCAGAATAAGGTCCACCCCCTCCGTCTGGGGGCGGTATCTCGGAGAGGGGCTTGCCGACGTGCTCTTCGAATTCCGGAGGCAGGAAAGGATAGACCTTTCTCAAAGGGTCGAAATCGTCCGCAAGGTAGAAGAGTTCGGATCCAAGGCCCGCGTCCCTACAGGCCCTGTGGACGATGTCTCCGGTCAGTATCTCCCTCATATTCCCAATATGGATCGGGCCGGAAGGTGTGATCCCGGTCGCTATCCTGTGTTCCCTGCCAGATTCGCCAAGTTTCGAGGCGATGACATCTGCCCAATGCATGGAGCGTCCCCTGTCATTTCGATCCATTAAACGACATGTGTCCTTATCAATGCCCTTATCGGAACGCCATCGATATCATCGAACCTCTGTTTATTAACTATCGCCAGACAGAGGACCGGGTTTCCCTGGTTGGCCCTGAGGTAGTCTATCGCACCTTTCATGGTCGCCCCAGATGATAGCACATCGTCGACGATGACGATGTTCTTGTCACGAACACTGGCGAAATTGGAAAGGATGGAACCGGCCGCGTTATCGGATCCCTCCTTGGGAGGGCGGAATATGGCGATCTCGAGGTCCATCTCGCCTGCTATGGTCGTAGCAAGTGGGATCCCGTTGATCGCAATGCCCATTATGGTGCTCACATCGATGTCCATCTTATCGCATTCCTCGTAAACGATATCCGCGAATATGCTTGAGAGGTCATTGAGCCTTTTGGAGATGACACCAATGGACCTCCATCCGATATAGACATCAGCAGGGGGTTTTTCCGAATCCGACCCTCTCGTGAGAAGCCACCCAACGGTCTCCTCGGAGAGGTGCAGCTCCTTGGCGATCTCGCCCCTTGCAAGCCCTTTCTCTCTCAGTTCCAGCACCTGCTGGATCATCTTCTCTGTGGTGGACATGTATCTACACCTGATCCATCTACAACCTTAATCAAGGGTCGTTATATCAACTTTGCGCATTTTCAGGATCGGTCTCTTGGAGAACCCATGATCGGGCCTTGGAGTTGATCTCCACGGAACAACATTCGATCACAGGGACCTCGTAAGTATGAATTCGTTCGATAATTTCGACAACCTTATCTTTCAAACTCTCTCTCGTCAGGATAGAGAGCAGGAATTCCTCCTCCTCTTGTATGCCGCCTTTCCACCGGAAAACGGATGTCATTCTGGATATATGGACGCACGAAGCATATTGACTCTCGAGAAGAAGGAAAGCGATCCTCCTGGCGCACATCATGTCACCGACCGTCGTACTCGATCTGATCATGTCATCACCTCGACCATCGCCCTCTGTGATGAGGGCGCCGGGTCCGATTCCTGGGTATGTCCTTTTAAGGTCAACCCATGGGTATATCAGTGTCCAAAATATATATAATAACAGACCCATTGACCTGTATCCAGATATCGCCAGATAAAAAAGAGGTGCAAGAGAATGAGAATCCAATTAAAGGTCGAAAGGGACCATTTCGGAAAACCTTTTACGGCATCTTTTGTGATGATGCTTTTGATCCTGCTGTCAATATGGTCGATGTTCTCGTACGGCCATCATGATCTCGCCCCGACCAGGAAGGAGGTATGGGGTAACGGGCCTTTGGTCAATCGGAGCGTGGTAGAATTAACGCTGAACGAGGGTTTTGACCAGATAACGGGGCCGGATTTTCTTATGGTAACCGGCAGTGGTGCGCCGGATTTGTTCTACGATCCAAATTATCAATGGAGGGAGGGAGGAAAGAACTTCGACCTTCCCTACGGCAACCACACCTTCACTGCGGCCTATCCATCCGGTCATACGGATAAGGTCAAGATCACATTCGTTCATTATTACCTCGATACGAATTTCGGATATGCGACCCTCACCTGCCAGGATATAAATTTCAACAGCCTTATCTATGGAAAGGAGTTCTTTGACATAACCATATTCGCCGAGAACAGGTCCGGTATATCAAAAGCGACCCTGAGGCTCAGGATCCTCAACGTGAACGATGCTCCGGTGAGATCATCGAGCGAGGATTTCTACAGCATTGCGTTCCATGAGGACACCGTCCATCATGGCATAAACAGAAAGAACATGATGCCAAACGAGATATTCAGCGATCCGGCGGACCCCTTCGATACTCTCACTTTCAAGGTAGAACCCGTGAACGATAACGCCTTGAACATCGAGGTCGATTGCGCCCTTGACGGATCCAATATCAGCTTCAGACCCAAGGAGAACTGGTCCTCACAGTACCTGATTCCAAGCGAGAGGCTCTCTGGGGGCAATCACAAGGAAATGAACAAATATTTCGCTAAATTCCTATTCAACATATCCGATCAGGACGGGGCCAGGGTTCCGGCTCGTGACAGTGAGTTCTACGTTTACATCATTCCCGTCAACGATCCCCCGGTAATGGACGATCTCCAAGAGATCTCGTTCAAGCAGGACACATTGGTCAAGATACAATATTCTGGAACTGATCCCGACATGGAATTCGGACAAACCATTAGGTTCAATCACAATCTTACGACATCGATATTCGAGAGAACGGGAGAGCAGATCGAGTTCATCGAAGATATCGGCTACAAGTTCGACCACGAAAAGGGCATCGTGGAATTCAAAACGAATAACAAACTGGTCGGAAGGTACGATATCTCCGCATGGGTCAGGGACAGGTCCACACTTCCGCAGACACCCCCGGATTATCCCCTCACTCCTTATCCTGTCTACGCGAACTACACCCTGGTGATCGAGAACGTCAACGATCCCCCTACAGCGATCATTGACAGCCCATTTTCCAATTTCCCTTACAACACCTCTTATCCGATCGAATTCAACGCATCAAGGACAAGGGACCCGGACCTGATACACGGGCAGGAACTGAACTACACCTGGCTTCTTAACGGAAGGATCATCGGTTACGGCATGGTCCTATTGACCATTGTTCCGAATGACGGATTCTACAACGTGACGTTGAACGTTACAGACGGACATACGTTCTCCCTTGATCACAGGGATATCACCGTGAGAAGGGCCAGGGTCTATGGTGAGATCTTCAAGGGAAGGACCTTCGATCACGAACATTCGGACCCACAGGATGATCAACTTGTTCTTCGATACAGCCAGGAGGGAGTAACAATATCCTACGAGGATATGGATTCTATCGATATAGTTAGTATTAAAGGGATTAAGGTTGCGGAAAGTTCCTACCGGGTGACCGCAAGATTCTCCCAACCTCTTGAATTCGTATATACAGGGGAGAAGACCCAGGAACCTACCTTGAACATATATTTCGTCAAACCGGAATTCATAGAGGACCCTCCACAGATAACACATGAGATGGTGCCCGGTTATTCGTTCAGGCATCCCCCATCTGCCCATAGATACGCAAGGATCGAGCTCGATCTCAGGACCAGGGAGGTGATATATTCCAACACACAGATATTCCCGCAGGTGAGACTGCTCAGCGATCGGATGGGGGTAGAGGTCACGTTCACACTCGTGGAAATGGACCAACTCGGAATAATACCGGATTTCAAGATTTTTGCACGGGCATACATGAAAACAGTTCTCACGAACGTTAAGGGATCGACGACCATCATACAATCATACGATACTATTGGACATAATGCAAGCGAACCCGTGACCGAGGTATATGGAAGTAATAATGAGGACAACGGGGAAAAGCAGCTTTCGTCAAGCACAATCGTGCTGATAGGTGCGCTAATCATTATAACCCTAATGATCCTGGTTATAGTAGGTGTTCTGATCGTCATTTCGAAACGAAAGAAGGAAGAGACACCTCCTCCTGATAGTAATGCCGAACCAAACGATGACGATCTGGATATGATAATGTCAGGCGGGATCGCGTCCGCACCAGCGCCACAACCGATGGCTTCAACCTCACAACCGGCCCGATCGGAGTTATTGGATGGCACTTCGTCTCCGAGCTCTGACAAAGTGACTCCTGACGATCTTCCTCCTCAAAAAATGGAGGGAACGCCCGCTTCGGACCCGAATGATGCCGTATCTCAGGAATAGGACCCAGAGCGACCCTATATGCCCCTATGGGTTGATATGACGGGTCACTGTTGGAATATAAGGACCTTGTTCATGACCACTTTTTGTATGGGTCTGTCAGAGCGGTCTCTGGGAACTGCCGCGATCTTGTCGGCGACATCCTGTCCCTGGACGATCTGTCCGAATACCGAATGATGATTGTCGAGCCAGGTCGTTCCCCCGTTCTTCGTTACGATAAAGAACTGGCTGCCTCCCGTGTTGGGACCCGCATTGGCCATTGAAAGCGCCCCCTTCGTGTGTTTAAGGGATGGATGGAACTCATCTTTAATATTATAACCTGGACCTCCTGTACCTGTGCCTTTGGGACATCCTGTCTGGATCATGAAATCAGGTATTACCCTGTGGAATATCAAACCGTTGTAGAATCCACTGTTCGAAAGTTTGATGAAATTCTGTGTGGTTATCGGTGCCTTCTCGGTCTCCAGCTTAGCCGTCATATCTCCCATGTTCGTCGATAGCTTCACATAATATGTCAAGGGTATCACCTCGACCACGTATCGCGACATTATCACTTAATCGTTTTGGACGTTTCAAGCAACGAAGATATCCGGGAATTCGTTCTTGATCACATTAATAAGCACCTCGGTCGATATCTCATTCAGGTCATAGGAGGATATCTTCGATATCACAGAATCCAAAAGTTCATCATCCGCGTCAAGGAACCTCTCTTTTGCAAGATAGTCGAAAACGATCTGCTCCAGGAGGTCCTCGCGCCAGGCCTTATCATACGGTTCAAGATCGTCCGAGGAGTATGAACCTGCCTCGATGCATTCGGATGCGATCCTTCCAGCATGAATGGATGAGACGCACGCGTTGTATATCCCACCTCCAGTGAGGGGATCTATGATCCGCGCCGCATCTCCGACGACCATGAGATTGTCCGCAACGGTCATATCCATCGGCAGTCCGACACTAACTCCACCAGCGTGGACCTCGACTATCTTCCCCTGTGTGAAATCTGGATCCGATCCGACGAACCTATCAAGACATCTCTTTGGGAAAGAGGGTCCGTTGATCATGCTCTCGTTGATCCCTAGTCCCACGTTGAAGAGGTCATTGCCTTTCGGGAAGCACCAAACGTATCCTCCCGGGGCATATCTTTTTCCTATGAAGAAATCGCAGAAAGAACCGTCATGTTCAACACCCGTCATCCTGTACTGGAT
This sequence comes from Thermoplasmatota archaeon, assembly GCA_029762535.1. GTDB lineage: Archaea > Thermoplasmatota > Penumbrarchaeia > Penumbrarchaeales > Penumbrarchaeaceae > JARVGK01. The sequence continues at coordinate 11,607 of JARVGK010000015.1, forward strand.
GCAAGAATCGATGTCCCTGGGGGAGAGAGATGGATCGAGACCCCCCCACCGGGCGATCTTTGACTCGAAACCATCAGCGGCTATCACGATCTTTGCTCTTATATCGAACGTGTCCTTCAGGCTTTTACATCGGATCACGGCCTGTCCATCTTCGCGTTCCATGCCGACCGCCTCGCACATGACATTGATGTCCGCTCCGGACCTGAACGCTCTGATGGCGAGCATCCGGTCGAACATATCGCGGTTCAGAATATATCCGGTATCGTGTTTTTTCGGGTCCGATCTGAATTCTATCTTATGACCGGAAGGGGATATGATCCTAGCTCCATCCATTCTTGTGCTGATATGAATGCCCGTTTCCGGAAGGTCGAGCAGGTCCAGAACAGCGCTCGAGATGCCCTCACCGCATCGGATCGGCAGTCCGATCTCCGCCCTCTTTTCTATCATTAACGTGGAATGTCCTCTACTCGATACGGCCTGGGCCGCCACGGATCCGGCTGGACCGGCACCGACCACAAGGCAATCCACTTCTAAGGACCTATTCATCTCATGTCCCTCCCGAGAAGCACCCTGTAGGGCAGACGGATATGCATCTCCCGCATGAAATGCAAAGGTGAGGTTCCAGCGATATCTGAGTGTTCCTGAGCGTGAGTGCCCCAACGGGGCACGTTCCCACACACACACCGCATCTCAGGCAGGCATCTGACGTCCATATCGGATGATAGGTCATGAACTCCATAGAGGATAGTTGATAAAAAATGTTTTCGCTCTACCCATATCCACAATCAATGTTATATAATCCTATAACATAGCTCTGTTCGACGGTGGTTAAATGGACTGGCCTGACTCTATTGTGGAGCTTGACGAATCGCAATACGAATCTTTCATAAGGAAATACCCTTCTGCTATCGTGGACTTTTGGGGCCCATCATGTGCCCCATGCAAGATGCTCTCACCACTTATGGAAGCTCTCGCCTCGGAGATGAAGGGAAAGGTGGCCTTTGGCAAAGTGGATGTCACAAAGAACCTCAAGTTGACATCTAAAATGATGATACGATCGATACCCACCATTCATTATTACAGGGACGGTAACAAGGTCAAGGAATCCCAGGGATTCATACCCAGGTCCCGTCTGATTCAGGAGATGAGGGAAATTCTTCATTAGAAAGGCGATACGATGTTGGATCCTCTGGACCATTGGAAAGAACCGATCGTCGCGATGGTCGTTCAGAACCATCTTTCATCCAAGGACCCCTTGGAAAACATGGAAATGGCTGTGGGTCAGATCCGCTCGGGTCTCGATGATGATGATGTGGACATCGTCGTTCTCCCGGAACTATTCGCCACCGGTTTCGAGAGGAAAGCGATACTAAACCCGGATAGGATCAGCTCGAGAATTAACGAATCGATGGAGGATATCTCCACTTGCTATCGTGTGAACCTTATCTACTCCATGCCATATCGGGATAACGGCTCCATCTACAACAGGGCATTTCTGATGGATAGAGAAGGCAGGATAAAGGGCCATTATGATAAGACACACCTGTTCTCAAGGAGCGGAGAGGATCGTCTTTTCAGTCCTGGAGGATCGCTTCGAGTTTTCGAGATCGAAGGGTTACCGATCGGCATTGTGACCTGTTATGAGATAAGGTATCCGGAGCTTGCCCTATCCCTCGCACGCTCAGGGGCGGGGGTTATACTAAACCCTGCGCAGTGGCCGGATTTCCGCATTTCTCAATGGACGACCCTTCTAAGGGCAAGGGCCATAGAGAACCAGTTGTTCGTAATAGGTGCTAACATTACCGGAAATATTGGGAACTATTCCATGGGCGGTCATTCATGTATAGTGGAACCTTTCGGAGAACCGGCCGGATCACTGGGTGGAGGCCCCGGGATCCTGAAATGTACATTGGACCCGAACAAGATATCCAGTTTCAGGAAGAAGATAAGGATGGCGGATGATAGAAGGGAGATCGACAGGATCGAAAGGATCGAGATATCCACAGTACATATCAGGCGGGAAAGGTCATGAGTTCCTGGATGTGGAGACTATCTCGTATGAGATGTGGGAGCACTGCATGCATGTAAGCACCTCGACAGGTCTGATGATGAGGTCCCCCGAGAGGGTTTCGAAAGAATTCGATGTGCTCATCATACGGCTGTATCTTGAATTGATGGTGGAACCACATTTCGGGCACTTGTATGGCCGGTAATGCTCGAAACGATCCGCAAGGTTGAAAATATGCATGTAAGGGCTCGATCCCTCTATCCGTTGATCATATAGGACCTCGTCATCTTCCATTGGTGAGGATTTTACGTTCAATGTATTATAAAATATCCTTATGACTATACAATTCTAGAAAAAACATTTCTTTTAACTGCAAATGATAATGAGGCAAAAGGAAGATCGGTTATTTCATATCCCATTCTACTCGTTGTATCATTATTAAGGATGGAGGGATCATGAAATGTTCAATGCCCATTCTCGCGGAAGCGATGCATCTCCCCTCTTGTGGACCAATCTCAGTCGTCTCTCCCAGTCATCCCCTACTTTCATCGCCTCCGCTTCCAGGATCGAGTCGAATAAACGGACCTCCTTCCCTTTTAGAGGATCGATGTTCATCGAAGACCCTATCAAGGCTATCCCGTTGACCGAACGGAGAAGTCTTCTCAATATTGTAAGACGGTCGAAAACCTCAGAGGTAGCGTAATGTTCGGTCAGATCGTCGAGGGAATCGAGTACCAGTGTGAAGGGAAGGACCTGTTTGGCAGCCGAGTTCGTGATCTCAGAGAGAATATCGCACCCCCTCCTTTTGAGTTTGACAGGGCGTTCGGACATGGACACCTCAAGTAGGTCCGTGACCATGATCCCTTCTGTCATGAATCGGTCCCTTTTAACGATCCTTTTTAGTTCATCCTCACGATGGTCCAAAGATGAGAATATCTCAATGTTCGGACTTGGCGGGACGTAATTGAGGGATGATCTCATCTCATCGATCGTCTCATAGGTGGAAAGGTATACGGCGGCACTACCCTCGGGTATCTCTGTGAGCATTTCCTTTAAGAGGATATCGCCCGCACTGCCCGGGCCGTACTTCAAAAGGATAGAACCTCCCTTGCCTATAACTTCCTCAATGAATCCCTTGAGGTCCTGTTCACCGATCGATACCCGGCTCATTTTTCCACCTTCATCATGTTGATATTGTGGTCCATCAAGGTCGAGATCGATCGGGAAATGGCAGCCGTACCATCCAGGTCCTGATCGAAAATAATGAAGGTTACATCCTCTTCCAGAAGCCTGTTGGTCAGGTATTTGAAGAACTCGAACATCACACTGTGCGGGTGGTCCATCGACAAAGCGCCGAGAGAATCGATGATCAGGAACGAATACTCTTCTTTTCCCTCTGTCATCAGCCTTTCTATCTCTATGAGGATGGATTCAAGGGAAGCAGGTGCTGGGAGTGTAATGATGTTTGGTATTTCGGTCTCCTTGCTACCCAAGGACATCGTGACCGTATCGATTATCCGTAAAGAGTTCTTCGGAAGATTGGAAAGGCTGACCCTTCTGGAGAGTGCGTTGGCGGACCACAAGGTAGAAATCAATATCCCCTTCCTTTTCGCCACCTGCGTCTGTTTCTCTATCAGTGATGTGAACGTTCGGAGGAAGGCCTCTCCCGATACCTTTACGTGAATATGGCTTCCCTGCTCATCGGTCACCCTGAGGAAATTCGATAACTGATTACCGTTCATTCCAGACCCTCCGACGGGAACAGTCTAGGGGCCATTATGACGCTGTCTGAGGACATGTCGATCACATATATGCTTCTTGAATGAGGGGCGTCCTTCCATCTTTGTATGTGGAGGGTATTCACGGGGGATCTTCCTGAATCCTCTCTATTCAACTTGATCATCACATCGAAGAGGTTTGGATTGGGGATGTATCCTGGTTCACGCTTGTTGACGAAGAGGGGGTCTATATCGTATACTATGAATGCCGAGGCATTGAGCTTTACGAGATCGATCTTGAGTTCGGTAAGATAAGACCCCCTGCCATTTTTATTTAGGAGGTCGATGAACGGAGCACCCGGATCGATGATGACCCTTTTCATATCCATGTCGGATATTATCTGAACCATGACATCGAAGAGGAGGTCGAGGTCATCCACCTCGATCCTTTCCGGGTCGATTCCTATGTTTTCCATCAGATTCTGAAGCATGAATATGGATATGTACCCATCCTTTAGCCAGCTGGATTCATAGCACTTGAACCTCTGGAACTTCCTTGTGAAAAGGCTTGTCGGTTCGTATGTGAGAAGACAGACGTTTTGATTTAGGGAGGCTCCGCGGAACAAAAAGTGTGACCCGAGGGTCGTCTTGCCAGTTCCCGGAGGGCCATATATCAATCCTAGAAGGCCGGGTTCCATCCTGCCGGTGGTCAGATTGTCGAGCTTCTCTATTCCGAATACATGATCGCCACTCTCGCCGTGCATCGACCTTGGAACGGGTATAAATTATTTAATCCTATCAATGGGCGAAAACGTTCAGTTGGTCTCAAGTTTCGATCGGAGTTCCTGGGCCTCGGTGTTACCTGGGTTTATTGTAAGGGCCCTCTTTATGCATTCAAAAGCTTTTGTGGTCTCATTCATTTCTATGAAAAGGCTGGCCTTCTTCGTCCATATCCTATCGTTCTTGGGGTCCTCACGTAAAGCCTGGTTCAAAACATCGCTTCCCCCATCCCTATCACCCTCTCTGAGGAACAGTTCGTATAATGAGATGTACGCGTCCATATAGTGTGGATCGACCTTTATCGTTTTTTCAAGAAGTTCGTATGATTCGTCCTTCACATCTTTCTTCGATAGTGTCGTGGCAAGGGCCACCAAAGCCTCAGGATTGCGATCATCGATGGATATTGATTTCCTGAAACATTTAAGCGCATCCGCGCTCATGGAATATACAGAATCGAGAATACGTCCTTTTTCGTACCATGCCAGGGAATGATCGTCTTTGATCATAGTGGTGGAATCGAGCGCAGAGAGGGCATCTTGATGTTTATCCAACCCTCTAGTCAGGACAATACCCTTCCAATACCATCCATCGGGATCGTTCGGGTGTTTGCTGGTAAGCTCCTCGAATATTCTTATGGCCTCTATAGGGTCATAAAGATATTCGAAATATATCTTTCCGAGTTCGATCATCAGAGAAGCATTTCCCGGGGAACTCTTCAAGGCCGAGTTCAGGGAGGATATCGCCTCATCGGCCCGGTTCAATCCTTTGCTTAGGACCTGGGACCTCGCTATGATGGACGGTATGTATCCTGGGTCGTTATGTATCGCATCGTTGAGGATCGTCAATGCCCTGTTCGGTTCATTGTCCAGTTTGAATGATCCTATCCCTTGAACGTATAGGCCAATGGGATCTTTGGGGGATGCCTGAAGGAGAGCTCCGGAAAGCCTATATGCCTTCTCGAAATGAATGTCGTTTTTCATGAGAAGTTCGATCTCTCTTCTGAGGATCTCGATAGAGTCGTTCTTTATCTCTCGCGCTTTCTCATAACATGCAATGGCCTCGTCTATATCGCCCTCAAAGCGTTCTGCCATCTCGCCCTTGAACATCCAAGCATGTATGTGCGAGGGATCGCTAGCTACGACCGCATCGAAATATTTTCGCGCCTTTTTGTTATCATTGAGCTTCTTGTACGATAACAATCCCAGCCTGAAGGAACCCTTGATGTGCTTGGGATTGATCCGTAGAAGAGTTCTGTATGCCATAACGGCCTCGTCCATACGATTCAATCTTTGCTCGAGTATCTGTGCCTTGAGGTACCAGGCCTCCTCGCTGTAAGGGTCCTTCTCAAGTGCGAACTCTAGGCATTTTAATCCGTCCTCCTCCCGTCCTCGTGTTCTTCCGAGAATGCCACCTTTGCGGATCCAGACGGGATGATGATTGGGGTCGATATCAGTGGCCTGGTCATACGAGTATAGGGCCTCTTCGAGGTCTCCCATCATCTCATAGCACATACCTCTGTAAGCCCAAGCGTCCCTATTGTCCACATCGATCTCAAGGACCTTATCCGCACATTCAAGGGCTGTTTGATGATCGCTCCTGAAATCGAATAGTATCCGGCACTTCTCTATCAAAAGCTCGGTCCTCTCAGGCTGCATGGTCAATGCTTCCTCTAAGTAGAAAAGTGCAGTATCGTGATCACCTTCATCAGCGGAGTCCTTTGCTCTGATCAATAGCCCCTTCACGATCTTTTTATGCTCGTCAAGATGAGGTTCTTTTCTATCCTTACCAAGTGGTTTCACGTCTCCGGATAGGTCCATTGCCCGGGTTTTGTCATCACCCTTGTCCTCAATATCTTTCAGCCTATCATCACAAGCGATGCTAGATCGCAGTGCTTTGATCGAATTGACATAATCCATTATCCCCTTCTCATCCTTCTCATAGGATGCTTCCCACAGAGAATCCATGTCCTCGAGGATGCCTGTGACCATGTCCATTCCCGTTATCAGAACACCATGATTTATCGAATCGACCATGCTTTTCTCCGAAAGATCACCAGTTGCCATTATGGCCTTTTTGGAATCGAATATCGCCATGGTCGTGGATAGATTCCCTGCGAACCTGAGCTCGATCCTGGATGCAGGATCCCTCTTCATTAGCGTCAATATCTTAAGTACATCCGGATCGATACCATTTTCAAGTAGATCCCTTTGCGAGAATCTTGTTATGAAACGCAATCTCAGTTTCTTGTTATTCCTCGCTATCATTATAGATTGGACCTTACGCATCAGCTGAATGTCGAGGAAGGGGGTTACGATCAGAGCTTCCTTTTCCACCTCCATAAGGTTCCAAAGGAATATGTTCCTCCACGGGCTCTGGAACATGAAAAAACCCGAATCTATATCCTCATCCATGGGACCACCTGCCAACAATGAACTTGTACTTCGTAAGAGAGATTTTTCTTATACTTTATCGTATCTGAGCCATTATTCATCATGGGATATCATTCTTTTCAAAACCCTATAACGATAACAGGATCCGGCGTATTCCCTCCAACCTTTCGAGTTCAAGTATGAAGAGAGAAACGCGAGCCTTAGATGACAGTTCATGGACCCTCATGGCCATCCTCTCTTCCCTGAGTTTCTCAAGGGTTCGAAAATCCGACATCCTGTTGACGGTTCGATCCCAATGTGTGCAGAAAGCCGCCGCATCCGATCCCTTATAGTCCATCCTGTTGATCCTCTTGATCTCGAGCGACTGTCTGACGAGAGTAAGCCCTCCGACGTTCTCCGTGTATGCATCTGAATATTCCTCATCGTTCATGTCCAGGGGAAAAATGGGGATCCCCCTCTCTCTGGAAGACCTCAAAGCTTGGACCAAAGAAGGAGGGGGTATCTGAACCTCTCCGAACCTGGATAATTTGATAGCATATACTTTCTCAAGAGGGGACATGGGCGTTCTCTTATATTCTCCATCAATGACCATGGCCAATCCCTCAAGCTCCTCAGGGGAGATATGTACGCCTATGAGGTCCGGTCCGAGCATTTCGATGACCTGCTCAACGGTGAAGGATTCGGATACAAGGCCCTTGATCGTTCCGAGGATATGAATGCGGAACCCGCCCTTATCGAATTCGATCAGCCTCAGGACCTCAAGGTCGCCTGCCCTCCCGGATCCTATCTCCTTCACCTGTCAGTTCCTCCTATTAGAATAGACGGCTTTGGAGCCGGAGGATCTCTTATGGTCTGTCCCTGCTGAGCGATCGCGGGTCTTTATGTGGAGTAGATATAGCAGAATTATGATCAGGACGAAGACGAACGCAGCTAGAACGAGGTTCCAAACGTCGGTCTCGTCCATACCGTCCGCAGGTATATTAAAAATGAGGGGTTCCATGTCCTCACCATCCATGATACCGTCGCCATCCGTGTCAGGATCGAGAGGGTCTGTCTCCCAGGGATCGACCCTTCCGTTCCTGTTCGAGTCCTCGAAACCGTCCAAAAGATAGTCTCCATCGGTGTCTGGATCGAGCGGGTCCGTCTCGCCTTCGTCAACTATTCCGTTACCGTTCCTGTCCTCAAGGCCATCAATGAGACCGTCCCCGTCGGTGTCTGGATCGAAAGGATCGGTCCCGAGTATGGATTCCTCGACATAATCGGATAATCCGTCATTGTCCGAATCAAGTGTGAGGGGATTCACCACGAATATGTTCATTTTGACGGATTCCGAGTAATGAACACCATCGAATGCCCTGATATCGATAGTATGTGAACCGGAAGTGAGGTTGATGAGAAGGACATCGATCGTGAAATCACCATCGGCCCCTATGTTCATAAGCTCTATCACCTGCGCATTCGATGTGCCGAATTGTATTCTAAGGTAGTAAACATCAAGATCGTCCATGATCGATCCCTTGATGATAAGGTTCGCCCTGTGAGTGGACCCTTCCAAAGGTTGGTGGATCGTCAACTCAGGAGGCAAGTTCGGAGGGAACATGGTAATATCTACAAGGTTAGAAAGATCGAACAATTCAAGGGTGGATATATCGTTACCTGTGGATTGGGCATATGTCCTAAAAGGGAGGTTGGACCTCGTTTCCAGGGAATTATTGATGTATACTAAAAGTCCAATATGATCCGTGATCCCATTCCTTCCCGTCCTGGAACCGGCCACGATCTCCCCTGTCCTGTCCCTGATATGGATCAGAGCGTTCTCTACCGGGTCACCCGACCCATAGAGCGTGGTCCTGACCTGCAGGAAATGGACGTACCTTGTGATAGATCCCTCATCTTTATATCTCACATCCGATGGAGGCCTCTTGTTGCCGAACGTTAGAGCGCTGGAATCTCCCAGGATGAAACTCGAAAGGATCGATGTACCCCATGAGGAATTGTACAAAAGGACCGATGAGCTTCTGGCATCGATGTGGGATGATATCGAGTTACCAAGGGTGGCGTTATCGCAATTTAAAGAGGAATTGATCAGGAGAAAGGAGGGATGTGTGACACCCCCCTGTCCAGTCCCAAGCCTCAAAAAATAACTATCGTAGATGTATAGTTTGGAATCAGTGGAATCTATACCGCTGTATCCGCAATCGTGAACGAAGGATTCGATCAATTCGACGCTGCTTTGATGAGATATTATACCTTCGAAGTTCGAAGGACCTATGTCCTGATCCTTCAGTTCTATAGAGGATCCGGAGACGGCAATGATCGCATTGTTGGAAAAACCTATCCTACCTCCTGTAAGGGATATTTGGGACCTGGTAGATGATATCTGGGCGGATGTGGTGAAAGATGCCCCTCTTTCCGTAAGCAAATAAAGAGACCGCCCTTTCAATGTCGATTCCACTATCTGCATTCCGTTGCCGCTCGAGTTGTTTACATACATACCCACGACATCGACACCGGAACCGTAGGATCTCATCCCTGTCGTGCAGTCATTCAGATAGATGGAGCTTAAGGATATCTTTTCAGTGTTCCATATCGATATGCCGTAGAAACCTCCGTGATGAACAGTTATCCTCTCCATGCGATTGTCCATGGCCTTCATTGGCCCGCGGACCTCCACACCGGCGGTCTCAGTGGAAATCACTGTGATATCGCTAACGAGAACTCCTATCGTTCTAAGGCGCAGACCGACCTTGCTTTCGGATATGGATACGTTCTTCAGAAGGACCTTGTCATCTGGGCTCGTTCCGATGATAGTGATGCCTTCCCAGATATCCTCCCCCTCATCCGGCGAGAACACGACGGGCTCATCAGAGGTACCTGTGATCCTCGCAGAACCGCGGAATTCAAGTGCTGCTTGGTTCCTGACCTTTATCGAGTTGCCTGGACCGATGTACAGCGGAGTGGCAGCTGGAACCGCCAGGTCCTTTGATATGATGAAACCACCGGTCGTCCTCTGAACTGTCGTTGGGTCCCTGTCCGCTATCTCATCCAGGGTAGTATAGCCTTCCGGGACATCCACAGCGATAGGGTCGAAATACGGAGGGATCGATACTACGAATATAGCGAGCAGGAGGATAAGGATGGTTGGGATCGAAACGAACTGCAAGTATGTCTTATCAAGGCTTTCTCTATCTTTCATGTTCACACCAAGGCCTGATCTCCCAATTGAGAACATGCTTATTAATGTATTTTGTCCATGACACATACTTTTCGAATCTATACATGCCTCACATCAAGGGTTGATTTTATCTATATTGATCCTTTATATCCTCACTGGAACCGTCGGAAAAATCTCAGGAGCGATGATAGGTATGGAAAAACTGGTGGAATGCGTTCCCAATTTCAGCGAAGGAAAGGAAAGTTACGTGATAGAAGCGATATCGGCCGCGATAACCAGCGTCAAGGGAGTAAAACTAATGAACGTGGATCCAGGTAGCGATTTCAACCGAACTGTGTACACGTTCGTAGGAGGGCCGGAAATGGTACTCGAGGCCGCCTTCAGGGCCGCACGGGTAGGAACGGCTCTGATCGACATGTCAAAGCATAAAGGAGAGCACGCGAGAATGGGAGCTCTCGATGTGGTACCTTTCATACCCATATCTGGCACCGACTATGATGAATGCAGCCGGCTTGCGCAGAGTTTAGGAGAAAGGATGTGGGAGGAGCTTCGAGTGCCTGTGTATCTATATGCGATGTCGGCCAAGGACCCGTCACGAATCAAGCTCCCGGATATCAGAAAAGGGGAATACGAGGCGCTTCCGGAAAAGCTCAAGGACCCATCGTTCAGACCCGATATCGGGGACCCGGTCTTCAATAGTAGATCCGGAGTGACGGCGACAGGAGCAAGGCAGATCCTGATAGCCTACAATATCAACTTGGACTCGGACGATAAGGAAAAGGCAAACATCATATCCGGTGCCATAAGGGAGAGCGGGGTACTCAAAAGAGATGAAAAGGGTGAGAAGATCATTGGCGAGGACGGCAGGCCAGTAAGAATTCCTGGCAGGTTCAGGGGTGTTCAGGCTGGCGGCATGATGTACGATGAAAGAACCGCTCAGGTTTCTATGAACCTTCTCGATTACGAGCAAGTCAACCTGCACGATGTGTTCGAAGCGGTCAAGGAAGAGGCATCTAAACTGGGGATCGGTCTTAGGGGGAGTGAGATAGTGGGAGTGGTCCCGAAGAAAGCGATGATCAATGCCGGTATTTTCTACGCTGGTGAAGGAAAAAGAGATCAACTGGCTGAAAATGAATTGATCGATATCGTCATTCAGGAGCTCGGATTGGATTCGCTCTATCCATTCGATCCTGATACGAAGATAATAGAATACCTTATGAAGGAAAGGGGCCCGCTGGCTTCATCCAAGATCGATTCGTTCCTCAAGGAACTATCATCAGAATCACCTGCACCGGGTGGAGGTAGCGTGGCCGCCCTTTCAGGAGCTCTTGGTGCCTCCCTCCTGGAAATGGTTTGCAAACTGACCCTCTCAAAGAAGAAATACGAGAATGTTTGGCCCTCAATGAAGGATATCTCCCGGGAAATGTCCAGGGCGAGGTCCGATCTGACGGACCTTATAGATGAGGACACGGAAGCATTCAACAAGGTCATTGCCGCCTTCAAGCTTCCCAAGGATCGCGAGGAGGATAAGATAAAACGCTCAGCAGCGATACAGGAGGCATACCGCCATGCCATAGACGTACCTTTGAGGACATTGAAAATATGTCATGCGGTCATATCCAGGGCCAATGATGTGGCAAAGGAAGGTAACGTGAATTCTGTAACCGATGCCGGTGTCGCCGCGGAAATGGCCTATGCAGGCATCCATGGAGCTATTTTGAACGTAAAGGTAAATCTAGGATCTGTAAAGGATGAGGGATACAAGGCAGAATTGATCAAGGATATCGATATAATCACGTCGGGGATGGAACGGGAATTATCGAAAGTGAGAGGGACGATCGCATCGAAGATTTGAGGAGATTTGCTCATGGGAAAGATAGAGAAGTTGAACAAGGAGATCGAGAAACTCAAGAAGGAGATCGAGACCTTCGAGGACAAGATAGATGAGGCCAGGAAGATGCTCAAGGAAGGAAGAATAGATAAGGACCAGTGGACCAGAGCCCGTCTCAAATATCAGGAGAAGATAAGGATAAACCGCTCGACAATCAATCGGAAAGAGAAGGTCAGGCTCCATCTCGAGAAGAAGGAAAAGGAGAAGAAGGAGGAGAAAGATAAAAAGAAATGAACCCATAGAATCCGTGGTAAACTCATGACCGAGACCTCTGATCTCTTCACCTTAAAAAGGAACTTCTTCGTTTTGGCCCATAGGGTGAATACTGATGGTAATTTCAACTTGAACGATCTATGTGGATCGGCAGGGCGACTTGACGGGATAATACGGTCGATCAATTCATCCCTCTTCCTATCACATGGGATACGTAGGGATTCCGCTGTTCATGCGATCATGATGGGCCCATCTGACCCACCAAAGGTCTTGAGCATACTAGGGTCCTCTGTGAGATACCTGAATCCAGATGAGAGGTCCACTGCATCTCTCATCAAGAAAGCATTGGAGATAGCGCTACCCGCATCAAACGGATCATGCATACGATCCACACCTGGAATATATGTCACGAGAGGTGGTCTGGACCATGTCCTTGATAATGTCAAGGGAAGGTCATTCCTGCTGCTTGAGAACGCCGACAAAGGAAGAAAGATCCTTGAGACCATTGCGATGGATGTGGGAAATATTAATTTCTTCCTATCCGATGATAGGGATTTCGAAGAGGAAGAGATAGAAACGATCATGCTCACGTCGGATGGGGCAATATCGGTGTCCCCGAAAGTGCTTCATACGGACCATTGCATAACGGTCATTCACAGTATTTTGGACGATATTGAGAATTAAAGGAAGCCCCCTTAAGGACAATATTGCTCATCCAGGGGTAAGGGTTATCTACCTTTCAGTCCACTTACCTTGCGATGCTAAGAGATCGCTTATCTTTCATACGATCCGTCGCTTGTTTGGCGATCATATCTATGATTGCCCTGCAGGCCGTGATGTTGGCGAACGATGCGGGGGTCGGTGCATATTCTCTGGAAGAGCTGTCGGACCTCGTCGTCCTTGACCTATCGACGTTCAAATATGTCTCCGGAGGTTTGAACCATTCAGGAATCAGCCCTTGGGGTTCGCTTTACTTTGGAGAGGTCAACGAATCGACGAAGATAAGTTTCGATATAATCAACAACAACGGTGCCTATTTCAAGAACGTTAGGGTAACTTTCACGGTGAATTGGTTCGATGGGATCATCTCGGATGCGGGATATGTGATGTACCGAGATTCGATACTGACCGATGTGCCACCAGGAAAGGGGTCCAGGGCAGGACCAATGGTCTTCACTTGGACCCCGCAGTTCTCTGGATCGTACAGTTTCAACATAACCATCCAAGTTCCGAACGATAGGTACCCTGCTTCAGATGCACGATACGGTTGGGGTTTGGAATACCAAACCGGGTCCAAGGAAAAATATCGGAACGGGTACTGGATAGGATCATATTCCAATGATTGCTCTTCGATAAAAGATTGGTCCACCGAGGTTTCCGGCGGTCTTGAAGGGAACAACTGGCACGTTAGCGATCATCCGTTGGGAGCAGGCGAACCGAATCTTCACACCTCTGGTAAAGTTTTCTGGGCAGGTAACGATTCATCTTTGATAGGGCCGCTATCTGGAGTATATTCATTGATATCGCCTCTCTTGGACCTCTCGGTGTTCGATGATTCGGCCTTCAATCCCGAGCTTAGCAGAGGTGATCCACAGATATATTTCCTCTACAGATACCGGGGGAACCTCACCCCGGAAGGTAGGTTCGGAAGGGCCGGGCTATATCATTATGTAAGTCTCGATGAAGGGGAGACGTGGGAGGGGCTGCTCGATCCTCAAGGAAAACATGTAATAATCAGTGGGAACACATCGAGCCCGATCTGGGATAACCCGAAGCATAAAACCCCGCAGGGTAGTGAGAAATGGGGGTTAGACCTCTCCCGATTTCAGGGAAAGAGGATCATGCTGAAAATACAATACAGGCCGTCCGGATATGTCGAGACAGGTTTTTTACTTGATGATTTCGTTCTCATAGGCAAGGAGAAGGTCGACATATCCACATTCAGGATAGTCGATCATACAAAGGATTCCCTGTTAGTATCTCCAGGAAACTCGATGGACTACAGGATAGAGGTCATATCACTTTATTCAGGAGGTCACATCACTTTGAGGTCCGAGGTCATATCCGCTTCATCGGATATCGATATCAGTAAGGATGTAAAGATCGATCCGGCGATCATGGAGATGCATTATGGAACTGATGACCCATATATCATAAATGTAAGATTTTATCCCAGGGCAAAATTAAAGGCCGGACCCGGTTGGATAAGGATCAGAATGATGGCTGATAATACAGTAAGGGACGCCGTACTTCTGTTTGAAATGATCCCCGTTCATAATATCGATATATCACTATCGGGTAGGAAGGAAGGGCCTTTCTCCAAAGAGGATCCTCCGCATATAGACCTGTATTTGAATAACAGCGGCAACATCCCCGAGAGGTTATTCATCGATTTTGGTTCTGATCGCGGTCTTATATGGAATATTACAGGACCAGTTCAATACCATCTTGAACCTGGAGACCATAAGGTAATGGGATTCACTCTCGGTTTTGACGGAGAAGGGATGGCCGGAAGGCTCCATGGTCATCTGATAGTTTACAAGCAGGCCACCGAGATCACAGGAGATCAAATATCTTTGACAATAAATGGAGGCGCCCCTCCCGATGATTGGATGGTATGGGAGATGGACTATGAAATTGAACAGACATATAATATATCCATATATGCCTCAAATAGATATGCTATGATAAGGGAACCTCCGAGCCGTGGAACCGAAAACATCACCTTTCACATAGGCATCATAAACAACGGCAATGGAAATGATACAGTGATATTGTCATCAGAGATGTATTTCATGAACGAAAACATCACCGTGGAACATGATGGGACCATCGATGTTCCTCCAATGTCGATGGATACCATAGTTCCTGTAAAGATCAGTATAAACTATCCAGTATCCCCTGGGTTATATAGATTCAGGATATTGGCGCTCTCCGAGAGTACTGAAGGCCATAGGAACAATCACATAGACTTGAGCGTTCGCATTGGAAGAGAGGAGGTCCCGAACGGTGTGTACATCGATAATTCCACCCTTACGATCGAGCCTGCAAGGGCCATCGTTGGCAGCGAATCCGTCATATCATTTGAGACCAGGTCCTTTGGGCTGCCGGAGGATACCCCCTTTTCCGTGAACATCAGAATGAACGGTTCGAAGATTTCCACAACCACCTTCTTTACCACGAGGGGGGCCCCTCTTCTATGTCAAATAAAGTGGGTCCCGCAATACTCGGGAGTAATGTTTCTTTCATTGGATATCGAAGGAGAGATCGCAGGGATCAACACCGATACGGGAATGGTCCAGAACGTTAATATAACCTTTATGGTCCACCATATCGACCTTTCATTGCAGTGGCATCTACTGCCTTTGGATCTGGATGCAGGGCCGAATCGTACATTGGATCCGGGCACTTACTATATCGAGCTGCTTCTTAGGAACGAAGGAGACATAACAGCTGAGCTGATATCGATCTTCACCAACCTAACTACGGATTCAGGGGACGTAAAAGCATACAGATCCAACCTTTCAAGAATAGATCCGGGGGAGGGGGTTGTGATAAGATTAGGGCCATTCGCTCTAGATCCACTTAGAACATATCATTTCGAGGTACAGGTCCCGGTGATCGGGAGATGGAGGGACGTCAATCCTGAGGACAATGTTCTCACATACTCCATTCAGATTGGGGAGCCGCCTCCTGGAGAACCTGTATGGAGGGATCCGATTTTCCTGATAGCATCATCGGGGATATTTCTCCTTCTTTTCATTTTTATCATCGTTATGATATACAGAAGAAAATGACATCTCAAGAACATCGAGAAAGGCCTCCAATCTTATAGCGGTCCTCTCGTCCATAGGTCCAGGTATATTGCCCTCTAGTGTCAGTACGGGAACCCTCAGTTCCGATCGGAATATGATGTCATCTATCTGTCTGTGGCAGAAGGATTGTACATAATGCACGATCCCGGACAAACGCCTTTCTTCTATTGCATCCTTGATATCCTTTACTCTTCCCGTGATGGAAAATGGATAGGTGTACGATAGATATGATCCTATCCAATCTTCGTTCGGGAATGGCATGGTGAACTGTCTCTGCGTCTCCATGAACGCGATATTACCTCCCGATCCCTCGATACGGTCGAAGATATCTGTGATTATCGGCGGAACACCGATATAACCTATCTTGGGGCATTCAAGAGGGGCATCTAATCGAGAGGAACTTTCGATGACATCCCTCGCCCTCCTTTCCCATAAAGAAGGATCGGACATAAGGTCGGAGCATGACACCATCAATAGGTGGGCGTCCGATGCCGAGACCCTGCCCAAGGATAAGAGCTCGTCCACCTTCCACGCCATCTGTCTGAGGTGTCTGACCCTGCCAGCCTGGTCCTTTGCATCCTCGATGGAGCATCCCAGGAAATCGCAAAGGGATCCGATCTCCTCGACCAGACGATCCCGATTTCGATCAGGAGGATAGGAGAAGGGATGGGTCGGTATTCCTTTCAGATCGAGTGTCTCAAGTAGGGACTCGGTATTCGAACAATCGCCCCGAACGACGCCTACAACGCCGTCAAAATCACATGCCACTGAGAATATACCTTTTATCCATGTGCAAATATTCCTCGGGTAGCCATGGACCTGAGCTTCTTCGACCAAACCTGCTGGATCGGGAGAGGAAATGAAGATATTATTAAGATCGACGGGTGTGGTCCCCGATGCGAGGAAGGGCTCCAGGGGAACGGTCGTCGTGATGCCGACCTTGTTCATTCCCTGCATGCCTTCTCCCTGACGGCATCGCGACCCAACGAAAGGGACCTAACGTTCACATCGATGAATTTTTCAGGTACGGAGGACCTGACCGCTTCCAGAAGTTCCTCGTCGGTGAAAGGAATGACATTACATGCGGACATCGCACCTAGCATAGCCACGTTCGTCGTCCTCAGGTCTCCCGCCTGACGTGCGATATCTATTGCGGAAATGGAATATACCGCCTTCCCGAACTTAGAGATCTCCGAAATGATCTCAATAACATCGGGATATGTCATGCCTCCGGACGATACGGACACCGGTCTGATCGGATCCGTATTAATTACCACTACAGTGTCCTTGGTGATCTTGTCCCTGGCCCTGTAGGCTTCCATCGGCTCGAACCCGACCAGGATGGAAAGGTCGGAGGAGAAGGGAAGGGGTGAGCTGGTCTCCCCCAAACGAATAGTGGTCTGGACGACTCCACCTCGCTGGGCCATTCCGTGTATCTCAGAGATCACTATAGGCATATCCTTTGCGAGGGCGGCATTCCCGATTATCTTGGAAACGGTCAAAGCGCCCTGGCCGCCGACCCCGACTATGTGTATCGTCACTGCGTCCCTGTTCTTGAACGTCATATCTCATTCCTCCAGAGGTCCCATTGCCCCGAAGGGACATACCTGTTCGCAGACACCGCAGCCCAGGCACAATCCCGGGTCTATGTAATGCTCTTCCCCTATCTTGTAGAATGCGGGACAGGCGAAGGTCTTGGTACATGCGTTGCATTTCTTACATTTTTCCTGATAAACGGTGTATTTCAATCGTGACCTCCCTCTCTTCCTCAACTCCCTGTCCCAGAGGAGTGCACAAACGGACCTCGTGATTATAACCGATACTCCATCGTGCTCCAGTGCCTCCTCGAAGGCCTTCTGTGTCTCCTTGACCTTAAGCGGATCGATGACCTTGATGAATTCGACGCCTATTCCCCTGCATAATTTTTCGATGTTTATCGCGTTGGCAATGCCTCCCATTCCGTCCATGGGCAGACCAGGGTGGGGCTGATGGCCTGTCATGGCGGTGGTGGCGTTGTCCATTATGTTAAGGACGAATTTGTGGCCGCTGTGAACGGCGTTGATAAGAGGTGGTATCCCTGAATGGAAGAACGTCGAATCCCCTATGAAGGCGATGACCGGCTCATCAACGATCCTCGAGAGGCCTCCGGCGGATCCGACGGAGCTGCCCATGCAAATAAGGAGATCCCCAGTAGACTGAGGCGGGGCGATGCCCAGGGTATAGCAGCCTATGTCAGTGGGATACACCGCCTTACCCTTGGTGGCCCTCTTTACCGCGAAGTAAGTGGCCCTGTGTGGGCAGCCGGGGCAAAGGACCGGAGGTCTCGGAGGTGTCGGTAGGTCCTTCCACTCGAAAGATCCTATGGTCAGGTCAGGGACATTCATACCCTCACCTTCGAGTATGGACGCTATACCCCTTGCTACGATATCAGGATTGAATTCGAACTCCCGGGGGAAGTGAGAGTCCCTTTTACCGAGGACGGGGGTCCCGATCCCCAACTCCTTGCAGACGATCTTGACCGCTTCTTCCAGGTATGGCTCGAGCTCCTCCACGATGATAATCTCGTCCTGTTCCCGGCAGAATTCCGCTATCGCCTCTTCCGGCAGAGGTGATGTCATCCCCAATTTCAGAACTCTTGCCTCCATCCCGAACTCCACGCTTTCGAGCGTCTCCATCAGGTAATTGAACGCTACCCCTGATGTTATAAAACCAATCCTCTTCCCATATAAGTTGGCCGTAGACGGTACAACCACCTTGTTATAAGGCGAGACCTCTGATTCCTCCTTCATCAAGGGTATGAGTTTGAGGATCTCCAGATGCCTCGTCCTCGCGTTGGCCGGCACGGTGACAAAACGGGAAGGATCCCTTTCAAAATGAACCCTCTCGGAGGAGATCTCCGGGACCGCATCATAGGTGACCACGCCTCTGACGTGGTTCATCCTTGTGGTCGTGCGGAGGAGAACGGGCATGCCGAACCTCTCAGAGATATCGAAGGCATAATGCATCATGCTTCTAGCCTCCTCCGGAGTCGCCGGCTCGAGCATGGGAACGCTCGACATCTTGGCGAAATACCTGTTGTCCTGTTCGTTCTGCGAGGAATGGCAGGATGGATCGTCCGCGCTGAGAACCACGAAGCCTCCCCGGACTCCCGTGTAGGCAAGGGTCATGAAAGCGTCGGAGGCCACGTTGAGGCCGACGTGCTTCATGAATGCGAACGACCGAACTCCGGCCACTGCCGCGGCGGCCGCTACCTCGAAGGCCACCTTCTCGTTGATGCTGAACTCGAAGTATATCCCAGCCTCTTTTGAGATCCTCTGAAAAGTGTTACCTATCTCGGAGGAGGGCGTCCCCGGATACGTCGCTGCGACACGGATCCCGGATTCCAAGGCTCCTCTCACGACAGCATCGTTCCCTAAAAGCAGGACCTTCTTTCCCGGTGCATCTTCCAATATCTCATCCATAGTATCACTCTCTCTGATGGACCAACGGATCATGCATCCGGTACTTTTGCCCTTTCGAGACTTAGGCTCTCGAGCCTCAATAGTTCATCGTATGCTCTATCGAGATCCGTTTCTAACTCGTTGATCAGATCTTCTGGCATGTGCTTGAAGCGTCCCTGCTTGAATAGATATTCCTTCAAGGAGGTCTTCTTCGGCTTCATATTGATCTTGTATGATCCGCCCTCTATTTCGAAAAGGTTGAAAGCCCTGCATGATAAGGCTTCCTTGGCTATCTTTATACTAAGCCCCGGATCCATCTTCCAGCCGGTGGGGCACGGGGCGAATATGTGCATGAACTTTGTTCCCTTTATCGTGAGGGCCTTCTGCACCTTTCTTATTAGGTCCTCAGGGTATGCCACTGAAGCCGTGGCAACGTATGGTATCCTGTGTGCTGCCATGATTGCCACCATGTTCTTTTTGGGTGATTTCTCCCAGCTTCCCGTGGTACCGACAGGTGTCGTTGTCGTCCATGCTCCTATTGGGGTGGATCCGGACCTCTGTATGCCTGTGTTCATATAGGCCTCATTGTCGTACATGATGTATAGTACGTCGTCGTTCCTATCAGCGGTACCGGAGAGGGCCTGGATACCGATATCGGCAGTTCCTCCGTCGCCCGCGAAACCGATGACGTTCACATCATTCTGACCGGTTGCGTCCAAGGCCGCCCTGATACCGGATATGGAGGCTCCGGTTGTCTCGAACGGAGTATATAGCTCTGGAACCTGCAAGCACGTATTGGGCCACACTCCGGGCATTACGGCCCAACAGCATGCCGGTATCGAGAGTATCGTTCTTCTGCCTGCTGCCTTGAGAACATACCTCATGGCCAGGGTCGCCCCGCAACCCAGGCACCCCATGTGCCCGGGTGACATCAGTTCATCTTCCGGAATTGTGAGCTTAGCCATATTTCCATCCTCCTATCGTTCGACCTCTGGTGTGCTTCCATCGAGAAGACCCCACCAATGAACCTCGCCCTCGTTCCCGTAACCTTTCTTCTCAAAGCGTTCGAGATCGTCGAATATTCCTCTTATGTGCTTCTGACGTACATCCCTTCCTCCTACACCGACGATGTAGTTCTTCGTGGGAGGTCTGTTCTTGTGATTGTAGAGCTGACCGTTGGTCTCGTTGTAAAGTGGACCGCCCCTTCCGAAGGTGAAAGCCCTGTCGAGTATTCCTATCGCATGGGCCCTGTCGGCCAAATATCTGACCTCCTCGTATGGGAAGGGCCTGAACACCCTCAATCTGGCTACGCCTACACGGCGTCCCTCCTTCCTCAATGCGTCTACCACTTCCTTTGCAGTGGACATCATTGTCCCGGCCCCGAAGAGTATGAAATCGGCATCCTCGCATCTGTACATGTCCATCATTCCGCCGTAGGACCGTCCGGTGATCTCCTTCCATTCCCTGTCGGCCTTTCTGATCCTCTCCCTTGCTGCGTCCATGCCCCTCGCCATATGGGCCCTGAACTCCATATATTGAGGTGGCATTATGAAAGATCCGAATCCCTTCGGGTCCTCTACATCGAGCTTGATAGATGGCCTGAAAGGTGGGAGATATCCGTCAACAAGCTCCTGGTCGGGTATGTCCACCGGTTCTGAGGTATGAGAGAGGTAGAAAGCATCCTGGTTGACCATGGCTGGAAGGAGGACCGAAGGGTCCTCCGCGACCTTATAGGCGATGACGATGCTATCAAGGATCTCCTGGTTGTTCTCGCAGTAGAACTGGATAACGCCGGTGTCCCTCTGCGCCATCGAGTCCTGATGATCGGCGTAGACGGACCACGGGGGCCCCATGGCCCTGTTCACGTTGACGAGAACGCATGGGGTCCTAGCTCCTGCAGCCCACATCAATACTTCATGCATGAGTGCTAGCCCGTGGGCCGAGGTAGCCGTGAAGGCCCTGGCGCCAGTGTTCGATGCTGCGACGCTTGCGGCCATCGCCGAATGTTCCGATTCTACCATCACGTACTTCGCGTCCCATTTACCAGCGGCTATGAGGTCCGCGATCCTCTCAACGATTGTCGTCTGAGGGGTTATGGGGTAAGCCGCGATGACCTGGGCTCTGGCGAGCATAGCCCCGTAAGCCGTTGCCTTGTTCCCTGCCATTATCTCCTTGACCATATGAAGCCCTCCTCACTTGTTCTCCGGGACCATCTCGATGCATTTGACGGGGCATTCGTTGGCGCAGATACCACAGCCCTTGCAGTGGTCGTAGTCGTATATCGGCCCTTCCTCACCAAGGGATATTGAAACGTCCGGGCAGAACTTCCAACATGTCCAGCACCTGATGCATTTCTCGTAATGGCATACAGGCCTGAACGCCCTCCATCCTCCGGTCTTGACCGTCTTTGAATCGACTGTGTTGATCGGTGTGGGGGGGATCTCATCGATGGTCTGAGGCATTATCATGCACCTCCTGGGAGGGCCGTAGCTTCATAGGCCTGTTTTGCGGCCTCAGCATTCCTGTCCGCATAGAGTGGAAGTTTCAATACGGCCTTGAGAACGGAGTCGATCGACACAAGTCCGCTGGCTTTTGCAAGCGCCCCGACTATTGCCGTGTTGACTATTGGTTGGACCCTTGATCCCAGCTTGTTCGCGAGGGCGATCTTTGTAGCCCCGACCGTTGCGACGTTCTTCACACCGAGTCTCTCGGATATGTCCTTTGCGTCCTCCTCGGTGTTGATAAGGACCAATCCACCTTCCTTGAGGCCTTCTGTTACGTTCACGGCCTGGAGCAGGGATGGCTCGAGGACCACGACGATGTCCGGCTCGTATATCATTGCCTTGTCCCTTATCTTATCCGAGTCGATCTTCGTGAAGGCCGTGACCGGTGCACCTCTTCTTTCAACCCCGAAGTAGGGGAATGCCTGCACGTCCTTTCCTTCCAGGAAAGCCGCGTCTGCGAACAGCTGCGATGCGACGACGGCACCCTGTCCGCCCCTTCCGTGAAATCTTATCTCGATCATATGAACCCTCCGTTCCTTTACAGAACAAGCGATGATGGGGTATTTGGCGTCCAATGGACCTTCCTTGCCGGGGTGTGGCGGCGTGATAGCCATTGATCCATTGATGCCTGATATCCCGGGGTTGCCGTCAACGTTGAATCTCTAATTTAATCTTGTGGTCGTAGCCACGTCATATCTATATATGAAGTCGCGTTAATGTTATATTTTAAGTGAGAACCTTTTTTTCGCGAGCTCTCTGAGGCGAAATTTCTGGACCTTGCCAGATTGGGTCATGGGGTATTCGTCAATGAACCAGACATATCTCGGAACCTTGAAATTCGCCAGGTTCATCTTGCAGTAGTTTGTTATATCCTCAGCGGTCGCGGTCTTTCCCTCCTTCAGCTTGATCGCCACCAGGCCAACCTCTCCGAACTTCGGGTCAGGTACACCGAGAACAGCTACATTTTCAACACAGTTCAGTTTGAAGAGGAACTCTTCTATCTCCCTCGGATATACGTTGAAGCCGCCGGATATGTACATGTCCTTTTTCCTTCCCACGATCCGAACGAAACCCCTCTCATCCATGGTTGCGAGGTCTCCGCTGTGGAGGAACCCTTCCCCATCGATCGCCTCCCGGGTGGCCTCTTCCTTCTTATGATATCCCTTCATGACGTTGTAACCCCTCACGACAAGCTCCCCCGTGACGTTCTTTGGAACCTCAAGGTTATTCTCATCAACGATCCTCACCTCCTGCTCCGGGAGGGGTCTACCGACGGTCTCCACCCTGTCCTTGATATCATCGTCCAGCGATGTCATGGTGATGACGGGAGAGGATTCCGTCAGGCCATAGGCTATCACGATATTCGCCCCCATCTGTTCTATGGCTCCTTTCATCACCTCTATGGGGCATGGCGCGCCTGCCATGACGCCCGTCCTCAAGTTGGAGAGGTCGTAGCGCCTCTTCTTGATCTCTTCCAGATATTCAATGAACATCGTGGGGACGCCGTGGACTATCGTAATCCCGAACATCTCCATGTAGGACAGTGCCTCGGAGGCGTTGAAGGAGGGCATCGGGACCATTCCTGAAGAGGCGCTAACGCAAGCTGAGATCCCAATGACACAGCCGAAGCAGTGGAAGAATGGCACCACGATAAGGCAGACATCCCGGCTGTCCTGCCTCATCTGTTGGGCTATCTGCTCGGCGTTCTTGGATATGTTGAGGTTGGTGAGCATCGCTCCTTTCGGTTCCCCGGTCGTGCCCGATGTGTATAATATGAAGACGACATCGTCCTGGGATATCGATCCCTCGATATCGTGAAGGCGTTCATCATACTCATGCCCTTTTCCCATTTCGATCACGGATGGAAGATCTTCCATCCCCTCGGACCTTCTTTCCCCAAGGACGATGACACGGCGTACGGACGGCAGCTTGCCGCGAAGCTCATCGAGTATATTCACGTAGTCCATGTTCAGGAAATTGGATGCCATGACAAGAGCGGTCGCTTCGGAATTGTTCATTATGTATTCGACCTCTCCTTTGCGGTATCTTGTGTTCATAGGGACCACAACACCTCCCATTCGGGATATCCCGAAGAACGCTATGATCCATTCAGGATAGTTGGGCATGTACAGTCCCACGCGGTCGCCTTTCTCTATTCCCAATTTTAAGAGCCCACTCGCGAATCTGCTCGCAAGCTCGTCGAGCTGGCCATATGTTATCGCTCTATCATCGTAATAGAGGGCGATCCTCTCTGGATGTTCCTTGGCCGCACGTCTCAAGAGGTTTGACAGAGTATATTTACTGTTAGCTGACATGAGGTATCACCGACTTATGGTCGGGGTTAGCGATATCACTTAGAAAACCCTTTTGGCTACCTATGGCTAAGCATAAAGCTGACCTTTTATGGTCCGGTATCGTGAGGGGGGTGCGGGTTATTATGGGATCCGATAGAAAACCCGATGGTTCCTTTCAACATTATAGCGATCACACGGAGGGTTTGAAGCAAACGATATCCTTCATGGTCCCTTCGCGTTCCTTTACGGGCCGCAGGAGAGCTTCGACAGGCAGCCCGGTGAGATCCTCATCGGTCTCCTCAACATCGAGAACTCCAAGTATCGATCCGTCAGTTCCCTCGATATCGATCAAGGCCATGCATCTGGGTTTTTCGAGGGGTTCCCAATGAGCATCTAACTTTGCGAACGTGTAAAGCCTGACAATGCCGGACGTGGGCACCTCTATCCAGTTATTCTCGGGGATCTCGACGAAGCAGTCCTCGCAGTAAAGCCTGGCCGGGAAAAGGACCTTTGAGCATTTTGGGCACCTGGTCGCAAGGAAGGTACCCTTGTCGCGAAGGTTCTTGAAGAACCTGTCGCCCGCCCAGCCGTTGGGATACAGGTAGTCTGCCTGCATGTCCCCCCTCCAGTGCATGGGGGATGTGGGATCGGTCTGTTTCTCGAGGAACGTCATTTTTTACCACCTCCTTTCTTCAAAGGTTTGAAATATTTGATATCGGTGATGGCTCCGGTCCTCTCGGATACATGTTTCCATACGGCTTTCACGCGCATGCCAATGTGTATCTCATCAGCCTTTACCTCGCCGAAATAGTGCATTATTCCGTGCTTTGGGGATGCGCCGTCGAGGGAGATCACACCTATGAATATAGGGTCCTTGATCTTTCTAGCATCAGAGTCGATGTAGGATATGGAGAAGGTCTCTATGGTCCCTGTATCCTCTATCTTTACCCATTCGTCCGTTGGATTGTAGCATCGCTCGCAGAACATCCGGGGAGGAACGAGGATCCTTCTGCACTTGCGGCATTTTCTGCCGACGATACTTCCCTTCTTCAGCTCCTCGAGGAACCTGCTCATGGCCGGTCCAAGAGCCCAGTTGTACTGGACCTCTGGTTCCCACCAGGAATAGGTGATCTTCCTTCCGTAGATGTCCTTGTTGCCAACATGCGTTCCCCTGGGATCCTTTGGAACCATCTCATCGTTTCCGGTCATCTTCATCCCCTCCTCATAACTATAACAGTTCCCATCTGCATGATATCCCCCCATGCCTGGCCCACGCCTATTCTGGGATCGCCAGGTATCTGTCTCTTCCCTGCCTTCCCGGCAAGCTGCCAGTAAAGCTCGCAGACCTTCTGGCCCATGGTGGCTGCTATTGGATTCCCGACCCCCATAAGGCCTCCGGAGGGGCACATCGGCATGTCTCCGTCCCTCTCCGTGACCCCTTCCCTGGTCAGGATGGGAGCCTCTCCCTTCTTGCACAGGAGAAGACCTTCCATATGATGCAGTTCCTTGTAATCGAAGGGATCGTACGGTTCCGCAAAATCGATCTCCTTTCTGGGGTTGTTTATATGTGCCATCTTGTAGGCCATCTTTGCCGCGTTGGCCACGTACTGGGGGAAGTAAAGGTCCCTGTTCGTCCACATGGTCGAGTCTATGTTCCATCCGACCCCCGATACGAAGACAGGATCGTCGGTGAACTGTCTAACCTTGTCCGCGGAGCAGAAGATCAGGGCAGAAGCGCCGTCGCTCGGAGGGCTTATGTCAAGCCTCTGAACGGGCCATGCCATGACCTCGGAGTTGAGAACGTCCTCTATGGTTATCTTCTCATCCGGGATCTGTGCGCAAGGATGGCCGACAGCGTTCCTCTTGTTCTTCACCGCAACACGGGCGATGTCCTCCTTCTTGATGTTGTAGACCGACATGTATCGGTTCATCTCCATGGCGAACAGCCATACGAGATTCGGGTTCAACGGCCTGTCGAGGATCGGGTCCCATATGTGTCTGAAGGCCGTTTGGGGATGGGGGTAGCAGCTGCCCATCTTCTCCTCGCAAACGACGAGGGCGATATCCGCAGCGCCGGAGGCCACGTGCCACCATCCAGCTATCGGGGCGAATACACCTGTTCCGCCACCGTTGAACACTCGAACGTAAGGTTTTCCAGTCCCCGCCGCGCCGTCGGAAAGGTTCTCACCTTTCATATGGATACCATCGAAAGCATCGGGAGCACTTCCCATGACGACCATGTCTATGTCCTTTTTCTCTATACCTGCCTCCTCCATAGCCATCTTCGTGGCCAAAAAGGAGAGTTCCTTTCCGGTCTCGAGCATTCTGCGGCGGAATACGGTCATACCCGCCCCAATGACCGCTACGTCCTTCATATCAAGCACCTCCTTTCTGGAAAATGGCCACAGCACCACTGTTCGACGGTATGCCTCTCCAGGCCTGGGCAAGGCCTATTTCGGCATCATCGACCTGTCTTCTTCCAGCCTCTCCTCTGAGCTGGACAACTATCTCAAGAGCCTTCTGGAGACCCGTAGCTTCGTAGCAGTTACCAACTCCAAGCGAACCTCCCGAGACGTTGGTGGGTATAGAACCGTCCCTTCCAAGTTCTCCGTCCTCAAGTAGCATAGCCCCTTCACCAGGCTTTGCTAGATCGAGCGCCTCGAGGTGCTGAAGTTCCTTGAAAGAGAACCTATCGTCCACCTCTGCTATGTCGATCATCTCTCTCGGCCTTTCGATCCTGGACATTTTGTAAGCCATCCTGGCGGCCTTCGCGGCGTAACCGCCGTCGAACTCCCTCGTTCCGAGCCAGGGCGTATCGGAGCACCATCCGAAACCGGACATGTACAGCGGCTCGACCCCTAGCTCCCTGGCCCTCTCCTCGGATGCCAGTACGAAGGCTATGGCACCGTCCACATTGGGGGAGATCTCGAGGGATTTCAAGGGTTTGAATAGATATTGGGACCCCATGACATCCTCTGCCGTGATATTCGCCTCATAATCGGCCATGGGATTGTGGAAGGCCGCCTGTTTGTTCTTTGCAACGATCTGGGCACAATGCTCCTCAGTGGTTCCCGTCGTCCTCAGGTAATGCTGCATCTCCATACCGGCCAGGAAATAGGGATGGACCCTCTGTTTCTCATCTGTAGCCCCTATCAGAGGTTTTGGCTCCTCCTTAGTGTATGTAGGGGAACCTCCATATCTCGGCCTCTGTACCGGACCGGTGACCGGCCTGTCGAAGATGGGGTCCATGGCATGGAGCATTATCTCTCCCGGGGTCAAAAGATCGGAGATCTTGCTATGTGCCTCCACAAGTACCGTATCGAGCAGACCAGTCTTTATCTGCATGTATGCGGTACCAAGACCGTAGAGGCCGTCTCCCGTGATGGTCATGCATGGTCTGAGGACCGCCCCGATCTGATCAGGGACGAACTCATCGAATATCGAGAAACCCTCCCAGTAGTCCTCACCGCACGTGATGAAGCTGTCCACATCCTTTCGGACGTCGATCCCCGCATCACGATACGCTTTCTGGCATGCCCCGTACATCATCTCCTTCCACTGAATATCCGGTGTCATGGAATTAAAATCGCTGTATCCAACCCCTATAACGCATACTTTTCTGCTCAAACGATCACTCCTCCGTTGCCCATGGTCAATATATTGGACGGCCCATCATATTCGAGTAAACATGATGGGTCCGTTATCCGTTCGGACCGGGTATACACAAGGACCGCTTCGATCCCCGTTCCGGCCACATCGACAGGAACGGTATACTGATAGTAATTATTTTCCATGGGATGCTGTAAATTAACCGACATGACCGTACAACAAAAATTACGACTTACTTTCCTATTATTATCCCGTCAGGATCGATCTCCTTCAGACGAAGAAGATCCTCATCAGTTGGAGGAGTTGAGGTCTCAATCTCTTCCGGTATGATGAGATCGAATCCGGTGTTCTCTATAACCTGCTCCAGTGTCACTCCAGGATGGAGGCTTATCAGTTTCATGCGGCAGGTATCTTCATCGAACCCCATCAGGGCAAGGTTCGTTATGACCCTGTAAGGCCCTGTTCCCGGAGGGAGGCCCGCCTCTTCCCTGGACCCCGGACCGTCGATGTATCCGGGTGTGGTTATGAAGTTCACCCTCTCGGGAAGCTTGTCCTTCTCATGCCGCGCTATGATGATCGTTCTCCACGACAGTGACCCGAAATCGTTTGCGCCTCCGCTCCCGGGAAGCCTGACCTTTGGTGAGTCGTGATCGCCGAGTACGGTAGAGTTGATGTTCCCGTACATATCCACCTCCGCGCCTCCGAGGAAAGCATAGTCTATCATGCCCCTCTGTCCGGTCTCCATTATTCCTGCGAGTCCGGTAGCGGCGACAGCCCTGTGCACACATCTGGAATCCCCCACGGACAGAGGAAGTCTTGGGACCTGAGGGGCCATACAACCCGACTCGAAGAATATTATCAGGTTCGGTGCATGGGTCTTCTGAGCAAGGAGGCCGGCTATCATGGGAAGGCCGGTGCCAACACCCACGATAACGCCGTCCTCAAGCTGATGGGAGGCGACTGCCGCCATCATCTGTATCGGTGTGTAATCGGTCATCTCAACTCCTCCAGCCTTCTCAGTTCGTATAGCTTCTTGATACCAACGAGGTCGAGGTACTCCTCAAAATCCTTGACGGAATAGACCCATCTGTCAAGATATGCATGAAGGTCCTTCTCGTTAGCACCAGCTTTGAGATAATCCTTAAGGTGTTCGTTATCGAAGTAATATTCATAGGGCATGTTGCAAGGATGACTGCCCCAAGGCGCCTCGATGACAGCATCGACGCAGAAATAAGGTATGGTGGTCCGTTCAGGGGCGTCCCTGAAGAACGAATCGGGAACTATCCTCTCCGCCGTGACTATGACCCGTTTTGAGGCTTTTGCCAGGTCATCGTCCTTTACGGTCGTTCCTCTTACGAGGCAGTTGCCGTACCTGTCGGCATAATGAACGTGTATGATGGAAACGTCCGGCATGAGGGCGGGGAGGGCCGCCAGTTTCTGTCCTGTGAAAGGACATACCATGGTCTTTGCCGCGCTGAAATTGAAAGTGTCAGATCCCAGCATGTTCCTGGCGGGGAGGAACGGAAGTCCCATTGCGGCCGCCTTGATCCTCCATGATAGGGCCCCGTTTGTCCATTCAACGCATTTTACCCTGCCTGATTCCACCGCTCTCCTTCCGTTCTTGGATAGGCCCCTGGTCTCGAAGGCGAATGAATAGGCAACATCCACGGCATCCACACAGTCACCTGCGATGAGGACGTCAAGGTCATGGACGGCCGTATGGCCCGATACTCGAAGATGCTTGACCTTTTGCCTCACGATCTCGTAGATCATAGGCATGGATATTCTGACGTGTCCGAAGCCTCCGATAGCGAGATATGCACCGTCCTTCACGAACCTATCCACTGCCTCCCTGGCAGTGGCCGTTTTGTCGATAAGGCCCCTGGCTTTATACTTCCTGTTCCATTCCCTTATCTCATCGGCCGTGCATGCGCTCAACAGTTCTCCATGGCCTTCTTCGATCATTTTCCAGACCTCGACCCGTATTCTCGACCATCTTATATAATACTTCAACAAATGGATCTTAATGAAAAAGGGATTAACATATGTCCCAAAGATCTCCTTTAAGAAAGTTCCAAATATCCTTGACGGGTTGGGGCATGTGGTGAAATATAATGGATTTCGGCATGAACGAGGAACAGAGAATGCTCAAACAGGTGATCAAGGAATTCGCTGAGAGGGAGATCGCGCCCATCGCAGCCAAGATCGACCAGGAAGGGTCTTTCGATATGGATATCGTCAAGAAGATGGGGGAAATGGGACTGATGGGAATGACCGTCCCGAGGGAATATGGAGGATCAGGCCTAGACAGGATCAGCTACAACATCACCTTGGAGGAGATCGGCAGGGTATCGGCATCTATTGGCCTCACGGTGGAGGCACACAACACTCTTGGGGTTGGCCATATCTACGAACTGGGAAACGAGGAACAACGAAGAAAATACCTGCCGAAACTGACAAACGGAGAGGGGCTGGCGGCCTGGGCTCTCACCGAGCCCAATGCTGGTTCGGATGCGGGCTCACTTCAGACGACCGCGGTAAGGGATGGGGATCATTATATTTTGAATGGTACAAAGCAGTTCATAACGAGCGGTCATGTGGCGGAGGTGTTCACTGTGATGGCCAAGACAGATGTGACCAAGGGCGTCAAGGGGATAAGCGCCTTCATAGTGGAGAAGGGAACCCCCGGCCTCAAGATGGGCGTTGAAGAGGATAAACTCGGTATGAGAGGGTCGATAACCTCAGAGGTGATCTTGGAAGACTGCCGTGTTCCCGCCGGCAACTTGATAGGGGAAGAAGGAAAGGGTTTCACCGGGGCTATGAGTATTCTAGATCGAGGCAGGACGGCCATAGGAGCATTGGCCGTTGGACTTGCACAGGGGGCTATGGACGAATGTATCTCCTATTCCAAACAGAGAATCCAATTCGAGAAGCCGATATCGAGCTTCCAGGCGATACAATGGAAATTGGCGGATATGGCAACGGAGATCGACGCCGCCCGTCTTCTGGTACTTAGGGCCGCGTGGATGGAGGAGATGGGCATGCCCTTCTCAAAAGAGGCTTCGATGGCGAAGCTGTTCGCCTCCGAGGTCGCGGTAAAGGCGAGCGTTGATGCCGTGCAGATCCATGGAGGTTATGGATATACCAAGGAATATCCAGTTGAGAGATTCTTCAGGGATTCGAAGCTCTACACCATAGGCGAGGGGACCTCGGAGGTCCAGCGCATGGTCATTTCAAAGAAGATAGGCCTTTAAAGGCCATCGACCGAACGCTTTATTAACGACACGTTGATTCCAAGGGGCAATGATGGGGACGAGCAAGTTCATACATAGAGTGCCGATCATAATGACCGGTATCGGTATGGTCCTGGTTCTAGTAATGGTCCTGGCCCCTGCGACCCTTCCTCCCGGAGAAGTGATCGGACTAGATGCAAGGGCAAACGCGATGGACTACTGGCCAAAATGGCGGGACATGGGCCCCTTCCATCTAGCGGCTTACACGTTCGGGGACTTCAATTGCCATCAAAAGGAGGAAAGAACGCTTATCATCAACGGGAATCAGATGCCAGTTTGTTCAAGGGACATCGCCATCTTCGTGGGGATCATCCTCGGTTCGGCACTTCTGTTGAGAGCGAAAGCAGATGATTCTCCTTTCGAGATATTCCTTGACATCATGCCGCGTAGATTAAACAGAAGTTTTAAGGGACCCTTCAGATGGCTGTTCCCCGCATTCGTTCTGGGGCTCCTCTTCGTGCCGACGGCCCTTGACGGAGGTATACAGATGATGTCATCGATGCCCTTTTGGCCGTTCGGATTCGATTACGAAAGCAACAACTTGATGAGGATATTGACGGGTCTGCCCATGGGGGCATCTCTCGGCATAGTATCGACAATGCTCATTATGACCATATTTTCAAGAAGGGATGACGGAGAGACCCCGCTCATGACCCTCGGAAAATGGGCGGTATCCGATCAATGACAGGTTTCGTTCGGGGGAGACGTATTGGAAGGCTCGAGTTCAAGGGAAAGGGCATTGAGGCTCACATCCTGGAAGGATGGGGTGGAGAGAACGGTCGAATATGGGGCAAACGAGACCTTAACCGACCTGCTTCGCAGATCGGGATTCTTCATCGACGGAGTTTTGGTGATGCATGGCAAGGATCCGATCCCCCTAGACACCCCACTTGACCATCTGTACAATATAACGGTTATTGAAGTTATGTCAGGAGGATGAATATGAACAGTACAATAGGAATATACCTTGTGGGAACGGCGGGATGTGGAAAATCCACATTATGCGCTTCCATGGAAAGATGGTTCGATGAGAACGGTATTCCAACTATAACGATGAATCTGGACCCCGGAGCCCTTCACCTTCCATACGATCCGGTCGTCGATGTAAGGGAATGGATAACATTGACGGAGATAATGGAGGAGAACGGACTCGGTCCTAACGGCGCTCAGATAGTCTGCGCGGACCTTCTGGCCATCGAGAACCACAGGTTGAAGGAGGCCTTGGGTGGATATGATGTCCCATATGTGATTATCGATACGCCCGGCCAGATGGAGCTCTTCTCCTTTAGAGAGGCCTCCAAAGAGATAGTGAACGAACTGTTTCCGGGGCATTCAGCAATGACCTATCTGGTGGACCCCTTTAACTCCAGGACGCCATCGGGTCTGATAAGTCAGATGATGCTATCCTCTCTCTCCGCCCTTCGCTTCCAGATCCCAACGGCGAATGTGATATCGAAATCGGATATGATCGAAGAGGGGCAGAAGCGGGATCTCGAACGATGGTTGGAGAATCCTGAGTTCCTTCTGGATGACGCCATCGCAGAGGCCAGTACCGGCCAGAACATGAACCAACAACTCGCGATCGAGATATACAAGGCCCTGGAGAATCTAGGCCTTTTCCAGGGAATGAATATGGTATCCTCCAAAGACTCATCAGGGATCGACAGGATATACCGGATCATCCAGAGCATTCATTATGGTGGAGATGATCATATTTCCCCTTCGGAGGATGGGAAAGAAGAACGAAAAGATCTCCGAGATTAGTTTGGGTAGGTCCGGTCCTGATCCCTCCAGGATGTCTCTCGAAATATGATGCGCTGTCACTATCCTTCAGACAATTCATCGCGAAGGCGTCATCCCGCACCATTTCGTATTCGATGCAGGCGCCTGCGAGGTCCGAAGTCCCATCGGATCCGTCCGTTGACAAGAAAAGGGCCGTCTCTCCTTCTTTGATCTCATCCAAGGAAGAGAGGGCCATTTCAAGGTTCCTACCTCCGCGTCCTTCTCCAGTGACATGGACAACGGTCTCACCTTGAGCGATGAAAGCGGACCTTCTGTTCGACAAATGAACACGACTCTTTCTAATTAGATCGATCGAGGTAGTCCTCGCCTCTCCGGAGAAGGGAATCGGATCTATGATCACATCATACTCTCGCTTGGAAAGAAGATCGGATGCGGTCCTCAAAACAAACATGTTGTCAGCGATCATGACCCAATCAGCCTCTCCTTCGTATTCAGGAACATGCCTTTCATCAAGAGAGCCTATGATGTTCACGGTCTTTTGGTCAATATGGAACCTCTCGAGAATATCCATGACCGAATCCCTGCTTGGCGACCTTGGTATGGTTGGTCCAGACCCTATGAACGCAGGATCGTTGCCCGGTACGTCGGAGATCATGAGAGTGACTATCCTAGCCTCGTTGATGGAAGAGAGCAGTCCGCCGCCCTTGACATCGGACAGATACGTCCTAACGGTATTGAGTTCGATGATGTTCGCCCCAGACAGAATGAGCTGCCGGACCACATCGATCTTAACAAGGGGATCCAATCCTTCACGGGGCGAGAACAGTAGAGATGATGCGCCCCCGGAGACCATGACGATCACTATATCATCCGGTCCTGCGTATGATAGGACATCCCTAATTCTCCTCACGTTTTTCGTATCATCCGGCATTGGAAGCGGATGATGGCCCTTCAACATGAGAATGTCCCTGGCATCCATATTCTCGCAAGAGGTTCCTATAACCATATGGAACGGGGGGAGCTCAAGATCAAGACGATCCAGCATATCCTTCATGGATGAGTGCATGGGGGCGGATGCCTTTCCAACGGATAGGGTGAACACCCTGCAGTTTTGAAGATCATGGGCAATTATGATCCTTTCTCCCTTAACACAACAATCCATCTCAAGACCATGTTCATGGACCCAGACATTATTTCTGACGATCTCGTAAGGGGAAAGTTTTTTCATAAGGTCAGATATAAAAGAACACATTCGAGTCATGTTCTCGCTCTTCGAAATGTGACGCCCATCGCGGATCTCGACATCCATGGAACATGATGCGAAATGGACTATAATACTTAGGCCCAAGGGATGAAACATGTCAAGGCATAGCTCCGCTATAAGAAGCCATTCATGCGGTATATGCGGCAGCCCTAACTGCATTTCCCATACACTGAGAAGAGCAGGGACTTGTCCGTTCGAGGACACAGACCATGAATGGAACGCGTTATCGATGAACGAGGCGACTTTGGACCTGCTTGAAAGGGGTAGAACGAAACCTTCCATGAAAGAGATCTCTCCATGCTCCGAATACACCAGGTTCACCATGGAAGGCGTCCTCGAAGATCCCCTACTCCCTGATAAGAACGCCGTTTTCGATCCGATAACGCTTGGCGAGTCCTTCAAAGCGAGCAGATTCTCTTCCAAGAAATGGTCGGAACCGCTATCTTACGGGATGGCCGTGGACCGTGAGGATACCCGAATTCACCTTCATGGAAAAGGCAAGATAATAATAAGAAGGGCTATTGACAGGGATCATGCGGTATCTCTCTTCAATGAGATCGCCGATCTGATGTGGCCTTCACTCCTGGATTCGACCAGCGGGATGACCTTATCCGAAACGATTCACTCATTATCCTTACATGATATGAAGATCGACACGAAAAGATGGGGCCCATTTATGGACTGGCCCGCGTCAAACGGCAACGATATGGCGGATATCAACATCGTGATGGACCATTACCGAAAGCAGAGGTCCATCGATATCGATGGGATACTTAAAGCCACTAGGGTGGCAATAGGGCACGGTACCCAACGATCCGATATAGTGACGGAGAACGAACCGAGTCATGAAAAAGGCATGAGAGCGGTCCTCTATGTTATCATGAAGCGCTGGAACGATCTTGAGGTTGCAGGATATGCCACAAGAGAGGAGGCATTGGGAGCGAGGACGCATTTCCTCATCGCCCAGAGAGGGATCTCGGGATTTATCGATCTCATCGATGAGAAGTATACCAACAGCGAAATTTCGGATGATATCAAACGGATCTCGAAGAAGGTCTTGTTCGCCGATGACGATCCTGCAACAGTTTTGGAAAAGATGGATCGGGACCTCAAAATCGACCGCTGTCATCTTCGGCACCTGTTCAAATTCATCTATTTCATCATGTCTGACAGGAGATGAACGCACTGAGGTCCAACTCAAGTTCCTTTTCCCCCGAAGTGATTTTACCGGATAGTATTATATCCTTTATCGAAGAATACAGAAACACTGATCAGATCCGCATAAAGGAGTGAACCACTGGAGTGTTCAAGATGTCCATAACGAAGATAGAAAGGCTCAGAAAGGAGATGGATACAGCGATCTCGACCGAGGATTTCCAGCTGGCGTTCCAGGTCGTGAACGATATGCTGGACATAGATCCCGAGAACGCTCAATTCTGGAACTCGAAGGGTGTTATTCTGGCAAAACTCAACAGGATAGAGGAGGCCCTGGAATCATTCGATCGTGGACTGCTGCTTGATCAGAACGAACCCAGGATATGGTATTCCAAGGGATGTGTCCTCATGGAATCGGAAGAGTTCAGGCTCGCTCTGGCATGCTTCTACAAATCACTTGACCTTGATCCAGCTTATACGAAAGCGAAAGATAGATTCATAAGGTGCCTGGATGAATGGGTCGAATCGGGTGGGGAACGAGGAAACGAGCCATCAAGTATAGGTCAGGACCATCAAGATACATACGAGGAAGATCTGGATGAGTCCGACATGGAGTGGTCGGAGGAGAAAAGGGTTCTGATAGATGATGATGAGGAAGAGGAGGGGATCCGATCGGTTCCAAGGTCTCAGGAGATAATGAAACAGAGGGAAATAAAGGGCACTTTTCTTGATGATGATCTGTTCAGCGATGAGAACAAGGAAGAAACCAAGGACGCATCATGGGAGGAGAGTGAGGAGGATAGTGGCGAGGAGGAGTGGTCGGAGGAAGAGATGGAAGGGTGGGATGAAGAGGATGGTTCCTTAGAAAATGAAAAAGACATTTTAGAAGATGACGATGCATCACAGGACGATGAAGACGATGAGGATGACGATGCCGGGGAAGAATGGGTAGAGGAGGAGCTGGAGGGTTGGGATGGGGAGGATGAGCCATCCGATGATGGATCGGACATCGGACCTAATGAGGAGATCCGAGATATCAAGAAGACGATCACGTGCAAATGTGGAGATGATATCCCGATATTCAGCGATGAGAGGCCTTACAGGTTCGAATGCCCTTCATGTGGAAGGACAGGTACGCTGAAGAAGTGATATCTTACAGGGGATTTGCCGCCAAGGCGCTCATCTATTCTTTCCATACCAATGTAGCAGCAATTCAATTGGGGTGGTGGCGAGAACCAGAAGTATCTCCATATCCTCTTCATTGTCCTCGGTGAGGGTAACTCCCCAGATCAATCTTGCATTGTCCTTTATCCGGGATCTGAGGAATTCGGTTGCTTCGAGTGAATCTTCCAGAGTAAGGTCCTTATGCGATATGACATGTATCATCGCCTTTCTAACGGTCGAAAGATCGATATCGCAAAGCGGATTTCCCAGCGCATTCCTTATGGAGGACCTGGACTTGTATCCGCCTGGTTGAGCGACCCCCCAGGTCATGATGAGAGCGGTGCCTCCTTTTGAGGTTATTAGGAGATCGGCAAGGTCCAGATTAACTATTCCGGATCGAAAGACCAGATCGCCGAGATGTCTTATCAGATGGGCCAGCTCGAGATACCTCCTTTCCCTGTACATGGTCGGAGAAAGACACACGACTCCATGGAAATGCCCACCAAGATCGAGTATCATGCGGTTCATATCCTCAAGTGCGCCAATATTCCTGAAAGTGCCTCTCTTGATCACCATGCACAGAGAGAAAGCACCCTTGGAAATACAAGATGAAGATAAAAAACTCACAGGCATTATGCTTTCCTTCGAGTCGCTATCGACGAAGCAGATGACCAGATCGCCCTCATAGATATGCTCAAGGGCATCGTTCACAAAAACTATCTCATGGTCCTTCAAGAGAACGGGTGATATCATGTTCCTTAATTGGCCTGAGGTGTGCGAACCACGGTTATCGGATATGGTGTTATTACCGATAAGGCCCTTATCACATTCGGATGATGTCGTTTCCATACAATCCGACCAATCCTCTTCAGGCAGGCTTAGGGATATTGGGGTGCTCGGAGCATTAGAGCTCACGGCGACTATGCGGTGAGGTGAACCTTCGAGCATTGTAGATATCTCGCCTATTAGGCGATCGGTCAAGGGGTTGAAAGATACGAGCACCATCCTTCTCAAAAGAAACACCTACATCCATCTATCCAAAGTGGCGGTCATTTCTCCGGATGTTCTCTCATCCTTTTCCATTTTATTCTTGGTAACTTGATCCTTCGAACTTGTATCTGCGGTATCGTAACCATCGAACAAAGATGATTGGGATGAACCGGTTATGAGCCCTCTCTGATCCACGCCGAAAACCTCGGTAACCCTCGCAAGTGTGGATGCAAGTCTCTCGGAATAATATAGATAATCGGGTATATCAACGAACTCTCTCCCATCTATGTATGGTTCGACGATCTGCGGTGAGGCTCTTCCATCAACCACTACCCACGATACCTTCATCCCCGGAACTATCTCAATACCCAGATCCCTGGCCTTTCTCAAGGCCTGAACGTTTGACATCGAATCGGGATTCTTGTATGCCTCCTCGATCCGATCCTCCTCCACTTCCTGGACTGAGCGGGATATGACAAGAGATGAGGTCTCGACATCCCCAGACCTGCATCTTCTGATGACCTCTCTGGCATAGGATAACCCCTCTTTGATATTACCGTCGAGTATCATCTTGAAGAGATCGCTCAAGGATGTGGATTGCAGATCGAACGCATCGGTCCTTCTCATCTCGTAACCTCTGACGATCATATCTTCCGAGGGATAGACGGTCTTACCGACATATCTCTTCTTCTTTCCATGCGTGAAGAAAGAGGAGAACACCTTCTCGAACTCGAGCATGGAATATTCCCTTGAATGCTTCGAAGAGAGGTCTTTGCCGAAGGATACGGCCCCGTCGATGTCCTCGTAAGGAGACTTGATGAAGACCGAATCCGTGTCCGAATAGATGACATCGAGCCCTTCGTCAGATAATGATGAGATCAACTTCAATATGGAATCCCTGGCGTATGCCGTGATGGATGCTCCTATGGCTCTATTCGTGAACCTGTAGAAATATGAGGCGAAAACTCCATAGAAGGAATTCATCAACACCTTCAACGCCTCCTGCAGACCGTTGTAATAATCCCTTTCGAAGGAAGATAGGGACCCTGACATCCTTGTCTTCGCATCCTGTCTATCGTTCATCAGGCCCTGGAGTATCCTTGGTATCAATCCCCTATATTTTTTTGAAGAAAGGAAATGCACCCCCTCTATTATGGGACTCGATCCATCAGAAGCACTATCGGTCAAAGTGGTGAAACAGATATTATGTTCGATCATAAGCGATGGGTACATCGAGCGGAAATCCAAAACGATGACCCATTTGTATAGGCCGGGTTCCATTGAATGAACGTAAGCCCCTTCGATCTTGTCCGTTTTCGCCTCCTTTCTCGTAAGCGGTATACCGATATCCTCCCTGTCCGCTTTTCTGATGAGTATGGAATCTATCAAGACGCTGGTGGTCCCGGTCATGATCTCAAGCAGGGGAAGCATGGAAACGTATGATAGTGCCATGGCCCTCTTCACGCTTTGAGTCCTATCAAGTATCCTCAATGCTAGTTCGGCATCCTTCTTGCAGTATGCTATGACCTCGTCCTTTCTATCCTGCCACTCTTCTTCGATCCTCTGGGTATCTATCTCATCCTTGCCCTCTCCAAGTACCAACTGAGAGACTGCCTCGAGCGTCTCCTTTTTTGGCCTGAAAGCTTTCTTCGCCTCCCTCCAAGCATCAACGACTATCCTTCCCTTGATCTTCCAGGTCCTATAGCCCACCTTTTCAATATCCGAGCCATCCCTTCCCATTATCATAGTGCCGGGACCATTTGTCTTTGCGCGTTTTTTGATATGAGGTATGTCATATCCATCGATATTGTAACCGGTTATAATATCCGGGTCCTGCTCGAGGACGATCTTGGATAGGTCATCGATGAGCCCTAACTCACGTTCGGCCAGATCGGGGACATCCTGTGATGATGCGACTATCGAGTTCGAGATCGGCCCTTCTTCCATATCCGGAAGCCACCCAACCGAATATCCGACCATATAGAGTTCGCCTGTCCTTATGGAGTTCTCGATATCAAAAGAAAGGACCTTTAGCTTGATCGGAAAAGGAACAACAGTGTCGATCCCCTTTATCATCATGACCGCATCGGTGTGATATCTGCCATCTGATATCATCTCCCCCTCCACTTCCACGTAACTACCGAGGTCAAGATCATAGTAGAACCTGTTAACGAAAGGTATGTCGGCGGCAAGGATCCTGAAACCCTCTTCCGACCATCTCTTTCTGTATGAGGGGACGTCATATGGGTATTTCACCACAACCTTTAGGCATTCATTCATTCGACCGTCCACCATGAGGTCCCTCTTTTCGGTATCGATGACAAGGGGGTCGTTTCCCAGCTCTTCGAACACTCTTTGATCCGGTGCGACGATGTAGAAATATGGAGAGAAATCCTCGTAAAGGCATGTGAGTGACCTGCCGTCCTCAGAGCGGCCGAAAAGCTCTATCACGACACCGTCGTCACACCTTCTGTAATGGCCGCTTATGACCATAATTCTGACCTTCAACTCTCTCAACCCCTGGATCAAGCGTTGGAATGGATCTTGATCACGTCTCCGTCATTTATCTCATGATCAGAAGATATGGCCCTGTGTGTCCTGCAATCTATTGCCTTGATGAAATGTTCGCCAAGGTCCGTATGGACCCTGTAAGCAACATCCCTGGCGGTGGAACCCTGCCTCATAAGATGCACGTCCGGGAGTACTCTGCCGTCCTTATCCGTATACTTGTTCTCATCCTCGACAGGATATATCGTTATCTGGTCCAGTAGATCATAGGCAGCTTTCTCCAGAACGGTCAGCACGTTCGTCGATCCGAACCTATCGAGTATCTCCTCGATCCTCCCAAGCGCTTTGGTCTGAGCAAGGTTCAATCTTGAAGCATCGATCATTTTGAAATCGGGATCACCGGGACGATACTCGATAAGATCCGCATTGGAAGCCCTCCTCAATGCAAGTTCGGCCTCGGCACACGTGGGTATCACATCGTGGTCCTTGACCTTGGAGACGAACTCCTTGATCATCTCATCCGTGGCCGCATCAGCTTTATTCGCAGCGATTATCATTGGTTTGGAGTGCTTCCTCAATGAGGATGCGAACTCAAGCATCTGATCATCGGTCCATTTGGTGGGTTTTATTTGCAGGTCGAGTTTTTGAAGCGCATCGGTGATATGATGAAGTGTGATCCCCAGTCCGGTCAATTTTTCGTGAAGAAGCCTCTCGACCTTCTCGTGCTGGGATTCGCATTGTTTCGATATCCTATGCCAGTCCTTGTTTATGATGCCCAGGAACCAGTGATCTATCTCGTTCGTTAGGAAGTCCACGTCATCGAAGGGATCGTGACCGCATAATTCCACCGGATTCCCTTCGAGGTCGGTGGATCCGGAAACATCGACAACATGGACGAGGGCATGGGCCTGCCTGAGATCGTCCAGGAACTGATTTCCAAGTCCTTTGCCGCAGTGGGCGTCGGGTACCAACCCGGCAACGTCAAGCAATTCGACAGGAATGTATCTTACACCATCTATGCACTTGGCATTCCTGGGAGAGCAGGTCACGTTCAGGTCAAGATGAGGGCATCTACCTCGTATGAAACCCATCCCGTGATTGGCCTTGATCGTCGTGAAAGGATAGTTCGCGATCTCGGCCCCTGCGAGGGTCGAGGCCTCGTAAAGGGTCGATTTTCCAACATTGGGCTTTCCTACGAGACCTATTTCCAAACCGATCACCCCCTGGAAAAGGGAAGGGCTAGGGAATGGGGTATTCTTTCTATATAGTTTCTCCCGAGGCGAATAACCTGAAGCTATTGCTGTCCAGATGTACGAGACCCATGATCCCTCCTTTTATGATCGAGAACGGCGATTCGAACTCGAGGGCCAGGTCCACTCGACCGTCTCCCCGGAGTGAAGCTTGCTTCACCTCACAGGGAGAGAACTGTAATCCGTGATGCGCATGGAACCTCATACCCGATTCTATATTCTCCTTCCATAGGGGTGATACCCTCATCCTGGTCGTCAGGATAGAGCCTGAAATGAAATGGGATCTTTCATCGGTGAGTATCGTTCCTCTTTTCAATTGTTCGGGGTCGATGTTCTTCAAGGCGAGTCCCACCCGAGAACCCATAGGGGCCTCTTTCACATCCTTGTCATGGATCTGTATGGACCTAATTTGGGTGTCGATGCCGCTCTGGAGGACTATGACCTCCTGATGCTTCATCACTGTCCCGGACATGACGAAACCCAAAACCACGCATCCGATCCCCTTCACGTTGAATGATTGATCAACCACTACGTTCAAAGGACCTTCAGAGGATTTAATGGAAGGATCGAACAATCTTTCCCTCATTATCGCAGGATCGGATTCGAAGGGAGGATAATCCCTCACAACGTTGCCATTGAGTACCTTTTTCAGCAGATCCCTGTCGATCCCATTGCCGACACTTATGAAACCGTTCTTCTTCCCCATGAGGTCGAGGGATATCAGAACTTCTGCCGTGTTCCTGTTGAGATCGTTAATGAAAAGGTAGACCTCTTCACCCAGATAGATAGAGAAGAGGAGAGACCAGATCTTTTCTGGGAACTTGGAAGGTTGGATTATCGAAACGATGGCATCATCCCTCTTAAGAGCATAAGTGGAAAAGGACGTATCAGAACCCAACTTGCCGATGGAGGATGACCATTCATGAGGGCCTATGGCACACACTATCCGATGGGACATAACGGTGCAGATATCCATCAGATAAAATACTTGGTATCCCTCGAACCCATGGACCTCGGGATCTCAACAGATGCGGACTCTGTTCCTGTATGTTCAGATATCCTCTTCCTTTCTCTTGTCGTGGTCGATTATCTCTTCCGTGACGATATCGAAGGTGTTCACCCCTCTGTCCCAGACAGGCTTTCCGGCATCCTCCCAATGTGGACCGGTGGATACCAAAGTGTCCTCGAAAGTCCTTTCAGCTGGTCTTTTTTCATCTGGGGAGACCATAAAGGAGATCTCCTCGGATGATCCGAACTCCTCCACCTTCACGTCTTCGGGCTTCTTCTCGACCTTCTTAAGAAGGAAGGGATTTTCTTCTTCTTCCGGCATGATGGCCCTCCAACGGTGTACATGACATTGGTAACTATTTAATACTTGTCATTACCTAAAAACCTCAACCGGATACCGCAATACTCCAGTAGAAAGCATCATATAAGGACATCTGTCTCATAAGGAAATTAATATAAAACAACTCGTCAATGTACTGAACGATGAGATGTTCGGTCCTCATAGCTCTTCTTCTATTGACATCCGGGATAATGGGCATGGTCGTATCTTCCTTTAATGGACGGATCGAGGTCATAATTCTATTGATAGTGCCCGTTCTAATTCTCAGAGGAGCCATACCGATCCTCTCCTTACTATCGGTTGTCATCGGTGCATCACTCCTAGTTTACATCGCAATAAAACGTTATCTTTATAATATGGGGCCCATGAAAAGAACGCCAAGAGGATCCAAAGATATGGAACAATATGGAGGAGTGCTGTTCATAGGCCCTTTCCCGATCCTCTTTGGAAACATGGTCAGATATCCCAAATGGCATATAACAGGGCTGGTAATCATGATCATCACGGTCTTGGGTATGATAGCGATCCTGATGTTGCTGGCTATGACGCCGCCTTGGGCTGGGTGATCCCTGGTGAACAGGCGCCAATCCCTTAAATAGCAGGAAAAGCGGATAGGAAAAAATATATAAGCATAGTCCGGGTTTTATGGACAGGAGCAAGTTCAGTTCAGATAGAGGTTCCATAAGGAGGTATAACATGAGAAAGGTCATTCTGGTATCAGGGTTGATGTTGATCATGCTCGCCGCATCGTTCATGGTGCTCGGGGATGCCAATAAGAAGATAGACAACAGTTCATTCACTATGTCAACCCCTGGGGGTTTGGTCAACGTCTCGACGGCCGAAGTGAATTTCGAGGATACTCTCTTCAACAACTCGGCCAACCTGTTCGTTTACAACAATGCGACATATGATATGGTGAAGATGAAGCTGACTGCGGGACCATCCCGGGACGGCATATATCCTTCGAACGTAAGAGTGGACCTTGACAACAACGGAAGGCCGGAATACGTTTTCGGGGGGGCTGGCACTGGACAATGGGGCAATCAGACCCTGATGTTCGACAGAAATTACGCTGTGAGATCCCAGATCGATTTTCTCCCTTCAGCGGAAGGCGACCTGATGTACCTGAAGCTTCCTAGCAGCGCAGATGTCAAGAGCATAGAGTTCGAAATCGAGCATCCAACAGAAGCGGTTTACAAGAACATACTCGTGAACCAGAACCTCCCAGGAGTATACATGGATTACGGTTACATGTACTTCTACGATTATGGATATTCAGCAGGCGGAGGTTACAG
Organism: Thermoplasmatota archaeon; assembly: GCA_029762535.1. Lineage (GTDB taxonomy): Archaea > Thermoplasmatota > Penumbrarchaeia > Penumbrarchaeales > Penumbrarchaeaceae > JARVGK01. The sequence goes on from JARVGK010000015.1 coordinate 55,454, forward strand.
TTATGGATATATGTATTATTATATGAACTATTTCAAATACATTCAGACATCTTATCTCATGTCTTCAAATCACATGGGATATAATTATGTTCCATCGTCATATTACAGCCATTACATTTATGGAAATCCATTTTACAACTACTACATAAGGTGGGATGAGACCAACCAGGACCTCGTCGTCCCTCCCGGAGCGAACCTGATGGAATACACGATGGTTTGGCCCGTAAGGCAGTACAGATATTCCAACAGCAATTACGGATACTCCTGGACCAACGATTCCAAACCGAATTATTACGCGGGCGAGAGGACCTACGGGCTCTACGAGGTCACCGGTGACTGGCCGGAGTACGGAGATGCGGGCGATTATTCGTACAAATACCAGTCAGGGGATCGATGGTACGCCTACAACAGGCAGTACGTAAACCCTTACTCGAACGCGTCTAGGGATTCATACATGGACGATCTACTTCCACCAAGCAACAACACCCCATTCTCGACTTACAAGGTGGATGAGAACTGGGGGACAAGCACGTACAACGATATAACCGACATGTCCTTTGACCTCTATCCCATCGTGAGGGATTGGATCGACGGAGTGAAGGATAACAATGGGTTGTATATCAACACATATAAGACCCCCTATTCGACCTACCCGCATTGGGGCGGAAATTACTGTTTGTACAACAACAACTATCCATCCTCGGGATTCAGCGCAAAAAGGGATCGGAACAATGGATATTTCTACTATCATGGTCAATTCATCAACCCACTTTATTCATCCAACAGCGGATGGGATTACATGAAACCCAGGCTCGTCCTCGGATTCTCTCTGGATTCGATGAATCCATGGGTGGATGTTGGCGATGACGGCGTTCAGGATTATTCTCATCCGGGGAAACTCGAAGGGAGCATGTCCTTATCAGGATATCAGGCGCCCATCAACAACTATCTCAGGTCGAACTTCCCGGACATGGTCGATGATTATGGGAACGAATGGACATACGTACCGATAAGGATAGGGGCTGACTCCGCCGGAAAGGTCATAGTCAAGAATATGACCGTCAAATACGACTACGAAGCGGACTTATATTATAATCCCTCCAAGGGAAACCTTCTGAACGAGCTGAACTCCGTCGTACCAAAGACGGAGGAAGGGCACACGATTCTCAACATCAATGTGACCTCGAACACAAAAGGCAAGGTCATGTTCAAAGACCTCGAGATGACAGGGATGAGACCTAACTACAGGCCGAAGCTTATCGAGGAGATCCCCGATATAGAGGTGGATGAGGGCGTAGAGAACGACATGTTCCTTGCAATTTCCGATCATTTCATGGACGAGGAACAGGGATCCAACACACTGCAATACTATGTGAAGAAGAACAGCATGCCGGGCAAGGTGGATATATTCTTCACGACCGCTGCGGCAAGGGCGGACAAAGTATATATGGGGATCTCGACCGCTAACGATCCGAACTGGTTCGGGGATGTCGTGGTCCAGATAGCTGCTTTGGACGAAGGAGGCAAGGAGACCCTGACGAACGAGTTCACAATAACCATATTGCCTGTGAACGACGAGCCAGAATTGGTCAAGGAACTTCCCGTCATATCGGCTATGGAGGGTATCGACGACATTCAGATCGAATACATTGCCCCTAGTGGCAGGGACACCGCGAACGGTAAATGGAGCGCGATCTTCCATGGAAGGGGAACCGACTACTTTATGGATGTGGAAGGGGAGCGTATCTTCCTTGATTTCGCATTGTTGGGTCCTGAAATGGATGAGCAGACGTTGATAACGACGGATCCCAACGGTTTTAGGTACTATGCCGGTGAAAGGAACCAGGTCACATTGACCGTTCTTCCACCCGAATATACCGATGATCCTGACAATTACGTTGTACTGATCGGGTCCCACAGCGATTACAGCTCGGATCAGGGCATGTACTATCTAGCCATATATGCATCGGACAATGCCGATGAGATCAATACTCAATCGATGTTCGTCCTGCCAATTAATATCGTCCCGGTAAACGATGCACCGTACGTGATCGACATACCCGATATCAGGATGCGAGAAGATGAGATTTATGTGTCGAACTTCAACTTCGTGGAATCATACATTTTCGATGTGGACACCCCGAGGGAAGAACTGCTCGTGACCCTTAGATCGAGGGATGAAAAGGTAGATGTCCTTCTGGAAGACCAGAAGCTCCATATCATTCCTGAGGAAAACTACAACGGGATCGTATATGTCGACGTGGAGGTTTTCGATGGTGAGCTCACAACGGAGTCCTCCTTCCGCGTACTGATCGAGAGCATTAACGATAAACCAACGCTTGTCGTAACGAATCTCTACGATGGCATGATGATAGAGGACATCCTCTTCATACGGGGAACAGCCGATGATGTTGAGAAGAACCTAAGGAACGTTCAAATAGGCATTGTAGAATCGGGAGAAACCGTAAGTGCATCTGACTGGATAGTGGTCAAAGGAACATATGTCTGGAATTACATACTAGATATCAGATTATTCGATGATGGCGAATATGACATACATATACGCGCCTATGACGGTAACAGGGATTTCTCGGATGTATTCTCTGTAGGTGTGGCCATCAAGAACCCAAAACAGGTATTGGACCTTACACCACCCATAGTTACCATTACCACCACTTTCACATCCGAAATGTCAGATACAGTTGATATTGACGGAACGGTCTTCGATGATTCTGGATATATCGAACTCGTCGAATATCGCATAGATTCCGGTATCTGGAAGAAGGCTACGGTCGAAGGTATGAGCTCCTGGTCCGCCAGAATAAATACAAGGATGCTGGAAAACGAAGAACATATATTCTCGGTCAGGGCATATGACGGAAAGGCGTATTCGGATACCAAGACCATGAATTTCGATGTGTACAATGAGGACTCCGATATGGATGGGATACCAAACGATGTGGAAAAGACATACGGTTTGGACCCATTCAATCCATTGGATGGAGCGATGGATTACGACGGTGATGGTTTCAGCAATGCTGTCGAGATAATGGGAGGATATAATCCATTCGATGCACGCAGCAGGCCGAAGGCTCCAGGTGATGATAGGACCCGATTGGATGCATGGGCCATCATAATGATCGTCGTTGCAGTGGTATTCGCTGTGATCATCATCGGTCTTTTCATCATGAACGTCAGAATGGATCGCAAGATACACAAATGGAGGGAAGAGCTCCAGAGCCGAAGAATGCAGAGAAAGCCAAAGACCCTGCTGCAAAAGATAGTGGAGATAGCTCCCACCTACAAACCGAACGTCGTTCCAATAACAGGAAATGCGCTACCTGGATCGGCAACTCCCTCACAGGAGAATCTACCTCCTGCGCCTGAGGATCTCAATCAGTAGATAAGCGATAATACAGCACGAACGAGTTAATGCCCCGGACCTTACCGGGGCATTATTTTTTTATATGTTTATCTATGTCGAGGACACATATACATAACGTGGTATTAGGGGTGATATAATGGATATCGATACGGTCTATGAAACCATCCGATCCTTTAACTGCGGTTTCGACATCCTTAACAATGAACTCGAAAGATCGAACAGTGATGAGATGGATATCATTTCTTCGGCCTTTCAAGACCTCCTATCGGGAATGGAATTGAGCCAATATATGGGAGAAAGGAAAAACATTGGAATAATCGTCAACGACAGGAACAGATCGACAAAAACCTCTCTTGTTCTTGAGTACCTAATGAAGACTTCGCCTAAGACCATTGAGAAAGCGCACATCATCATAGCTACAGGCACACATGTCGAACCTACAGAAGAGGACATTATGACCATACTCGGTTCAACATACGATAGTAATCGACATAGATGTCATATTCACAGAAGCAGGAACGACGATGAACATACCCGTCTAGGCATCACATCAAAAGGAACGGAGGTTCATTTAGATAGTATCGTGAATTATATGGATTATCTGATAATGATAAATTCCGTTGAACCACATTACTTCGCCGGTTTCACCGGTGGAAGGAAATCCATTCTTCCCGGGATAGCCTCCTTCAAGACAATAGAGAAGAACCATTCAATGGCCTTGAACGAAGGTTCGAGGACCATCGCACTTGAAGGAAATCCCGTACACGAGGATATGGATGAAGCAGCTCGGTTATTCATGAAAGGCCGGGACCATCTGAGCGTTCAACTGATACAATCATCTGGTGACATGTTATCCAAGGTGATCATCGGTGATCTCTTCGAATCATTTTTTAATGCGGTGGAAGAATCAAAAAGATCGTTCTGTACACCTATCGATCGACTGTATGATATAGTTATAACGATCGCAAAGTCCCCAATGGATAGAACCCTTTATCAAGCCCAGAAAGCATTGGAACATGGTAAGCTCGCTTTATCAGAAGGAGGTTCAATAATCTTGGTCGCATCCTGTAAAGATGGTATCGGTCAATCAACGTTCTGGGAACTGCTAAACTCGAGCAGAGAACCTGGCGGAGTATTGGAAACTATCGAAAAAGGGTACAAGCTCGGTTATCACAAAGCAGCAAGGATCGCTCAGTTGGCGGGAACATCAAAAATATATCTCGTCAGCGATCTCGACCCATTGGAGGTTAAAAAGGGTTTCATGATAGGCTATCGATCTTTTTCAGAAGCTTTCAGTAAAACATTGGATGATCATGGCATCAACTCACAAATAGCTATAATACCAGACGGTTGTGTGACCGTTCCTGAAATTAGGAAAAAGGGGAGGGAGTAACTTGATGGATGAAAGGATCGAAAGGGCAAGAAGACCGGGTTATCTGTCGAACAAATTACATTCCTTTTACAAGGGTAAAACCGAAATGGCATTAAAAGCCCCAGTTAGGGATTTCAATGATTTCGCTATATGGTATACACCGGGCGTGGCCTCTCCATGCAGGGCCATAAGATCGGATCCATCGATGGTATGGGAGATGACGAACAGATCGAACACGATCGCGGTCGTTTCTGATGGATCGAGAGTTCTAGGACTTGGCGATATCGGGCCTGAGGCCGCCATTCCCGTCATGGAGGGTAAGAGCCTTCTTTTCAAGTATCTCGGCGGTGTCGATGCTTTCCCATTATGCCTTGGAGTACATGACGAAGAGAGCATTATCGATACGGTAAAAGCACTGGAACCATGCCTCGGAGGTATCAATCTAGAAGACATATCCACTCCCAAATGCTTCCCGATCCTGGACCGACTCAGAAATGAGATGGGCATCCCCGTTTGGCATGACGATCAGCAGGGGACCGCAACCGTTGAGGTTGCAGGCTTTCTCAATGCTCTTAAGTTGGTTGGAAAGAGCGTAGATGAAGTTCAGATAAGCATGATAGGGGCAGGAGCTGCCAATATTAGGATCGCATCCATTCTCACTCAAATCGGTGTAAGACCTAAGCATATAATCATGTGCGATTCGAGAGGTGTCCTCAATATGGAGCGAGAGGATTTTGAGAAAATGAGGTCCGATTCTCCCGAAAAATATCGTATATGTCAGGAATATAATGGTATGGAGAGAGAATGCACTATCGTTGATTGTACAAAAGGGTCGGATGTTCTTCTATGCGCATCCACGCCTAAACCTGGAACTGTTAGCAAGGACATGGTAAGAAAAATGAGCGACGACCCGATCGTGTTCGCGGCTGCGAACCCGGAACCTGAGATATGGCCGTGGGATGCGAAGGAAGCCGGCGCTCATATAATGGCAACAGGGAGGTCCGATTTCCCCAATCAGATAAACAACTCGCTAGGTTTTCCAGGCATATTCAGAGGTGCCCTTGATGTCAGAGCGCGAACGATATCGGACGGTATGTGCATAGCAGCCGCCATGGAGCTTGCGAAAGTCGCGGAGGATAAAGGACTTCACAAAGATTACATCATACCATCCATGGATGAATGGGAGGTCTTTCCCAGAGAGGCCGCTGCGGTAGGTATTAAGGCGATAGAAGAAGGGATCGCTAGGATCAGACCATCGCGTGAAGAGATCCTGGAAAACGCGTATGCTATAATAAAGAGATCAAGGGAACAGACCAGATATCTTATGGAAAATGGAATAATAGAAAAATCCCCGCCAGATACAAGATTATAGAATTGTATCATTCTTCATCATATCGACGTGATCGGGGGCGACCTTTGGAACGCGGAACTGACCTGCCCTTGAGGATGTAAAGCAAGACGGATAATATCACAATGACAGATAAAGTTATGATAAATAAGATCATAGTATTTGGGGTCTTGTCTTTTGATATTTCCTTACTCGGTGTTGCTTCGTATGATTCCGTTATCTGGCTCATGCCGAAGGATGTCTCGCATGATAAAGCCAGATAATAGGATCTTCCGTTCGTGAGACCTGATAATCTGTAGCTCCTAGTTGAGGGAGATGCGGACCTGCTCAGAGTGAGGTTCGAAGGCTCCACTCCTATGAATATATGATAGATCCAGATATCACCCCCTCCATTATTTTGGGGTGGTTCCCATACTATCTCGATCCACCCATCCCCAGATATAACTTCCAGTATCACAGGAGGATCCGGATATGTCTGAGGGACGGCTGGGATCACATCAGAGAAGGAAGATGATCCTTTTATGTTAACGGCCCTTACGGCAAAGTAATAGGTCCAACCATTGTTCAATCCTTCGACGGTGCAGTTCCTTGAGTCAAGGCCTGTTCTCATCACATCAATGTTCTCGGGAGATCTTCCCATCCAAACCTCGTATGTGATATCCTTGAGGCCGCCATCATCTTGGGGTTTGGACCAGGCCAGTTCTATCACCTCTGAGCTTATCTGATATTTAAGGTCGATCGGAGGTCCAGGAACCGAGGTTGGTGTACAATTGAGGACCTCGGTAAGTTCTCCCTCCCCTTTTATGTTGACCGTGCTGATCGCGAAACCGTGTCTTGTACCTTTTTTCAGGTTTGTTATCGTCGAATTCATAAAAGAGGTACTGCTCAATAGATAGAGAGGTCCATTATCAATGGACATGTGGATGTTATATGTTGCCTCAATATCACCGCCGAGATCAATGGGCTCGTTCCATGAAAGGTTGACCGTATCATCTACGTTCTCTAGAGAGAAATCAATAGGAGGGGAAGGCAGTCCATAAGGTATTATGGAAACAAAGGGCGATAGTTCCCCTTCAAAGTATCCATTGTGTGCACCGATCTTGAAGGAATATTCTCTGCCGTATTCCACATCATCTATGATGAATTTTTCCGTGGAGTGTTCTTCCTTGATCAGGAACGAAGTTCCTTCATCACCCTTCTGGTATATGTTATAGGTAATATTAACAGCCCCTCCAGTGTTTTCTGGAGGCCCCCATTGAAGTATTATGCTCTTATTTATCTGATAGATGTCAATATCAGCGACCTCTGTCATCATACCAAGTGGGGTGATATTATGCAGATAGGCCCTTTCTCCCTTGCCTAGATCGTTATATGCTGCAACTGAAACAGTATAGTATCGTCCGTTGACCAATCCTTCTATCATGAGCTCGGTCATCTCCAGATCGATATAGGTCTTTAGTATCTGGTTGATCACATTTCCCAGATATAGAGCATAATGAACTTGATAAGCCCCTCCCTTTGATGAAGGGGGGTTCCATCTAATGAGAAGTGCCGAACTCATTGGTATATATGTGAGGTTCTCAACGCTCGTTGGCAGACCCAGGGGGGTGGCATGGGAGGGATAGGATAAAGGACCTTCACCCAAGGAATTGGAGGCGGATAACCGAATGTAGTGATCCATTCCATTCTCCAGCCCGCTGAGAAGGAACCAGTGCTGGGTGACATCTCTTATCTCTAAGATCTGGTGTTCGTCCTTTGAAAGATAGATATTGTAGGTTAGTTGACTGAAACCACCGGTATCGAGCGGAGGTTCCCATGTGAGGTTGATGGTACCATCTCCTATCCTAGAAGAAATGGTGGTCGGTGATGATGGGATCGAATACGCAGTACCATACACCATGGTTCGCTCACCCTCTCCAACTTTGTTGATTGCTGATATCCAGTAATAGGTCTCAGCTCCTTTTATCACAGAGGTATCATTTAGATCCTCTACGGATTGCTCTAAAAAGAATTGAGGATCGCCGGGATCGGTCGAACGATATATCCTGTAACCCAATAAAGGCTCGTTACCGTCATTAAGAGGTTCTTCCCATGAGACATGAAGGTAATTCGTTCCGTTATCTATCACAAGAGAACTCACCTTGGAGGGTATATCGGAGTCGAGCTTGAACTTTGTTAAGGTGATGTCATATCCTCCATTGAAGCTCGTATCATAGGCACCTAAAGTGGTAGGAAAATCCGAATCAAGGGTGTTGAAATAGGTATGCCCGGCGATCAGAACGTTATTTTCCCCCTGAAAAGCTATTGCCGTGGCCCTATCCTCATCAGCCCCTCCGAGGAAAGTAGAATGCAGTATCTTTCTTCCGTCGGCAGATAGTATCATAAAGAAAAAATCCAGTTCGTTCCTTGTAGTGTCATATGCTCCCAATGTTATCGGAAAATGGGTCGAGTCCGTATATCCACATAGATATATCTTACCATCTGGACCTATGGTAATATCCGAAGCACCCTCGTAATAGCTATAATAATATTGCCCGCCGTATTTTTCATCAGCTCCTATAAAGGTCGAATAAACGAGCGATGTCATGTCAGAACTCACTATTGTGAGGAACGCGTCCTCCTCACCATCAAAGGTTCTGTCTAAAGCATCTTCAGTGGTCGGATATGAAGCCGACATCACCTTTCCAGTGAGATAGAACAAATTATCGTGAATAGCAACCGAATTGATCCAGGACCCGTTTCCGGTGAACGTCGATCTGATCATCATCGTCAGGTTGGGGTCGAACATCGTTACGAAACCCGAATAGGACCCATATTTCTCCCGAATGACCCCAGAAGTAACCGGATAATCGCTCGAGAGTGCTTGACCAGCAACAAGAATGCGATCATCTTCCAAGGTGGTAACTGTGAATATCCTGTCAGGATATCTTGAGCCTCCAATCAATGTCGATGCTTGAACTGTCGAAAGATCTGGACTTAGAACCATGATAAATGAATCCTCTTCTCCTTTGATGACCCTTGAATATGCATTTGGATCGATATAAAGATCGGAAGATGCGGAATGTCCGGCTATTACGGGGCTTCCGTTCCCGTTAACGGTTAACGAAGTAATTCTATCACGATCCGAGCCACCAATATAGCTGGAGGCTTCAAGGTTTCCATCCTCTCTTGAGAAAGTTGCAATGAAACCGTCCGTAGTCCCTCCTCTATAAGTGTTGTTGACAACACCAAAAGTTTTTGGAAGGTCCTCTGATGTCGTAGAACCTGCAATTACTGGATCGCCATTTTTAAGCAGTGATATATCCGCGATAGATTCATAGCCCAACCCCCCAAAATATGTGAGCCAGTATATTGAGGAGAGGTCTTCTTTCATTCTGCATATGAAAATATCATCATTGCCATTATTGTATCCATGGTGTGATCCTGGGGTCACAGGCAGGTCGTAGGAATCCGTCACACCAGCGAGGTATACATTCTCCTCATCATCAAGGATGATACGGGGTTCCTTGTCCCAGCCAGATCCCCCAATGAATGTGGACGAGCTCAGTAGCGGATCTATCACAAGTGTTCTATCAAGATCGTATTCTCCTAAGGATATCGCAACGAACGGTCCGTTTAAAACGTATTCTGCTTTGATCATGCGGTCTCCCTGGTATACAATGAGAGGCCCCTCTCTGAATAATAATCCGTTACATAGTATGTTCAGTTCGATATCATTGGATATTCCGATGATCGCATTATCATATCTTATTCTTATTAGGTTCGGATCCCCTCCTGGATGAACCAGGAATTCAGACTTCAAATCAGAGCCTTCGAATCTCAAGATCAGATCGATCCTTTCGTATAGGTTCTTGTAAATGACCTCCCTGAAGGCTGACAAACCTATCGTCCATTGTGAAGGGTCGTTACCCTTGAAAATGTTGAAAATGGTCTTACCTGAATCTACACCCGAAGGAGAGCAAGGATTAGATCCTGGGAACGTCACTTCCATCGTACGAGGTCCCATATATTCATGATCCGTAACAGAATACGAGTTTTGAAATAGGTCGATAATATACGAACCTGATCCATAGAAGCGAGCCTCATCATTCGGATGGGCGATGAAATGTGATCTCGTATCCTTTAATGGTATGAAACAATGATCCGATCTATCATCATCCATTCCACAGTATATAGATGCCTGCGATCCAGCGTGATGTGGTATGATGTTCAATATTAAGAAAATAATTATCGTATAATGTATCAGTGATCTCATCGCCTTGCACCACCGAACATTAGCGATAATTGGCATCAAGGAATAAATAACGTTCGGTGTACTATATGGACTGTAGAGTACGAATATTTTTTTAGCAAGCTACTTTCCTTCATCATGACATAAACGCCAAAGCAAACCCTATATGCTCCATGGATAGTTCTTTCTATAAATAGTATCATCCGGACACTCACCGATCTACAACCATATAGTTCCTTGACACCTTCTTTTATATCAGACGATTAACTCATATTCCAACTTACCTTTAGTCGTAAGATCGTTACTCCTTGAAATGATTTATCTCATACCCTTCTCGATCGATATAATCTGGAACTTCCTTATACTGCCTTGTAGATTGCATCCTTGTTCCATATCGCTTCTCCTTCCAGGTCTTGTCAATGAGCTCCTTTTCTTTTTGTGTAAGAGGGCTGGCCTTGGGCCTTCTGTTCTTCTTCAGCTTAGGGATCGT
>JARVGK010000016.1 GCA_029762535.1 Thermoplasmatota archaeon
GTTCGGTTACGATGAGTGGAAGAACCATTCCATGAGTGGATCTGCGGATCTATACGAGTATAGGATAATAATACCCGAGAACAGGCTGTATCAGATGGAATACGTCATAAGCGCCAGGGATCGTGTGGGGAACTGGAACGATACGGGAATTAAAAAAGTGATGATCAAGGACAATGACCCTCCCATATTCGTGATCGACAATACCCCGAACCATGTACGGACCGGGGATATGTTCACGTTCCGTACGACGGTTCGGGACAACATCAAGGTCTCCGAGACCTTTGTCAACTATCGCTTCGGATCTTCTGATTACAGGAACGTGAGCATGTTCCGTTCCGGCGATTATCAGCATACCATGAAGATCCCTCTTGATTCCCCGGACAGGTTGTATTATTATTTCTTGGCCGTTGATACCTCCGGCAACTGGAACAATACAAAAGAGAGAGAAGTTGTTGTGGTGGATGACCGTCCTCCGACGTTCGGGAAGGATCTGACCCCGGACGAGATAGGTACCGGGGAGGATCTCGAGTTCTGCGTCGAGGTCTTCGACAACATCGAGCTGTCCTCGGTATATGTCGAGTACTGGTTCGGATCGGGAGAGAGAAGTAATGAGAGCATGTCGGGGTCTGGTCCTTTCAAGCACAACATAACGATCCCGTCGAACTCGACCGAGAAGTTGTACTACATATTCCATGCCGAAGATAAGAACGGGAACTGGGCCGGCATGTTCGGGTCCGTTCTCGTCGAGGACACGATCCCACCTGTCGCGGTGATAGTGTCGGAAAGAACCGTAAATGAAGATACACCTTTCATTCTTGATGGTTCTCTCTCGAGCGACAATATCGGTATCACGAGCTGGGTGTGGAGGATCGAGATCGGTCCAAGATACGTGATAGCTCTCGGTGAGCGAATAGAGCATATCTTTGAGGATCCGGGGATCTACAAGGTGAGCTTGAAAGTGACCGATGGTTCCGGCAACTGGGACATCGCCTCCATACAGCTGACCGTTCTTGACATCACTCCTCCGGTTGCGGATGCCGGAGGGGATCGCGACATCGAGGAGGGTTTGCTCCTTATCTTTGACGGTTCCGGTAGCCGGGATAATGTCGGGGTCGTGAACTGGACATGGAGGTTCGTTTTAGAGTCGATTTATGGCATAGACAAGGAAGTGATACTCTACGGTATCTCCCCGTCGTATCTCTTTTCAAGGATCGACCTCTACGAGGTTTTCCTCAATGTGTCCGATGCTGTTGGGAACAGCGCTGAGGACCGTATCCTTGTGCGTGTCCGAGATGTGACCCCACCTGTTGCGAACGCCGGTCCGGACCAGAGAGTGAAGATTGGAACGATCGCTCTTCTTGATGGATCGGGATCGAGGGACAATATCGGGATCGTGAACTGGACCTGGAGCTTTGATACCGATAGCGGAGCGGAATATCTATTCGGCAAGTTCGCGGAGTATAATTTTACTGATGTAGGGAATTATACTGTCATTCTTATTGTGGAGGATGCGGAGGGCAACTCGGCCGAGGCCGCCTGTTTGGTGGAGGTGTATTTGATCGAGGAAATAGATTTGGAAGAGGACAAACGATCTATTCTCGATTATTGGTGGATACTTATGTTGATCCTTCTGATCGAATGTGTTTATATTCTGTTCGTGATGGATAGGAGAAGATACCGGGAAAAGATCCATGATGCGGATGACTAGGATAGAATTGATTGAGTGAGTGGATCCAACCGGATCGATCCGCGATCATCGAACCTATTTTAACCGTTCGAAAAAAGATATTTCCCCTCAGAAGGAGAATAGAACTACCTACAACTAGCAGAGGGGATCGCCTCCTCTGGGCAGCTTCGATGGCCTTCATACTGCTCGTGATCCCCCTCTATGAATTCACCGAGAAGGAAATTATCGATCCTGGAGATAAGATCCCCACATTCAGGGCGGATCGCCCCTTCATGTTCCTGATAATGCACAAGGAGACGAACTCGATCCTCTTCATGGGAAAGGTCGAGGATCCCACCGTATAAGAATTACCTCTGGATCATTCTATATTCATTTCCCCGAAAGACCATTGCAGATATGAGAACGCTGGTATCGATGAACAATCTCATTCTGCCCAAGTCTCCTTCCTGGCCTTCAATATCGCCTTCTCGATTTCCTTACGCGATACCTTCTTATTTTTGGCGGCTTTGGACATGAGTTCATTCAATTCCTCAATACGGACATTGGCCTTCTTCAATAGAATGAAATCACCGATGGCTTCGACCATAAGATATCCGTCCTTGTCGATCCGAAGGGTCTTTCGAATATCAACTGGAAGCGTTATCTGTCCTTTCGAGGTCACTTTGATCACTTCGGTCATATGGCATCCATTAAAGTAAGGAATTCTTACTATTAATAGATTTATATCTTGATCGTAACTCCAAGCCAGTCCTTTGCTGGTATGATTGAAAGTAGCTGATGATTTGTCCTAATTATCCAAATATTATGATTCCATTACCCCGATAATTCCCGGACCCTTTGATCTGATGTTAAATTCTCGTACCAATGTTACTAATATATACCTGACCAATGACATGTCGTGATCGCAATGGGAAGGAAATTCGTTTTCATCGGGATCGCACTCGCGATCCTTATATCCTCATGCCTGTCCGGGTGCCTCGATAGTGAAGATGAGGGGATCCCCGTCGAAACAAAATACGACCTTACGATGAAGAACGAACTGGTCAGGACCTCGAACGCCTTCGCGTTCGACCTCCTGGGGCCACTCGATGATGGCGAGAACCTCTTCTACTCGCCGTACAGCATCACCATCGCGATGGGAATGGCCTACGAAGGCGCAAGAGGTGACACGGCAAGTGAGATGGAACAGGTCATACACCTCCCCGCCGATAATGGGACCAGGCATCAACTGTTCTCCGACCTTCAAGGCCGGATCAACGATCCTTCCTCGGAGTTCCAGCTCTCGACGGCGAACGCATACTGGGCCCAGACGGGCTATCCGATATTGCAGCTCTACAAGGACATCCTTGTGCAGTACTATCTCGCCCACGGCGAGGACCTGGACCTCTCCGGGGATCCTGTTGGCTCCGCTGCCAGGATCAACAAATGGGTCGAAGAAAAGACGAACGGTCGCATCAAGGACCTGATCTCCCCGGACCTGCTTTCCGCCGCCCGGCTGGTACTGACGAACGCCATATATTTCAAGGGCACATGGCTTTACGAGTTCGATGGGGAGGCGACCGAAAATGAGCCGTTCCTGACCGCGAACGGGTCCGAGATCGAGTGCGACATGATGAAGATGTGCGATGAGGATATAGATCTCTACTACGCCGAGAAGGACGGACTGAAGATGCTCGAGCTCCCTTACAAGGGCAGGGAGCTGTCCATGTTCGTGATCCTCCCGAGCTTAAAGACGGCGGACGCATCGGCCCTTCATATCGATGAGGATACCTTCGCCTCGCTCCATGACAGCATGAGGACGGCGTGGGTCGATATATGGATCCCCCGCTTCGAGTTCGAGAAGAGATATTCATTGGTCGAGACCCTGAGCGGCATGGGAATGCCCACGGCCTTCGGGATGGATGCGGACTTCTCGGGGATGGATGGGACGAGGAACCTATACATCAGCGAGGTGATCCATCAAACCTTCGTGAAGGTCGATGAGGAGGGCACCGAGGCCGCCGCCGCAACCGCTGTCATCATGTCAGAAAAAGGCGGCATCGGCGGGAGCGATCCCATTCCCGAGACCTTCCATGCGGACCATCCTTTCCTGTTCCTCATCCAACACAAGGCAACGGGGCAGGTCCTCTTCATGGGCAAGGTCGAGTATCCCACGATATGAGAAAAACCGTCCATCGTGTGAAGATCCCTATCGATGGGATCCACGAATCTCTGGAACATCTTATTGTCCCAGATTTATTAACTTCAATCAAAGAATAAATCTTCCCTTTGTTTCATCGATGATCATTCACTAGCTTCGCTTCATTTCTTTTCCAAAAAGAACCGTTCGCCCATCCTACTTACTTTCAGCTCCAGAATCCTGATCATCGACTCAAACTCACCCGACAGCCAACCGTTTCTTCACTCCGTTCATCCACTTCCCGCGTTGAACACTCCCCCCTTCTGCACTCAGTTCGAAATCGCTTGAAGAGACCAGGGAAATACTTCACGAAAGGAATTTTTCAAAAGAATCGGGAAGTAAATACGTGAAGCTATGTTCACGATTATTCATCAAGGAAGAATGTCCATTATACTTTACACACAACTAATCATTTCAAGAAACTCTCTGGAACTTATTATTCTTATCCCCTCCACGTCCTTCATCACCAGTAGATCTTCATCTCCGGTGATTATATAATCAACATTTGTGACAACAGCACATTCCAGTATCTTGTTGTCTGAGGGATCCCTGCTTTTTATATCTGACTTAACCTTAATAGATACCAACCTTGAAAAGGAGAAATAGATCTTCAGGAGTTTGTCTATCTCTTCATTGGTCAAATTGAATTTTCGGTATGACAACACGCGTTCCACTTCAGATAGAATATCAATGGAAGTATGATTTTCAAGTATTCCATCCATGCACATGTCAACGATCTTAGATTCGTTGCCGTTCCAAAGAATGCCTGACACATACACATTGGTGTCAATGACTACCTTCATTCAGTTTTCCCTTGCCTTCTTGACAGCTTCTTTCACATCATCTCTCGTGATGCCCAGTTCCTTGATCCTTTCCCTGATCTTCGAAGTTGTCTCATCGAATTCCTGCTTAAGAGTGGAAGAACCGATCTTCTTGATGACAAGCGTGTCACCATCACCAATGGCAATAAGTTCCTCTCCTTCTTTCAGATCCATGCTTTTCCTCCAAGCAGCGGGGATCACTATCTGACCTTTGGATGATACCTTAATTACCGAAGCGTGCATAGTATCACATGGATAAGTAAGACATATCTTACATATATATTTTCTTGCTATCTGCATTCCAAATATCTCCGAGTAGCCACAAAATTGTACAAAACCTTCTATATCATCCCCAAAAAGGATCCTTACTTTACTGACCGCCACAACCTCCTCATTCCGATCTTTCTCGGGATCCCCCTCCCGCTAAAAGATGCCACAAAGGGATCGGTCCCTCGCCCTCTTCTCGTCCAATATCCTCCCGGATCTGACCTCCTCCACGTGACCCCTGCGAAGGCCCTCATACAGCGTCAGGAGCCGGGGGGAGATCCCCTTCAAAGCCTCCTCTATCCTCCGCCCCTCGCGGATCGCCTCCGGGCAGTCGGGGCGACACGGGACGAACCTCTCCACAAAATAGGCCCTCGGATCGGGACCCCCATATTCCCTCAATTGCCTCGTGGCCTCGGCATCCTGATCGGTGCAGGCCATCAGATGCTCCACGAAGCTCTTCCTGCAGCACCGGGGAAAGTCCAGGAATGCCCCTGTCATGTTAGCGATAGCTATCTGGGCGACTATGAACTCACGATCCCCCATCGACTCGTCGATGTCGGGGATCTTCACGGCCATCGCCTCCTTCTCGGGCCCGAAGAGGAACACCTTATGTACCTTCCTCCCGGCCTTCCTCACTGCCATGCCGATCCCGGCCTCGATGGCGAGATCCCTAACGGACAGGATCTCCCTCTCGTTCACGGGATGGAACATCGATCCCTTCCGGATCATCGCCCCGACCATGAACACGTTCTCGAGCCTTCTCGCCAGGCTCAACGGCCCCATGTAGCCCCTTATACATACTGTCTCCAACACCCCCTCGGAGGGAGGATCGTCCGGGCAGGATAGGTCGGCGCTTCTATGGTCCAGGGCAAGGTCTGTGATCTCCACAATGGTCCCAACGCCTTCTCACGATAAAAGGCTCTAGGTCCTCCAGGTGGAGGGGAAGAAAATGACGAGACATGTGATGAGCTCGAGCCTGCCGAGCCACATGAGGAAGGTCAGATACAGCTTGCCGAACTCGGATATCGAGGAGTAATTCTGCATTGGACCCACGATACCGAGGCCGGGACCGACGTTCCCAAGTGTAGCCGCAACGGAGGAAAAGGCGGATAGGGCATCCAACCCCGTCATCGTCATTATCAGAGTGGATACCCCCAGTATGGATATGTATCCGAAGAAGAACAGCAACACGCCCCTGACGATATCCTCCGAGAGGATCACGTTCCCGATCCTCAAGGGCATCACGGCCCTGGGATGCCCTATCCTTCGAATGCTTCTGAGGATTATCCTGCCGAGAATGAATATCCTGGCCGTCTTTATAGCACCGGCAGTGGACCCGGTCATACCGCCCATGAGCATAACGATCAGCAGAACGAACCTGGACAGAGGGGGCCAGAGATCGTAATCGACCGTAGCATATCCCGTCGTGCTCATTAGAGACGTGATGTAGAATGCGGAATGCCTCAAAGCCTCAAGGGGCGAATAGATGGAGTTCACAATAAGATCGCCCATCACGAGGAGAATGAAGAAGGACCATGCCAGGATGTAGAACCTGAACTCCTGGTCCCTCAGATACCCCCTCCACCTCCCCCGGAAGAGGTTGTAATGGAGGACGAAATTGGTGTTGCCGAACAATATGAAAATTATGATGACGATCTCTATCAGGATCCCGAACCTCATGCCGGAGAAGTGTCCCACGCTTGAATTATAGGGGCTGAAACCGCCTGTCGATAGCGTGGTGAACGAATGGCAGATGGCATCGTATATCGATACGCCAAGGACGGCAAGGGCTGCCGTCTGGGCAAGCGTGAGCGCCACGTATACCAACCATAGAGCCTTCGCCGTATCCTTGACCCTGGGCAGTATCTTCTGCTTGGAATGTCCCGGGAACTCCCCCTTGAGCAGCATGAAGCCGGCCTTGGGACCCCCCAGCATGGTCGAGAACAGCGCCACGGCAAGGACGATGATCCCCATGCCGCCCAGCCACTGCGTCAGTGCTCTCCAGAACAGGATCGATCGGGGCAGTACGTCGATGGTCTGTATGACCGACGATCCCGTGGTGGTGAAACCTGAGATGGACTCGAAGAAGCAGTCGATGGGGGAAGAGAACACGTTCATGATGCCGTAGGGGAGGGCCCCGATCGCACCAACGCCGAGCCATGCGAGCGAAACTACGACCAATGCCTCGGAGGGGCGAATATCCCTCATCTCGGAGCGACCTGTACCCCTCATGAGCAATCCAAGAAGAAATGAGAACAGGCCCGGAAGGACGAAAGAGAACATCAGTACGGGGATGTCCTCCTTGAAAAGAAGCCCGACCACAAGAGGAAGAAGCATGAGGGCGGGAATGACCATCAATATGGTCCCGACCCCGGCCGCTACCGCCTTTATCCTCATCGGACACCTCCATACCATCTCGATATTTATGAAGTTACGTTTTGGGCTCCCCTTCAAGCACACCTGTGACGTATTCCCTGGCATCGTCCATACAGGTCGCCAGAACATCATCTCCCGGTTCGAAAGGGTGGTTGTAGAGAGGGCCGGAGGGCCTCTCGTTGTAATAGGGCCTGTTGCACCCGAGGCATCCCCTCGTCACGAAGACCCCCCTCATCTCCCCAAGTATGCTCCAGTCCAGGCCGGTCAATCTTCCGGAGGCGTCAAAGGAAACGCTATCCTCCGAAGCTCCGAGATCGAAGAGCATGTGCCTCAGGACCTGCATCGCTCTGTACCTGCCTATGGGCGGAGGGTCCCCGACGCCCTCTCTCTCAACAACCTGGGTAAAGGCGAATAAAGAGGGTGTCACCCCCTTGTTCCTGCATTCGAGCAGGGAATCGAAAACGTCTTTATCCTTTTCCCCCATGCCGATTATAAGATGGGTGGAGACCTTCCACGGCCCGAACACATCCAGCGCTTCCCCTATTGCCCGCCAGTGGCCTTCATAAGTGTAGGCGTTCCCCGCACATGCGCCTTTCACCCGATCGAACACATCCTCGCAGCATCCGTCAAGGGCGATGCCGATGGAATCGGCCCCTTGCTCCTTCATTCTCTCCATGTAGGGCCTTGGAACGGGGGATATAGAAACGGATATCGGAAGCGAGGATGCGGAGTGTATCCTTCCTATGAGGTCCGGAAGGGATCGCAGATCGACGGGGTCCATCAGGACCTGAAGGCATATCCTCCGGAATCCCTTATCCGATGCCCCCCCAAGCGCCTCGAGGAGGGACTCCTCCTGGACATGAGGCCAGGTAACCCTGCTCAGCCTGTCGTTCAAGGGCGATGACCTGCCCTGGGTGCAGAACAGGCAGTCGGAGGTGCATCTATCACCGACCATGATATATACCGTTGTGGGAGGCTCCTTGACCTTTCCCCTCCTCAAGCCCAGTGCGAGGGCGCTTCCTATCGATAGACGGAGATGTGCCATCCGAGAGGGATATGCCTATCCGATTATATGATTTGGGGGGATCGAGATTTTTTTCATTATTTGATAACGGACAAAAATCAGATATATACCTCCACGGGGGATCGACCATTCCCCGGAGAATGGATCTCCTTCAAGAAATTACCCGAGGAGCGTTATAGTTTGATCGACCATTACATAATACTGGATGTGACGCGGGATGCCACCGAGCCCGAGATCAAGAAAGCATACCGAAAGATGGCGGCCGGGTATCATCCCGACCGGGTCGAATCCCTGGGGCCGAGGATCAAGGATTTCGCGATGGCTGAGATGCGAAAGCTCAACGAGGCCAAGGAAACGCTGCTCGATCCGGAGAAGAGGAGGAGATACGACCAGTCCCTGACAGAGGAGGGCAAACCCCGGACCAGAACATCTCAGTCCTTCAAATGCCCCCATTGCTCGAGGGCCATCACGGCAACCGTCGGAAACCAGCCCTACGTGACCTACTGTCCCTACTGCCAGAGAGGGATGACGATACCGGCCTGTAATGCCGGCCCCTCCAACGGGAACGGACAGAAGAACATGGACCGCCTCTCAATATACAGGGAGGCCGTGAGGAGGGCCATGCTCGACGGGAAGATCACGAACGACGAGATGATGATCCTGGAAGGGTTGAGGCAATCTCTATCCATATCGCCCACGGAGCATCAGGAGATCATACTGTCCTCGAAGGCAGTGAAGTAGGACCGATTCATCTGTGATCCGCCATTGCAGTGCGCTCCAGTATCGCCAGATGCCTCTCATCTTCCGATCCCTCAGCGAGCATCAGGAACTTTTTCGACCCTGTCCCGCCCCATATGGTCGCGTTCGAAGTATCCTTCTTGAGGACCATCCGGGGATCGGCCAGCCCAATACCCTGACATGTAACGATGTCAGGCAGCTCCCGCGCGTCCTCCTCCGAGGGCCAATCCTCGGGCAGGGATATGGCGATAATGAATTCGGTATCGGGACCCGGGCCTGACAATTTCACCCCTTCACCGACCTGCCTGGATCCGGACAGGTACCGCAGAACCTCCATATTGCGATCCCTGGCCCTGCACCTGCCATCGACTATCGACCTTGCCGCCTGCATTATCGATGATCGGAGATGGATCTCGGAAGCCACGGCGTCCCGGTCAACGATCAGTAACCTTCCTCCACATTCGATGGAGGAGGATAGCGATATCGCATCCTTATTCTCAACACCCCTGATATCGATGAGATGGACGTATATCTTCGACGGCAAGGATCTCATTCCCCGGGCTTGGATCATGGCTCGGGGTGTAGGGCCCCGCAGATCATCTTCGCCGTCTCCATGTCGATCCCCTTGATGAGGACGAGATCCTCAGGAACGGCCTCCTTGAGCTCATCAAGGTTTCTGTAGCCGGCTCCTTTGAGCAACTCGATGATCTCCGGCCCCACACCCGGAATGTCCTCCATGCTGTTTATCTCGGGGGGAGGCTCCGGGGCCTCGACGACGGGCCCCTGAACTGAAACCTCTTCCTCAGCTTTGTCCTCCTCCGGGACATCCCCTTTGTTTTCTGGAGAGATACCCTCGGGCCCCTCCTTTTCCTCCTTCTCAGAGGCGGCCTCGGCATGGTCCTCCTCCTTTAAGGTTCCACTATCAGACCCAGCCTCCGGTCCGGAGGGCTTTTTCGAGAAGAACCTCTTTATGCGGTCCATCAGGCCCTCTTTGGGTTCTTCCTTCTCGGGCGGGGCCTCGGTTGGCTGCTCCACATCCTCCTGTGGGGAGGTAGCCTCGGGGGCTGGCTTCTCCGCCTGCTCCTCTTCGACGGGTTCGGCAAGGTCCTTTTCAGGTTCCGGCTCGCCCGATTCGGCGCTGGCATCTACGGCCAGAACCTCTTCGTGGATGGGATCTTCCACGGGATCGGGGATCCCCGGCTCGGATGGCTCCTCGGGTTCGGGTCCCTCCTCCTTGTCCTCGACCGGCTCCGGAACGGGGACCGATCCTGTCCTCTCCTCTTCCTGAGGGGAGGTCGGCGCTTCCGGCTGGGCCTCATCCTTCCTCCCGGAGAAGAGCCCCTTGAAGAAGCCTATGATCCTATCGATGATCCCCGGAGCGCTCTCCTCCTCGGCAGGCGCCTCGGCCTGACCCCCATCCGCTTGAGGTGCCTCGGTGACCGCCTCGGCGCAGGCTGATATGAGCATGTCCGCGGTCTTCTTGCCGATCCCTCTGATGGTCACGAGGCCCTCCGGCCCCTTCTCGAGGATCTTGTCCGGTGAGTCGATGCCCTCGCTCTCGAGGATATCTATCACGTTCGAGCGTATTCCCCTTTCCTTCATATACGTCCTGTATCGGGCCCTGGCCTCCTCGATCTCCTGGCGCTCCCGGATCCTCCCGAGATCGTACAGGGCCTGAGCGGTCCTATCGCCCACTCCAGTGAAAGACATGAAATACTTCAGGTCCCCGGATTTGAGCAGATCATAGCTGCTAAGCCCCATATCGTACAAAGATCGAGCCAGTTTGGGCTTGACCCTGCCGGTGCTCGTCAGGTATCCAGTGAATTCATCCCTGAACGGGTCCGCCTCTACTGCAATGGCCGCATCATCGGCCGAACTTTCATCCTGGGCCATCCTTATCACCGTGCTTGGATAGAAAGGGGGACATGCCCCTTTTTACCGTGGAATGGGGGCTAATGTATAATATCTTTCCCCGTTTCGCCGCTTGCGGGTCTCAATAGTTCAACAGCCTCTCCCCTGGATGATGGATATGTATGCACCCTGATCCTGATAACTATGCTCTCCCCCTTTTTCCAAAGAGTGGGCGCACCCGAATAGCAGGAGTCCTTGCCCAGTCGGATATGATATACGAGATGGTCGTCCAGCCTTTCATAGGGAGGGACGAAAGAAGCGGCATAGTAATCCGATGACGATATCCTGCAAAAACATCTCTGGACCTCCTTGTTACGGGTAAGTTCGACGTTGAGTATCTCTATCGGATTTCCGAAGCTCCCCTCGGCCATGGCCGAGGATATCATCTTCTCATCGATCTCCCCGATAACGTTCGTTACGCATTCGATCACCTTATTTCGGTCCTCGGTCGCGTTGACGAACGCCGAAACCGATATCGACCCTATCCTTCCGGCCATGGAGGGTCAACCATAATATCCTAAAGATACATTTTGGATGCGAGGCGTATACATGACGGTCCCCCGCAGCCACCCCAGGTACTTATCGTTAATGACAAGGGACAAGCTCGTCGAAGGGTTCCTCAAGGGCCTTGCCGCGCCCCAGGGACTGATAGCCCATGGGAGGGGCGAGGCCTTCGATTATCTGCTTGGCGAGGAGACCTGCCCGGAGGCCAGGGAAGCGATAGCGGCCGCAGCTTACAGGCTGCTAACTGCTCAAAGCCCCGTGGTCTCCGTCAACGGTAACGTCGCAACGCTGTGCCCGGAGGAGATCTCCCAGCTTTGCAACCTGCTCTCCTGTCCCGCCGAGGTCAATCTCTTCCACCGCAGCGAGGAGAGGGTGAGGTTGATAGCCGCCGAACTCAGGAAGTCGGGTTGCGAGAGGGTCACGGGGGAGCACCCTGACTCAATGATCCCGGGCCTGGACCATTCGCGGGCGCTGGCGTCCGGCGATGGGATGATGGGGGCCGATGTGGCCCTCGTCCCTCTCGAGGACGGGGACAGATGCGAAGCGCTTAAGGCCATGGGCAAATTCGTGATCACCATAGATCTTAACCCTCTCTCCAGGACCGCAAGGAAGGCCGATATATCCATAATAGACAACATAACAAGGGCCTTGCCGGAATTGAGAGAGGGGATCGCCCTATTGAAGGGGCTTGGAGAGGAGGGGCTCAAGGAGGCAGAGGAGGCTTTCGAGGATTACGATAACGAGCGTGTACTCGCCCAGCTACTGGATAGGATGACCAGGAAATACCTTTCCAACCCGACACAGGATTGAAGTGGGCCTTTACGGCCTCACATATCTCCTCTGGAACGAGCTGAGATCGCTCCTTCTGCTCTCGAACAGTGAGTCGAAACCCGACATGGACCCCTCCCGGTCCATGATCTCGATCAGTGACTCGCCGATCTGGGAATCGAGGAGGCTCCTTTCTCCGGAATCGATTAGAGTGGTCTCCTCCGTCATCGACCCCTTTCGGAACTCGTCGAATAGGTCCATAACGGTCTTCTGATGTGCCAGATGGGCGGCCATCCATCTATCGAACGCCTCATCCATGTCCTTAACGATGCCCTGGCCGGGGCCCACTTCCCGTTCGGCAACACTTGAATCCCTGACCTCTATCAGAAGGCAGAGATGGATGTCCGAAGGGATGTCGAGGAACGACCTTACCATCTCCAGCATGTCGATGGTCCTCTCATCGATGGGCTTCCTGCAGGCCCTGTAAAGTAGAGAGCGGTAGAAGTCCATAACTTCCATACGCTGATAGACCTTTCCCGTGTATGGGTTCCTGACCTCTCCGGTGATCAGCCCGTCGAAAAGGGCCAGATATCCACCTTGATCGGAAAGAGGGACCCCCATGAAGTTACCGTCCTTGATACGGGATATTCCCGAAATGCACCGTGGGATCGATGGGATATTGAGTTTATAAAACTATTCCCCAATACATGTATCAACACTGACAATGTTCATAATGTTTGTATCTGATACGATGTCATGCGCGTGACGGTCAACGAAAAGGAGAGGGAGGTGCCCGAAGGCTCGACCCTTGAGGACATCAGAAGAACGTTCAAACCACATGCGGATGTCATCGTCCAGAACGGCTTCCCGTGCGTCAGCGACTTCAAGGTTAAGGGATCCGACAGGATAGTGCTGATAAAAAAAGGGGAGATCCCGCCGATATCAGAATTGGAGTCGATGATGATGGCGAGGAACGCACCTGGAGCCCACGAGCGTCTCAAGAGCTCCACCGTGGGTATAGCGGGAGCGGGCGGTCTGGGGTCCCATGTCGCGATATCGCTGGCCAGGGCAGGGGTGGGCAAACTAGTACTGGTCGATCATGACGTGGTAGAGCCCACCAACCTCAACAGGCAGATGTACGGCATCGATCATCTGGGCATGAAGAAGGTCGATGCCCTGGAACATATACTGCTGCAGGCGAACCCCTTCGTAGAGGTGGAAAAGCATGACCTTTACCTCGACGACAGCAACTCCCCGGGCATATTCCGCGATTGCGAGGTCGTCGTGGAATGCCTGGACGATGCCTCGGCCAAGTCGGAGCTGATATCCACCGTCCTATCCAACCTGGAACATGTTCGAGTGGTCGGGGCATCAGGGCTTGCCGGATACGGCCCGGCCAACGAGATCATCACGAAAAGACACGACAGGCTATACATATGCGGCGATGGTGTAAGTGGGATCGCCCCCGGCATCGGGCTGGTATCCTCCCGGGTCATGGTCTGCGCCGGACATCAGGCGAACCAGACGATAAGGGTACTCCTCGGTGAATATGACTGAGAACATGCACCTTGAACCCCTTCATCGGGGCATGGCATTAATATCGTTTGCGGTCATTACGTCCCCTAATGAGCGGAGAAGGAGTTCTCGTAACGGGCGGGGCGGGTTTCATCGGATCGCATCTCGTTGACCTCCTTGTGGAGAAAGGACATGCGGTCTATGTGCTGGACGATCTATCAAGCGGGAGAATGGAGAACCTATCAACGCATGAAGGTTCCGACGCCATCAGGTTCATCAAGGGAGATGTGTCCAGGCCTCTGGACGAATGTCTGAACCCCGGCTCGATGAAAGGAGGGCCGGATATAGGGGCCATATTCCACCTCGCGGCAAGGGTGGATGTGACGACATCGATCAGCGACCCGATGGATGACGCGAGGGTGAACTACATAGGAACGCTGAACGTCCTTGACTTCGCTTTGAGGAACGGGGTCCAAAATATGATATTCTCATCGTCGGCCGCGGTCTACGGGGACGTGAGGGAGATCCCCACGCCGGAGGATACCCCCAAGTCCCCGATCTCGCCTTATGGGTCCCACAAGCTCGCCTCCGAGAACATACTTGGAATGTTCAACGAGCATTACGGAATGAGATGCACGGCCCTTCGGTTCTTCAACGTGTACGGGCCGAGGCAGGATCCCTCGAATCCATATTCGGGGGTCATATCGAAGTTCATAGACGCTTCTTTGAGAAAAGACCCTCTCATCATATACGGGGACGGAGATCAGAGCAGGGACTTCGTTTACGTCAAGGACGTCGCCGAAGCCTTGTACAGGGCATATATCCGAACCCCGTCCATTGCCCTGAACATCGGAACTGGTAGGGAGACGACGGTGAACTCGCTCGCGAAGACGGTTACCAGGACATCGGGATACGAGGGCAGGACGGCACATATGCCTGGGAGAAAGGGGGAGATCATCCGCTCATGTGCCCGGGTCTCGATGGCCAGGGAGCATCTGGACTTCACTGCCGAGACGGATATTCAGGAGGGCATCGCCGAAACGATGAGATGGTTTCGGACACTGAGATGAATAAAATTTTTCTATGTGCGTACATCTTCGGGTATCGACATGGGTGATATCGATGACGGAAGATGAAAATATAGAAGATGAAGAACTTCAAGATCAGAGGGCCGAATTCGCAAGGATGCTATCCTCCGTCGTGGACGCATCCTTATCGAACCTCTCCCTGCTCTCAACACAGGCATGGCATCATATGGGCATCAAACCCCTGCCCGGGATCGATGTTTCCGAGATGGACCTCGAGCAGGCCAAGATCGCGATAGATCTATACGAGGCGAACCTCAACATAGTCCTAGGTAGGTTGGAAGCGGATATCGGCAAGGAGCTCAAGAGGGAGCTTATGAACCTCCAGATGAACTTCCTCAATAAATCGGGAAAATGATCTCATATCCTGGGTCGCCTCGGAGGAGGGCCGCGTATGGTAGGACCTCGTGCTTGAGCAGGTCTTTGGGGATATTGCATTTCACTCGGGGCGGCATCATCGCCGCTGCCTCTCGGCCAGAAATAATAAGCGAGCAATCCGCCCCCGATCAGGAAGAACAGGATGGCCACCGGGATCAGATAATAGGGGACGTATTTGTTCTCCACGTTCCATACCACGACATAGTTCACCAGCGTGGCCCTTGAGGTCAGGACCTCCAACGGGTCCATGTCAGCATCCCTATACAGGATCATAACGAGATAGTATGTGTCGTGGTCCCCGATCGTGATGGTCTCATCGAATATCGTTACATTCTGTTTCGAGAACCCGGCGACGACCTGATAGGTCATATCCATGTCGGTGATGTTGCCCCTGCGGATCTCATCCGCTTCCAGATGGTCGATCTCCTGGAATCTCTCGAACTCGGAATCGCCCTTTATCAGCATGACGCTGATGGGATAGCTCAGGGCCTCGACCCTGGCAGAGACCCTCAGAGCCTCGCCTTTTGTGAAATCTATGCGAATGTGCTCGTAATTCTCGATATTGACGAGCTTCTGTTCCTCGATCCTTTCCCCCGTAACCGCTCCGGACAGGGCGATGAGGATGATCGAAGCCGCGAAGAGAACGGCCTTGAATCGGTCCATGGGACGTATTGAAACATAATCCCCTTTTATAATTTATGGATGGGTTTGAAAGCGTGAGGGATTGCAAATGTTAAAATACCCCCCATTCCCCTATACATCAGGGAATATCCATGGCGGAGATCTACGACATCCACACCGAGAAAATGAGTATCCATGAACTCTTCAAGAAGACGCCTATAGCGACGGTCAACGATCATTTCTTCGGCCTGGCATGGCTCATGGGCGATTACGTGCTGCATAAGCATGATGTGGACGAGTTCTACCTGGTCATCGAGGGACATCTCACGATCGAGGTATCCGGCAAGATCCACGAGCTGGACCCTGGCATGGGCATCAAGATAGAGAAGGGGGAGCCTCACATCTCCCATTCCGAGAGGATGACCCTCGTGGCGATCTTCGAGCCACAGAATATCAAGCCCATCATGCTGTAATGAGCCTGCGACATCCTTTAACCCATTCGTATCCTGCCTGGGACGATCATTTATGTTATCGGATATGGGTTATATACCCTCCATTCACTGCCATGGACCATGGGGGACCTGACGCTTATGTTCGTGTTGGTGTTGTTCCTACCATATGGCTTTATGGGGGCATCATCCTCCGAGAATGATCTTATTCTTTGCAAGGGTTTGATGTTCGATGGCGTTGAATGGTCGGGAGATACGGACCATATCATAGGTTCGGGTTCCAGTTGCGATCCCTACCTGATATCAAACCTCGGTTTCGATCTGCGTTCCGGCACAGGTATAAAGATAATGAACTCGAGCAAACACATCGTAATACACCATGTGGGCTTATACTACGGGAATGGATCCACAGCAATAAAATTGCTCAATTCCTCGAACATCGTCATCAGGAACGTTCTATCGTTCCGGTGCTGGATGGGATTGGAGATAGGCGATTCAACGGACCTTACCATCGAGAACGCGACCATTTATGGAGGGTACAACGGCATTACGATCCACCGTTCCTCGAACCTGGAATTCATCGGCTGTTCATCGACGTATAACAACGCCAATGGTATGATCGTCAACGATTCGGAACGGATCAGGATATCCCATTGCCTTCTGGAGGTCAACTCACCCCGTTTGGGGTCCGATCAGGGTTTGCTGATACACAACTCTTCATTTATCGAGATCGACCGTACTGCGGTCATGATGAATTACGGGACTGGCATCCTAATAACCGGCGAGGAGGGTTCGGCATCCGATGGGATCGTTATGAAAAACTGCACGATAGACAATAACGTCGATGGCATTCGTTGTGAAGGTGGCTCCTTATCCATTTTCGATACGACCTTTTCTAGCAATACCCATGGCATCATCATGTTCGACTCCACAGGTTCCACTATTGACGGATGTCTTTTCAAAGATAACCACAGGGCCCTATCGTTATATGATAGCGAACGTACGATGATAACATCTTCGAAATTCCAATCGAACGATGGCTCAATATCTCTCAAGGACTCCATAAACAACACCATAGCTTCGAACGAGTTCCGCAACGATACCGATCATTCCATCATAATAGGGCGATATGGGCCAGAAAGGGACGCTTCCTCGCAAAATATCATTATGGACAATCATTTCATCGATCATAGAGGGTTGAGGGATTGTACGCTGGATATGGGATGCGATAATTACTGGAACGGACCCGATAAAGGAAATCGATGGTCGGATCATCTCGGACCGGATAATGACGGGAACGGGTTCGTCGATAGCCCCAGGATGATACCGGGACTTGCCGGATCCTCCGACACATTACCTTTGGCATCATTGTATCCCGAAGAGAATGAGAGGGATATGGAGGGTCCTTCGATCGATCTCATATTCCTGTTCTCATCCATAACGATAGCTTTCTCGCTTCTTTCCCTGATCATAGTATCCCTCCGCTGGAGGGGACGGAGTTCACGTGATACATAGAAATATGACACACGAATTAACCCATGCATGGCCTCGAACACGATCTCCAGCGGGATCCCGGTCCTGGACCAGGCGCTCCATCACGGGGGGTTCAAGAAAGGCTCGATAGTATTGTTGATCGGGGATCACTCCTCGAGGAAGGACCTCTTCGGACTCACCTTCCTTCGCGAGGGATTGCTCAAGGGAGAAAAAGCCGCCTTCTACGACATTGAGGCCTCCTCCGATGAGATAATGGACCTGCTGATGGAGAGCACCGATGTCGATATTCTAAAGAACCTGCGGTTCGTTGACGCCTGTCCTGAGTATTCCAAGTTCTTCATCAACGCGGTCCCGGCCCGGATAATCGAGGACATGAGAAGGCTCGACCCTCTCACCATCAACCGGGTTCTCATCAACCCTTTCACCTTCTTCATAGAGAAGTTCGGATTGGAGGATTCTGGGGATCTCCTCATCATGATCAGGGATATCGCTATCAAGAAGAAGCTGACAGTGATGTTCCTGATGGCGGACATTCTGGACGAGAGGAAGATGCAATCTGTGATCGACAAGTTCGACGGGATCATAGAGCTCAGAACGGTCGAGATCCATGAGGGGACCTACCACACCCTGGACATCAAGAAGTTCTCCTCGCAGCAGAAGAGGATACAGCTGACCTACAACACCATGGGCGTCGAGGTCAGGATAACCTCGACCGGCAGGATCATCTGATCATGATCGCCGATCACCAGTCCTCTTCCTCGTGGGATCCCTCCTCATCCTCCTCCAGCTCCACCTTGACCTTGCCGGACCTTTGCTCATCTTCCACAGGAGCGGGGGCCTCCTCCTCTTTCTCCGACTTCTTCACCTTGGTCTTCCCCTTTATCGCCGAGGCCAGTATGAGGGATGCGATGACGATGAGGATCCCAAGGAGGAACGTCCCCAGACCCGGGTGTATGATCTCTTTGGTATCCACGATCTGCCTCTCCTCCTGGGTCCATATACGGTCCTTCGTCCAGATGTAGAACGTCTCCGACTCGGCCTCGTTGAAGGTCATGGTCCTGTTCTCGATGTTGGTATAGGCCAGCCTAAGGGAGAAGCTGTACGTGGTTCCGTCCGAGAACTCCTTGCCGGATCTTACCTTGAAGGATATGACCTTCTCCTCGCCGGGAGCGAGATCCCCTATCTCGGCGATCCCGAGATCGAACGAGAACATGGGGTAGGCATAAGGGATCATCGCCCTGATGTTGAAGGCTGGGGATCCTCCCTGGTTGATGATGGTTATCTTGATATCCTTGGTCTGGCCCCTGTCGAGGACCGGCACCTCCACCTTCTTTATCGCAAGGTCCGGAAGCTTCGCGTATATTTCGTATTTGATGTAGAAGCTTCCTCCGGTGAAGAGTTCGTAAGAGTAACCCATCTCATCCGTGTATGCGAAATAGATATACCCGTAATAGGTCCCGTGATAGTACCTGGATTCGGACATGGCCTTCACCCAGAAGGAAAAATCGACAGTATCGCCGCTGGGGAGGTCACCAAGCATTTGAGGGTGGTCAAGACCCTCGTACCCGGTAGTGCTCGATACGAAGAACGCCGTAAGCCCCTCGGCGTTTCCCAAACCGATGTTCGCGATCCTGGCGGTAACCATGACCCTCTGATCGTCGGTGACGTTCCCCGCGATCGTTTCGATCACCTGGAACCTGGGCTGCTTGGACTGGATGAACATCTCCAATAGTACGGTCTTCTCGAACGGTTGCATGAACTCGTCGTATCCGGTGATTTCCATCGGAATATAGTTGATGCCGGGATTCGCGTCCTTCTTGATAGATGCGTAAACGTAGAACGAGTCGGAGCCATAGCTCGTGAAGGATCCCCTGCTAAGATATGCCCTCAGCACCGGCGTCAAGGTTGTCATGTTATCTGCGGCTTCCCCGATGTTCTTCAAGGGAGAGGAACCGTCAACGTGGATCGAGTAGGTCAGCCCGTGGAATGTATAATGCTCCTGGTTGTAGACCCTTATCGAGAGATAACGGTTGATAGCTCCCTGCTGCTGCTGATAGTATGATGAATCGAACATCGCCCATATGTCCGGACCCGAAGGCTCTTCCTCGACATTGATGAGGATATACGGGATGAAGTTGTTGCTCATGTCCTCGGGGAAGGACCTGGAGCGCATGATATCTCTGTGTTGATAGTATCCCTTCTCCTGCCAGTAACCGGTGAGGAAGTCCCCGGAGGGCATCTCATCCGAGCCATCGTTGTGATAATAAGCATAGTAATCGATAGGGATCATGTAATTGCCCGGCGGGAGATTGAGCAGGAACGTTACTGAGGGGAACGTGGCGGTCTTCGTCTGCCCGACCGCTAACGACCCCAGATCGAAGGTCAGGTCCGACCAGGCCTTCTGTCCGTTGCTCTCCTCGTTGTAAAACTGCTTGTCTCCCTTGACGTAGTATGCACTGTCCATATCGAGCCTGACCACTACATCCTTAAGGGGGACGTTCCCCTCATTGGTGAAGGGCACCTCGATATCCATCACTGTGTCCCTTCGGCTCACGGTCGCCACCGGCGCTGTCATACCCATATGGTCCGGAGGGAGAAGGAGCGGTGTGGCCCTTACTATGAACGTCTGGAGGGTAGGCGCCTCTACGATACGCTGTCCGTTCATCATGTATGAAAAGGACAGCATGCACTCGTGCCTCCCCGGAGGCACGTTATTGGCCACAGTGATCCTCCAAAGGATATGGCCTGGCATCGCAGGATGGTTCATGACAGGTTCAGCTATCGTGATCCCTGGTGTCATGAACTCGATCGAGGCCGATAGGTCCGTAAGGACGCCGGTATAGGCATAGGTGTTCCTGATGCCGAAAAGCTTGTTCTGGCTTCCCGAATACAAGGTATCCAGATTGTATGGCTCCCTCATCCCGACCAGATTGTAATTGACCTTGTTGTTCGTCGGCGCGATATAGCTGATCACCGTGAACTTGATGTGGTCCTCGTTCACAGCCGGAGTGAACGTATAGACCGATCCTCCGTCCCAGTTGGAAATAAATTCGAACTGCTGCCTAACCGCTATAAGATAGGTTCCGGGCTTGATGTCCTCGGTCTTCACATTGAACGAAAGATAGCTGGAGGAGGCATCGGCAAAGAAACTGCGGCTGTTCCACGAAGCTATTTCGTACCCGTTCCCGTCGTTATTGTAGAACGAGCTTACCGTCCATTCTATCGGAGAGGGCGTTGCCGGCGTCATGTCCTCGTTGTAGATCCCGATTATTGTCAGTTTGACCCTGAATAAATAGGTGCTGTTCCACGGGGCGGAGGATCCTCCGAAACCGCTACCGTCATAGGTGTTCTGTACCGTGAAAAACGTATCAACCTTGCTGCCTGGCAACCTGTCGCCTGGAAGATTGTATGCGCTCATGTCCATGGCGTCGGTCACTCCTCCCCTTGAAGGAGGTGCAGTCCCACTCGCCCCGGAGGTGCTCAAAAATGCGATCCCTGATATCACAATGGTCAATGCCATAAATAACGCGATTGCTCCTTTTCCCATAGTTGATCCCCGCTGCGATATATCTCTGTAAATAGTTATTCTTTTCCATGGGATGAGGGGGTTTGATATTATCGGGTCTTTTTCATGATCTTCGAAATATTTTCTGGGTCATCACATCCATTTATCATATGAGACCGGGTATTCCGATCATCACCAGCATATTTGTGATAATTGAAAATGGCCGCTCCTTTTCATGGTTTTAAGGAATAGAGGATTTCAAAAATCTATACTCCTCCTCTGAGAAAAGGACGGTCGGACCAAATATTTATATTATGGAAATGTCATGATGTAATTAGATTTGGAGGATGTTTTGATGGATTATAGTTCTGCAAAAACCGTGAGCCTGGTAGCATTGATCATGATTATCATAGGATTCATATTCGCATTGATATTGGGTTTAATATACATTATCCAAGCGATCTTTTTAGGGGGAGCGCTCATCTCCGGAGGAGAAGAAGGTTCCGGTGTAATGTGCATGCTTGTGATGATCGCCCTTGCAATTATATTGATGGCCATACCTTCCATAAAGCTCAAAATGGCTCTTACCGTCCATAGGAATGTAAAGATGAGGAATCTCGCCAGGGAGGACAATACATATCTGGTAATACTCACCGTATTGTGCTTCCTCACCGCTGATCTTATCTCGGGGATCATGTATATCCTCATAATCACTTCTTTGGGTGAATTGACCATACCCCGACCTATGGTCGATGAGACTCTATCATCAAATAGGTTCGATCCTTACGGGACATATAATTACGTTGATAGGGACCGAATGGGTAGCGGTTGGAACCAACAACCTCCTCAATACGGATCCTACCAGCCCCCCGGTCAAGGTCCGGATTACAACCAGCGATCCTAACCCAAGGAACCGAGGTTCGAACCCGGCCCCTCTTAAAATAATAAATAAATAGGTGCGAGGGGCCGGATCCGTCTTTGAAAAATGCCTGTTGGCATTTTCCAGGTCTTTGGAACTATGATCGCATGCACCAAGTCACCGTTCCAAAGAAACCAAGGTTCGAATTAGGCCCCTCGCTATTTGTGTAACAAATTGGTGCGAGGGGCCGGATTCGAACCGACGAACCACTAAGGAACAGATCTTGAGTCTGTCGCCGTTAACCGCTTGGCTACCCTCGCAGGATCGGTCGGGAGCCCACAAATATCCGTAGATATTAAAAACCTACCCTCTCCCTTGGAACGATAATAATAAGTGGATCCCCCTTTTCGGTTCATGGACCTCAAGGAATACGGCCTGGACGAGGGGATCCTCTCCGCCTTCGAGGATCTCGATCTTGAAGGCGTCGGGATCGGGAGGATCGTCAACTCCGACGGGTTCAGGATGATGACCTCCGAAGGCGAAGTCCAGGGCAGGCCCTCCAAGAAGCTTCGATCCCTGCCCGAGGGAATGCCCGTGGTTGGGGATTGGGTCGTCTTCAAGGAACTGGAAGGGGCCAACGTCATCGTCATGGTAATGCCGAGGAGGTCCTCGCTCAGCAGAAGATCCCCCGGAAAACGAACGGTCGAACAGATCGTGGCCTCCAACATCGACCAGGTGTTCGTCGTCATGGGCCTCGATCACGACTACAACATCAGAAGGCTCGAGAGGTATCTCGTGATGGTCTCGGCATCTGGAGCCGAATGCTCCATCATCCTCAACAAGGCCGACCTGGTCGAAGATCCCGCCCCCTATCTGACCGAGGTGAGAATTGCCGCGGGGAACGTTCCAGTGCATACCATCAGCGCCCTCATTGGTCAGGGGGTAGGGAGCATTTCCCTTCCAAAGGGCAGGACCATCTGCCTCGTGGGATCCTCCGGTTCCGGCAAATCCACGCTCATAAACCGGCTGATCGGTTCGGACCGACAGGCGACGACGCCTGTGGGTGACCATAAATCAAAAGGAAGACATACCACGACTTCCAGGGAGCTTTTCCTCTTACCCTCCGGGGCAATGATCATCGACAACCCGGGGATCCGGGAGATACAACTGTGGGCGGATCCTTCCTCATTGGAAGACGCGTTTCCCGACATAGCCAGGCTCGCTGCGTGTTGCAGGTTCAAGGACTGCAAGCACGACCGAGAGCCGGATTGCGCGGTCCTTGAAGCCGTCTCATCAGGCGAACTGCCGCGGGATCGATACGAGAGCTACCTGAAGCTCCAGAAGGAGATCCGTCACAACATGGTCCGATCCGATAGAGCACTTGCTGCTGCGGAGAGGGACCGATGGAAGGCTTTGATGAAGGACGTCAAGAATTATCAGGCCTACAAAAAGAGAGGCAGATGAGAAGATACTGGAAAGTCGTTGATATGTTTTTATCCGGGATCGGGCTTGGGGTCAAGCATGCGTTCCGATGACATTCGCAGGTCGAAGAGTGAGCCGGGCCTTCACATCGTCATAGAAGATAGGGGCGGGATCGTGGAGGCGCTTCATCATGTCCATGCCGCCGTCGTTGACAGCTCCGGTCGCCTGATCGCGAGCAGCGGGGATCCAAATCACTACACCTTCACCCGCTCCTGCCTCAAACCCATTCAGGCCATACCGATATTGGAGCACGGCGTCCACGAGGCCTACGGTCTCACGAATGAGGAGATCGCCATCATCGCAGGATCGCATTCCGGCGAGCCGGACCATATCCGAACGGTCAGGTCCATACTGAATAAGTCTGGCATTGACGAGGCCATGCTCGGATGTGGGGGCCATGAGCCATTCCACAAGCCCACGAACTTCGAGATCGGGGGGAAGTTTTCCCCCATACACGACAACTGCTCGGGGAAGCACGCGGGATCCCTCGCTTTGACGAAATATATGGGATGGGACCTCGGGACATACCTGGACCCTTCCCATCCCGCCCAAAAGGCGGTCCTTGAGGTCGCCTGCTCCCTGGGCAATATGGAGCCAGAGAATGTCACCATAGCGCCCGACGGCTGCTCGATCCCCAACCTTGCATACCCCATACGAAACCTGGCGCTTCAGTTCGCAAGGATCGCGGACCCGGGCTCCCATACCTTGAAGGAGGAGTGCCAGGTAGTATTCGATTCCATGATGGGGAACCCTTACATGGTCTCGGGGACCGGAAGGTTCGACAAGGACCTGATGGAGGATCACCCGCACAGGCTGCTCGCCAAGGCCGGAGCGGTGGGCCTCCAGGCCTTGGCGGCAAACATCAACGGGCGATGGCTTGGGATCGCGATCAAGATAGAGGACGGGTCCCACCCGGCATTGACGACAGCGACGTATCATATCCTCGACGAACTTCTAATAAGGATAGGAGAGAGCATGGGAGAAAAATACAGGGATCAGACGGTCAAGACCCGATCAGGCGAGGTCGTTGGAGCGATCCGATGTTCCGGGGAACTGCTTGTCAATTGACCGAATGTTTTTTTAAGTTGCTCGACCATACATTTTTGGTGCTTTCATGATAATGGAATTCACCTTCTACCCATATGTCGAGAAGAACATCGAAAAGGTCGAGGAGAGATGGGGGGTCTTCAAGCTTGCGGATCGTTCCAAGAAGGTGGTCTTCATCGGCCGTGGGAATATCAGGAAGCATCTGTTCAACCATCTCCCGGACGGCAAGGCCCCTGCGGAAGATGCGGTGTTCTTCTCCATCGAATACTTCGACACCAAGGAGGAAGCGATGGAGGCCTGGATCGAACAGGTAGAGGCATACCAGTCAAAGTTCCATTCACTCCCACTGTACAACAGATGATGCATCAGCGTCTATTATTAATCCTAATTGGGCATTGACCCTTCGATATACATGCCCAACAAGATATGCATCAGGAAGGAAACGAAGAACCGTTGGGAACGACGGACGCCGCTGACCCCGGATAACGTATTGAGGCTTCGGAACGACCAGGACATATCCGTAGCTGTCGAGCCCTCCGATCTCAGGGTATTCCCGGACGAGGAATACTCGGACGCGGGGGCTGAGCTGACCCATGATCTGTCCGGATGTGATATCATCCTCGGGATCAAGGAGGTTCCGATACACGACATACTGGAAGGCAAGACATACCTGTTCTTCTCCCACACCATAAAAGGCCAGAAGCACAACATGAGGATGCTCGAAAAACTCGTAGAGCGAAAATGCACGCTCATCGATTACGAGAGGATAACGGATGAAAGGAACAGGCGATTGATATTCTTCGGCTGGCATGCCGGGGCGGCGGGCGTCATAGATACGCTATGGGCCGCGGGAAGGAGGCTTGAATGGGAGGGGGTGAGGAACCCATTCTCCTCGATAATGACCGCTCATGAATACTCTGACCTTCAAGGCGCAAGGGAGCACATGGCCCAGGTCGGCAGGCTGATCGCCACCTACGGGATCCCATACTCGGTGAGGCCGTTCGTCGTCGGAATAACCGGAACGGGGAACGTTTCACGCGGTGCCCAGGAGATGCTCGACCTGTTGCCCGTCGTCAACGTAAAACCCGAGGAACTACCGCTTCTAAAGAAAAGGAAGGATACTGGTAACGTGATCTACAAGGTCGTCTTCGAGGAGAAGGATATGTACTCACCTGTCGAGAAGGGCGCTGCCTTCGACCTTCAGGATTATTATGACCATCCGCAGGGATACATGTCCAGGTTCATCGATTATGTCCCCTACATGTCCGCTATAATAAACTGCGTCTACTGGGACCCAAAGTATCCCCGCCTCCTGACGAAG
Source organism: Thermoplasmatota archaeon (assembly GCA_029762535.1). Lineage (GTDB taxonomy): Archaea > Thermoplasmatota > Penumbrarchaeia > Penumbrarchaeales > Penumbrarchaeaceae > JARVGK01. Next base: position 26,032 of record JARVGK010000016.1, read on the forward strand.
ACCCAGGTCAAGGACCTTTACTCGGGCCATATGTCCCCAAAACTGAGGGTCATCGGCGACATCAGCTGCGACATTGAGGGGTCGATGGAAGTGACAATAAAGCCGACCATTCCTGACTCTCCGGTATTCATTTATGACCCCTGGGAGGACAAGGATATCCCCGGATGGAAGGGAACAGGCCCAGTTGTGATGGCGGTGGAGAACCTGCCGGCGGAGATCCCTTTAGAGGCCTCCGAATATTTCGGGGGGAAACTGATGGAGTTCATTCCGTTCCTGGCGAACGCCGCTTTCGATGGAGAGCTAAAGGACCTCAAACTCCCAAAACCCCTGATGAACGCCCTCATCCTTTTCAAGGGAGATTTCACTGAGAGTTACAGGTACATGGAGGATCTCCTGAATAGGAGGAATGATAGATGAAGAGCGTTCTGGTACTCGGGGCAGGGCTGGTTTCAAAGCCCCTCATCTCATACCTGATAGACCGCTGTGGATATTCTCTCACGGTCGCCAGCCGCACCTTGGATAAGGCCCAAAAGGCGATAGGGGAGCGCAAGATGGGGTTTGCCATGAGTTTCGACATCGATTCGGACCCCTCCCTCAGGGAGATCGTCTCCCAGCACGATGCCGTGGTCTCCCTTCTTCCATACACCCATCACCTGGATGTCGCCAGAGCGGCCATAGCCGAGGGTGTGCATCTGATCACCACTTCATATGTGAGCGATGCCATGAGGGACCTGGACCAAGAAGCCGAGGATTCGGGCATCACCCTTCTGAACGAGATAGGATTGGACCCGGGCATAGACCACATGGAGGCCATGAGGATAATGGATGCCGTCAAGGAAAAGGGGGGTGAGGTTCTGGAGTTCGTATCATACTGCGGGGGGCTGCCTGCTCCCGAGGCTAACGACAACCCTTTCGGTTACAAGTTCTCCTGGAGCCCCAAGGGAGTGGTCCTCGCCTCGAGGAACAAGGCTAGGTTCAGAAGGAACGGCAAGGTCGAGGAGATCCCCGGAAAGGAACTGTTCGCCAACTACGAGACCGTCGACATACCCGGCCTGGGAAGCTTCGAGGGCTATCCCAATCGGGATTCCGTCCCATATGCGGAAATTTACGGGATCCCGGAGGCCAGGACCATACTCAGGGGGACGCTAAGGAACAAGGGCTGGTGCGACACATGGAAAGGGCTTCACGATATCGACATGCTCGGGGACCATCCGGTCGAAGGTGACACCTACCTCGAAATGATGGACTCGTTGTTACCTGGAGAGGGTGAAGTTCGAGACAGGATCGCATCGCTGTTGAGTACGTACGATAATGAGCTGGCCCTCTCGAACCTGGAGTGGCTCGGGCTTCTATCTGATTCTCCCGTGATGGACCGCACTAGCATCGTGGACGCTCTTTCGAAGCTCCTTGAATCAAGACTGAAATACAAGGAAGGGGAACGGGACATGATCGTTCTCCAGCACCGCTTCGAGGTAAAGCTCCCGGAGGGAGAGAGGACACTGCTATCGACCATGATAGATTTCGGGATCCCGGGAGGGGACTCGGCAATGTCCAGAACCGTAGGGATCCCGGCCGCGATAGGTGTGGACATCCTGCTGAAGGAAAAGGATATTCCAAAGGGTGTTGTGATCCCGACGATCCCCGCTATCTACGAACCCGCATTGAAGAGGCTTGGGGATGAGGGAATAAAATTTGAAAATACAGCAGAGGCCCGTTAAGGACCTCTGCATACCGCCCTCACTTTAGTTTCCGGAGTTCCTGTTCTGGGCTCCGTTCCCGCCGTTTGTCTGGTCTCGATCCCTGTCCTGGATCTGGGTTCCGGACCGATCCTGTTCTTCCTGGTCATACGGCTCCTCTGAGGATCCAGGTTCGCCCTCATCGCAGGAGCCGTCCTTGCTCTGATCGCGGGACCGATCCTGGACATTCTCAGGTTCGCTCTCATCGCAGGAGCCGTCCTTGCTCTGCTCACGGGACCGATCCTGGGCGTTCTCAGGTTCACCCTCATCGCAGGAACCGTCCTTGCTCTGCTCGCGCGCCAGCTCGCTAACCTGCATCCCGAACTCACCTGGATCGCCCTCGCTGCAGGACCTATCCTTCAAGCGTGCACGATCTCTGATAAGGGCCCCCATGGTCTTTTGGACCCTTTCCAAGGCAGGCGTTCCCTCCGCCGCTCGTAGGATCGAGCCTTCATCCATCGCACCTGCTGCGGAAGAGATAAGGGCGACCCCTATCAGGATCCCCAACGCCGCAAGGGAGCCGAGGACCAATGCTTTGGTTTTCATTTTTTCCTCCTGGGCACATTACACGTAACCCATAGGAGACAGGACCATCGATACTTAAACCGATTATGGAACGCGGCTCTAGATGTGGTACGGTCCTCTAGATATCGGAACGCCCCGATACTTCATGGTGGTTAACCCTATCTCGATTAGAGCATCGTACCATATTTGACTTATATATCGCGACATATACTAAGGAACATGAGAAAAGCGGCTATCGCGGCATCGATCCTCCTGGCCTCGATATTACTTTTATCGGGTTCGGCAAATGCCAATGATCCGATGGGAGGACGGGGCTCCGATGAAGGAATGAGGCAAAACGGAACACCTGGTGGCCCATCAGGTTCGCCCCATCCCTGGGGAGCGATGGAAGGGGGCAGGAATATCGGCAATGAGATGATGTTCAGGTATTCCCGTAACGGACCGGACATTGGGATAACGGATAAGGACGGAAAAGGTATAACGATGAGGATATCCGATGTTGGATTGTCGGGGGATGACGGATATTATCTCATAGATATTGCCGAAAGGAACTGGACATACAGCGAACTCGATGATGAGAACGGCGGGGCCATAGGAAGATATGACCTTTCGTCCTCATGGAGACCTGGAAATTCAACAGTGAACATTTCTCTCGAGTTCGAGCTAGAATGGACACATGAAGGCGGACAGCTCCGATACCGTCTAAATATCGAGGGCATACCCGATGACGGCATGTTAACGATACGCAGCACCTATCGTCTGGAATCCTTTGATGAATGGGGGCCCGGGTTCAAGGCGGAAGGCAGAGGAGTTAGAATAATAGGGGAGAGGGAGGACGATCTCGGAAGGATCGAGAGCGCAGGCCGTATGAGATACCGATCATCGAACTCATGGGAGGAGGCCCCGGCCGAGATAACGATAACACCATCTGACGACGAAACGTCCGTGAACACGTCAGCTACCCTTGAAAAAGGCGCTGATTCCATATCCACGGAAGCAACGATAACCCTGTTCGAGAGCTTCGTGAACGAACTAAGCCATGTCATCGATGGAGGGATCAGCTACGTAAGGGACCATATCGCATCCTTCCTCATCGGTCTCGGATCCGCAATGATGGTCGTTGTCGTCTCTTTGGCCCTCCTATCCCGGATCAGAGTGGACGGGTCCGAGGGTGTCGTTTTGGAGAAGAACAGATATTACCGCAGCGTCAAAGGACGGAGTCGATGATGCGGTCGAATATACTGGTCTTGTACATCACCAAAAGCGTTCCCATCAGGTCCGGTTCGGCAACGTGATAGAACCTTTCCCGGCCGACCGTTTCGGCTCGGAGTATCCCCATCCCCTCAAGCCTCCTGAGGTGATAGGAGAGAGTCGCGCTCGTGAATGAAAAGCTCTCCAGAATGCGGCTGGGATTCGATCCGGGATGTTCGATCAGATAGAGGACTATTCCACGGGGGATCTCTCTCCTTAGAATGGATAGCGCCTTCTTCTCGTCCCTCGAAAAACTGTCGCGAACGTAATACCTGACATGTCCATCCACATGTTCGGAGGTGATCATCTCGGCCTTGATCATGGCGTTGATATGGAAATCTAGCTGCCCTACCGCCACTTCGAGGTCCCTTGAGATCCCCCTGAAATGCAGCCCTGGATTGGCCCTGATATGCTCGAATATCCTTTTCCTAACCGGGAGATCGAGCAGGTCCTTCAACATCATCTCCTCCACAGGGCGATGGACAAGAACCCTATGATCACACCGAGGACTATAATGAAATACCTGACCCATCCTGGAACGAACAGCGTTCCTATTTTCGACAGGATGTCAAGGGAGGAATAGATGAGGATCAAAGCCCCCGATATAGACAGTAACGGCGGCCCGATCCCTCTCCTGTATCTGAATGCGATGATCCCAAGGGCGATCATTATCACGGAAAGGCACAGCAATGCCCCCGAGAGCAGATCGAAAGGGAAAAGCCGCATAGGGGATAATATGCTACTTCTTTATTGAACCTTGCCGGAGCGATACCTAAGAATGAATCTCTTAACGGCCTTCTCGGCAACGACCAGATATATAGAGAAGGATATCAAAAAAATCGAAAGAACCCTCACGGCGGAGGGTGCCTCGTAGAGAAAGGCCCATGCCAGGAACGAGGCTATGATGGGTTTGAGGTAGAAGAACGATGATCCCTTCGACACCTCGATCTTGTCGAGGGCTATGAAGAAGAGCATGTAGGCCAACCCCACTGAGATGAAGGACATGAACAGCAGCCCCGCCCAGCTCATCGCCGATATCGAGGCTATATCGAGCGACGCCCCCCTTATCATAAGAAGCGGGATCATGAACAGGGATCCCACGATCAGGCTTATGGGGGTCGTGACCCTAGGATCTATCCTTTTGTTCAATGGCTTCATCATCACCGAATAGACGGAGAAGCATATAACGGAGAAAAGGATCATTATAGGGGATGAATTGAACGATAACCCACCCCCTTCAGAGACCGAGATTATCACGATCCCTGCGGCTCCGAGGACGATCCCCGCCATTCCCACGATGCCCATCCTCTCTTTGAGGATGAGAAGGGACAAAGGGGCTATGAACAACGGCACAGTGGATATCAATGTCGCCGCGGAGGACGCGCTTATGCCGACGAGCGCAAGATGGAAAAGGGTGAACGTTGCCGTTATGCCAAGCATTGAAAGGAGCATGAGCTGGGTCCAATCCCTCAACCGGGTCTCCTTCCAGTTCACCTTCTTTCGATATATCCAGATGGCCGGGACCAGTACCAATCCCCCGAGAAAGAAGCGTAGAAAAGCGATCCATAGAGGATGCATATCATCATTGATGGCCTTGGTGATCACCTCTATCGTGCTCCAGAGGAATATCACCCCCAATAGCATCGATATGGCCCCTCCTCCATCAACCTTCAACGCATGACTCTCCTGAAGCTGATCACGAACGACAAAAACCTGGTCGTATTAATCCTTTTTCTCGCCATTCACGACGCATCGCTATCAGGATTGTTTTATATACATACCCGCAATAAGGTTGGGTTCCACCATGAAATGGCCTAGCCCGACCAGTTGGTTCCGAGATACGTATAGCAAGTTCCCCGCCGTTTACTGGACAGCCATGAGCTTCGAGCTCATGGAGAGAGGGGCATACTATCTGATGATGCCCATTCTGGTCATCCATGCCCAGTACAACGTCGGGGTTCCCCTCTACATGGCAGCATGGATCACCATGTTCATGTACCCGCTCCAGTACGGTATTCCGATCCTGAGCGGGGCCCTCGCCGAGAAACTGGGATACCGAAAACAGATAATCTTCGCCTTTTCCGTGCTCTCTATCGCGTATATGTTCCTCTCGTTCGCCAATTCCACCGTCACGATAATTCTATCCGTGATGCTCGTGGGGATCGGCATCGGCTCGTACAAACCCCTCGTTTCGGCCACAGTGGCCAAATCCACATCGGACAAGGACCGAAACTATGCCTACAGTATCTACTACTGGATCGTGAATTTCGCCGCGGCCGTATTCCCAACGATATGGACCCTGATGGAGATCGCCAAGATCGTCGACCCTACCGTTTACGCTTACGTGTTCAGGGTCGGTTCCATATTCATGGTCGTTAATATATTCACGGCCATACTCATATTCAAAGAGGTCCCCCGAACAGGCCAGGTCAGGACCGTCAAGGACGTGGGAAGGAACATTTCCATCGCCTTCAGGGATGGGAAGTTCGTTGTCATGGTCCTTTTGATTGGAGGGTTCTGGGCGCTATATTCCACGATGCTGAACGCCCTTCCGTTGACCCTTTTCAATTTCAAACTGGTCCCCATATGGTTCACCCCCATGATGTTAGGGATATTCAACCCCGCCACCATAATACTCCTGGGTTTCAAGATAAGCAAGTTCGTGGAGAAGATGGAATCGCTGAAGGTCGTCATGTCGGGGATCATACTCTATCTGGTAGGACTTGCGATAATCGGTCTGACCTTGAATTGGATCCTTGTGATCGTCGGGATCATCATCGTTTCCATAGGAGAGTTCATGGTCGCTCCCGGTTACCTCGCATTCGTCTCGAAGCTGGCACCCAAAGAGAAGGTCTCGGCATACATAGGTACGAACTTCCTCTCGTCCATGGTCGGACTTGTTGGGGGAACCTTCGTCTTCGGAGGACTATATACCATCGTAGGGGCGGGCATGGGGAGGCCCAGGTTCTTCTACGGCCTGCTTATCGCAATAGGCCTTCTGCTTCTCATCGGATTCATGATCTACTACAAAGCATGGGGCCGGGAGATCATAGACAGGTCCAAGAAGATCAGGATGATGCAGGAGGGTGGTTCGATCGAGGATTATGCAACGACCGAGCCATTCATCATGAGGATATTCGACCGGAAGAGATCCGCCATAGTACCGATGCTCCTCATCCCAATAATATTGGTATCGACGTTCATGATGGGAACGAATGAATATTTCCCGCCCCCTTCCCAGACGGATGATGTCATCGTCGTTTACGAGGAGAACCTCATACAGATAGGGTCCAACGGATACCTACAAGAGGGTGCTTCCGAGATCATCACTGTGGAAGTGCCTGGAACGCCGATGTGGTTCAACCTCAGCCTGTCATGGCAGGACGAGCCCGCCGGCGGATTGTTCAGGGAGAACCTGGCAGATTCGTTCAGGATCGTTCTGACCTCGCCAGAAGGCAGAGTGTATGATGGATGCAATGCCGAATCATACACCGGAAGCCTGACCATCAGTTTCAACACCCCTCCCGAGGACAGGCCTACTTTGTCCGGTGAATGGACCGTCACCGTGACATGCGTCGAAGCGGGGGACGTCATATCAAGAGGGCCCTTCGGCCTCATCACCTTCGAAGAGGACAACGGAAATGATTGGGCCCTGACCGGGTCTATAACGACACTCGTTGAGGCTTGATCATCAGAGAGGATTACCAGGGGATCGCGATCGCCATGAACGCCGCATAGCTCAAAAGCAGCAGGAACCCCTCCTTCCGTCCCATCCTCTTCCTGCTGAGTATGACCCCGATGAGGGTCACGAGCATCATCGCGGGTATGATCCCGCCCGCCATGGTCTGGGAGATCTCCAGTGGGTCTATTATGCCGGACACTCCGATTATCATGAGGATGTTGAACAGGTTTGATCCCAGTACATTCCCGATGGCGATGCCCTCATGGCCCTTGATCGCTGCGATGACGGCTGTTAAAAGTTCGGGGAGCGAGGTGCCAAATGCGATTATGGAAAGTCCAATAAAAGTATCCTCAACGTTGAGCAGTTCGGAAAGCCTGACCGCGGAATTTACAAGAATAGGAGAACCGGTGAAAAGCAGGATGCTGCCGATCAAAGTCATTATTAGGAGAAGCGGTAGTGGACGGGTCTTCTCTATGAACTCCGCCGATAGTTTGGACGTTCTGAAAAGGTAGATCGTGTATCCGATGTAAGCGAGGAGGATCATCGCTGCTTCCCATCTCTGGATCCCTCCGATGGCGGCGACAGCGAAGAGGGCCGTTGCGAGTATAACGGCCCATCCATCCCTGATGACCATCTTATCGGAGCGTATCGGCAAGATGATCACCCCGACCGCTAGAACTACGCCCACATTGAAGGCGTTGGACCCCACCACATTACCAACGGCGATCCCATTATAGCCCGTTATCGAAGCGGTGACAGATGTGGCAAGCTCGGGCAGTGATGTCGCGGTCGCAACGAGAGTGACGCCGATGAGATGGCCGCTGATCCCAATTTTTCTTGCTAGGCCCGCCGCCCCCTCTATGAGGAAGTTGGCCCCTCCGACCAACATCCCAAGTCCGATGATCGTGCCGAGGACCGGCAATATCAACTCTAACACGGATAGCACGGACATATGAGCTGATATATGAAATAATGGTCGATATTCTCGCTGCCGCCTATCAGATGATGAACTCCTTGGCCTCTCCATCCACCAGTTCGTCATTCAATACTTCTTCGAACGAGGCTATGAACCGCTCCAATGATGCGATGCTCGGATCTCGACTAGCACCCTCCTCACCCAAGTCTATCCTCTCGGGAGAGAGAAGGGCCATCTTTATGCCGGATCCCTTAAGCTCCAGGGCTAAAGATCGGGTCAATACCGCCACGGCGGTCTTGGCCGCCCCGTGTGCAGCCACCATCCTGTAACCCATGTTCATTCCTGTTCCAGCAAAGCCGATGTTCACGATCCTTCCCACACATCTCCGATACATCGCTTCGATGGCTGCGCGAGACATGAAGAATACGGGATAGATGGAGCCTTCGATTGCCGCGCGGAACTCACACTCGCTCATATCGAGAAGTGAACCCTCGAAATAGCTCGAGGCGTTATTGACAAGGAGGTCCAGGCGTCCCGCCTCGTTCTCCACCTGCTCTACCATAGATCTCGCATCGGTCTCGGACCCGGGATCGCCATGGAGGACCCCGAACCCCTCTGATATAGCCCTTTCGAGTTCGGGACCACTTTCTCGCCTTGTGGTTATGAAGACACGATATCCCCTATTCAATAATACTTTCGACATATGGGATCCCAATCGCTTCCTACCTCCGGTCACAATGGCGACTCTATGATGTTCCGACATGATCTCATCATTGGTATGACCATCATCGATTTAATATGTGGCGGGGTTCGGATACCTTTCATCAATGAGTGCTATACAAAATAAAAATGGTGCGGGCGCCGGGAACTTTGGATCGTCCTCTCATTGACGATGATTCAGATCCAAAGGGCCAGGAAAATGCCAGAGAGCAAGTGTAATTTGGCATTTTTCGTATCGAATTATCTTGAAGCACTCTTTTTCGGAACGTTAAGGATCGACGAAAGAAAAAGAGTGCGGGCGCCGGGACTTTTGGATCGTCCTCTCATTGACGATAATTCAGATCCAAAGGGCCAGGAAAATGCCAGAGAGCAAGTGTAATTTGGCATTTTTCGTATCGAATTATCTTGAAGCACTCTTTTTCGTAGCGTTAAGCATCGACGAAAGAAAAAGAGTGCGGGCGCCGGGATTTGATACTTGGAAAGACCGATGGTCTTTCCGCATCTCGTGAGCTGCTTATCGTCAAAGAGGAATACGCATCTCACGAGAACCCGGAACGTTTAGTAAACGATTCGTGGGGTTCAAATCCCTCTCGTCAATGAGTGCTATACAAAATAAAAATGGTGCGGGCGCCGGGATTTGAACCCGAGTTTTTAGCTTGGCAAGCTAAAGTGATACCAGGCTACACTACACCCGCATGCGGGAGAGGGTTGAAAGCGCTACCTCTTTTTAAACTTTCACATCGCCGATCGCTTTCTATTCCTGACCATTTTCTTAAGTTTCTTCGCACCGTCGTGAGGGCCTCTGAAAAATAGAATATCCCCTCCCTTGATGACCTGGTCCCTCTCCGGACCGTATATCCATCTCCTGCCTCTCCGGATCGCGATTACCCACATCCCAGTCTCCGAGGCGAGCCTGGCAGCTCCAAGCGAAACTCCATCGAGTACCGAGCCAGTATCCACCTCCCTCCTGAATATTCCGATATCGCCCTCTCGTATGGATTCCTTCAATATCGGGTGCGGTTCGATCTCCCTCGTCACAACCTCTGAGATCGAGAGCGCCGCCCTTGCTATCGAGTTGACATAATTGCACAGATGCAATGCCATCAGCGTCGCATCCGAGGATCCACAGGACATCTCCTCTATCGCTATCTTCTGTAGCCTGGAAGAGAGCTCGGACACCTCATCACCGAGATGTTCCACCTCCCGGGCGATCTCCTTGCTGTTGTAGAGAAGAGCGGAATATGAAAGGTCCACCATCAGCTCGGACGTGTCCTTCATCTCAAGGAAAATGTCCATTATCTCCTCGAAAGGATCGCTCATCTCTCGTACTTCCCCCATCCGATCTCACCTCTGGCATAGGCCTTCAATTCCTTCAGTCCGTCCTCGACACCTCTGACTATGAGCACATCGCCAGCCTTTATCAACCTGTCCCCCTCTATCTCGTATATCCATTTGGTACCCCTCCTTATGGCGATGATCCTGGCACCTGTCTCCGCCTCTATTCCGAGATCCCCCACATTTCTCCTGCAAAGGTCCGAATCGCTCACTACCCTGAGGGCCCAAATCTTCTCCTCCGCCTCTTTTAGAAAGAACGGGGCGAAGGGCCTGAACTCGATGTCGGAATCCAGTATCTCGACCAGGTCCTCGGAGGCGTTCCCGATCCTCTCTGCCGCGTTGGCCACCTGAAGGATGCCCGCGAGCTGTTCGGCCTCCTCCCTGGTCCTGGCCGCGAGCAGCACGCCGATCCTGACGATGTGTAGCAGGCGGTCCAACTCCTCCTCGAGCTCGCCTACCTGCCTTCCAATATCCTTGCTGTCGAACAGTATCGCCGCGTAGGAAAGGTCGATTATCTGCTCGGAGAGGTCCTTCATCTCGGTAAGTCCCTCCTTCACGCCCATTGGCTCGTATTCAAGCTTTTTCGACCTTCTCTTGAACAGACCCATCATTACAACTCCGATACGATCCTTTATCTTCTATTCATTTCATCATAGATAAAACTGACACTTCAATCCCCGGTAGTTTCCCTTTCCCCTTTTATCGTTCTGATGATCCTCTCATATATTTCCGGGCCCGTATCCCTGATGGTCGGACGGTGATGCCTGGATTCGATCAGAGTTTCTCGGGAAAGGGATGAGGTGATATCGTCATCCTCGAAGTATTTCCCCTTGGCCATCACCGCACCTCTTGGATCAAGAACGGTGCCTCCACCCCAGAATACCATTCTCCCGTCCGGCCCGACCATGTTGGAATAGATGAAATAGCATGTGTTCTCAATGGCCCTGGCAGTCATTATCGATTCGAAAAAGGGTCTTGTAGTGTTGGGAGATGCGGAGATGCAGACCAGTGCATCCGCTCCGTTCAATGCGTAATACTTGCACAGCTCCGGAAAGAATATATCGTAGCAGATGAGGACTCCGAACCTTAACCCCTTGAACTCGAACATCAAAGGGGCCTTCCCCGGTGTGAAGTATGCCCACTCCTCGAACGGGTCGAAATCGACCAGATGCAACTTTCTGTAATATTCGACCCTTCCTTCCGGTAGGAAGATCCCTGCAGTGTTGTGCACCTGGCCCCTGATGGAAGGGCTCTTTTCCGGGAATCCGGCGATGATGACCTTGCCTGAATCACGCGATAAGGAGGAAAGGGCCCCGATCACCGGCCCCTCGCGGTCTAATGAATGCTTGAAGACGTCCCTGCCTAGACCATATCCGGTAAGGAACATCTCGGGAAACACCAGGATATTGGATGTTGACGTTTCTACGGCGGCCTCTATTGATCGCATATTATGATCGGGGTCGAAGCGCTTATGGTGCCTCTGAACGATTTGAACAGCGACATCAACATCATGGACGGGCATCTCACCCGTATGGACTTTGCGCTTATTTCAATCATGCCCCGTTCGTGTTCTACCACAATTTATGTAATATACCAAAACCTTGATATACGTTCTCAAGTCTACATATATCGCGGAGCAGACCGGCTTAGAGGCCAGGCACCCACTGAAGGAAGCGATCCCATGACCCGAGATGAGGAGAAGATGATCAAGTCCATCGAGGAGCTCCGGACGGAGGTCAGGGAACTTCGCGAGATGGTCAACATGCTTGTTGAGATGATGATACACATGGAGACCATGGATGATTCCGGGCCTGATATGGAGAACAACATGATGGGGTATGACAGCCTCCTAAAGAGTGGCAGGTACTGCATGTGATGACGATCCACATCCGAAATCCGGCAAGTATTTAATTAACGTTTGATTGTTCCCCCCCTAACCTATCATCCGGAGATATCACATGGTAGAGAAGGCAAACAAGGTCATCAACGCTCCCAAAAGGGCGTTACTGACCCCGATGCAGTTGTGGCTGAGCGCCAGTTCCATGCTCGCTCTGATCATTGTTCCCGCTTCGATCGGGATGTTCTACATATTCGAACTGGCCAAACATCTATTCAAACAGCCGCTTCAATACAGCGCCGTGTATGGCCTTATCTTCGGCATCGTCCTTTCCCTGATAGCCGGATATTTTTACTCCAGGATCGCCAGGAAGAGGATCGAGAAGGACTGAATCTGGACCGCATCCTATTTTATACTTAACATCGATTAAGGCCTCGTTCAGTTCAGGTGTGGACGTGGCCGAAAACGACGATGGATCGGGATCCGGACCGTATCGTGGCCGGACTGGTGGTAGACCGGGCAGAGAGGGCCCTCCATACAAGGTGGATGAGACTCTGGACCGTGTCGTTTCGGATATCGGGGACAGAACACCCGAATATCGAAGCCGCGCCCGCAAGTTCATCAAGGATGCGAGGAGAAGGCTCGAGGACCTGGATGATAGGGGCGAGGAGTACACTCAGAGGATGTTTCGTGCTAAACCGGCCGACGCTCTTATGGAGGGCATACTAAAATACAGGGTCCTGAGCTTCATCCTGATAATTCTCATTGGCCTCTCCCTGGGTTATTTCGGAGTGATCGGCAACGATTACATCGGCAGCGATGATGAGGACCGATTGATAGCGATGCAGTCCAAGATAAGGGGTGATTTCGAGGTCTATCTTCCGGGCGGATCCGACGCGGAAAAGGTCCTCGCCGAGGTCAAGATCGACTGGTCTACGGACCTGGCGACCCTGATGATCGAGACCCAGAACAAGTTCGACCCAACTGATGAGACGAATATCACCGACTACAACGTCCTAATAGAGATGTCCAGGATAGAAGAGGCGCTAAACCCCCAAAAGGAGGACCGCGGTTCGAACGACGGCATAAATTACGTTTTCTCAATATCCACGATAATAAAGACCCTCCATAACCTCACCAACGCCACTAGCCAAGCGGTGATTGGGAACATCCCCTACAACATCGAATTCGATGCGCAGGACGGATCGTTCATTGGCAATTATTCTATACCCACTGATCAGCGGATGATCGACGAGCTCTTCTACCGCATCCCTCCGAACCAGCTCAACGCATTGGTGGCAGATATCAACAACGACGGCATATACGATTCCGCTCTGATCATGCTCGGCCTCTCGAAGAGCATCGATGAGAGAACGCTATTAAAAAGGATCAACAGCTTGATCGAACCGTATTTCGTTGACACCGGGGTCCGCCCCGGAAGCCAGGATACAACTGGCGAATGGTTGGAGAGATACAACAACGGCGATGTAAACTCCAGGATGACGCTGACCGGCCCGACACCTCTGGCGAGGATGATCTCAGATCGGACCATGAGCGAGATGAAGACGGTTCTGCCATGGGCGATGGTGATGGTGTGCGCGTCGCTTCTGATCTTCCACAGAACGTGGAAGATATGGATAATCACGATGGCCCCTGTGACAGTGTCCCTGATAATGACCTATGGCCTTCTGGGACTTGCGATGGACGTGCTGACACCGCAGGTCGTATTGGTCGCGCCGATATTGATCGCCTTAGGCGTAGCCTACGGCCTGTACATCGCGAACCGATATTCGGAGGAGATCTCCATCAAGGACAAGGAGCTGAGGATCCGGGCCGCGATAAGGACCACTGGAAAGGCCATCTTCCTTTCCGCCATGACGACGGCTTTCGGTTTTGGATCGATGCTCACCGTTGACCTGGCAACGATGCAGGTCCTCGGTTTCGGGCTCTCGACGGGCATATTGTTCTGCTATCTAACCACGATGATCATGACCCCTTCCCTCGTGATATGGCTGAACTATACAAAGGAATCAGGAAAACGTTCAGGAGGATCGAAACCCCGCTCAAGAAAAATGGGCGATATCCCCCTCAATCACAGCCGTAAGATCATATTGGGGGGGATGGTGCTCGCCATCATATCGATATCCCTCGCTCCCGCTTTCGACATACCCGGTACCGGAGCCAAGATAGGCGGCATGGGCATGGTCAAGGCAAACATGGATTACATCAAGTTATCCCCACAGGACGAACCAGTGGTACAGAAGATGCGTGAGCAGTCGGATACCTTCGGTTCCGGACAGATAGGGCTCCTGATCATAAGAGGTCAGCCGACCAAGGACACGAATGCCGACGGGATCGATGACTTTGTCGATAATTCCATCAAGGACATTTCCCTTCTTCATGACCTGGAGACGCTGGGTAACCGAACGAACGGCCCAGACGGAGTTGAGATGGCCCAATCCATTTCCATCGTTGATATAATGATGATGGTGAACGTCCCCGATTTTACGAACTCGACCTGGTACAAGTCCTTTCTCGATGTTATCAGGAATGCGCCCGGACTCATCATAGAGGACCCGGAGAGGATGATAGACGAGTGGGTACGGTCCAATGTTATCGGTAAAAGCTTCTGGGACGCGATCAACACCGTACCGGACGACAACGCGGCTATCAAGCTCCTTCTGGGAGTTGAACCAAGCCTTTTCCTGATCAATGTATTCTACGATTCCATGGGCGTCGAACTGAGGTCGATGCTAATAAATGATGATTATTCCAAGACACTCGCATACATCAACATGCCGAACATGGATATCATAGAGACGGAGGTCGCCGTGAACGAGATGGACGATGTTATTGACGGGATATTCGATGTCCAGGTGAAGGAAAGCGCGGGAAGTAAGACCACAGCATCGCCCCTTACCGGATTCGGAAAGGTCCTCGTAACGATCAACAATCTCCTCGTGGCGAACGCCAACCAATCCACGATAATCGCAATATTGCTTGTGTTCCTCCTGCTATCTCTTGTTCTAAAATCATGGAGGATCGCCCTCGTTACGGTGATACCAGTGACCTTCGTGGTCTTCTGGCAGTATTTCGCCATTTGGGGAGTGGCCTCGATAGAGGACATCATAAGGCCTGGTCAGAACATGTTCTCGGGAGACCTGAACCTTTTCACGGCTCTGATCGGATCCATCATCGTAGGGACAGGAGTGGATTTCTCCATTCACATCACAGAGCGGGTCAGGGAGAGGGGGCTCTCGCTCGAGGGAGTGAGATATGCAGCTGAGACATCCGGTTGGACGTTCATCGAGGCCACTACAACGATGATAATGGGCCTGACCGCAGTCTTCCTGGTCAACATCCCCTCGATAAGGGAATTCATACTCCTGATAATGATCCTGCTCGCGTTCTCCGCGTATGCGGCGATCTTCATCCTAACATCGATCTACAGGCTTTACCTTCCCCGATACAATAAGTTGAGGGCCTTGAAGAAGATCAACTAAGGACTCAACGGTATCCTTCTTAAGAAACCTGACCTAATAATTAAAATAGGTTCAACAATATGGAAGTCGCCAGTTACCAATATCCACGATGTAATGTAACGACATCATGGAGGAATCGGATGAAACGCGAAGAGTATTTTTCCTTCGGGGCCGCCGTCGTGACGGTATCCATAGCATTCATGGCGATGATATTGATCCTCGCACTGATGCCCAATAGTGGAACGGACGCAGCACCGGATGTATACAAAAGGGCGGTAGACCTTGAGATGGAGAAGATATTCGGCCCTTACAAGGGATCGATATCCAACAGCACGTTCGTGGGCGATGGAGACGTTATCGAGTTACTTGTCTATAACGAATCCTCTCCCCTTGTAACCACCGACAGGCTTGCCGTGGATATCGAAGCAAGGGACGAAGATGACTCCTTGGCCTTCAGATTCACCTTGGAGCTGAACTATTCAGGGTCTGGAAAGGGATTCACCGGAAATATCACGATCAACAGCACTCTGAGCAATTTCTCATACATCTCTTCCGGGAACGTCGGAGCGGAGATCGGTGCCAGGGACAATTACGTCGTCACAGTGTTGCGGCTCGAGCCAAGCGTTCAATCCTTGGGTAATTTTAAGGTAGATGCCGACGGACCAAGTATCGGCTTTAGCCTCAACCCATCGAACGTCAGGGAGCTTGACGGCGAAATATACTTCAAGCCATCGACCACATTCCAATTGACGGTCGAGGATACTGACCCGGACGCGGATGGGGCCTATTTCAAGACCGGGTCGAACACCAGATACAGATGGAACAGCTCTACGTGGAACAACTGGCAGGGGAATGCCATAACCACTCCTTCGACCCATGGGGACCATTTGTTGGAGATCGTCGCCATTGACAGGTTCAACCAGACAACGGCCGTTTCGAAAACATTCCACAGCGCCCACTTCCTTTCTGACCTGGACATCGATTCACATGTAAGCTATGTGAACACCTCCGTATTCATATCGAACACCAGAATCCTAACGGGCGGCACTTTCGACCTCTACAACTGCACCCTCTCATTCTCTGGGGATTCCCAGACCCTCATAGTGGAGAAGGGGGGCAGCTTCCTAATGGATGGGCCAGGCAATGCCAGTTCCATTTCGATAATAAGCTCGGTCGGAGTCGATTACGAGATTATCTCGCAGAGGGGGTCCTCCCTCTACATCAGGAACACCACGATCCGCTGTGGGATGAACACACTATCACATTCCTTAACCCTAAACACCGGTATGCTGGACTCGGTCGAGATCGTGGACCTGAAGAACTATTTCCAGATCCGCTCACAAGGCGTCGCGATAATGGATTCGAACATGACCCAGGCCTCATCCGGAGGAGGGCTAATGATCGATCTCAACCACACCTGGAGCACTAATCCGGTACTGATCAACGGCCTGGTGTCCGAGGGATCGGGGGATACTCCTTTGCTTATAAGGAACGCGTCCGTCTGGACCGATCATCTAAACGGGACCGTTTACTACGCGGGGGATTCCAACTCATCTTATCAGTTCGCACTGGATAGGACGTCCTGGGCACCTTCCACGAACCCATATATCAAGGTCCCTTACTTCATCGATTCCAGATCGAGCAATGCGAGATTGAAGGTCGAATATCTGACCGGAGGAGATACATGGAATACGCTCTCCTCCTTCGACAAGCACAGCGCGGTATCCTCTCAGTGGACCAACGGGGATGGGGCCAAGATCGACATCTCATCCACTCCCATCCAGACCAGTTTTAGAATATCCTGGTCTACGTTGGATGCCGGAACGGGAGCTGCATATATCCAGAGGCCAAGCTATGGGGATGCCTCCAGAGCCGAGACGTTGGCGCCTACTGGATCGAACACATGGACGCCAGTTACAGGAAATGGAATGTTGATAAGGTCGGTATCTATCAAGAACGCGAGCCGTACCTTCGTGGAGATATACAACAGCGGGATGATAGACATCAACGACCTTATGACGGGTTATCCCGGCCAGGACTCTCCCGCATATCTGGGGATGCTGCTCGATAACTCATCGGTCCATCTGCGTAATTCCAACATCAATTGTTATAAGGAGGGGGGCATCGGAATTCTCTCCAGGTTCACGGCCGGCGATGACTGGGCCACCACCAAACTGGACAACACCAGAGTGGGTTCTCTGGGAAAAAACCTGACCTATTCCATTCATGTCACGGGAGGAAGGATGCTGATCCTGGACGGCACACTCTCCAACGCCAATACGGGCTTGTTGTCCCAGGGTGCGCACCTGAGAATAGATGGGGTCGAAGCCAGCGTCAAGACCCAGGGCATTGATTTCCATTTGCCCAACAATTATCCATTCCAAAAGGAATTGGAACTTCGGCGCACCAAGGTCGAGGGTCACACCGGGCCCGCGATACGTGTCGGAGGAGTCGCGAACTCCCATTGGGCCGTTAGATTGACCTCTTACGATCTCTCCTCGACCAAAACATACACATGGACCCGGGACAGCGGTGTGGGAGCAGTGACGATAGACATACCCGGATCGGGGAGCGTGTCTCTGCTCTTGCAGGGTAATATCACGGGCGGGCCGGTACACGGGATCGCATTGACGAGGCTGCCGGCCGGATCGACGGTGAACTTCACCGGCATAAGCCGGATCGCTGAAATGGACCTCGATGGGATCTACGTTCCCATACCCAGAGACGTCAGGATATATTCGACATCGATCGTGGACTGCAAAGGAGCGGGATTGTTCACGGGAAGCAATGCCGAGATCCTGTATAAAGGTCCGAATTCGGAGGTCAAAGGTAACGGCAAGGAGGGGGTGGCGCTTGGCCAATCCTCAAATCTCCAAATGTACCAGGTCAAGATCTCGTACAACCTCGATATAGGAGTGGCCATAGGCATCGGGTCCCAGGTCGAGCTTGACGAGGTCGAATCAATGAATAACAGAATGGGTTTGGATGTCGCTCCCTCATCCACGGTATCGATCATGTCCTCAAAGTTCAACGGCAATATGGGAAGGGGAGTGTTCGCAAGGAGCGCCGATATAATCTTCGTCCAATCGGTATCCCCATCGCAATGGAGCGAGGTCTCGAACAATATGGATGACGGCCTATTCGTTCAGAGCGGGTCCTTGAACGCGACCAACGTTCAGGTAAGGTCCAACAACGGGAACGGCATAACGCTTTGGGATGTCGACATAAGAGTTCTCAGGAACTCCTATTCTGCCAGCAACGGCCAGGATGGTATCGAAATACACCTCGCATCAGCGACCTTGCTCGGTGCGAACAACGAATACTTCTCACTATCAATGGTACAATGCTATGAGAACAACGGGAACGGATTGGTCATAACGACCGACCCCACATCCATAACCGGTACCATCGAGGTCAAGCTGGGGAACATGAGCCTGCATTCCAACACGCTTCTGGACCTGTCATCTCCCTCCGGAGTGCATATATTCTGGAGGATGACCTCGCTGGACCAGGCCGGGGCGGAACTTACCCAAGGCAGCTTAAGGGGAAATATGGATATCGTCGTCATCTCCGCGGTCTCGCCCAGTGTCCGTAACGTGGAGTTCGTTTTACTAAAGGACGGGAACAGTATCACGGTCGCGCCCTACGCACAGCTCGAGATGAGGGATGTTAAGATAAGGCCAGCAAGGAGCGACCACTATTTCGAACTAAACGTTGGAAACATGTCCACCTTCCGCATGATAGGAGGGGGCCTTGAGAATTGCATCGGTTTCGAAGTTATTGATTCGATGTTGCTGTCCCTGGACGGAGTTTCCATGGAACATGGCGGATCGACCTTATACCTTATCAACACGACCTTCGATATCAAGGATACGGCTCTTTTCGATATGACCGACGCTGCGATCCATGCACAGAGGTCCATGGGGACCATAAGCGGTTCCCATTTCTTCGATTCCCCAGTAGGCATCCTGATACTCGATCCCAAAGGCCCTATAACGGTCCAGGGGTCGAATTTCGAGAACAACGGGATCGGGATCCATCTTCTCAATTCCAGCACAACCATTCATGTGATCGAAAGCAACTTCTCGCAGGGACAAAAAGGCATCGTTGCCGAAGGTGGAAATATCACTATGACCGATTGCGATATAGACGAGACAGATATCGAGGTTGCCAACGACGGATACCGGGTCGAGGTCGGTTATACGATCGCAGCGAAGGTCATCGACGAATTGGATAAGGGCGTCGAATTCTATTTCAACATCACACAGGGAGCCGGGAACGATGCCCGAACGACAAGCTACTACGTCGGACAGGACGACGGTCATTATCTGGAGAAGGCCTTCGTATCATATGTGGTCCACTACGATAACGTTGATAGGAGGTTCATATCGACTTCCGTGATCATCGAATACCAGGATGAAAGAGGATCTTTCCAGTTCATGCACCTGGAAAGAAGGGAGATATTCCTCAACGCATATCAAGCACCTGTGAAGACACAATTCTTCAAGAGCAACCTCAATGCCATGGAGGACAGCGGACTGAGGGACGGCCCGGAGGACATCTCCGGCTGGTTCACCGATACACCTCAGGACCTCCCACTTCTGGTTTTCTCTGTGGAAAGCCTCACTCCTCAGATCACACCCGTGTTGGAGGGTACCTTTCTCGACATCGTTCTTGAGAAGGACTGGAACGGAATGGGGGTCATAATGCTGAGCGCGACCGATCCCCATGGAAAATCCTCCACATATCCGATAAACATAAACGTTATCCCCGTAAACGATGTTCCGATAGCCTCGAACCCCAGGATCCTTGTCCAGGGGAGGGATTCGACAACACCCTACAGCGGAGATACCATAGTCGCCACATGGGATTACTTCGACGTGGACGGCGATTCGGAGCCGGCCACTAAGAGGATATTCTGGTGGTTGAACGGCGAGAGAGCCCCCCAGTATGACGGGATAACAGTTATAAATGAAGTCACAGCGGGCCAGATATGGAACTTCACGGTATATCCAGCCGACCCTCTCTCATTCGGGACGAACAAGTTCGGCCACCCCGTGTCATCCCCGATCGTGATCGTTCGCAACATGGCCCCAACGCTTTCCGGGGTCTCACTGACCCCCCAGACACCATATACGGATACCGATCTGAAAGCCGTTCTCGGGGAATGGAACGACCCGGACACTTCACTCGTGACCTTCCACTATATGTGGGAGAAGAAGGTTGGTGGCGCGGGTTCTTGGATCGTTCTGAATGCTCCGGACTCCCCGATACTCGACCACTCCTTCTTCTCCAAGGGCGATGTCATAGGTGTCAAGGCCTGGGTGTTCGATGGATACGATAGAAGCGAGATAGTGACCGATACTATCACGATCGTGAACTCGCCTCCGCGGATCATCTCTGCAGGATTCGATCCCTCGGTCCTCGACGAGGAGGCACTTTACATCAGGGCTACCGACATCGAGCATTTCGACCCGGATTCGGATTACGTGATCTTCGAATTCGACTGGACCATCGAGGGGATCCCCGTTGGAGGTAACTCCGACTACCTGTACAAAACGCCCACCACCTGGAGCTATCCGAACAGGGTGAACATCTCCGTCACCATCACCCCGATCGATTCGGAAGGGGCAAAAGGTAACCCGTTGACGTTGAGCATAAAATATACCCCCAAAGAAACGAATGGAGAGGACCCCGGCATCATCTGGGATTCCGATGGGGACGGTTGGCCTGACACCCATGAACCGCAGTATATGTCACTTTATCCCAACGGGACCTCCAAGGGCGTCTTTTTCTACCTTGATCCTACTGAATGGAGGGACACCGATGGGGACGGTATCGGGGACAATTCGGACCCTGACATAGACGGGGACGGGATCCCTAACGAGCTTGACGCTTTCCCCTACGACAGGAACAGATGGAAGAACGTAGAGGACGAGAACGGAGGATTGAGCTCACTGGAGCTGATATTGATCATAATACTCATTTTGCTCATCCTCGTCATCGGGGCTGCCATGTATTCCGTTTACACGGGTATGTTGAAGCTGCCGACGAACGCCCCGCCTGAGATCGCGAGAGGGGGAGAAAGGGAGGCCATGATCGAGGAGAAGGGATCCATCGACACCCTCGAAGCCATCGAGGACGAGGATATCGAGGACATGAGGGTTTGCTCGGAATGCGGCGAACTGGTCAACCTTGACGACGAATCCTGCCCCAACTGCGGGTCCATTTTCGAGGACTCTGAAGAGGATGAGATGGAGTTCGAGGAAGAGTTCGAAGAGTGATCTCAATCGCGTTCGTGAATGGAGGCGCTGACGATCCTTTCGAAATCCCTCTTCCACTTGATATGTCGATAAAGGCGGATAGAGCCGTATGAGATGAAACCGAGCAAAGCTACCAGTACCGCCAAGGTCCCCCAAATGAAATAGAGGTTCGAAAAGACCGTGTCCTGCAAAAAGGAGATCGCCCTTTTCTCAACGGTTATCGTCAGGGCAGCGATGCTCTCCTCCGGATCGGATGTGCCTTTTCCGTTCGAGTTCGCCTCGACCCTGATGAAGTAATTCCCTCTTCTGGCCCCGCTTGCGCTCACGATGACATCGACCAGAACGGACCCGCCTTCGGGAACCTCGATGATGTCCTGATCGAGTTTGACGTGTATTCCCGTCTCCTTCAGGACCTCTTCGTCGATAACGGATAATTTATACGCATCGTTGGCGTTCCCGGTGTTGTTTATCCTCATGGGGAATGTGAGGGTCTCACCCTCGGACATCTTTCCGAACGGAGTTGGAAAATACAGGTCCGCTCCGTAATAAGGCTGTATATTGATGCTAGAGCTGTCCCCCTCCACAGGAACGGTCGCACCGGAAGGATACATCCTTGCGGTCCCGCTTATGACCAGGTCGCCTCTCAGTAAAGAGGAGGTGGAGGGAGCAACGGTCATGTTACCCAAGACCGTCGCTTCGGGGCTTTCCCTGCTCAGACTGATCTCATTGGTCGAGAGATATATGTTCAGGAACGAGGGGCGAGCGGCCTCTATCACCACATCCACCCTTTCCATCAGTGGATTGTTCGGATACGGCAGATAGATCCGTATCGATACGGATGCGGAGCCGTTGCCATCGGGGCTCACATCAAAGTAGATGATGTCCTGGGCAATTTCTATCCTTACGATGAAGGCGGATGCCGCATTAGATGCGGGGATGATGCAATTACCTATTAGGAAGATCAACGCTGCGGCCATAGGGATGCTATGCCTTCCTTTCATGGCGCATATAAAACCCTGGTCGCTAATAAGTATTACTTTATTTGGGCTCGATCGATCATGGCCTTGATCATGCTTTCGGGGCAGTGATCGGCTTACACCTTATTTGAAGGCCCATAGCTTCGATCCCAGATAGTTAAAGGCGGTAACGATGACTATCACGAAGAACAGGAGTATCTGATATCCAGGCACCCCTCTGACCCCCATGATGTCCACCCCTATATAGAGGAGCATACTTCTCATGGCGAAAGCCGCTGATGCCACAATGAAGAACTTGACATATTGGGCCACCCCAGAGCCGGAGGATGCAGCGAAGGTCCAATACCTGTTCCACAGGAAGTTCCAGGTAAGGGCCGCAATGAACGACGCACCCTGAAAGAGGTAAAAGGACCTGAGATGGAGGTTGCCTCTTATTTCGATCATACCGTCCCCGAATGTCAACAGCAATAGGGACAGGGCCCCAATATCGACGATCAAACCTGATCCACCAACAGCAAGGAATTTCAGGAGTGGTGCGGAACCGGGGTGCAGATACAGCTGCAGGAGATGAACCAGATAATTGAGGATGACCCTGCTTCCCAGCTTGGATTCTCCCACCTCTCTGTTCTTGAATACGATGGGTACCTCCTTCAGTTTGCCGTACCTGCCCTTGACGAGTATTTCGAGAAGGATCTTGTATCCTTTCGCTTTCAAGGGAGCTTCGCGTATCACATCCGGTCTCATTGCGAAGAAACCTGACATGGGGTCCGACACTCTGGTCAGAGGTCTCGACATGAACGCCGCACCCTTCGATATTATCCTCCTGTGAAGGGGCCACTCTTCGATGCCGCCTCCTTTGACATGCCTTGAGCCTACAGCGATATCCGCCCCTTCATGAGCAATGGCCCGATACATCTGGGGGACGACCTCCGGAGGATGGGAGAGGTCCGCATCCATCACGAGGAGGACCTCCCCCCTTGATAGGTGAAAACCCTCAATTACCGCAGGAGAGAGACCATGGTCCGCCTCCCGCTTGATACATCTCGCCTCGGGATGGTCCTTCGATATCCTCTCGACCTCGGCGGCCGTCCCGTCCGGGGAGGAATCATCCATGACCAATATCTCGAAGCTGATGGATCCCTTCGATAGGATATCGCAAAGACGGGGTATGAGCAGGGACATGTTTCCCTTCTCGTTGTAAGTGGGGATAATGACCGATAGGCTAGGCTTTCCTTCTGCCATCAATATCATCCTTTACGGTTACTTACTCCTTCTTCGACGGAACTGGAGGCACGGGAGGTGCCGGAGGGGCCGCCGGAGGAGGAGGTATGGGTTTGGGCTGTGCCGCTGGAGTCGGAGGCGACGTCTGAGGAGCAGTGACTTCGGGGCCCTTATCCGGGGTGATGGGTGGCTTTACAGGTGCGGATGGGACCGTTATGGTGGAGGGCTGCAGTGTCGCAGCTGGCGGAGGGGGCGTGTAGCCGTCCTTTGCCACAATGGTCTTGGTCGCTCCCGAGCGGACCTCGTCATCCAGTATGCTCTTCTGCTGCTTCTTGTCCTCGGCCTTCATCTTTTCTATGAGGTCCAATTTCCTTGCCTTCTCCTTCTTGATCTTCATCATGTTCAGAACATTCAGTCCTATGAACACCATGAGGAGGAGGAAGTAAAGGGCTGCGTAACCGATGATCCCCGCTCCCAGTCCGAAGCCGAGGTCCTCCACTGAGAATATCTTTCCGACTATAGATGTCGGGAGCTCCGGCGGGTCATGTGTGACCGTTACCCTGTAAACCTTCTCGGTGATCAATCCCTCCAGGTCCTCGGCTACAACGGTCACCGTGAACTTGCCAACATCGTTCGGGGTTACGTCCTTGACGTCGAAAGTATAGGAGAAGCCAATTCCACCCTTCTCCGGTCCGAAGGCGGTCTCGGTCGATCCTCCCTCCTTCCTGATGAATACCGTTACCGTCAGGTCCATATACGACCTTCCCTGGGTGAATAGATCGCTATCCTGGTCGCTGAACTTCGTGAAGTTGAAGACGACCGTCTTGGTATCGCTCTTGACGGTCTGCAGTACCCATGTAGGTTCCACGAACTCGACGTGGTTCAGGGTAGGGAGGCCCTCATTCTCCATTATGAGATCGATCTTCGGATAGTAATCCCAGGCCAGATCGAACACTATCCACGAATTGACGGACTTGAACCCGGCATCGTCTTGGAGGGTTACGGTCAAGTTGTATATGCCCTCCGGGTAATCGAGAAGAGTGCCCTTCTGTTTGCTTATATCGATGTCGAAATTGAGGAAGTATCCACCGGTCTCGTTCGCCTTCTTCACATCCGTATCCACCATCGTCTTGTCGAAGAATTCGACACCGGTCTCGTACTTGAGGCTTATCATGGCCATTGTTATCCTCTTGCCGCTGCTGATAATATCTGACTGATAGTCCCGGTCGTACGCATTGGCCGTCACCTTGATGACAGGTGCCTGATTGGTAACATAGATATCCAGAGCCTGCCTCACAGCAGGTTCTGTAACACCCCTGGAATGCTGGACCTGCACCGATACGAGCACGGGCCTGTGGTTAACTGCGTTCCTGTCGAAGACGAGGTTGAAATCCTTTCTCACCTCATACAGCGAGTCCTTGGCAACAAGGCTGAATGATTTCTCTCCCTGGGCTTCCGTCTCAGTATCGAGTTCTATGGTCCACGTGCTGTAGGGTGGAGCGCCTTCTGGAGCCGTGCTTCTGGCGTTGGCGATGACCCTATCCCCCTCGTAGAGGATAACTTCCTGCATCGTGCTCACGGGCGATCTGGAACTGGCGACGCCCTCTATGGTGATCTCGCCTCCGACCGTCATGCCGTTTACGAACGGGGCGCTGTTTATCGTTGCGATGTTGAGATCTATTCTGGTTATGTTGATATTCACGTTCCTGTTGGATCCTTTCTTCGTCACGAAATTCTCCATCAGGACCTCTTCGGACCTCTCCCTTACCTGGCCGAATATCTCAGCCTCGAAGCGATACTTCATCCTGTCGACGTTGATCCTTCCTTCGACCTCGATCTCAGCCTTGCCCTCCTGGTCCGTTAAGTATTCGGCGCCGTTCCTCGGATATGGCACGGGATCATCACCCCTGTACCACTGAACCCTGGCCCCGTCCAGGTTCTCCCCGTAAATATCGCGTACCCTGACGAACGCCCACCAGAAATGCCTGATCGTGGTCGAGCCCTCTGGACTGGGAATGTTATCGCCGACATCCACTTGATGGAACTCGGCCATGTTCGGTGCGTCGATTATCGTTGTTGATGAGATGTACCTGCTGAGTGAGATGAACCTTTCATCGCTATCCTTTTCGTGATCCACGAGGAATGAGCCTTTGTTGGATTTTGCGACGAGCCTCGATTCCGGGTTTCCCGTCTTCTGGGTGAACAGGCCGGGAACCGACTGTATGTCGCTCTTGTAGATGATTATATCGTTGGTGGCACGCAGAGATATCTCGGAAAAACCCCCCTGATTGCCCTCGAAGGAGGCGGATCCAGCGTCGCCCCCCTGCGCCCTCAATCCTACCGACTGTCCGATAGCGCCCGGAGATTCGGTAACCCTGACGCTGTCTCCCACTATGTAGATCCGGGCCTCTCCGCCCGGACCGGACCTCATCCCTGCATTGTAATTGTCCCCGCCCTTGCCACCGAGCGCTTTGACCTCTGATCTATCGAGGGTTATCTCATTGGATCCCAAGGACTGAAGGGTGATATAGGCTCGGCCTCCTGCGGACCCGTAAGTGACCGTGTCCCCCTGCGCCCCTGTTTGGCCGGAGACCGTTATCGTGGTGTTCTCGATCTTGAGCGGCTCCTCTCTGGATATGAGGACGAGCGATGAGTCACGGCCGGATTCGCCGAGCTTCGCCGGCGGGGTATCGTTATCCACGGTCAACGTGGCCCTGTTAAGGGATATGCTATCGGCCTTTATGTTCATCACTCCCTTGCTGACCCTTATGAACGAGCCAGCCTCTATTACGAGAGATGTGTTGGTCGTATCCTCACGGCAGATGAACTCCTCGACCTCGATCCGAACACCTCTTATGGTCAGATGGCCGTCGCTCCTTATGCGGATGGATTTGAATATCTCGTTCTTGTCCAGTACTACTGTGGTGTTGATCACCAGTTCCTCTCCGATCTCCCTCGTTGGGGTCTGAAAGCCCGTTGCTACGTTACTTGCGGCCGGTATCGCCAACAACAGGAACATGATCGCGAAGGATACAGCAGCATAGGTCCTCGTATCATTGATCATCACATCACCACCTCATATCCTTCTCCTGACAGAAAGATCGCTTGCCTTCGATCGGGTCGAGTCGTATAGCCGGTCGTTGAATATCATGAATATGAAGAAGGCGAAACCCGTCAGCATATAAAGGACCAATAATGTGATCGTCATCGTCAGGTCCTTGTCCTTGAAGAACAGTAGAGGCAGGGCCAGGGCGAAGAAGACCGCCATGAATATCGTGGAGAACTTCTTCCTTGCCTTGTATTTGTCCATTTGGGACCTGAGATCCACAACCATCTTCCTGCGGATATAATCCTCGTCCTCCTGGACGACATCGTCCCTGTTGAAAGTGTATCCGCAATATTTGCAGGTCATCTTATCTTGCCTGGTGTCCTCCAGCTGCTTGTTGCAACCTGGACAATCCAATAATCTTGCTTTCTGGGGCGGCATGGGATCGGTTCGGATACTAGCTCAGTGGATAAATATCTTTTGACCCTTCCGGAGTTATTTCAGTGAAGAAATGGGTTTTTCCCGGGGAAATATTATCTAATCCATCGGACATACATTCCTCGATGTCCAAAATAGAATTCAGGGCTCTTCTGGAAGGGACGGGCGCTGTACACATGGAGAAGGCCGTCGATCGGTGTCTCGAAGCCTCGTCCCTATCGAGAGAGGACCAGAGAAGGACCTGGGTCGCCCAGGACCGGGCGAACTCCTCGTTCCGTCTAGCTGGAAACGTATATTCCAACAGGGACAGGATAGCCTCTATACTGGGGGTGGAAAGGGACAAGGTGCCGAGACTTATCCTCAGCGCGATGGAAGGTCCCGTACCCCCTCAGGACATATCCATTCCCGGCCTATACAGAACGGTGGAACCGGACGATCTGCCTATACCGACCTACTATGAGGGGGACGGCGGCCCTTACATCACCTCAGGGATCTTCCACGCGGTCCGTAAGGGCAGGGGCAATCTCTCTTTCCACAGGATGATGTACCTTGGCGGAGGCAGGTTCGCGATAAGGGTGGTCCCTCGACATTTGAGGGCGCTGATGGACGAGGCACTATCATCCGGCCAGGAACTGAGGGTCTGCGTCTCCATAGGATGTGACATCGCATCGCTGATATCGGCCTCATGCTCGGCAAGATACGGCATGGATGAGTTCGAGATCGCATCCTCCCTGCACAGGTCCGCCACCGGAGAGCCTCTCAGGACCATATACGAGGACGGTCTCAGAGCCCCGGAAGGTTCCGAGATCATACTATACGGCAGGATCGGAAAGGAGACGGCCAGCGAAGGGCCTTTCGTGGACATCACGGGAACCGTTGATAATACTGGCATGGAGGGGCAACCGGTATTCACGGTTGATACGGCCTACGCCAGAGAGGACCCCATTATGCACGTCCTGCTTCCAGGCGGATTGGAGCATTACCTCTTGATGGGGCTTCCAAAAGAACCCGCTATCCTGAGTTCCGTAAGCAAGGTCGTCCCCAAGGTCCATGCCGTCAGACTTACCGAAGGGGGCTGCTGTTGGCTTCACGGGATCGTCTCGATAACTTCACAGAAAAGCGGCGATGGGAAGAATGCTGCCATGGCGGCATTCACCGGGCATCCTTCGATGAAACGGGTCATGATCGTGGACGACGATATTGACATATTCGACGATGAGGAGGTCGAATGGGCCCTCGCGACAAGGTTCCAGGCGGGCAGGGACCTCGTTGTAGTTGAAGGAGCGCGAGGATCGACGCTGGACCCCTCCCTGGCAGAGGATGGGACGACCTCGAAGATGGGGATCGACGCAACGATGCCCTTCGGCGACAGGAGCGGTTTCAGGAGGGTCAAGGTATAGATGACGGGAGGATGGTCCAAGGTAGAGTATCCGCCCAGATACGGAATATGGTCATCAAGAGCCCTTCTCTTGATCATCGTATTGATCATAGTCAACACCTCCGGATGCTTCGATGTACACACGGCAAGGAGGATATTCTATCCGGCAGAGGACGACAGCATAACGTTCGTCTCCGGTACCATCGCATCGGTGAGATACGATTATAAAGGCCCGATCGACGCGCTCGGAAGGGTTCAGGTTGGATCGGCGGAGTTCCACAGGGAGATCGATAATTTCGTGATCGCCGAGGGCGGAGGCAACCTCTACCTTTGGGTCCAGGTGCACTTCTTTCCCGACACCGGGAGCATGCTTGATTTCCCGCGGTATGTGAACGTCACGCTGATATTCATGCCAGAGGGAGAGGGTCCGAGGGTGATGATCTTCAGCCCTTACTTCTCGAGGGCCGGATCCGAGGTCGATGTCGCTGAATCCGTAGGAAATGTCGTTGATCCCGGCCCCGGGCTCTGGTCCCTCAAGGTGGAGGGCGTCGGAACATCGGTCACATCCGGAGGGTCCACCTATTACGATTGGTTCAGAGTGACTGTGAACGGCGTCTATTCGGACAGGTCCTACAACAACAACGCCCCCGGCACGGTAGTGCCTTGAAAATGCTTGAACAAGGTCCGATGAACGATTCGAGACCCGTCACTTATATAACTTGGTGAGATGGACCACTCTCTGCGGGAACGGTATGTTGATCCCCTCCCTTGCGAACCTGTAGAATATCCTCTCCCGCAGTTCGCTGGATACCCTCCACTGATCGTTGAAATCCTTGACCCAGAAAGTGACGGCGAAGAGAAGGGATGAATCGCCGAAATCGTTGAACCTGTAGAATGTTGCATGGTCCTTGTCCTCGAAAGTATCCGGATGTGCCGAGACCTCATCGATGAGGATCTGGCCCACCTTGCGCGGATCGGACCCGTAGCTGACGCCCACGCTTATCGTCGTCCTGCCATACATGTCCGGCTCGCTGAGGTTCGAGAACAGGCGATCCGATATCCTGTTGTTGGGTATCGTAACGAGCTGATTGGTGAAGGAATGGAACATACGCGTGGACCGCAGGCCGATCTCCCGGACCTGATAGAGCTTGTCGTCCATCATTATCCAGTCCCCTTCCTTGAACGGGCGGTCGAGCATCAGGGATATGCCAGAGAAGAAGTTCGAGAGGGTGTCCTGGGCGGCGAAAGCGATGACCAAACCGGCTATCCCCATACCGGCGATGAGTACTGTGACATCAACGCCCATCGTGTCCAGGACCATGATCCCGGCCAAAACCCACACGGCAACGAACATTACCTTGTCAAGGACCGGGATGAGGACGTCATCGGCCTTGGTCTCCGTCTTGGCGGACATGGACTTCAGACGAACGAATATTACGTTCTTCAGCAGTTTCACAGCGATCACGGAGAGCAGGATGATGGCCGTTACCCTGTATATGCGGTAGAATGCTATGACCGTCCTCTCGGGTATAGTCAGCAGCGCGATCGATATCAAAAGCCCGTAGAGCATGATCACAACGAAGAAGGGGATCCTTATCGACCTGATTATGCTGAGGTCCAACCCCGGGAACTTCCGTGTGAGAATGGATATGATTATCCTGATGAACAGCCAAAGAAGGGCGGTCAATAGGAACCAGATCGACAGGACCAATCCTGACTTGACCAGGGGCTGCTGCATGGGTTCGGGCAGGAAGCTTATGTCGATCTTAAGTCCTAGAACCTCGATCACATCGCCGTCGGTTATCAGAATTATCTGGTCCGGGGCGTCCTTGAGGAGTCGGATACCTTCGATCGGGCATTCGATCCACTCCTGCCCTGAACCCTGGCCCCCGATAGATATCACAGTTACGTTGAACTCAGCTTTGGCCCCCCTCTTCAGCTGCGATGTCCAATCCCCCAGAACCGTCAAATTGTGCCGGTACATCCCGCCACCCGTGGACTCGAACCAGATGATCGTGTCCCCGTTCCTGTCCAGTTTGGACATGGAGATGGTATCGAGGAAGAGAAAAGTGTCTTGGGGTTCCAGCCCCCTGAATTCCCTGTTATCGGGGTTGTAGAGGGCCATCAGATCGCTGAAGTCCATCTCATCGCTGCCAAAGTTTAAGGCGTTCGCGGATCCCATCATCAGGGACAGCGCCCCGATGATGATCACGAAAGAGATGACCTTGGCGATCCCTGGACCCATGCCCTCTCCGATGCTGTTTATCATATAAATAAATTAGACCGGGCGAATTTCTTCGACCCTGATCAACTCGATATCGTTATGCTCTCTTTCGAAATACTCGCTTATGGACCTCAAGGAGTGGGGGGTCCCGAAGGCCAATATCGGTCTGCCTCGCATCAGATACCCGGCCACGGTGCTCTGGCTCGGCATCTCCAGATGATATTCGAAGTCGCTTCTGATGAGCATCGCCGCCGATTCCATGTCAAGGGCGGCGACGATTACCCGGTCCGAAGATGGCCCCCCTCCCATGGACCCTATCCCTTCTATGACCTCAGGGGGCAATCTAGCCGATCCGCCTCCGGAGCGGGCCGGAGGCACCTCCACAAGGCGGAGAGGCGGGATCTCCATATCCACCAAGCCCTGCAGGTCCCCGACCTGGACCATGCCCCCGGGCGAAGCGTCCGTCTCAGCGATCCCCGATGAGGACCCGGGCCCTTCTCCTGCATAGAGGAGACCTCTTTTCATATAGAGGTTGACCTTCATGCCTTTGCGGACCTCTCCCTCCGAGATGGCATCCGTCGAGCGTATTATCTCCAGGTTCCCTATGCTCGTATCGGCGAATCCCTTTAACTGGAGCAGGCTGCTTTGCAGGTATTCCATCCCTTTCGCGGTCGCGTTCAGCGTCCTGCCGTCGCGATGGACAAGCCCCTCCTTCTCCATTTCCCTCAGATGCTCGGATGCGCCCTGCGACGTGATCCCCACCGTTCTCGCTATAGACGCGCCGTGCTTCAGGCCGTCGAGCAACATGGACCTCAATATCAAGAGCCTCGTAAGCTGTCCCTTCATCCTCAGGAGTTCCATTTCAACGCCTCGTAAAATATTTATAAACGCTGAGGATATGGGGGAAAGACTACTTTAACTTTGTCAAGCAAACCTGATTTATGTATAATGTGATCTTTGGAGATGACTTCCATGAAAGATAAGGGGCTTGTCAGAATTCTTCTTGCTGTTGTAATAACGATACTGTTCTCGAGCATGACCCCGGGCTGTCTGGACGATGGTCCCGTGGGCAGCAGGGAGTTCGTGGACGACATGGGGGTGATCGTCAGGACGGACGGCGTTCCATCCAGCATAGTGACGTTGACGCCAGCCCTGACCGAGATCGTGTTCCTGCTGGGACTAGAAAACGTACTGGTCGGATGCGATTCCGATTCGAACTACCCCTCCGAGGCGGACAAGATCGAGAAGGTCAGTTCATGGTCCGGCCTGAACTCGGAGAGGATCGTCGAGTTAGGTCCCGACCTCATATTCATGGACAACACATTGGACGCATCGGGATCCAGATATGCGGAGCTGACCGGGTTGGGCCTGAACGTTTACAGAACACACCCTAGAACGCTGGAGGACATCCTGGAAAATATCGAGGCGATCTCCGAGATCATGGGGGTCAAGAGCAAAGGGGAGGAGGTCGCCAATTCCATGAGGCAGAGGATACTCTCGGTTGAGGGGCAGGCATCCACGGACCCTGCCGGAGATCCCCCCTCCGTCCTTCACGTCGTCTATTACGACGGAACGGACGATCCGTGGGTGATGGCCGATTCCACGTTCTCAGGGGATCTCATCGATAAGGCCGGGGGAAAAGCTCCCATCCGAAGCGGCCAGGGTCTATCCGTTCAGGTCAGCCTGGAAAGGATCATAGATGGGGACCCCGATATCATCATCTGCTCGCAGAGCTCTCTCTGGCCCACACGGACCCGGGAACTTTTGATGAACGACACGAGGCTGTCCGGGGTGGCAGCGGTATCAGGGAGCAGGATATACGAGATCGATGCTGACATCATCGATCGGACCGGACCGCGGCTGATCGATGGCCTGGAGAGGATCAGGGCATTGATCGAGGACTTCCATAAAGGTGATTGAACTGAGGAAGGGCGCGCTGCCGTTCATGGCCGGATCGCTCATAGCACTCCTGCTTGCCGTCCTCGTAGGTACCCTCCTCGGGCCTGTTCGAATACCGCCCCCGAGCATACTGAGGATCCTGCTCTCCCTCCTGCCCGGGGCAGGGGGCCTTTTCGATGGCCCGGAGGGGTGGAGAACGATCATCGTCCAGATAAGACTCCCTATGGTGATAATGGGTATTGCTGTGGGGATCGCGCTCTCTAGCTCGGGATCGGCGCTACAGGGGCTGTTCCGGAACGACCTGGTGGACCCCTTCATAATAGGGATATCGGCCGGAGGCGCTCTTGGCTGGGTCATTGGTAACATCGTGACCGATGGATGGGCCTATGCTTCCGCGACCGCCTTCAAGGTGGTGTTCAGCTTCCTTCTGTCCTTGGGAAGCGTTGTCCTGGCCTACATGATCGCCAGAAGAGGTTCAAAGCTTCCGATATCCAATCTGCTTCTTGCCGGGATCGCCGTCTCGGCCCTGTTCACATCGATCGCGCAGGTGGCGATCTACCTGTTCGTGGACAATCCGGCGGAGATGATATTCTCCCTGATGGGCGGCCTTGGCAACACCAGGTGGCATGAGGTGGCCATCGTCCTCCCGATCTCGGTCTTGGGCGCGGCCGCCCTATCCGTTCTCGGCAGGGATATAAACGCTTTCGCGGCGGGGGAGGGCGTCGCCGCTCATCTGGGTGTCGAGGTCGAGAGGTCCAAGTTCATGATTATTGCGATATCGGCACTTATCACGGCGGTCACCATCCCCTTTTGCGGGGTGATCGGCTTCGTAGGGCTGATGATCCCTCACATCGCAAGGCGGTTCGTGGGGCCGGACCAGCGCATCCTCATCCCATCATCGGCCCTATTAGGAGGGGGCTTCCTGGTCCTGTGCGATATTCTCTCCAGGTCCATCAGCGTCGCGGTGATCCCTCTGGGCATGATCACCGGCCTGATAGGAGGGGGATTCTTCCTCTACCTTCTCGCGTCCAGGAGGGGAGTCCGTTGATCGAGGCCAGGGACGTTCATTTCTCCTACGGGCCGGGGCCTCCCGTCCTGAAAGGAGTAGACCTCAAAGTTGAAAGGGGCACCATCATGGGGATCGTAGGCCCGAACGGATGCGGAAAATCAACGCTTCTGGGATGTTTGGGAGGAGTGCGTCGGCCGGATAGAGGACGCGTTCTGCTCGATGGGAAGGATGTTCGACATATGAGGCGGAGGGATCTGTCACGGATAGTATCGACCCTGCCGCAGGACGCGTCCTATGGATTCGATTACACGGTGGAGGAGATCGTCTCCATGGGCAGATACCCCCATATGAACTGGCTGGAAATGTCTGGAGGGGTGCACAAGGGGGTCGTGAGAAGGGCATTGTCCGGTGTAGGGGCCCTACAATTCTCGGGCAGGGCATTCTCGGAGCTGAGCGGGGGGGAGAAGCAGAAGGTGAACCTCGCCAGGATCCTTGCACAGGAGACCGACTACGCCCTTCTCGATGAGCCCACGAGGGACCTCGACCTGAAAAGCTCCCTCGATCTTCTGGACCTGATCAAAAGGGAGAACATGGAGAGGGGATTGACCTTCATCGTGGTGATGCACGACCTTATGCTCGCCCTCAGGACGTTCAAGGAGATCGCCATGATGAAAGCCGGGCGCATCAAGGCGATCGGGGGAGCGGATTCGGTTCTGACGCCCGGATGGATCAAGGATACCTTCGGGGTCGATGTAGAGGTGGACCATCACAACGGTGTGCTGAGGATACTCGGATAATTTCGCCCTCCTCCCTCCGAACATTATAACACTGGATGCGACATTAGGGCCTCTCCCCGGAGACCATCAATGACCGATTTCTGCCAAAGGTGCGGATCGCTTCTCCTTTGGAACTTCTCAGGAGGCAGGCGGGTGAGGAAATGCCCGCGCTGTGGAAGGCTCGAGGAGGCACAAGCGAAGGATGAGGGATCGCCACCATCCGTTAGGAAGGGTGTGTCCCCCAGATCATCCTCCTATGCCAGGCGTTCGATCTCCACGGCGGTCCTATCCGAAAGGAGCGATGTCATAAAGGGCAAGGGGCCGGATCAGAACTGCAGCGTTCTGGAACCTGTACCCGATGGGATCCCCTTCCCCTTCGACGGCGTAAGGAAGGGGCAGCTGGATTTCATGAAGGACGTCGATGATACGATACGAAGGGAGGGATTCCTCCTGGCCAAGGTACCGACGGGCATAGGAAAAACGGCCGCGGCACTGTCCCCCGCCGCCGCCAGATCGCTCAAGGACGGGTCCTTGACCATGTTCCTCACATCCAAACAGTCCCAGCATGCCATAGCTGTAGAGACGGTAAGGAGGATGGCCCAGAGATGGGGGCTGAGGATCAGGGCCGTAGATGTCATGTCCAAGCAATCGATGTGCCCCAGGGACATCGCCTCCCTGCCCCGGTTCACCTTCAATCATATGTGCAAGCAGCAGCAGAAGGACGGCACATGTCCATTCTACAAGCCAACTCCCGAGCAGCTTGTGAAGGAGATCACCATCGGTCATTTACCCGCGACGGAACTTTCCTCGCTCGCGGCATCCAGGAGGATATGCCCTCACCGGGCGGCCCTGGAATCCGCCAGAGAGGCCGATGTGATGATATGCGATTTCAACTACGTATTCTCTGACCTGAGGGACCCGATCCTCAAGGGTATCGGAAGGGACCTAAAGGACCTGATACTGATAGTTGACGAAGGCCATAACCTTCCGGACAGGATCCGGTCCAACCTCTCATCCGAACTGAACCTGGGCACGCTCGAGGATGTAGAGGGTGCGATGTCCTCGAACAGGCGCCTCAGACATTACGTGTCCGAGATAGCCAGGGTCATTTCCAGTGCCGTAGGGGCCGCCCTCGACGATAAGATGGAGGCGGAGATCGATAGAAGGGAGCTGCTCTCGAATATTAGGGGGGCAGCGAGGACTGGTCTTGATGAGGGCGTCGAGATCGAGGATATACTCGATGCCGTCGAGAAACATGCCGTTGATAGGGGGCTCAAAGATGGGGATGGCGACCCACTTCTCTGGTTCGTCGAGTTCCTGAGGGGGCTGCTCGAGATCAAGGAGTCGCACCTCCTATTCGCGAGCCGCCCCGAAAAAGGTAACGGGACCCCGAGGTTGATCTACAGGAACCTGGACCCCTCCGAGATATCGGGCCCCGTTCTCAAAGCATGCCGAAGCGCGGTGATAATGTCCGGGACGCTGTCGCCTCCTTCCATGTTCGGGGACATACTCGGAATGGCCAGGGATCGAAGGATGGAGAGGGAGTATGTCTCTCCCTTCCCGGCGACCAACAAGCTCACCCTCCTTGACGATACGGTGACGACGTCGTACAACAGCCGAGGCGAATCCATGTTCTCCAGGATCGCGGCACGCATTGTGGAGGCTGCCAATGCCACGCCTGGCAATTCCGCCGCTTTCTTCCCGTCATATTCCCTCATGGAAGAGATCGGGAAAAGGCTCGATGGGGTCCACAAGGCCGTTCTTACAGAGGACCGATCCCGATCGGGCAGCAGAAAGGTAGGGGTGATGGAGGACCTGGAAAGTGGCAGGAGAAGGGGAGGCAGCCTCCTTCTCGGAGTGATGGGTGGATCCCTCTCCGAGGGCCTGGACTACCGGGACAACCTCCTATCGACCGTGGCGATAGTTGGACTGCCCCTTGCGCCTCCCACCCTGGACGTGATGGCGCTCAGGGAGTATTCAAGAAAGAAATGGGGGCGAACTAGAGGGGATGAGTATTCCTATGATTATCCAGCTGTGAACAGGATGCTGCAGGCGGCCGGAAGGTCCATACGGTCGGAGAGTGACAGGTCCGTCATACTGCTTCTGGAGAGAAGGTATCTCGAACCGAGGTACATCAGATTCCTACCCGAGGAGATGATCCCAAAAGTGGTCAAGGGAGATATCGCCCGGCATGTCAGGGATTTTTATTCTCCGGACGCAGATAGGAGTCCTCAAGGGACCTGACCAAACGGTAAAGGGTTCGATTGCAGGGCGCATCCATTCCCTTTTCCTCGGCCTTGCGGATTATTGCCCCGTTTATGGACTCGATCTCGGTCCTGCGCCTTCTTTTTATATCCTGAAGCATGGACGATATATTGCCCCTTGTCCTCTCAGCGGTACGGAAGGTCCGCGAGAGGATCTCATCCTCCGTTAGGGGGATGTTATGGGATGATGCCACCGAGACGCCTTCCTTCACAACGGCTCTGGCCAGATCCTTGATGTTAGGGTCGCTTAGTATGATGCCGTTGGGTTCTCCTCTGATGGCGGTGAGGGGGTTTATCGCGGAGTTTATCAGCGCCTTGGCCCAGATCTCCCTCTCTATGCTGTCAACGACGTTCATCTGTATCCCGGCATGCTTGAATGCTTCTGCGATCCCGGTAAGGCCGTCGAGCGCATCGACTCCGGGAGGAGATTCGTAAAGCCCTATCATCGTATCGCCCACCCCGGCATGCTTTACAAGCCCCGGCTCCTTGTAAGTGACGCCGTGGCAGGTTATCCCTCCGAACAGAACGGCCCCTATCGAGCGTTCTCTGATGTATCTCGAGATCGCTTCCTCGTTGTCAAGGCCGTTCTGTAGGGACAGTACGTACGTCCCGGGCCTGAAAAGGTGCGAGATCGATTCCAGGGCGATCCCGGTATTGTAGGATTTCACGCACAAGACGATCAGATCGAACCTCTCATCTCCGGGAGGCGTATCCACCGCTTTGGGAAAATATTTGCCCTGGGTATGACCCTCTATCGTTATCCCCCTCGAGTTGATCACGTTGACCTGGTCTGGTCTGCCGAGTATGGTGACCTCGTTATCCATCGACAAAATGCCCCCGACGAGGCTGCCGAGGGCCCCTGCCCCCACGACCAGCAATTTCATTTCCGTCAAACACCCCCGGCCTTCATTACGGCCTCGAGGATCGAGTCCTTGATCCGATCGATACCCCTGTTCCCATCTATCGTCCTTAGGATCCCCTTCTTCGAATAGTGATCGATGATTGGCATGGTCTGCTCCCTGTAGACCTTCAAGCGGGACCTGATGGTCTCCTCCTTGTCGTCGTCCCTCTGATAGAGTTCCTGGCCGCATCTGTCGCATAGCCCATTGACATTGGGAGGGGCGAAGCGTAGGTGATATGTCGCTCCGCACCTGCACATCCTCCTGCCGGTTATCCGATCGATGAGCGATGATCCTTCAACATCGATCACGATGACCAGGTCAAGGGATATCAGCTCGTCCAGGGCCTTGGCCTGAGATAGGGACCGCGGATAACCATCGAGTATATAGCCAGAAGCGCAGTCCTCGGATGCGAGCCTCGAACCCATCATGGACAGGACGAGCTCGTCGGGGACCAGCTCTCCGCGGTCCATGTAACCCTTCGCCTCCTGGCCCAGTATAGAGGCTTTCTTGACCTCGGACCTCAGAAGGTCCCCCGTCGAGATCTGGGGGATCGACAGTCTTTCAGTGATGAAAGCCGCCTGAGTGCCCTTGCCTGCGCCCGGAGGACCGAAAAGAGCGATCTTCATCTGACACACCTTTTTCGGTCTTGATCGCACTATCATTACTTAATTTATTGCCAATAATTAGAGAAAAATAATGGAAAGACCCCCCTGAAGAGGGGTCTTTCTTCGGTGTCAATTTTGTTTCTCACTGCGGGGGCTGATATACAGGGGCCTGCTCGCTCGGGGCAGCCTCGGGGGGCTGCTCAGGAGAGGATCCCTCCGGCGCGGGAGGAAGGGCCTGGTCCTGGCTCGATGCGGCAGCACCCGGAAGAGCGGGACCAGCCGCGGCCATCATCATGCCCTGGCTCGAGGCCGCCGCCATATAGGATGCCGCCGTTATATGCTCCCAGGAAACCGATGGCATGATCCTGCGCATATTCCTGACGGTCTTAATGCGCTTGGCCGCCTTGTCCCTCTTGGCCTTGACGACCAACATGGTCACGATCACCGCAAGAGCGATCACGGCCACAGCTCCAAGGAGATAAGGCATATTGCCCTCGGTCATCTTGAAGGGACTGATGTCCCGAGGCTCCCTCAATATCGGAGGATGCACCCTGGGATCCATGGGGAGCGTACCGTTCACATACTCCTGCATGTTGGT
>JARVGK010000017.1:0-50311 GCA_029762535.1 Thermoplasmatota archaeon
CAGAATATAGAGGGACATACCGGAGATTCCTTTGTTCTCATCCGGTATGATCCCCCCGGGAACATGAGGGGATCCACCCTTAAAGGCTATCAACTGTTCCGGGGCACGACACCTTCAAATGCTCGCCTTCTCATCAAGCTCGGGCCGGAAGTAAATGAATACAACGACACCTCCGTTATTAACAGGAACACGTATCATTACCATGTCATAGCCGTGTGCGATGTGTGGGGCGTTGAGAAGCTTTCGGAGCGTTCGGATATGGTCTCCTTCTCCCCGAAGGATCCCCCCGTTGTGAAGGTAAGAGAGCCCCCCTCGCCTCCTGTCAATATCAGGCATTCGTTGTTGAAGGACAATGCGATCCTCTCCTGGGATCCGCCTGTCCACGACGGCAATTCCTCCGTGTTCCGGTATAATGTCTATCGCAGCGAGGATGGAGGGGATATGAACTATATCGGCAATACCTCGGTCCAGACCTTTACCGATATGGACCTCGCTCGTGGGATCACATACCGCTACAGCATAACCGCCCTCAATATCATAGGCGAGTCGGACATGTCCGATACGGTCGAGATCCTCCTCGAGGAGGATGCTCCCTCCCAGCCGGGGGCTTTTCCCATCTGGGCAATTATCCTTCCCGTTATCATCCTAATGGTAGTTGTCGCTGCCGTCGGGATCCTGTTGTGGAAGAGGCGATCCCCTCCCCTGGAGGAGGGATCCCTGTCTCTCCCGCCCCCTACCCCTATATCTCCCAATGGTCAGATCCCCCCGTAGGGGGATCCCATGTATTCTTCAAGACGAGGGATGAGGCATGCTTACCAACCGACAATTAACCGAACGATATGGTGTTAGGAAATGCTGCAATTCTTCGATCCCGGACCTCAAACGACCTTCTTTCCCTTTTCCTCATCGATGTCCTGGAACACGTTGTGGATCACCCCGCAGGGGCATTGGACCCTCTCGTGATATCCTACATGGGAGGCGTCTATCGTCCTTGTGCAGGATCCGCAGGTGAAGGACGTCCTTCCGGCAAGGAACACGTTCTTTCTATCCTTCTTCAGCTGCGCCGTTCGAAGTCTCCAGATGCCCAGAAGAACGATCCCCGCTATCCATCCCACGATCCCCAATATACCGATCGCGGTCCATCCCGTGGGGATCAGAAGCCCGGAGGTGAGCTTCCTACCGTCCACGACAAGGAGTATCGTCATCTCTATCAGAAGGAATATCGATCCCAAACTGAATAGGATCGCAGCTGCGGCCTTAAGGCCCTTGCTCCCATTGGCCATATCCTCATGATCCCATCTACGAATAAAAAGAAGAGCCCACCGTTATCATGCCCTGACGACCCTGAATAGGTCCTTGAGAGGTGCGGAGTCGAGGACGACCCTGTAGCAGTCCGCGCCTCCCAGGTCCATGGAGTCGATCATGGCAGGAGCGACATGCCTCCCGAGGATCTTCCTGTCCCACCAATGCACCAGGGACAATCTCCCGTCCTCGATCTCAATAGCGGTGATGCCCTTCTTCCCCGTGGAGCATCCGGAATTGTACATTCCACCGAACAACCCGCCGAAGGACGGCCTGTGGGTGTGGGCGACCAAAGAGAGCACCCCTCTCATTGCGCTGTGTGCCATGATCCTGCGCTCCTTGGTCCTGACGTCGTCCCTGTCCAGTTTCAAGGACGGGTTCTTGATCCTGACGGGGTTGGCCACCCTGTTGAGCATGAACTCCTGGAGGGGGTACATCCTCTCGACGAACCGTGAGGCCTGATGTCCGTGATAGAGGAATAGGGTGCCCTCGCTCGTTCGGAGCCTCAGGGCCTCGTAATGGTCGTACAACATGTTCCGGACGGAGATCCACAGGTGCCAAATGTCATGGTTGCCGAAGATCTTCTTGAGGGATGTCCCGTCCGTGAACAGATCGAAAACGGTGTATATGCCCTTCCACGCCTCCCTTATCCTCTCATAGGGGGCCCTTAAAAGGTCCTCTACGTCCCCGTTGAGGATAAGGTCGAACCCGTTCTCGTGGTAATATCGCTCCAAGACGGATGACAGAAGACGTGACGTCCTCCTGAACCCATCGCTTGGGGAGCCGTCCCCCATGTGCAGGTCGGAGAGCACCAGCACCCTGTCGGAGAGGGCAAGCTCCACCACAGGTGCGTTTTGGAACATCCCTTCCAGTCTCTTGATCACGGGAGCATCGAACATCTG
Source organism: Thermoplasmatota archaeon (assembly GCA_029762535.1). GTDB lineage: Archaea > Thermoplasmatota > Penumbrarchaeia > Penumbrarchaeales > Penumbrarchaeaceae > JARVGK01. Next base: position 2,205 of record JARVGK010000017.1, read on the forward strand.
GTTTGCCGCCATTGATATCAAGGGAGGGGCATCCCATTCCCCTGATAGGGGCCGCCCACACATGGGTCGATATTTATAGATTGTCCCTTGGATTCATCCATAGGAATGTATGGATATTGATATGAAGGACATCGAGGCGGTCGCGAATATCGAAAGGACGCACAGGACCAGGGAAGCGATCTGCCAGATCAAACTCTTCCCCAGCAGGTTCAGCGTCGTTGCCATGGTCAACGTGAGGAACACCGCCAACGTCCCGATCTCTTTTGGGTCCCAGCTCCAGAAGGCGCCCCAGGCCATCCTCGCCCATATCATTCCCGTGACGAGGCCCAAGAACGTCAGAGCCCAGGCGATGCACAGGGCGATCGAGAGGTCGGATCGAAGCTCCCTTCGCCTATCATCCCCGCTTCGCAGGACATCGACCGCCTTCTTCAGGGCGAGGAAGGTCATCAGGTATCCCAATATGGCCAGGGGAGGGTGTATGAGGATCATGATCCCGCTTATATCGTGCGCCATATCCTCACCTCAGGAAGCTCCTATAATGTCTCTGAACCAGTAAAAATGGGATCCGATCATGAGAGCGTGCAGGACCACGAGGCATGTTGCCAGATACGAGCCCCAGGAGTGTATCCTTCTCCAGTTGGCGCCACCTATCGACCTGACAAGGGGCCCCTGGAAGATCCCGTTCAATGCTATCACGAACATCAAGATCATCGCCAGGACCCCGAGCGAGCTCTGCCAGGAAACGATCCTGTCGAAGCCTCTGAAGGGGCCGTAGAAAAGGACGGCCAGATGGAACAGGGCGAGAAGGAGGACCTCGTAGGACATGGCGCAGTGGAACTTGATCCTCTTCGATGCGCCCCCGAAGAGTTTGTCCGCCATTTTCCTTGAAAGACCCGTACCTCCCGTGAAATATCCAATTATCAAGAGCAGCATGGAAGCGATCCCGGTGTACTTTCCGATCTCGTGATAGAGGTCCGACCCGGCTTCGGAGGTTTTCTCGGGCAGTATCGAGACGGGGATCGACAGGGCGTACATGGATCCGTTCGAGTACCAGCTCACGGTGATGTTGCCGGAGACATCGCCTCTAAAAAGCAGCCGGACGGGGACCGATACGAACGCCCCCGTTATCAAGGTGTCATCGGGCTCTTCAAGACGGATGTATGCTCTCAGATGGGGGTCCAACTCGACCCTGACATCGTACGCGTCATCCATAGCCTCCAAGGTGATCACACTGGTCCGGTCCGTGTCCTCGAGCAGCAGCGAGCCGGGAGAGACCCTCAATGCCATTTCGTCTATTATGATCGCCCCGGTCAATTCATAAGCGTATTCCGAAGTGTCAATGCTCCCCGGTGTTGTATGAACGCCCCTGACCGTGTAGGAGATGTGGGCCCAAAAGCCGGCAATGCCAACGTCAAGACCCTGTACCCTGAACCTTACGGCCATCCGGTCGGACCCCATGGAACCGTCCGCTCGAAATTCGCTCCGCGGCTCGAGAGGATGTGAAATGATCAGGGTCGCGTTCGACCGGATGATGGAATAATCTCCCGTCGGGACGATCCATATGACGAGATCGAAGTCCTCCTTCGGAATTACCACGCTGTCGTACGATGCCCTGATGAGAGGTTCGCTGAACACGAAACCGCCGGAGGGCCTCGGATCGCTCGCTGAGTGGCAGTCCTCGCATGTGGCCGCCGAAACGTTTTGAAAGGCGAAGACCAACACAACAAATGAGAGGATGAGCGCGCCCCTTCTCATTCCATCACCTCCGCATCCCTCGATTCGGACCTCTTCGGGACCAGGGCAGCGAAAGCGGCGGCGGCTTTTAGCATGATCAGCATCGAGAAGATGATGACGATGGAGTAACCAAGCCAGTTCTCGGATGGATCGCCCAATCCCCCGATACTATCCTCTTTCGGCGGGGGCCGGGGGATCTCCTCTTCAGGGGGAAGGTTCCCGGTTATCAGATAATCGAGTTCGAAGGACATAGACACCCCGTCCGGGTTCAGCACCACGGCGGTGACGCTATGACGCCCCAAAGTGCAAAAAGGCCTCTCCCCCGCCCAAAGGGTGATCTCCAGCTCCCTGTTCGTGAGGGGTATGCCGTCGATCCTCCATTCAGCCCTAAGCTCCCTGTCCAGGGGATCCCTGCACGGCAGCGTGATGACGAAGTTCTCACCGAGGCCATATTCCATCTCCGGGGGCCATTCGTCCGTGATCAGTATGGGCGCCGGCACATCGATGACGGTGAGCCGCCAGGAGGTCCTTGTCCATTCGACGCCGTCCATCATAAACACGGCCTCGATCATGTATTCTCCTGACGTGTCGTAACCTGTTTTGAAGGAGAAGTTATACTCTCCACTTTTCATTTCGACCCCGTTCACGAGCCATACGATGGAATACTCTGCCCCCCCGAAGGATAACACATCAACGCCGAAAACGATGGTCTCCATCTCATCTATGACAGGATCGCCCACGGGCTCTCTCGAGAGTATCTCCAAGTAAGGGGATACTGTCTCTTTCACGATAACGGCCGCATATGCCGAGGCAGAAATATCATTTGCCACCGAATATATTTCCACGGTTATCAGGTGCTCGCCAACGGGAAGTGATGCGTTGAATGCGGCCTTATCGGAGAGGGATCCGCTGATGTTCGATGTCCAGAGATAGTTCGCATCGGAAATGTCCACGTTCGATATCGCCTCGCAGGAGAAGGCGATCTCATCCTCCGCAGAGAATACCGAACCGTCCTCCGGCATGAGAATGGATGCCGACATCTGTGCCTCCTCGGATACGAGGGGCCCGTTGAGCGGGCCCAGAGAAACCTCGGAAACCCCGTCCGAGGCCCGGAATGAGAAGATATGTTCGCCCTCGTCGAGCTCTATGAGAATGAAGAAGCTCTCGCCGTTAACGAAGGACCCGTCCTTCAGGGACAAGTGGGCCTCGGTATCGAGCTCCATCGGCTCCGGGTGCATGACCCCGTCGACGTGGAACCTTACCCCGCCCGAGGGCGGGTCGTCGTCGGGATCCTCGTAGATGACCGTGAACCTGAAGCTGTCGTTCGGTCTCCCACCCGGAGGCGACACCGTTCCATCCCTGAGGGCCGGTGGTCTGTTGGACACCAAAACCTCCGGCCCTGTGAGGGATCCCGATGCGGGAAGGCGGGCGGCCGCCTCGCCGTCGGAGGCCGCGAAGTGAAAGGTGTGTGACCCGGGCGAGAGAATTGCACCATCCAGGTAGTACTCCGCTCCCGATACGATGTCTCCGCCCTGGACCTTGGACATGGGTTTCACATCGGTGCCGTCGATGATCACATTGACGAAAAGGGGAACGGTCCCATCAGGGTCCCTGTAGGTCACGGAGTACCTGTAAGATGTAAGATCGTCCCCTTGGGATGGGTTCACCTCCCCGTTCGAGAGCTGAGGGGGAGAGTTCGAGGACAGGACGTCCACGGCGCGGGATAAGGTATCCGTAACGGCCGGGCTCCTGTGGTTAGGGTCCATGACCGCCTCGCCCCTTAAGGTGTCGGAACCTGTCGATATACCCTTCACGGTGAAGGTGTAGGTCTTGGTCCAGGTGTAAGGGGCCGATGTCCCGGAAGGCCTCTGGCCGGTATCGCTCTGCTGGGCCGGGACCTGGATTTTCGAATTGACGGAGACGAGCCTCGCCGTCATCGAGAAAGCGTAATAGGAGCTCGTCCCCGAGGATCTCGCGGTCACGGTCATGGTCACGTCCTCGGTATCCCCGTTGAGGATCGAGTCGGCCACTTTGAGATCGGTGATCTCCACCGAGAGGTAATAGGAGCTGTGGCAGCTGGAACAGTTGGCGTTCGCCGTCCTTGAAGGGGGCACAACGCTGGATGCCAGTATGGATCCCGAAACAGCAAGGGTAAGGGCCGTTATCAGTATGAGGAGGAGCCTGTCGTTCATGTGATTACTCACGGGACAACGACCATCCCGCCTATAGCCTTTATCTCCTCCAGAGGGTATTCCCCAGGCCCTCCCTCGTACGAGATCCCGAAACGGACCCTTCCATCGTTCGAGGAGACGAACCTGACGGAATATCTCCTTCCCAATCCCTCCTCGATCCGGGATATCGTGATGCCCTCATCGAACTCGACGACGATCTCGATCCTCCCGGGGAGTATCCTCCCGAGGGCCTCCAAAAGATCCCCGATGCCCTCCCCCGTAAGGGCGCTCGTAGGAACCGTATGCTCGATCCTCACGTTCTCCGCACCGATATCCGGGATCGGTAGATCGGTAGGGGCGATCCCATCGGGGCATCTGTCGATCTTATTGAGGGCGATCACGACCTTCCCCTTCACGGGGCCGTCCCTCAGGATCTTGAGCGATTCGGTGAGCTTGTAAAAGATGTTCTCCCTCTCCTCCGAAGCGTCGACGACGAGTACCACTGCGTCCGAGTCGAAGACCTCCTCGAGCGTGGACATGAAGCCCTCGATGAGGAACGGAGGGAGATCGGAGATGAACCCCACGGTGTCGGTTATCAGCCAATTCTCCCTCCCCTTCATCCTCCTAGTCGCCGTGGAGAGGGTGGTGAACACCGCAGGGGCCTCCTCCTGCATCTTCTCCGGGCGTTCATCGTCGATGAGGGCGTTCATCAGCGTGGACTTTCCCGCATTGGTGTACCCTGCTAGCGAGACGAGGCGGACCCCTCTCCTCCTTCTTCTGGAACGGGCCTCGCCTCTTCTCCTTCCGATCTCTTTAAGATCCCGGTTGATGGTCGACATCCTTCTCCTTATCATATCGAGATAGTAGTCCACCTGGTACTCTCCCCCAGCCATGAAGCCCGGCTTCTCGGAGAGTTTGCCCCGATGCACGTACTCCCTGACTATGGGCAGTTGATGCTGGAGGTCCGCAAGCTCCACCTGCAGTCTCGATTCCGGGCTGTTCGCCCGGAGACGGAAGATCTCGAGTATCATGCGGACACGATCCGTCACTGACATATTGGTGAGGGAGGATATGTTGTAGCTCTGGGAGGGGGTGATGTCCGACGGGATCAATATATGAGTGGCACCGTCGATGAACTCGATCTCCGTGACCTTGCCGCGTCCGAGATAGTGCCTGGTGTCGGGCCTGTCCCTGTTCTGGCGGATCTCCTGGACTATCTCGTAGCCCGCGGCCTCGGCCAGCTCTCGGGCCTCAGGTACCCTAGGATCATCGCAAGAGATCCATGCAAGGACCGCCTTTCTGGTCTCCGTGTTTTCTCACCTCAAAGCCCGATGAGCAGTTGTATAATCAACATTGCGGCCGTTACCCTTTTTTCTTCGGGTCATAGTTCCTCAGGTATGGGCCGGAAATAAAATCAGTATGTCCATCAAATTCAAAGCCGTTCGCATAGGAGTGTAGAGGCCCGGCCCGATGAAAAGTATATCCCGGGCCCCTACAGAGTGCATCCCCGATATCCCATCATTGCTTGATCCCTGATTCATTTTCGAACGTAATCGCTGACCTTCTTCACCTCATGGTCGAAGACCTCTTTGGCGGTCCTCATACTCTCTCCCCACTCGGCCAGCCACTCTATCTGCGCCTTTATCTCATCGACGTTCATCGAAAGCAGCTGCTGTTTCAGCATCTCCGAGACCGCCGTATCCATGTTCTGATACCGTTTGATGCCGACAAGCCCGTGCAGGGCCATCGCGACCCAATCGTCAAGAACCACCCTCACCTCGTTGGGATCTGGCGGCATCTCTCCGATGGTAAGGGTATCCACAGCCTTTCTGATGACGTCGGACCTGTTCTTGAACCCTTCACCCTCGACAAGGCTGTCTATGGCCGCTGCCTGCTGAGGCGTCAGCCTTATTGTCACCTTATCGACCTTGTTCAGTAACACACCCCATGAAATTTGTCGGACAATCATACGTAATATGTACCATATATTTTAACTTTGTCCGACAAATATCGTTTTCAAAGCCAAGCTCTCCAACCGGTAAGGATCCCTCTTGTCCCGAGGACTTATTTACTTTTGGGTAACCCCTCCGAAAGATAAATCAACTGTAAGTCATAGCCCTTGAAGATGGAAGATCCCTCAAAGGTCCTGGCCGGTTACAACAGGCTTCTCACGCCTGGGGCAGCCGCGATGCTGTCGGACAGGGGGGCGCTCCTGTCGGACCTCGTGAGCAAGCTGGATTCGGGGTGCCAGATGCCGTTCATAATCGGCGAGAGCGACCTGGAGGTCCTCAACCGGGCACTAACATCGAATTCGTCTGCCGTGTCACCCGCGACCATCGCACCAATGGCCCGCTCACACCCCTCTGAGGAGCGACCCCCTCCCGCCATGGATATCGCCGATAGGTCAGGCGCTGCCATCCCCCGCACGGGACCTTCCGTAAGCCCTCTCCAAACCGAGACCGTAGCGGCGATAACCGGCTCTCATAAGGCCGGGAGCATACCGATGCACGGAAGAGGCGCACTGAATATTTCCAGGTCCGGTTCGATCAGGGGAAGGCCCTTTGATGCCAGTGACATCGCGGGGGATGTCCGGATCCTCTTCGACCCATCGGAGGTCATGGGGAACAAGGGGAGGATCGAGGACTTCAACAGGTTATTCCAGGACAGGTTCAGGGTAATGAGGGACATGCTCAGGAGGAACCATGCAGAGCTCGATACCTTGGAGGACATCGGCAGCCTGGCCCCCATGGAAGAGAAGGCCCGCATAGTGGGAATGGTCCAGGGCAAGCGAAGGACGAAGAACGGGCATATGATCTACGAGATAGAGGATCCGACGGGCATGGTGAAGGTCCTCGTCTCGAAGAACAAGGAGATAGACCGCATCATCGTGGTCGAGGATGAGACGGTTGGTGTCGTTGGCCGATACAACAAGGACAGGGGGTCGGAGAGCGGCATCATCTTTGCCGATGAGCTTTACAGGGCTGATATTCCCGTCCCTCACGCAAGAAGGCAGTGCAGCGACAAAGGGTGCATAGCAGCGTTCATATCGGACATACATGCGGGATCGAGACATTTCCTGAACAGGGAATGGAACAGTATGATATCCTGGCTCAACGGTAATGATACGGGCTCGATATCGCCTGATATCGCCCGTCGAATTAAATATCTGGTGGTCTGCGGCGACCTCGTTGACGGCATCGGTATATACCCGGACCAGGACAAGGACCTGGATATAAAGGACATATCGAAGCAGTATGAGTTATTGGCCGAACTGCTCTCAGGTGTGCCCTCCCACATACATGTTGTGATGATCCCTGGAAATCATGACTCCGTCAGGCTTGCAGAGCCCCAGCCACCGATCGAGGCCGAATACAGGGATTGTTTCAGCAACGATAATATACATTTCTTGACGAACCCCGCCTTCCTATCCCTCTCCGGGATCAGGGTCACGGCCTATCACGGGAAATCCCTTGACGACATGGTCCAGCTCTACAAGGACGTGACGTATGAGGACCCTCTTGAAGGAATGAAGGAGATGCTGCGATCAAGGCATATGGCCCTCACCTACGGAATGAGGAACCAGCTCTCCCCGGAGGAAGCGGATTCGATGATATTAAGGGAGGTCCCGGACGTTTTCGTCACAGGCCATGTGCACCGTTTCGGCTACGGGGACCACATGGGTGTCAGGATGATACAGGCCGGGACGTGGCAGTCCCAGACGTCCTTCCAGAAGATGATGAACTTCAAGCCCCAGCCGGCAATGATGGCCCTTCTCGACCTCAGCACATGGGATATGCATACCTGGACGCCCAAGGGGCTGCTTACCTGAGGCCCGCGATCCTGACCATCGCCGCTTTCTGGGCGTGCATCCGGTTCTCTGCCTGCTGGTATATGGCCGACCTTTCGGAATCCATGACCTCGTTCGTGACCTCCTCGCCCCTGTGGGCCGGGAGGCAGTGCAGGAATATCGCGTCGGGTTTGGCTCGGGAGAAGAGGTCCATGTTGACCTGATATGGCCTGAAGGCGGAGAGCCTCTGCTCCTTCTCGGCCTCGTCCCCCATGGACACCCATGTGTCGGTATATATGACATCGGCATCCCGAGCCGCCGCAAATGGGTCATCCGTGATCTCCAGGGTGCTTCCGGAACCGGCCGCTATCCGTTTCGTCCTCTCCACCATTTCAGCATCCGGCCAATAATTCGAAGGGCACCCGGCCGAGACGTCCATGCCCAGCCTCGCCGCACCGAGCATTAATGAGTTGAGCACGTTGTTTCCATCGCCTATCCAGCATAGTTTCCTTCCGGTCAGATCCCCTTTGATCTCCGATATCGTCATTAGATCGGCAAGCGCCTGGCATGGATGTTCGACGTTGTCCAGGCCGTTGATCACCGGGGCTTCCGCATATCTGGCTAACTCCCTCATGTTTTCATTCCTGAACGCTCTATACATGATGATATCGACGAACCTAGATAGGACCTTGGCGACGTCCTTAACCGATTCCCTCTTCCCTATCTGTATCTCGTTCGGTGAGAGATACAGGGCGGTACCTCCCATCTGTGTGAAACCCACCTCGAACGAGACCCTGGTCCTGAGCGAGGGTTTCTCGAATATCATTCCCAGGACCTTGCCCTTGAAAGGCTGCATGCTCATGCCGTCCTTGGTCTCGCCTTTCATGGCTATGGCGAGGTCTATGACCTCCTTGAGCTCGTCTCCGAGGTCCTCTATGGATATGAGATCCCTTTTCATGATCGACACCTCATGGGTCTGTCGGGGCGAGGAGAAGGAGGGTATTAATGATTTCTCATGGGCTCAACAAGCTTTATGTACCTTGAGCGCGATAATGTGTCGTTGTATGGTTCATCGCCCCATACGACACGCTATACGAACTTCGTTGCAGGGGAAAAAAGTGTTTTAGGTGTATCACTCCAATATGCTGAACAATCCTCTCTTCCGAGATCCCCTGCAGCACTCCTTTTTTTGCTTTCTAGTGGGCAGCTTATTATACCACGATGTGCAATGGCAAGGAAGCCATGATGTTCGAGGATCTTCACGAGGCATTGGAGGGCACTTTCGCCGCTTCCGGGTTCATGTATGCGAAGATCAATGATGATAAGGGGACGGAGTTCTTCGCAAGGAAGGACAACAGGCTCCTGGTCATCAGCGCCCTTGAGAGGCCCAAAACGTTGGATAGGGCCTCCGCATCCAGGCTGAGGACACTGTCGAGCGTTCTGACCGCCTCACCGGTCCTCGTTACCGCGTCCTCAAAGGGATCGCAGTATCAGGACGGGGTCCTTTACGTTAAGTTCGGGATCCCCCTTCTTACCATAGGCACCCTTCACGAACACCTGGTCGATGGCAGGCCGCCCATGGTATTCTTCGGACCCGGTCGTCATTATGTCTACATCGACCCGGACCTGCTCAGGTCGGTGAGGGAGGAGAGGGGCCTGTCCCTGGGTGCCCTTTCCGAACTCCTCGGCGTAAGCCGAAGAGCGATCCAGATGTACGAGGGCGGGATGGGGGTGGACCTCGAGATCGCCCTTGAACTCGAACGGATACTGGATTCCTGCCTGATCCAGCCGCTTGACCCCTTCTCCCGATCGGAACGGCTGGACATCGTTCGAGAGCAGTTGGATGCCGTGGATGGATTGAGGAAGGACGTCTTCTTGCACCTGGACTCCATGGGTCTCGAGGTGATCCCGGCGACGGCATGCCCTTTCGACGCGATCGCTAGGGACAGGGATTCCATCCTCATGACGAGGGTCGAGTCCGATGGCAGGATATTGAAGCAAAGGGGTTTGGCCCTGTCCAGGATCAGCAGGATAACTGGCGAGAGGTCCCTGATCATCGTTAGGGACTGCGTGAATCGAAAAAATATTGGTGGTACCGCGGTCGTTCGTGTCTCCGAGCTGAAAAGGACGGATGCCGCAGAGGACCTTATACGAATAATCGAGGAGAGGGAAGGATGATAAGGCGATCACTACCCGCTTTTGATGTCGCCAGAGAGCACAAGGATTATTATGGAAATGTTCATTGGCCATACGGCGATGTATAGGAGTGATATAAATGATGTTCAGGACGTTCTTGGCGCTTGCCGTTCTATCGATGATGGTACCGATGGCGGGCCTGCCCATGACAACGCCTGGCAGAGGCCTAACGACCCCTGGGGCGGATGTGATATTCGAGGGAGACCCATCCTTCTCATCCTCTCTATATGTCAGCGGAGGGGACGGCTCTTCGTCATCTCCATATACCATCGATGACCTCGATATGCAGGGTCACAACATACAGATAAAGAACACTACCGCATACGTACATCTTCGAAATATAACCTTCTCCCAGTCGAACAGGCATGCGATCTACCTATACAACGCCGAGAATCTGATCATGGACAACATAACATCCCTCAACAGGTCGCGCTTTATCAGGGGCGAGTCAGTGGACCAGATGCTTCTTTCGAGGTCCTCGATCAACGATATCCCCGGAGCTCAGAACGTCGTGGAATTCGTTAGCTCGAGTTTCATCACCATCGATAACTGCTCCTTCTCGATGCTGTCCGGGCAGCAGGGCGCAAAGATATATTTCAACGATCAGGGGGCGAACCATGTCCTAAGGGGGCTGAACCTCACACGTGTCGGGATAGAGGACCGACGTTTCATAAACAACGACAGGATCGAGGGATGCTCGATCGACGGAGAGGGTGTTCTCGTCGATAATACCCAGGCAGGGGCCCTTATAAAAGACAACATGATGATCCGCTCTGGAGGCAACGCGATAACGATAAGGGCATCCAACCGCGTCGTGATCGAAGGGAACCACATAGAGGCCGCCAATGGCATATATTTCGAGGACAGCCCCCTTCTCTCGGACACCTCGGTCAAGGGAAGGATCGAACATAATACCTTCGAATCCTGCATTTACGGTATCAATTCCAACCCCAACTGGCAGAACAGTCGCGTATCACAGTATCACGTTAACAATAATTACTTCGGGAACTGCTCCTCCTGGGCGATACATTGGCAATGGGGGATCTCGAACACCGTCTGGCACAATATATTCTATCATAATGCCGCCACACAAGACTCCGGTTCTGCCCCTCAGGTATCACAGGGGTGGCAATATGGCGGTAGCAATCAATGGACCAATAACGACATGGGCAACTTCTGGCAGAACCACAGGACGCCTGATGACGACAACGACGGCATCGTGGACACCCCGTACACATTGGCAAACGGAGGGGTGGATTCGGACCCATATACCAACAGGTATTTCGACACCACAAGGCCTACCCTCGTCCTGTTATCGCCTTCGGGAGATTACGCACCACACACCTACACTGTACTCAGATACAGGGCGGAGGACGTCGGCTCCGGTATCGATAGGATAGAGATGTCTCTGAACGGAGGGCCCTGGAAGACGCTTCCAGACCCCACCAGTACGAGCGTGATAATGAACAAGGGTGCGAATTCCATATCCTTGAGATGCTTCGACAGGGCAGGCCTATATGCGGTCGTGGATAGAGTGCTGACCCTGAACGTCTCCTCCGATCCCCTATCGTTCCAGTACCCGGCCGAGGGATCATATGTGAAGACATCGCCGCTGCAGATATCCTGGACCACCCCCTCCGGACTGCTTCCCGTCAACCAGACCGTGATCATGGACGGTGTCTCTCAGGATGTGCAGCCAACATCGAGGTTCATAACCGCAAGCCTCGGCGAGGGTCCACATCGCGTGACCCTTCTCGTCAAGGACGAATGGGGTCGGACCTTCAACCGTTCGGTGAACTTCACAGTTGACCTTACTCCCCCAACGCTGGAGATCCTCTCTCCCCAGTCCGGGGCGGTCATCTCGAACCCTATAGTAGGTTTCAGGATCCAAGCCGAGGACAATTTCGCGATAGCCTCCATGAGCGCGGTCCTTGACGGCGTAGAATGGGAGACCTTCTCAATGGGTCAGACGAACATCAGGGCTATAAGCCCCGGCAGCCACGATTTCATGGTCACACTGACGGACCTTGCAGGTTGGACCGTCGTCCAGGAGATCGATTTCGAGCTTGTTACCGAGGAAGAGTTCAACGGTCTCTTCTTCGAGAACCCTGCCCCTCCGATAGGCTATACGAGGGATGCAGCCTATGGGATCGCATGGAACTATACCGGTTCTTTCCAATGGCACAGGACTTTCCTTAGGACGGAGAGGTCGGGTAGCTTCATCGATATCGGAGATAACAGGCATGTCCAGATCGAGCTGCCCGAGGATAAGTCCTATGAATTGACCCTGAGGCTGGAGGACCAATACCAGAACTACGTCGAGGCGAGCTCGATCCTCGTGAAGGATACCGTGCCACCAAAGGTGATCATATCGGGTATCCAGGAGGGATCGAGGACGAACGTCGAAAACGTGGAGCTCACGTGGACAGCCCTCGACAGCTCCCCCATCGAGAGATACGAATATTCCATTGACGGATCGCCGTTCATCGATGCAGGTTCAGATAATCGGGCTATGATCGAACCAGGGGAGGGGGATCACACGGTAACGATCAGAGCGATCGACATGGCGGGCAACATCGGAGAGGCAATGAGGTCCTTCACGATCGACACGACGCCTAATCTGGCCTGGATCACATCCCCGGGGAACGGCAGTTACCACTCAGAAAGCAGGATCGTCATATCGTGGGGCATCCAGGATATTGACGACGTGCTGAACATCACGCTCAAGGTAGGGGACAACGATGTCCTCGACGTCACGGGTAAAGTGAACATCGATGTACTGATCCGAGAAGAAGGTCTTCTGACGATAGCCCTTTCATGCGTGGACCTGGCCGGAAATATCCACAACGATTCGATAGTGATAATAGTGGACAGGCAGCCTCCGATAGTTAGATGGGTAAAGGAACCGCCCCGTTACACGAACCTCAACTGGGTGAACATCACCTATGAGGTCCTGGACAATTACGGCATCCGTTCCATTTATCTCCACATTAACGACAATTCCACCGAGATCCAGGATTATAAGGGTTTTTTCAACATCACCGACATTCCCGAGGGCATATACAACGTCTCGATCAGGGCCGTTGACAGGTCCGGTAAGGAGACCCACCCGGAACCGTTCCAGATAATAGTGGATAGGACCTCTCCTTACTTGGTCATCGATATGACGTCAACGCGCGTTGCCGACAGGATCGCCGCGGTGTTCTGGATCGCACGGGACAGCGGATCGGGCATATCGCATTCCGAGCTCTCGATCGATGAGGCGACATGGCAGGACCTCGGAACGCTGAACACGTACACGACCGGAGCCCTGCCTTTTGGAGATCACAACATAACCGTCAGGGTATGGGACCGCGCTGGCAACAGCGCGGAGGAGACCTGGGTCTTCACCGTGGGTGGAGGTCCGCAGAATATCGATAACGGAGAGGAGGGTTCATTTCCCTGGTGCATAGTTCCACTCATTGCGGTCATCCTGCTGGTGGTCCTGTTCGTGGCGTTCGTCGCATGGAGAAGGTCGCGAATGAAAAGGGATGAAAGGCCTACCAGGGTCGCACCGAGAAAACTCTCGCTTGGCTATTCTCCCCCGGTCACGGTAGGTAGGGTTCAGACCCCGACTCCTGACACGGGATCGGTAAAGGAACAGAAGGTCGAGAGCACCGAAGAGGGGACAGGGTACATAAGGCCCAAGGCGAAGGAGAAAGCCAAGAAGAAGGCCCAAGTAATACAGTATGATACGGAAGAGAGTCAGGTGATCAGCAACGGCTCCAGACCTGATGAGGTATCGGCAGAATGGTTCAGCGAGAAGCAGAGGGTTCTCAAAGAGGAGGCCAAGAGCGTCTTCGTTGGACAGCAGCCGATCGATATCCAGGATGGGGTCGCATACGATGATGGGGCGCCAACCATGGACCGTTACGAGTCCCCCTCCAATGAAGAGACCGAGGTCCATCCTATAGAGGAGGGGCCGATCGTGGATGAGACGTCGATCGAAGAGGATGAAGAGGTCGAGTTCGATGACGACGTACCTGAGGAAGAAATACCGGAGCTGATCGAGTTCGACGAAGAATGAAAGGCCTCGCCTAGGTATTAAAAACGAATAAATAGTGGGCGTGTCTCCGCTCCTTCCGGATATATGATGAAGAAAGCATCAAGACCCGGTGGGCCCGCATCATCCGCCATTGTCAGAAGAGTGGTCTGGGAATATATCCTGATCACAATAGGCGTCGCCATCATGTCCCTGGGAATGGTCTGGTTCCTGGATCCCTACAGGATATCGGCCGGAGGGGTCTCAGGTATAGCCATAGTCCTGAGGAGATTGATCGGGATCCCTCTTGGGATCACCATGCTGATATTGAACGTTCCTCTGTTCTTCATCGGGATCAAGGCCCTGGGAAGGAGGTTCGGCATCAGGACATTCTACGGTTTCAGTATGTTCTCGGTGATGGTGGACCTGATAGAGAGGGTCCTTTACGGGATGGTCCTGAACAGGCCCAGCTACCTTCTATCGGACCCCTCCTCGGTGGATGTACTAAAGGACCTCGATCCTCTTCTGGCATCCATATTCGGCGGACTGCTCCTGGGCCTGGGTCTGGGCCTGGTCTTCAGGGCGCAGGGTTCAACAGGCGGTTCTGACATCATCGCCCAGATAGCCGTGAGATACCGGATCTCCACTGCCGGCCAGGCGTTCATGGCCTTCGACTTCGTGGTCATCTGCTCTTCCGCTCTGTTCTTCGGGAACGTATCCTACGCGCTGATCGGTTTCCTCGCCCTCTTCGTCTCATCGAAGACCGTGGATGTGGTCGTCGAGGGGATCGGAAACACGAAAGGTCTCTACATAGTCTCCGATCGATGGAAGGTCATAAGCGACAGGATAATGAAGGAGATAGACCGCGGAGCGACCATCCTCCACGGACAGGGAGCATACACAGGTAAGGATAAGGAGGTGATATTCTGCGTCGTCACGCGGAGGAACATATACAGGGTCCGACAGATAGTCGCAGAGGAGGACCAGAGGGCGTTCATGGTGATCTCGGACCTGCACGAGGTCTACGGGATGGGGTTCAAACCTCAGAAGGAGGAGGAGACTCCACTCTGATATCATATAACGAGCATTTTTCACCTCCTCTTCGAGTAACAGGGCCATAAACGATATAATGGACATCGCTCGTATCGAGCCGATATGAGGATGGAGATCAGGGACCGCCCCTATGACCTGTACGCCATCATGGCACTATCCACTATGCTACTTGCCGTCCTGCTCTTCCTTCCGGGGGTCACGCCCCTGAGGGTGGTAATTGGTCTCCCTTTCATCCTGTTCTTCCCCGGATACGCCCTCATATGCGCTCTCTACCCTGAACGGCCGCGGATCGTGGATGCCGATATCGACAAAGGATCGGAAGGGGAGATCGTCCCGTCCATGACCAAGGCCAGGAAGAGGCAGATGAGGCGCGAGAGGAGGGAGGCCAAAGAGGGGGAAGATTACGGGGATGAATTAGAGAAGACCAGGACGAAGGGCATAGACACCCTGGAGCGATTGGCTCTCTCCCTGGGTCTATCCATCGCCATATCTCCATTGATAGGGCTTGTCCTAAACTACACATACGATTGGGACCCGGACCACCTCGGGATCCGCCTGACGACCGTGTTCGCAGGTCTGTACGCCCTCATAATGATCACTTCCATTGTAGCGGTCAGGAGGCGCATGTCGGTCCCGATAGAGGACAGGTACGGTTTCATCATCGAAATCTCCTTTCCCGAGGGCGAGAGCAGGGTGGACCGCGCGCTCACGGTGGGTATAGTCGTTATGATGCTGCTTTCCGTAGGTCTTCTGATATACATTATCGTCGTCCCCAGGACTGGCGAGTCCTTCACGGAGTTCTACGTGCTGGGTAGAGGTGGAAAGGCCGATGATTACCCCCGTTTCTTCGAGACGAATGAGAAGATGGGGGTGACTCTGGGCATCGGCAACCACGAGCATCGGGACATCAACTACACCCTGACCCTGACGATCTCCCCTCAGGCCACCGATCTCTCGGTGGAGGACCTTGACAACGTCACTATCAGCCGTACACTGCAACCATCGATGGGGGCAAGGGTTGCCAAAGGCGATACGCTTCTTATACCGTGTAATTTCTCAATTAGCGACCCGGGCTCGTACAAGTTGAGGTTCCTTCTATATCTCGATGGGAGGGAATACAGGGACCTCCATCTGTGGGTAAAGGCCTTCTCACCCGGAACGATATCGAAGGAAGACGGCCAGGTATCGTACTTGGCCGGAGAGGGGGGTGATCCTGCCCTTACAGGGGAGGTCCGTGATGGATCGACCCTGTTGACGATAGGCATTATGAGCGGCCAGGATGATGCCGCCCTCGCCAACGTCACGTTCAGGATCGGAGATGTATCCTCGTACGTCGAGGCGGTGAACATGACAGGCACGTTGGGAGCCGACCGAGGTGTGTTCTCGATCCTCCCCGTTGGGAGCTTATCCGTGGCAGAGTCGGAGGTCCGGTTGTATCTTCCAGATGGAGCTACAGATCTTTTCATATCGATCGATATCAACGGGATCGATCGATCCTTCACGATCGTCCTGAGAGGGGATGGACGATGAGGTTGGAATACACCCCCCTCGGGCGTTTTTTGGGGTTCGTCGTTTTCTTCCTGTTCCTTTACTCTTTCTTGTTCACGAACGTTCTCGTGGCTATCGCAGGGGCACTGGTGCTCCTCTTCATGGTGTTCAGCAGGCTTCAGTTCAGGGACGACCTGCAGCACATGGGCCTGGAGGTGAAGAGGGATATCCTTGACAGGATCTCGCACAAGGACGCCCCGGTCGCAGTTAGGATGGAGGTCAGAGCGGGGAGGCCCGTCCATA
Source organism: Thermoplasmatota archaeon (assembly GCA_029762535.1). Taxonomy (GTDB): domain Archaea; phylum Thermoplasmatota; class Penumbrarchaeia; order Penumbrarchaeales; family Penumbrarchaeaceae; genus JARVGK01. The sequence goes on from JARVGK010000017.1 coordinate 18,958, forward strand.
TTTCGGTCAGGGATCCCTTGCCAACGGGTTTCGAAAAGGGAGAGGGCAGCATGAGCGGTGATGGATGGATAGGACCCGAAAGGCCCCTATCCTTCACATATTCCATTGTCCCCAGGGAGAGAGGTGAGACGATCTTCGAACCGCTCGACATGACGATCACCGGGAGCAGGGGCCTTCTCAGGTCGAAGGAGCGCTTCGATGCAGATACAAGAGTGTACGTCCATCCATCAAAGAGGGAGCTCGCCATGGCCGCTCTGTTGGGCCGGAGAAAACGACTGGAGATGATGAAGAGATCAAGCTCAAGGCAGGCGAGGACCCAGCGCTCCGATTTCAAGTCCATCAGGGAGTACATACCCGGCGATCGTTTCAAGGATATCGACTGGAAGGCCGTATCCAGACTCACCAAGCTCATGACACGCGAGTTCGACGTCGAGAGCAACGTCCCGACGATGATCCTAATTGACGCCTCGATGACCATGAGGGAGCTCGTCGGCAGGTTCACCAAATTGGACCATTCAATAGCGGTGGCGGTACAGATAGCCTCGGTCCTGACCTCACATGGCAATCCCGTTGGATTGGTCAAGTACGATGAGCACAGCGTTATGGAGCACATATCCCCGGGACAGTTGGAACTGGACGATCTCTTGATATCGATGTTCAGGATGCCTAACCCGGTGAGGACGGGTGGCTATCCGGGCTATCAATGGGACAGACCCCGGAACCAGGGCGAGGAGGAACTGCCCTTCATGAGGAGCATTGGACCTTTCCTGGTGGGAAAACGCACAGTGTACGACCCAAAAAGGACGACAGGGATATTCGAGGCGGTTAGATCCATCGGGATGAGGGACGAGACAGGGATGATGCTCTTGATCATAACCGACCTGGAGACCTCAAGGGAAGCCCTTCTCAGCGCCGCTTCCTTGGCCAAGGCCAGGAATCACAGGGTGATGATAGCCTCGGCCTTCTCGTGGCAATTTCATCTGTATAAAGGAATTCTGAACGAGAAGGTCCTGGAAAGGATGTATTCGGACAACGTGTCCAGGCAGGGATTCATATCCAATCTGCGTGATGCGGGTGTGAGGGTCATAGACCTGTCTCCCAGGGAAAGGGGGGACGCGTTGATCAGGGCCATCAGGAGGGCGAGATGATGTTGAGGCATTTAGTGGTACTCTACCTCGCACTCTTCTCCATCCTGATGATCGATCACAACCCCCTGTGGGCGCTCCCCTTGCTGCTCGTTTCCGGGTCCTTCATATGGAATAACAGATGGCTGGGACTAACGGGTATTGCCCTGTTCCTTACAATAACGGTAGGTAGGCTCCCCGCATTGTACCTATCGGACCTGCGGGATATGGCCATGCTCGCAGTAACACTTTTGATACCTTCGATCATCGCTATCGAACTGGTGCTGACCAGGAGGCCATACGATCTGAGGGCGCCGGGTCTAAAGCCATTCGCGATCACCGCGATCCTGGCGGTGATGACAGTGATCGCGCTCGTGGCGATCCCCCGCCTCCTGAGGATCGGCATATACATGGGATCCGACCCCGGTCTTCAAGTATTCTTCGCGATATCGGCCTCTCTTCTGTTCACGGCCCCCGTACTTCTTTCACGAGGCGGTGTCCGGGAGCGCAGGTAGGGAACTGGGTGTGTTCGCAGGAAATAAAAATGAATAAGTAAGAGAAGGATATTGGTGCTCCCCGATAGCGCGGAGCATGGACATATCCAGCATAAAAAAATGCTCGGATCCGCGCGGGTCGGAAAAGGGTGAATCTTAATGGCTCGAAGGGCAAGGTCCTCCAGGTCGAAGGACGGCAAGGCAAGCGGCGTTGGCGCGAAGAAGGAAGCGAAGGCACCAGTTAGCGGATCGCCCTCGACCGACCAGACGACCAAAACCACCAGGGTGCAGGCCGCTCAGGCGCCGAAGACATCGTTCTCGCAGTGGTTGAACAGCAATCAGGGGACCATCCTCGTCCTCATGGGGATATTCCTCTTGGCAATTCTGGTCAGAGCCCTGTTCTACTACCAGTTCTCGTTCGAGATATGGCCACCGCGAGTGGTGGGCAACGATCCCTCTTACCATCTCAGGGTGATCCAGTTCGTACAGGATGAAGGCCGTCATATAACACTTGACCCTCTCCTCAACTACCCGCTCAGCGGCGGAAATCCCAGACCTCCTATTTTCGACTGGTCCATAGCCCTCTTGGGCATAGTGCTCTCTCCGTTCTTCGGTTTCCACGTCACGAACGCGACATGGTATGCGTTCCAGATCTCCCCGGCCGTCTGGGGAGCGCTGACGATCTTCCCAGCATACCTTCTCGGAAAGGAGATGTTCGGGAAGAAGGCCGGCATGGTCGGGGCCTTCCTGCTCGCGATCACGGCATCGCATATCGAAAGGTCCACCCTGGGATTCGCAGACCACGATTCGTTCATAGTTTTCTTCCTTGTGCTCTCCATATACTTCCTGGCCAGGTCCTTCAGCAAACAGGAGGACCGAAACTATATTGAGGACTGGAGGCGGCCGGAATCCGTTATTCTGGGTTTCAGGAGCTTCTTCTCCAGCAACAAACAGGCGATAGGATACGCGGTTCTATCTGGCATTTGCCTTACGACCATCGCCCTGACCTGGCAGGGCTTCGCCTATATTCTGGCCATTCTGCTGATATACTTCCTCATACAGCTGATGATACAGAGGTTCCGAAACGAGGACTCCTTGGGCACTTTCGTCATACTATTCATAGTGATGGCAATGGCCCCACTTCTCTCTCTCCCGTATTATTTCGTGTTCTCCATTGCCACATGGAGCCAGGGTTTCTACATCCTTTTGGCCATGGTCTTCATGGGATTCTTCATCGTTCCCACCAGGGACATGCCGTGGCTCATAGTCATTCCCACCCTCGGCATCGTACTTGCGGTAGCCTATGCGATACTGACCTTGAGCTTCCCGGCGACCGCTGACATGCTCTTCACCGGAGGCGGCTACTTCGTGAAATCCAAGCTTTATTCGACCATCGCAGAGGCCCAGGCCCCGGACCTGAGCAGGCTCATATTCACCTACGGTCCCGCCACGTTCTTTTTGGGTCTTATCGGTGTCGTGATGGCCGTTATAAACCTCCCCAAGCATCTGAAGAAGGACTACATCCTCGTGGTCGTCTGGACAGCCGTGGCGATATTCATGGCGATGCGTGCTGTCAGGTTCACTTTCAACGCCACTCCCGCCTTCACCCTTCTGGCGGGATGGGTCCTCATCGAGTTGGTCAGGTTCTTCAAGGCCGAAGGGCTCTCCATTGTATATTCGATACTGGCGGTCCTGATCTTCTTCGGAATGATGGGCATCGTGTATGAGGGATGGGACGATTTCTTCTCGAGGAACTACCTCGCCCTGACGATACTCCCGATCACCTTGATCTCCGTGGGATATGTGGCCTACATGAAGTATAGGAAGCACAGGGACAACTACAAGTTCAGAACGGTCCTGGCCGCCCTTTTCGTCGGCTTCCTGGTGGTGTTCCCCAGCGTGTTGTTCGCCGCCGACGCCTCGATACCATACGAGAAGAAGAGGGATTTCGACGAGGAGCTGTCGGTTCTCGGAACGTTCGGATCATCCTTCCACAGTGATTACTGGGCGGATTCCTATGACTGGATGGCGAAACAGGACATCATCGTCGATGGTCAGCGCACCCGTCCGGAGGAGCGGCCCGCCTTCATGAGCTGGTGGGACTACGGTTTCGACCAGATAGTGATGGGAGAGCATCCGACCGCCGCCGATAATTTCCAGAACGGCTATCAATTCACTGGATCCATGATCGCATCCCCGTCCGAAGAAGAATCGATCGCCCTTATGGTCGCAAGGGTCCTTGAGGGGGATTGGGTAAAGAACAAGAGAAAGGGTTTTTCGGACGATGTCTGGGAGACCCTCACGGAGCATCTCGGGGATGACCGCAACTCGACCATGGGTCCATACGAGCTCGTGAGGATATACAGGAACCCCAGTTCGTACATCAACAAGATAGAGAGGGACCCTTCGCTCTACGGCCGCTACGAGGACATCACCACTCAGAACGCGCTATATGCGGCTGCGAAGGTCATCTTGATGAAGAACGGCAAGGAAGGGGTTGTGGACCTCTACAAGGACCTGATCGATGATACGGGATGGAGCTTGCGGTATTTCGCGGTCGATTACAGGCTGTTCCCGTTCAGCTCTAGCAACACTGGCATATTCTACGCCCCGATAAAGCTCGCGGACAGGAACATCGATGATTACCTCGAATACAGGGCCTATGCCCAGGAGAATACTCAGGGGAGCAACGACAACCCGATATGGGTCGATTACCCGGACAACCCCATAACGATGGAGAAGGCCCAGGCGGAGTCCGAGAGGCTGGGATACAAGTTCAGGATAACGAACTACGACATGTTCTACACGGACGCTTTCTACAATTCCATGTTCTACAGGGCATATATCGGCTACTCCCCGATGGACGTCGGGTCCGGAAACGATGGCAAGACCATACCGGGGTTCGGCATGGGTGGAGTTGGGAACCTGCCTCCCATGCAGGCCTGGAACATGACCCATTGGAAGCTCGTTTACAGGACCATGTACTACTCGGAGAAGGACGAGAAGAACGCCACGTTCCCCGACGATTACAGGCCGATGGAATCGAACGAGGCCATAGAGATCTACCAGAAGGAGGGCGGCGATCTCAAGTCAGGACTAGGTCAGGGTGTGTTCTACATCAAATACTATCACGGTGCGATCCTTGAGGGGAGGGTCATGACCGAGAGGGGCAGGCCTTCCGCAGGTGTTAGAGTGACCGTACTCGATGATTTCGGGATCCCGCACGGCAATGTATTGACCGATGATGAAGGCAGGTATTCCCTGATAGCGCCCCCTGGAGAGATCACCATGGTGGTCTCCGACGGGGATCTGAACAACATGTATGATATGGTCTATCAGTTCCAGCTGGACCAGTCCACGAACCAGCCCTCCCTCGGACTCAACGTCACGACCCTCACTATATCCGACGATCTGGCCATGAGAAGGGTGGATGACGGAAAAATGGAGATGGACTTCATCATACCCGGAAAGACCATGTTTGGAACGGTATACAGGGACCTCGACTCCGATGGGTCCTACAAGGAGGGCGAGGATTCAGAGGTGACCAGAGGGAACATCACGTTCAGGGCCGCCACAAGCTCGCTCGTGATAGGTCCGGTGGCGATCGATGAGAACGGGGGTTACAGCATCGAGGATGTCGTGCCGGGGACGTATTCCGTGGAATACTCCGACGGACCTGATGTGATTACCATTCTCAACAACTTCAAGATAGATCCCAAGACCGAATCGACCAGGGACCTCAAGATCGAGAATATAATCGTCCGCGGTCAGGTGAATCTGGACGGTTCACCGATCGTGAACATCAGCGTTGTCTTGAAGAAGGGGGATGAGGTGTTGAACGCAACGATATCCGATCCCTCCGGCAACTTCTCCATGGGGCGGATCCTTCCCGGAACATACCATGTGGTGGTCGACGATCCCAGATTCATGCACGATACGGTGAAGCTCTACCTGGACCAGGGAGACGACCGCTTCGTCAACATCACTCTCGATAGAAAGGGGCGTCTCGACCTCAAGGCGTATTCCACCCTCACTTCCACTTCCATAAAGGATAGGAGGGCCCCCGCGGGCGGTGCCCTGGTGTACATACACGATCACAGCAATGCGAGCATCAGCTGGACGTACAGCCTGGACCGCTTCGGAGAGCTGTCGGTTGACCTTCCCATAGGGATGTACGATCTCAGGATCGTCCAGATAGAGCGCGGTCAATACGAGGTCCATATGCAGGGGCTGCGTATCGAATGGGAGAGAACCAACAAGATCGCGGCGGACCTGGTCAAGGGATACAGGATAAATGGATCCGCAACCAAGCTTGCAGGGACCCCCTTGAAGGGGGCCTATGTTATGTTCGAGAGGCCAGATGGGGTAAGAGCCTATGCGATGGTGGATCACAGCTCCCGCTACGAGGTCATCGTCCCGCTGTCCGATTACAAGGTAATAGTCGACAACATGACCAAAACAGGCGGTGTGCATTACTTCCACATGCAGGACCTATCCAAGAACGATATCAGGGGCGCGACGCGTCTCGATCTCTGGGTGGAACATACAATAGATGTAACTGGTCGTGTCTACTGGGACAAAGATCTCGACGGCGTATTCACCTCTCCGGAGGAAGCCTACGAGAAGAATTCCTACGAGGGCGGCAAGATCGCATCCGAGGTCGCCATTGCCGGAGTGACCGTCAAATTCGAATACGCCAACGGGACGATAGAGTTCGCGACCGTGGAGGAAGGGATATACAGGGCCAGGCTGCCATCTGGCGATTACACCATGACCGTCGAATCGGCCGGTTTCGAGACCTTCAGAATGCACGTACCCGTCGATGACACGGTAGCGAACCGCAACTTCGGCATCAACGATACGGACGCGCCACTGAGGTCCCAGCCCAGGGACTTCGAGCTGAACCTATCCTATGCGTATCTCGGACTGACAGAGGAAAGGTTCGGGAACGTCGGGCCGATCTCCGTTACGCTCGTGGCACAGGAGCTGTACATGGAGGGTCAGGAGTTCATCTTCATAGCCGATGAGAACGGCAGGGTCAGGGAGCAGCTATATCCGGCCGAGTACGATGTCATCATCAACTGGGCAAGTGAGATCAACGCTCTGGAGCATCATATTCAGAAAAGCCATCTGTTCTTCCTCGAGCCGGGGACGCCTCTGTGGAAGGAGGACATAGTCGCGGAAAAGTTCGTAACGCTCAGAGGCAGGGTCAATCTTATCGAGAACAATCTGATCAAGAGTCCGGCAGAACTGACGCTGAGCTTCACTCCGGTCGAGGGCGTGGGCCACTCGATCGGCACCGCGATGACGGATTTCAACGGTGAGTTCGAGGCCTATCTTCCGACCGGAAAGTATGTTATCGAGGCGCACGAGCAGAGGTCCGCAACCCATTTCATGATATTACGAGACATCATGCTGGACGAATCGACGACGCCCCTCACTATCTACATGGAGGAGGGATATCCGGTCAAGGGAAGGATAACCAATGCGTTCAACGGCATTCAGGACAGCCAGGTACAGTTCCGAAAAGGAGATGTCTGGGCCCTGACCGGGGTCATGGAGGACGGCACTTTCGAGCTGTTCGTCCCCCCTTCGGAATACGAGATCCGATACCGCTTCATAACCTCAGAGAGGATCGCGGGCGAGGATACCGAGACCCACTACATAAAAGACGCGTCCCTCAACGTCGAGGGCCCGGTGTCCGATTTCGAGATGAGCGTTGATAGACTGTACAAGATCCACGGCACGGTGTATCACGACATCAGCGAGGACCGCACCATTCAGCCGGAGGAGAGGAAGGCGTTCGCCGAATTGACCTTCATATCCACCTCCGGAGAGTACGAATCGATCAACATCACTGCCGATGCCAACGGGGATTACATTGCGCTGTTGTTCGTGGACGAATACGAGCTGACCGTAAACGTCACCGACTACATGCCCATGCCCAGGGATGGCTACGGGATAGTTGACCTCACGCAGGAGCAGGTGCTCTGGGACATTCAGCTGGAGCCCGTTCCGAACAGGATATTCGTATCAGTTGTGGATGAGGAAAACTCGCCCGTTATCGGCATGCAGTTCACAATCAGGGACTCCTTGGATGGAAATATTGTCCATACCGGGACCACCGATGAACTCGGCTACCTTGATATGGTGGTGCCTCCCGGTCTTTACAACGTCTTCGGTATGAGATACTCAGGTGGGCAACCTTCTCACGGCTATATGGGCCGTATAGACCTGGACGTCGCTGAAGGCGTAGAGGGTGAATGGAAAGCGGTCGCGGCGAAACGTCTGTTCGGAACGGTCTTCTACAAGGATACCGACAAAGTCCTCCACAAAGACCTCACCTCCGGAAAGGATCTCGTCTGGACCCACAAGGAGACAAGGTCCGAGATCGAGGTGCCGTACAACACAGGTACCTATCAGATCGATCTGCCTTACGGGACATACGAGGTCGGGGGGTCCATAAACACTCAGGAATACGGGGTCGAGATGGATTATTTCGCGTCCAAGACAGTAAACGTCAACTCCGAGATCGATGCAAGGGACCTCGCTATAGAGTTCCAGAAGAACAAGCTCCACACGTTCAGGATAGACCTGGTCAGGGAATGGGAGCATGAACTGCTCCTGGCCCCCGGATCCACCGTGCAGCTCGAATACTTCATCGAGAGCACGGGTAATGAACCGGTCACGGTCTCCGTCGAGGCCGAGGACAAGCCCGTGGATTGGATCGTGGAGTTCCCCTACGGCCGGGACGTTCATATCCCTATCGGCGGAAGGGAGCTGCGCAAGATGAACATCACCGTTCCGTCGTTCCCGGATTGGTCCAACAGCATACTCGTACAGGGCAAGGCCGAGACCGGGTCCACCAACAAGTTCCAGGTAGATGTCACCACCCCGCCGAGCTATGGGTTCTCCCTCGGATTCGATAGGCCGCCCAAGGTCGGCATGGGTTTCGGCGATCAGATAATATTCAACCTGAGCGTGGAGAACCTCGGAACGGGTGAGGATATGGTCAATATCAGGATGTCGCCTCCGATGGACCGCATAAGCGGTTGGTACATCGAGTGGGAGGGTGAGAACGAATTCCCTGCCCATGGTGCGAACGCCTCGCTCTCTCCGACCGGTCAGAGGAGGTTCGCTATAACGCTCAGGGCCCCGCCCGAGTCCTTATCCCTGGAAGGGGAATCCCTTACCCTCACATTCACGGGGACAAACAGGGGAGGCGATAAGGATCCCGCTAGCATAACCTTCGAGATAAACAGACCCAATCTGGTTTTGCCTCCCGGCTTCATAAAGCTTACGAACAGGAAGCTGGATGACCCCGTTCTCAACCGGACCATAGAGGCCAATATCACCGTGGGATCCATGCATCGCGCATCATCGGCGGTGAACGTGACATTGTTCATCAACGGGCGCGAGGCCGCATACGGCATCATACCTTCAATACCCCAGGACGGATATGCATCGACGAAGCTAAGGTTCAACGTCACCGATCTCAACCTGACGGAGAACGACTATCATTCCATTCAGGTCATGGTCGATCCGGAGAACAGGATCAGGGAGTCCAACGAGTACGACAACGTGGCCGGATGGGACAACGTGGTCATAGGCCATATCGAGGAGAAGACCTACGTGAACTGGAGAATAGTGGTCTTCATCACGTTAATACTCCTGATAGCCGTGGCGATAATCGCATACAAGCAGAGGACCGAACCGATCTGATAATGATAAAGGACGGCCTCAGGAACCTATATCGAACCTGCCGTGCTCCATCTGGGGCTGTGGCTTCTGTATCCTTCTTAGATTGATCCTGAACATCTCTGAGAAACCGGCCAGGTCAACTATGACCATGTTGAAGTTGCCGTACTGTATGTCGGCCTGCTCCACGTCCGAGAAAGGCTGAACGACGAGCCAGCCAGTGTACTTGAACTTGGCCCTCAGCGCCTGTACCATGGGGACGACGCTCTGGCCTTCGGTAAGCCCCCTCATGGCCCTGCCAAGTTCCTTGTGCAGCATCAGCTCCTTGATCTTCTGTTCCACGTCACCGCTCTCCTCGAGCAGGGAGAACACTCTGGGCACCTTGCCTTCGAGGCTGCCTCCGTAGATGAATCCTCTGCCGCCTATGCCTCCGGAATACGTCTTGTCGAACTTCATGGAGGATCCAAGGCTGGAGTTTCGCTTGAAGACCTCCGGGAGGTCCGAGAAGACCTTCTCCAGATTCAGGTAGTCCTTGAGGTCCTCGAATCCCATCGATAGTGTTGACAGATGCTGCTTGACCTCCTCGTTGGAGAACCCCCTTGCCCCGAATACCGCAGAGGACCCCCTGTCCTCGAGGACGATGTTCTTCCAGCCTCTGTAATAGAAAATGGAGGCCAATATGCCTTTTATCTGCCTTGATCCCTGACGCGGAAGGTACAGGCACAGTTTGGGTCCTTTCTCGGTTGAGATCATCTTCTTGGCGTTTCGAAGCTTCAGGAGCCTCTTCTCATCGACGTTGATCTTGGATTCGAGATTCTCTAGCTCCTTGCCGTAGAACTTGATCCTGCGCCAGTGCTGGTCGGAGAGGTCGCCCTTCGTCTTGAGGAGCTCCATCATCTTGTCCCGGTTGCCTCTCAGTTCTATGGGCATGGACTCGTTGAGCTTGTTCAGTAGCTCCCTGTCCCTCTCGAGGGACTTGATGATGCGGTCGAGGCTGTCCGTCAGACCGAAGAAGACCGAATTGTAGAAGGCCTCCGCTCTCTCCGACACCGTCATGACGAAATCGAAGAGGTTGTTGGCCCCATTCATCTCGGAGCAGATGATGTCCAGGTACTTCCCGATGGTCAGGTCCAGCTTGAAGAACTCCCTGTATATCCTCTGGCTTAGCATCTCATCGCCCAGGATCAATGAAGCGGAGATCGATATGAGGATCAGGTTCCGCTCCTCGACGGGGTCGGGGATCCATCTCTTGAGGGGTATGTCTATCGTGTAGCTGAGATGCCACAGATTATCGCACACCGAAGCTAGAAGAATCATCATCCTCTGGAAATCGTCATTGTGCCATGGGCCCACCGACATGTATTCGAAGAAGCTCATCCTCCCGTTCGAGTCGATGTAAGACAGGTATGCCGCGAGGATGGTGGTCGTCGAGGGATAATCGTAGTCCTTGTCGCTGGGCGATAGGAGGAATGTGCGTTTGTTCACCTCCTTCCTGTCCCTGAGCTGATGGTGATGGTCTATCCGGAATATGTTTTCAGCCGTCGGGACATCCATATCGCAGAAGATATAGGCCATGTCCTCATCGAACTTCAGCTCCCTAACGTCTTCGTATTCAAGGGGGGAGGTATGTATCTCATAATCAGCGCCGAACCAGGCTCTCGCGATCCCGTATACGAATATCGCTGCGTTGAGACCGTCCATGTCGTTGTGATAGTATATTCCCATGGCCCCTCTTTGTTTTACCTCGTTCTTCAGCTCCAGAATGAAGGACCTTGCCTCGTTCGGGGATATGTCCACCTCCCTTATGGGCATCTTCGAGGGAGCAGGCCTGCTCATGCTCTCGAGTATGTCCCTGCCGCTTGGCGGGGATGCGATCTCCGTGGGTGAGGCCTTGGATATGGAATCTATAACGGATTCCACCATTTTGTCCCCGCTCTCGAATATGTACGAGTCCAGGGATTGTACGATGCTGGCATTGTCCTTGCCCGGCTTTTTTTTGTCCTTCGATCTCTTCCCCCTCGGCATAGGGACTGACGCTCCATTCAGCTCTCTCAGGAGTGTGTCTGCTCAATATATTAATGATGCGGTCTCCTTTCACTTCAGGAGGGGCCGCAGCTAAGGAAAGGACTGTCTCTACAGGTGGCCTATTCCTGCTCATCGAATTCGTTCCACTCTTCGGGCGGTTCGGCCTTCGGCCCCTCTGAATCAAGGAAGCTCTCATCGAACGCCCTGGTCTCTATTCCAGGGGCGGTCCCCCCCTCTTCCGGGATACCGGGCAAACCGCCTTCGGAAAGCATCCTCTCAAGTGTGGCCTGGTCCGGCTCGACACCGTACATCTCCTTGTAAACCCTCTTGTGTTCGGCGTAGGGGTCCTCGCGTTTTCGCTTTCGGACCTCCTTCCGATAAAGTGTCGTTGATACCGCGACGATGGCGAGTATCAGGATGGCAATGATCGCAAAGAAAATCGGCAGGAGGAGGTTCTTAGGGATCGGTTCGAGGAACGGGAACAGATGCACAAGAAGGTCGTAGATAGTGTTCGCGACCTCCTGTATTATGGAATCGGAGGGTTGGTCGGTCAGGGTCACGTTGACCACGCCCGAGTACTGCAGAGAACCGTCCTCGGAAAAGACCTCAATGAATAGGGGATAATTGCCCTTCTGTGCCTCGGAGGGAGGGTAGACGATCAGCTGGACCCGCGTCGCCGTCTTTACCGTCATCACCTTCTGAGAGGGCAGCTCCTCGGTTATTTGGCTCCTCCCGCTCTTCGGGAAGTATGCCCAGCCCCTGTCGATGATCTCACCGGAGGCCCTCACCGTCGCGTTGTCCCCGAAGGTGGCCATGTTGGTCAGGTTTATCGAGAGGGGCGCCTTCCTGATGGCCGCCCTGCCCCTGTAGGCAAGGTATCCCGAGGGCGCTTCCGTGACGAGATCGTAATCGTTGATCTTCAGGTAGGTGTCGGTAACTCTGGAATAGTTTCCGTTGTTCTGAGCCATGATCTGTACATGATATTGTCCGATGCCGAGTTCGAGTTCGGTAAGGTTGTATCTGGGATCCGGCCCGACATCCAGCCATTCAAGGACATCGCCACTCCAGGTCTGGGTCCCGATACGCACCATGTAGGTGATGTCCATCTCGCCATCGCTGGGGGACCTGTCCCAAACGATCTCCCTTCGCGTGTCGGGAAGGTAGATGTCGTTCAGCAAAGGGATGTCCTCGGGCGGGGGAATGCCGCTGTCGAGAACCCGGAATATCCATTCCTTGACGTCGTATCCTCCGATATTGTCCGTTGCATTGACCTGTAGAACGTAATAGCCAGGCTCAAGCTTCACGGAGTTCGGAACATCGAAGAACGTCCTTCCCCCGATCTTGATGGGAGCGGAGAACAGGTAAAGCTTGTAGGGGTAGGTCAGCAGAAGAACGCTGTAGAACACCTGATCCCCTTCCTCGTCGAAGGCTGCGTCCCAGAAAAGATGAGGTGTCTGGGATACCACGGAGTTGGGATACATTTCAGCGTTCTCGAGCGAAGGGGGATAGTTGTCCGGGACCTGGACGTCGATCCTTATCTCCCCCGTTTCCTTTATATGGTCGAGGTTGTCCCTGGCCCTCCACTTGATGTAGTTGTAGAGGCCGTCGTCGAAGAATCGGAGCCTCACATATGCCCTGTATTCACCCATGCCCATGGAAACGATACCGTCCGGGACCATCCAATCGGACAACGGACCGGAGGTGGTCCGGTAGGCGTATTCTATGGAGGACAGGTCCACCCCGGATGAAGCGTAGTTCTGGCTTCCGGGCGGGTGGTCCATCCAGACGATGGAGCAGTTCACATCCTCGTAGAGGTGCACCACATCGGACCTGGGCCGAATATCGGTGAACCACGGTCCCTGGTAATCGATCCATATATTGACTGGTTGGGAATATGACGGCCCGTTGCCAACGTTGTCCTTGACCTCGACGACCACATAGTTCTGGTCCCCTCCCTCGAGGATCACGGTCGCCCAAGCCTCATATGTGTCGTTGTCTATCTTCTGTACGTTTCTCATCCTCACGCCCTTATCGATGTTGTCCAGTCCTTTCAACGCCTTGGCGACCATTATCGTCGCCGGGTCTATCCCTGCTCCGCCCGTGTCCCTGACGATGGCGCGGACCTCGACCCTGTCCTGGGTGATCCATTCGGTCTGAAGGGGGGCAGTGATCACCGCCGTAGGGGGTTCGGCATCGACGAGCGGCCCTCTGATCAGGTGCGATTCGATCAGGGTCGGATCGTTCTCCTCAACGACCTGGACCTTCCAGTATACCTGGCCGGAGGTGTTCACCTTGAAGGATGCCGAGTAGAAGGTCCCGTCCATCATGTCGAAGTCGGTCTCGTCCTCCTGATACATCTGATGCGGACCTGCGACGAGTTCCGTTCCCGCCTCATCGGAATATACCAGGACCTTGGGATAGCCGGATGCGGGGATGTCGTTGTTGGCGTCTAGATACATGAACCTGAACGTGGTGAGGGCATCGGGCGATGTCATGTCCGGGTAGCTGGGAAAAGGCGAGAACGAGGACAACATCCTGATCTCCGGTAGAAGGTTCAGGGACCCGGGCAGTCCGCTGTGCCGGGAGAAGTAGAGGTCGATCTGGCTCCTGTAGAAGTCCCGGCTGTCGCTCCATGTGGCGATGGCCTTTCCATACATGTCCAGTGACAGAATGGGGTCCGCCTGTTTTGTGTTGTCCGGCTCGTACCTGTCGCTGTCGTCGATCCTTATCGGATCGGTCCAGGTCTGCCCCCCGTCCGTGCTGCCTATGAAGAACAGGTCCCCTTCGTCGATCTTGCCGGCATCCGGGCGTTTGCGCTGGAATGCCAGGTGCAACATCCCGTCGCCCGAGGCGATGATACTAGGATTCTGATCGAAATGATTGTGGTCCGGGGCCCTGGTGATCTTTCTGTTGGGTGATAGGGTGTCTCCTTCGTCCGTGCTCTTCGTGAGCCAGATCTCGTCCTTTCCGCTCCTTCTATCCCGCCAGACGATATACAGGTCGCCTTCATCATCGACAGCGGGCCAGGGGGATCCCCTGCTGTTTTCCAGTTCCTCATCGTCCGAGATCGCCCTCTCGGTGGAATAGGTGGCCCCCCCGTCCTTCGAAACGGCGAGATAGGGCCTGAAGGTGCCGTCCCCTCGGTTGTCCTCCCAGGTCACGTAAACGTTGTTGTCGAAAACGGCGATCCTCATGTTGCGGTGGTCGCGGTTGAAATACGGGTCGGTGTTGATCTTGACAGGGTGCGCCCATGTCAATCCGTTATCGGTGGAGTAGGACCCCCATATGTTGAAATAGGACCCATCGTAGATCTTGTCCCTCCATACGCATATGAAACGCCCCTGATCGTTGATCGCGAGCCTGGGCTCAAGGGCGTCCCAGTTGGGGACATCCCTGAACGGGTCTATCCTGAGGCTTCTGGTGAAGTTCACACCGTCGTAGGTCCAGGCCATCCTTATCTCGGCCGGCATCTTGGTGTCGCGCTTGTCGTTCCATGCTACGTATACCGTGTTGTTCGCGGCGATCGCGATCGAGGGCCTGCCCTGGTTCGATTGATCGTTGGAATCGTTGCCGTCCCTGAGAGTGTCATCCACGCGGATCTGACGTGACCATGTCTCACCGTTGTCGTCGGAATATTTCATATAAACGTCAACGTAATATTTCCAGTTACTCGAGTAGGCTATGTATATGCGCCCGTTGGCGTCAGTTTTCATATCATATGGTATCTGGTCGAAATCGTCCTCGACGGGGTCTGTCACTACCCGGACGTTCGCCATGAAGAGGGGCCGATCCCCATCCGCCCCGTAAAAGAACAGCGGCATGAGTGTGAGAAGCATCATCGATATGACGGCGAACAGGCTCCGGGTATTTCTCATTGAACGGCCTCCAGATCGCGCTCGGGGAGCGAACTTTGGATGATTGGCCAAGGCATTGAACATATATTAAACGAACGCAAAAGAAAAAAAATGGGGGTCCGCCAGAAAGGTGGGTCCCTGCAGTACCTGTCGTGGTCTCCTCAATACGCTATGTACGGCCACCCCTCGTCAAGGCCGAACAGCACCCCGGAGAAGGACATGAAGTCCTGGTCCACGTGTATGTTCTGGTCAGTGGTGATCCTGAAATTGGCCGCAACGAACCCGGCCATGACCCCCTCGGGCACCATGAAGTAGAACCCTATCTTGTAGAAGGTCATGGTGGACCAGGTGAACCAGTATGTCCCGGACCGTATCGTGTCCGGATTGGGGTACTGGGACACATTTATGAAGGGCAGCTGTAATCCTGAATGGCCCTTGTGCACTGATGTGTCCAGGTAGGGGTCGTCTGGTCCGGGGAACACGGTCGAATCCAGTCCTACCTCGGGTATGGTATAGTCCGAAGGGTTGAACTCCTGGAAGTAGAGCTCGTCTGGTATATTGTCGGGATTGAGCTTGTCCAGTCCGAGCGCGAACACGGGGTACTGTGCCGCGTTTGGAGTGTACAGCCAGGGGCTAGCAGGGCTGTTGTCCGCGCCAAAGGGTATGCCATCCCCGTCAACGTCGTCGTCTATGTCGTAGCTGACGTTGTCCGAAGGACCGGGCCCCCACTCATCTGGCGGGACGTCGATGGTGGCGTTGTGGAAATTTATGGACACGTTCATGTAATTATACCATCCCTTCAGGAAGAAATCCGAGTCGGGTCCGGGATGTCCATTCTCGATACCCACTATGGCCTCCATGTAGAGGGACATGCCTTTGTTCATCGTGGAGTCTATGATCCTGTAGGGGAACCCGAAATAGTTGTGCGGGAAATTGACGTTCCCGGTGGCCACGGACCATACGAAGGACGGGGCCATGACGGCGCTGACCGGGTGCTGCTGCCCCGGGCCGAAGGCGGGATTGTACCATCTCAGACCTCCTGTGGGCTGGGGGAAACCTATCCTGTAAAGGGCTATACACGTGTCCAGCCTGTCGTCCGGTATCGTGGGCCTCGGATCCCAGCTGTCCTCCATCCTGTCGCCATCGGTATCGTCCTGGAAGGGAGAGGTGTCGTACATGTTCCACCTGTACCTCTTGGGATCGTTGGGCGCCGGTCCACGGTCCATCCAGCCGAATATATCCTCGGCCGTGGTGTATTCCTTGTATGTGTTTATCGTCCACGACCCGTGCATGTACGCGTCCACGAACAAGTAAACGTCATTTATTCCCTGCTGTACCATGCCGTCATAGAGGAGGTACCACCAGAGCCATGGGTTGATGTTGTAGAGCACAACGGAGTAGCTGTTTATTGGGAGCTCCCCGTATTCGTAGGCTTTGGTGAACCAGTATTCGTACCAGGAGAACTGGCCGTCGGTCCATCTGGAGAAGCCCGAATTCGGGTTGGTGAGATCGTGCTCCTTGTTCCATCTGTCCGGCACCCAACTGCCGCCACCCGTCTCGTTCGTCACCTGGCGGTAGTTGTACTCGGACCTTGAGTTCTTGTTGATCGGACCGGGGGCATACGCCTGCATCTCCTTGTCGTCCGAGATCTCGTCGGAGTCGGTGTCGTTCGTGTTGGGGTTCATGCCCAGAAGGGATGCGCCCCTGTACGCTATGAGATAGCCGTAGTAAGGATCGAATTCGGCGCCTCCAGCCTGCCTCGGGAGCATGAATATCCACCACCAGAGGCATATGTTCTGCTCCTCGATATTGAGGATCCCGTCGCCATCATTGTCCTCCCATGGATCGGGAAGCCCGTCGTTGTCCGAGTCCTTCAGCAGGGCGTCGGTGGACCCGAACTCCAATCCCAGCTCGACGCCGTCCAGGAGCATGTCGTTATCGGTGTCCCAGTCGTTTGGGTCCAGCCCTCTCTCCAGCTCCTCCTTGTCGTTGACGCCGTCGCCGTCGGTGTCGGCGCTGAGGGGGTCGGTCCCTATCTTGATCTCGTACCAGTCGGGGAGGCCGTCGCCATCGGTATCCAGCGTCCTGTCTATTCCCTGCTCGAGCTCACGAGAATCGCCGGTCGGTGAGGAGGCCGCTTCGTCCGCCTCGCCGTGGGGTGAGAAGACGAGCTCTCCGTTCGAGGGGTTAATGGTCCGGTATTTGTAGTAATCGTCGAAAAGGGTGGGGGACTCTGCCGCGTAGGCCTCCATATCCACATCCAGGCGCCCGCTTATAAGATCGGCGTCGGTGGGGTCAAGAGGGTCCAATCCTTGGCTGATCTCCCATCCGTCGGGGAGGCCGTCGCCGTCTGTGTCCCAGTTATAGGGATCGGTCCCGGCTATGAATTCTTCCCTGTTGCTGAGCCCGTCCATGTCGGGATCGGATTCCAAAACATCCTTGTCCAGGGGGTTCCATGCGTAGGCGAAGCCTCCGAGGAGCATCATGGACAGAGCGGCGATTATCGATACCGCGGTTACCTTTCTGAGCGTCTCCAAACTCATACACATCACCTTCTTGTCTGTTGCACTGTTATCCCCAAGGGGCCTTTATTAAGGTTTCGTCCACATGTTACACTTGCACCTGGTCGAAGCATGGCCTGTTCCGGGGGAGGTGAACGCCGGGTGAACTGAAGCTAGATATAAAAAGGCTTTTACCCGGGGGAGCCTTCTGGCATCGAAAGCGACATCCCCTTATCCTTTGGCGGTTAGGTCGATCTCCCTGTACGCATCCATCTCCTCCCTGGTCATGACGTCGTATCCGAGAGAGTACATGCTTTTTCGGATAGATCGCAGCACGCTGCGCCTGTCCATGCCCGGGGCGCAATGGAACGAGGATATGACGAGCCTCCTGGAGGCTGATGCACCGGACGCGGATGCCGATCTGAACCGGACCGAGGCCAAAAGAGATGCTCCGGATAGGAACAGATGACCTCTGGGGACCTTTCTACCCCCAATGGATAGGGAGGAAAGCACCCTTGCCATCCTGTCCTTGGGGGAGATCACCGATGAGATGCCTTCTTTCTTTTTCACCTTTTCGACCGCATCGAAGTCCAGGTCCTTGAGGCAGTACAACGTGCCAGGCATGGGGTCGGCGATGATAAAGCGGTCGAGGTGGCTCGCGCACAGGTCCTTGAGCATGATCCTGACCCGGCCCGGAGGACCCAACCTGGGGGAGCAGTTCATCAGGCCCCTGAACGTGAACATGCCCAATGACCGCGCTATGAAGAGTATCCACGCCCTGAGAAGAACGCCTTTGGCCACGCGCCTCTTACCTTTATCGGCCTCCGATGGGCGATGGATCACAGAATACCTCCCCCATCCATCCAAGCTTACGAGGCCACCTTTGAGAAGGGCCTTCATTCCAGAGGGATCGTCGTCCATATCAGGATGGGGGTCGATCATACCATGCGAAGCCTCTACGGAGGAGAGCAGCCTGTTACGCCTCACTTTGTGACGGGGGGTCCGTTCCGTTGGGGGGAATCTCGCCAGCAGTCCGCCGTAAGATGCGACCGGGAGCACCTGGTCGAGCATTCCGGTCAGAAGGCCGTACTTGCGCTTGAGGTCCTTGAGGTCCGAAAGGTCGATGGTCCGCGTTGTCGCCCTGACCGGGGCGGGACCGGCAGGGATGCAAGGCCTGTCCCCTTTCACGGAATCGACGATGTCCTCGAAGCGATCAACGGTATCCTCTGCCATGTCAGCGTACGAGCCGCTCCTTATTTCCCCATACCTGCCGGACCCCAATCTGGAGGCGATCTCCCATCGGTCGCTGATCCCCCCAAGCCTCTGTATCACCTCGAGAGGGTGCGAGAGGTGATGGCCCTCGATCAGGCCCTGATGGAACAACATTGATAGGATAACGGTCTCCATATCGATATCGCATCTGAGGACAGCCCCTCTTGACAGGAATGACGACCCTTCGGTTGTCGATCGAACGAATCCCTTCTCCAAAAAAGCCCTCGTGGCGGGATTGTCCCCTTCCCCGGAAGGGGCCCCACCGACCGACTCGAGAGTAAGGCAGTCGTACCCCAGGGCATCGAGCCGCTCGAGAGAACGAACAAGCGACCCCGATCCAGCACCCAGAAGGGCATGCTCCCCGACCTCGAGCTCGTGCACCCTGATCAAGTTCCCTGAAAGCGATATGACCGCCTTTCCGGAGGGCTTTCCGTCCGATAACAGGACCAGGGTCTGACCTCTGGCCCCCTTCACCTTTGGATCAAGATGCCTGATGGTGCCGGCTCCGGAGAGGGCAAGGTAGGGGTCCCCTGCTGTCACCCAAAGAGGGGACCTGTCCATCGGGGGGGGTCCTTTTAAGCTCTTGGAGCCCTGTTCAGGGCCGTTCTTGAGCCCTTTATCCGCAGCCTTGAACCACACTTCCAAAGAGGGCTTTCTCCAGACATCCCCGGGGGTCCACCCGATGGACAACTCAACATGCCCTCGCCCTATCATGTCGATGGCGCCTACGGGGATCGAACCGGCCCTCCAACGGAACAGCCTGCACAACGATGACAGACCAAGTGGGCCGATCCTTTGGAGCAATTCGATGAAACGCCTCCCGGTCTCGAACGCTCCTATCCCGTACCCGCTATAGATGCCTTCTTCCAGGGGGATGCCGAAGGGGGTCATGTCCAGGAACTCGGTTAGCGTGGCAGAGCGCGATCTCGACACTACCGGGCCTGGACCTGCCTCGGCACTCGCACCCCCGCCGCCCTCCGCCCAAAAGGATAGGGGGTTGAAGATCCTCGCCCACTCGCGGCCGGCGAGCATCCATCTTCCAAATACCCGTACGGGCACCAATCTCCGACCGATAATGGAGGATCGGATATCATCGTGATGGATCCCCTCCGCCCTGAGAACGATGTCGAGAGGGTCGGAAATGAAGGGGAGCCTCTTGAGAACGCCTCTCATGCTCGATGCGCCCTCGAGCATCCTTACAAGGGCCGCGTTCATCTCACGAGAGCGCGCATCTGTAAAAGGCCCGTATCCGGAAACGTCCATGTAACGCCGACCGCTGACCGTCTCGATCGAGAGGAGGCGCCCCTGTTCCAGCAGATCCCCGGGATCAGCCCCTCCGAAGGCTTTCGCCGCATCCTCCTCGTCCATGCCGATGTCCTCGCCGCGTAGGATGGAGATGACCTCCTGGAGGATCCCGCTCTCTCCATCCATAGTACCTGATGGGATCCCGCCATCGGGATATTCGGCGGTTTCGGGTCCGACGCCATGTTCCAAGCCCTTCTCGCCCCCATCTTTCCACCATCTGCCAACGATATCCTTGCCTATCCACCCCGGCATCTGGCGGTCGAGGAAGATCATTTTCCTGGTCCCCGAAGACAGCGAGCCGACGATCTCCCCGACCCTGCCAACGTCGAGCCTCTCTTCGTATGTCTCTCTGAGCGCCTCTTCCCGAAGCAGAACGAGGCCCCTCATAGGTCCAGGTGCGGTATCGTTCCCTTTGGACCCGTCAAGGGCCTTGAGCAGCCCATCCAATGCTCTTCTGCGGTATCTCAACCCGGTCTCCCTTCCAGCGAACCTCGACAGAACGAGAAGGGCCCTCGAGGCGCAGTGCGAGAACCTCGAGAGGTAGAAAGAGGATGCCAGGGCGATCTCCCTGGACAGCGCTTCCTGGTCGCAGGAACCCAGCATGCCTACGGGGTCGAACTCCCGGAGATCCACCGGAGAGCTGATGGCGAACCCGTCCTCGGAGGCGATGATGTCCAGCCTGGATCCGGTCCTTCGTCCCAAAAGGTGCGCGAGCAGCCTGGAGAATAGATCGTTCACCCTCCTGCCCTCCGGAAGGTGGAATATGTGCAGGACCCTGTTCGTCTCGCGGACCATCTCTACCGTTATCCTGTCCCTTGCAGGTGCCCAACCCTCCTCTACAGCACGTGCGCGGAGCAGCTCCAGTGTTTCTTTGGAGCCGTTCTCCATCGATATCCGGATCCTGCCCTTTAGAATGACGCCATCCTGTCCCAGTCCATTCTCCCAGAGATCATAGATCTCCTCCGCGACGGAATGGGGTCTTGGTGGGGAATCACCGATCCACACAGGGACGGTTGGCGCAGCGTTCCTGTCCTCCCTTACCTTTATGGCGGGGCCGGAGAAACGGACGATCCTCAGCGGCCTGGACCCGAGCATGATCACATCGCCCTCGTACAGGGATTCGGCGAAATCCCTGAAGAGCGTTCCGACCGTCCTGTTGGTCGAGTCGTCCGCAACCCTATAAGATGTCTCATAAGGGATGGTCCCGCAGTTGAGATAGAAGGCCTGTCTGGCCCCCCTTGCCGGCGTCAGATCGTCGCCCGACCTTCGAAGCCGCGGCATGATCAGCGTTCCGGTCGGGGATCGAGCGCTGAGGAGGTCAGCGACGGCCTCCACGTCCGATCTCCTTATCTTCCTGAAGGGATAGGCCCGCCTCGCGAGCGAGAGCACATCGGCGATACGGGTCCCACCCTCTTCGAGCGAGAGCCCCACCATGAACTGTGCGAGTACGTCGGGAGGTCCGTATCCGTCCCCGGAGTGCTTGGGTATTCCCCTTATCGAGGCCTTCAACACGGCGTAGCTGTCGAGCATATCCGCTGCATCGAGAGGATATATTCTACCATTGGAACGGGCCCCCAATCTATGGCCTGCCCGGCCGATCCTCTGCATCAGGCTCACGGGGTCCCCCGGCGAGGAGACCTGGAGCGCGAGGTCCACACGGCCGATGTCGATCCCCAGTTCCAGAGATGTCGAGGATATCAGGCATTTCAGCCTCCCGCTCCTGAGGCCATCCTGGGCGATCCTTCTAATATCTCCCCCGAGGGACCCGTGGTGCGCGGCCACGTCATGCCCCCGCATCGCAAGGGAATATGCCATTTCCTCCGCGGCGGCCCTGGTGTTGCGGAACACTATGAGGCCCCCGTCAATCGTTCCCATTATCGAACCCACCTCGTTAAGGAGCAGGTCCTTCGAGGCTTCTGGGTCCTCCTCCTTCGCCGCCAACCCGTCAATGGCGACCTCGAGCTCCTTGACATCGGACGATCTGACGATGGAGATGTCCCTGATTCGTCCCGAGGCCGAGATCCCGGCAACGAAGCGCGCGGCGGCGCGCTCGTCCACGGTAGCGGAGAGTCCTACGCGGACGGGTTCCGCCCCCGTCGTCTCGAAAGATATCCTGTTCAGGTACTCAAGTGCGAGGGAGAGGAGCATTCCCCTCTTGTTACCCATGAGCTCATGGACCTCGTCGACCACAATGTAGCGGGCCGTTCTCAGGATCTCCCTGTAAGAGGAGTTTAACATCAGGAGCAGGTTCTCCGGAGTGACTATCAGTATATCGGGAGGATGTCTCAGCATCCTGCGCCTCTCCTGCTGGGGGACGTCACCGGAGCGGATCCCCACAGTTATGGGACGCGAGTCCCTGCCGGACCGGGCCCCTCGCATTTTGCAGGGAACGGGCCCGATCCTCTCGCACAGCGAGGAGATGCTCCCGTGGATGTCCTGGCCCATGGCCCTCATCGGCGAGACGTGTATCACAGTGATCCCATTTCTGTCCAGCCCGCCCCTCACAAGGGCGTCCAGAGGGGACATTATCGCCGCGAGGGTCTTCCCGCTCCCGGTAGGTGACGAGACGAGGACGTTTCCCCCGCTGCCCACGGTCCTCCAGACCTCGAGCTGCAGGCTTGTGGGATCTCCCACGGAAGCCTTGAACTCCCCAAGAAGCCGATCGTCAAGGATGTGTGCTTCGCCTACATTGGGCGATGGATCGCCTCCTGTCCTCTTACGTTGGATCTCAGACATGAAAATTTCCCTTCACCAGGACATCAAAAAGATTTAACCGTTTGGGTCATCTACCCTTTGCCCCTCGTGCGGTCATCGATGGGATGGGTCCGCGGAGGGCCGGGTGCCTCCATGAGAGATGAAAGGACTCTGCGCGCCGCCCTTCGAAGGATACTATGGACCGCCACCGTTGCGTCAACATCCATACTCCTCGCGCTCAATATCATCTCTTTGGTCCTTTCAAGTCCTTTCATCATCGACGGGATCCCCCCCGAATACGACACGTATGTCAGAGGGAGCCTCAGACTGCCTTACGCCCCCATAACTAACGATGGCATCGATGCTGAACTGCCCTCTTCGGTCTCGGCCTTATCCCCTTTCGACGTGGCGCTATCGTATCCTTTCGACAGGGTCCCTTACGGGATTCAGTACCTGCATTTCGAGAACGGAACGGGCCATTTCAGGCAGGTGCGCATCTCGCTCTATCACGATCCCGGATCGATGCGGTGGAAGGGCTGCGCAAGGGTCCCCGGACTGGAGCGGTCGGGGAACTACTCCGTCTCGCTCCTGGGCATGGACGCGCCCGAGGGGGTAGAACTCTACAAAGTCGCTCTTTCGAACGTTCTGGAGGTGCTCCCTTTACAGGTCGGGGATCCTGCGATCATGCCCTTGATCTCACCGGACCACAATGTGAGCGGCCCTATAGAGGTCGAGGTTGGAGGGGGTATGATGCCAGAGGGCGTGATGTACCGTTTCGATAACGGGACAGAATCCAACCTTTCCGGGGGCAGCAAACTTCTGTTGGACCCAGGCCACCTCGGACCGGGCTGGCATCTCCTCACGATATCTGGCCAGGGATGGGAGAGGTCCTATCCCGTTTTCAGGGAATGGGACCTCGGTGTGGTCAAGGACGCACCCGATCTGACCGTGGAGAAGGTGTTCAACGGCTCGGACCGAACATATTCCCAGGAGGAGATGGCCCCGATCAAGGTGATCGCGGGCAGTGTTCGACTGTTCGGGAACGCCTTCTACAGGGTCTCGCTGGAATATCCGGCCGACCGCCTTGGGACCCTGCCTCCTTCCCTGACGGGAATGGAGCATCTCCTCCCGGTACAAGCCCAGGGGTTCAAGATCGGGGACAGGATATATCCCGCCTCACCGTCCGGGGACCATAGGACCTGGACGGCTATTGTGCTAGTTTGGGGCAATTCGTCATCCTTCCCCGCGTCCGCTGGCCCTCTCTCGGGCGGGTCCAACAGCCGCCCCAGGCATTTCACCGTCGAGGTCATGGAGGACAGAACGCTCGAGGTACGGATCTCCCCCGACCCCTTCCTCCCGGTGAGCGATCCCCCGGCATCCGGAAGCTGGATCATGATCTCCGATATCGGCTATCCCCTCGGAAAAAGGACCTTCAGCGCCCCTCCCGAGCTGAGTCTGGATGGGATCGGATCATCCCCGACCGTGGACGATCCCGGAGGATACTGGACCCGCTACAGCTATATCATCTCCCCGTCGGACATGAGGTCCGGAGCCCTGATCGAGCTGGAAGCGAACGCCACATACCAGTTCGTGAACGGAATGTACCTCCTCCTGCCTTTCCCCCCGTTCCTATTCACCCTCTTCACGATCCCCGGCGGCCTCCCCGTGGTGGCGTATTTCTTCCTCATCGCCCTTGCGATAATTGGCTCCTCCGTCCATATTCTGATCCCCTCCCTGAAGGCCCTAAAAAAGAGGATCGAAGATGGGGATCTGGCCGACATCACGGAGGATGAGGGCGGATTCCACCACACCGCGATGGGATATACATCCATCATCTTCCTTTCGATAGCGGTGGTGGTCCTGTTCAGGTTAGTGGAGCAGCCCACACCCGTACCCGGAATTCTCTCCAGTTCCACGCCGGTGCATTTCCGCATGCTCATGCTCGCCGAGGCCTCCGTCTGGGAGGAGATCGCCTCCAGGGTTCTTTACGTCGGCGTGCCCCTGGTCATCTACAACGCCTTCAGGGGGCGAAAAATGTTCCTCGGGGGATTGCTCGGAGGGACGGGTAGGGTAGGGAGGAGCGAGCTCGTCCTCATACTTCTATCCGCATCGTTGTTCGGGATCGCCCATGCTGGCTGGGGCCCGTGGAAGGTGCTTCCCACCTTCCTGTCAGGGCTGATCTTCGGTTACCTTTTCGTCAAGGTCGGCCTCCATGCCTCGATCATCGTCCATTTCCTCATAGACTACGCTTCTTTCTTCTGGGAGATCGTCCCCGGGGCCGAAAATGCTCAATGGGTCTATGCCCTTCTTATTCTAGTGTTCATCGCTGTGGGGATCCTCAACGCAGGCCTTCTATTGGGCAGGGCAGCGATGCGTATGGGCCCTATAAAGGGAAAGGCCTTGTTGGCTTTCGCCCATTCGATACTGTCGATCGTTACGGGCGCCATCATCTATGCGGGATCGGGGAACGTATTTTTCACCGTTGTCTTCTTTTTCGCCCCCTTGCCGTACCTCCTCTGGTACGTGGCCCAAGGGTATGGCTTCGGAAAATACGCCTCATGGTTGGTGATGATATACTCTCCCCTGACCCTGCTCCTCGCGCCGTTCGGCGTCGCGTTCTGGCACATCATCGGAGAGGAAGCTCAAGGGCCATCTTCCCGAAATCCCCTCTGAGATAGGACCTTGCCTTCTCAACGTAGATCCTGGAATTCAAAGCTGCGTTCTGCTCCAGGTTCGGGTCCGTTCTCTTCACCGCTGCGGGGATCCCCACGACCAGCGAGTGCGGGGGAATGACCGTGCCCGGAGTAACGACGGCTCCCGCACCCACGACCGATCCCCTGCCGATGACACATCCGTTGAGCAATACCGATCGTATGCCGATGATGCATCTGTCCTCCACTGTGGCTCCATGGACTATCGCACCATGGCCGACTGTGACCTCCTCGCCTATGTTCGTTGGAAAACCGTCATCGACGTGTATGACGGCGCCGTCCTGGATGTTCGACGAGCGACCAATACTTATCTTCGCCTCATCTGCCCTTATCACCGCATACGGCCAAACCGAGCAGTCTCCCCCGATCTCCACATCGCCTATGATACATGTCGATCCATGTATGAAGCAGCTCTCATCGATGAGAGGAGGCCCGAACCTCCCCGGATCCGATATCTTACCCATCTGCCATCACCTCGAATTACCCAAACGAGATTTACTGGAAAACCATTATATACAACTCTCCGGGTTTAGACTCCAGAGTCGCTCAAAACGCCTATCGCTTAAATAATTTGTGAATGCGTCGTGACCGCAGGGGGCCAAGAAGGACTTGTCGGAAAAAGTGGACATCCCGTCGGAGGATGGATCCCCAAAGGATCGGCCTTTGAAAGAGGAGGAACTCCCTAACGAGGCAGAACCCACGATCCCTGAGCCGGAGAACAAGAAAGCCCCCGCTCCTAGGGAGGCCTCCCCTCCCCCGGTCATACAAGGCGGAGAAGGGACACCTTCAGCAGAAAGCGAAAAGGACGTTCCTGATAAGGAACAACCCGAGAAGCCAACTCCGCTGGGATCGGTGATCAAGGGGATCAAGAACCTCTTCCAAAAAGGGGAGGACAGATCGTTCGTTGTCAAGGTCGCCAAGAAGATGGTCGATGATAGGAAGGAGATGATCGAGGGGCTCAAGCTGGAATCGTTGATAGACCTCAACGACAGGCATGTTAGGGTAGAGATATTCCTCAACGAGGAGACCTCGGAATACATCTATCACTCGATCGAGCCCTCTCTGGCCCCAAGACAGCAGAAGGTCCGGGAGTTCCTGATCGAAACCCTTGGAAAATCGCTCGCTTACGATAAAGAAGCTATGGAGACAGCTGAGAGCAAGGAGAAGTACCTGCATGAGGCCGTTGAGCAGATCGGGAAGGATTATCGCTCCACCCTCGGAGAGCTCACGGAGGATTTCATGGACCCCATCCTCTACTTCATCAGAAGGGAATACATCGGTTACGGGAAGATCAACTCGATAATGATGGACCCGGGCGTGGAGGACATATCCTGCGACGGGACGGGGATCCCCGTTTTCGTCTATCACAGGGATTACGGTTCGATCCGAACCACCATCTCCTTCGACACCGATGAGGAGCTCGAGGGGTTCGTCGTATCTCTCTCTCAGAGGGCCGGGAAGAACATTTCCGTTGCCGATCCCATCCTCGACGCCACCCTTCCCGAGGGTCACAGGTTGAACGCCACATTCGGCAGGGAGGTCACCACAAGAGGTTCGTCGTTCACCATCAGGAAGTTCAAGGAGGATCCGCTGACGATCAGCGATCTGGTCAATTTCGGAACGATATCCTCCGAGATGGCAGCCCATTTCTGGATGGCGGTCCAGTATGGCGAATCCATGATATTCGCCGGAGGGACGGCATCCGGAAAGACCGCGACGATGAACGCCATATCCATTTACATTCCGACATCGGCGAAGATAATATCGATCGAGGACACCAGAGAGGTGAACCTGCCCCACCAGAATTGGATAGCGGGAATAACCAGAGGAAGCGCGGATTCCGAGAAATCCGGTGATATAGATATGTATCAGCTTCTGAGGGCCGCCCTGAGGCAGAGGCCCGAATACGTCCTTGTGGGCGAGGTCAGAGGTAAGGAGACCATGACCATGTTCCAGGCAATGGCCACAGGGCACGTGACATATTCTACCATGCACGCCGATTCGGTCAAATCGATCGTATACAGGCTGGAGAACCCTCCGATATCCATTCCCAGGGTCCTTATACAGGCGCTGAACCTCGTCGTCATACACAATCAGCTCCGCGTAAAGGGCAAGAGGGTCAGGCGCATAACGGAGCTCGTCGAGATAGTCGGCATAGAGCCCACGAGCCTTGAGATAATCACTAACAGGGTCTACAAATGGGAGCCTGCGGGGGACACTTTCGTGTTCGGAGGGCACTCGAACCTCTACGAGAAGATCATGGACCAGGAGGATATGACCCGGGATGAGGTCGTGATAGAGCTCAACCGCAGGGCGGAATTGATCGACTGGCTCGTGAAGAACAACGTCCGGCAGTTCAAGGACGTCAATACCGTTGTTTCGGAATACTACGAGGACGCCGACAAGGTCATAAAACTGATCAGGGAGAACCCCGTCATAGATATCGAGGATGGACTGCACGTCTTCGATGAGTTGCTTAAGGAGAGGCTGCCGCCATCGACGCAGGAAGCTTTGCCCGGGATCACCGAGACCCTGGGAACGGGAAGCGGAGGTGCATAGATTGGCAATGTCAGTTTATTACAAATTCTGCATGCGCCTGCCTTTATTCAAGCGGTATGGCAAGAAGCTCTCGGATGACAATCCCGAGATGGAGATAACACTCGCGAAGGCTAACAAGAACATCCGCGGTGAGGTATATTACACGGTGATGTTGGTATCGACCTTCTTCGCCTTCATCGTCGGGCTGATACTAACGCTATTCCTCAATCTGATCTTCCTCCCGTCGATGGGAGTGGGCCTGCCCATTCGAATGGTGATATACATCATACTCCCGATAATGGCCCCAACGATCACTTTCTTCATCTACAACTTCCTTCCCAAGAACACAATACTCGAGCGCAGGAAGAGCATCGACCGGAACATCTCCTATGCCACCAATTACATGGCGGCCATGGCATCGGCCGATGTCACACCTTCGGCCATATTCAGAGGCCTTGCGAAGCAGGCTATATACGGGGAGATCCAGAAGGAGTCCGAGAAGATAGCGAGGGACATAGACTTCTTCGGAAGGGACCTTGTCAAGGTCCTGCAGAAGGCCATCGCGAGGTCCCCCTCCGAGAAGTTCCAGGAGTTCCTGCAGGGCATAATAACGACCGCCAATTCGGGCGGTTCCCTGAAGATGTTCTTCATGTCCAAGTCCGAGCAGTTCATGAAGGAGAACAGGCTGCAGCAGGAGAAGGACCTCCAGACCCTTGGCGTCATGGCAGAGTCCTTCGTCACTGTGGTCGTGGCCGCTCCGCTGTTCCTTATAATCATGATGTCCACCATGGCGATGATGGGGCAGAAGGGCGGAGACACCCTTCTTATGGCCACCATTTTCCTCATGATACCGGTGATGCAGTTGGTGTTCGCGGTTCTGATAGGCGATACGGGGGAGAAATGATGGGCGAGGAGCAATCCAGGGCTAGGAAGAGGATCGTTCCCGATAAGAGGGCCCCCAAGCCCAAGGGCGAATACAGCGTCAGCTCCGATCCAGACGTCAGGACCAAGATCATCGTGATCTCGGCAGCGGTCCTGATCAGCAGCGTGTTCCTGGCCCTCTGCATCGTCAACCTGCCCCTCGTCGTGAAGGAGGAGTACGCGGACGAATACCCCTTCATGGGGGACGATGAGAAGCGGCTCTCGATGAAGGAGGGCATCGTGAGCATGAACCTCTCCTTCAACACGACAGGATACTGGGTGAAAGACGATATCACTCTGGGTTGGCACACCTTCCTGCTGCTGTGGTTCATCACGCTTTGCGGCCCAATAGCGTTCTATTTCAACCGTAAGCGGAACAGGATAGAAAAGGTGGAGGAGCATCTGAGCGATTTTCTCAGGGACATCTCGGAATCGATGAGGGCGGGTCAGACCCTGCACGAGGCCATCAAGACCTCGGCGAGCGGCGAATACGGGGCTCTAACGCCCGAGATCGAGAAGATGGCGATGCAGGTCTCATGGGGGATCTCCTCCAGCAAGACTCTCGAGATGTTCGCCGAGAGGGTGAACACCCCTCTGGTCAAGAGAGCGGTCACCCTTATCAACGAGGCATCGTCGGCCGGCGGCAATGTATCGAACGTCATAGAAGCTGCGGCAAAGGACACCAGGGAGATCCAGGTCATGAAGAAGATCCGCAACCAGGAGATGTCGATGTACAAGTACGTGATCGCGATCTCGTTCATGGTGTTCCTTGTTGTGATAGCCATTATATTCTTCACGTTCATGCCCACGATGGAAAAGCAGGCGGAATCCTATCAGAACAAGGGTTCGGCATCCGCTCAGACCCCGGGCGGCTTCGACCCGTCCGGAGTGGACTTCGGAGTGATGAGGCTTCTTTTCCTAGGCGCGGCAGTGATCCAGGCCGTCGGTGACGGTATAGTGGGAGGAATAATGGCATCTGGCCGTTTCATGAACGGTTTGATGTTCTCGGTATGGTTCGCCCTGGTGACCCTTTTATCCTTCGATCTGCTGCTGTTCTAGGAAGCTATTCGATAGGAACCTTTTTTAATTCCCAAGATGATTGGGAAGAATATGGGAGCGGATGTCTCATGAAGGTAATGGCAAGATCATATGCATTTCCGGCGGCCATATTCGTTATGGGCGTCCTGATGATAATTGGAGCGAATCTCGAGATCACGGTGAGGAACTCCGGCTACCAGCTGATACTCGGTGGCGTGCTCATGTGCCTGGGTTTCCTCCTCTGGGCGATCCCCGAGCTTGACAGGTCCATAAAGCGGAGGGAGAGGCTTCGGCAGAGAAGGGAGGCGATGAGGTCCCCACGCACTCCTCCGTCGCGGAGGTGAAAGGTTGCCAAAGGTCAAGAGGCCGGATCTCATAGGCTTCTACAGGAGCGCTCTCAGAAAGGCCTGGGAGGACGGCAGGATCACTCATGATGAGCGTTCGATACTTCTGGAGTTCCAGCCGTCCATAGGCAGCGATCAGGTGGACAAGATCGAGGCCAGGGAATACTTCAGGAACAGGTGGAAGGAGTATTCCACCTCTCCGGACGCATACAAGTTGAAGATACTCGAGTCCGCCCTCGAGTTCGATCCGGAGAACGATCATCTCTGGTCCCAGAAGGCCATTGTTCTCTTCAACATAGGGGATCTGGATTCGGCCCTCTCATCAGCGGACAAGGCGCTCGATCTTTGCTCCGGCTCGATGGAGGCGTGGTTCTGGAAGGGATCGATCCTCATAAGGCTCGGCCGATACGACGATGCCGTGGACTGCTTCGAGGAGGTCCTGGAGATCGATCCGGACCACACCCTTGGATGGTTAATGCTCGGATGGTCCGAGAGATCAAGAGGCGCCCACGACAAGGCCAAGGCCTGCTACAGCAGGGTAATAGAGCTGTGTCCCAAACTCGCCCTGGGATATGTGGAGAGGGGCATATCCTTCATAAGGACCGGTGACCTCGAATCCGCCCAGATAGACCTCCTATCCGCCCTCGACATAGAGCCGGAGAACGAGAGGGCCAAGAATATATTGCGGTCCATGGGGGCGGACCTCCCTGAAGAGGCAGTAGAGGAAGAGGTCCCCGAGGAGGAGCCTGAAGAGGCCGAGGAGGAGCCTGAAGAAGCCGAGGAGGAGGTTCCCGAGGAGGAGCCTGAAGAGGCAGTAGAGGAGGAGGTCCCCGAG
>JARVGK010000017.1:50408-64726 GCA_029762535.1 Thermoplasmatota archaeon
AGGTTCCCGAGGAGGAGCCTGAAGAGGCAGTAGAGGAGGAGGTCCCCGAGGAGGAGCCTGAAGAAGCCGAGGAGGAGCCTGAAGAGGCCGAGGAAGTGGTTCCCGAGGAGGAGGCTGAAGAGGCCGAGGAAGTGGTCCCCGAGGAGGAGGCTGAAGAGGCAGTAGAGGAAGAGGCCGCTGAGGGATCCGGGGATGAAGAAAGGGAGGGGTCCGAAAGCGGTGAAGAACCGGAACCGGAGGGGTCTTTGGATGGAACAGGGGAGAAAGTGTATAAATGGATAAAGTGCCCTCACTGCGGCGATCCTGTCCCGATAACGACGATGGAGAGGCCGATAGTGATCGTATGCAGCAGCTGCGGCGCGAAAGGCAGATTGGTCAGATGAGGTGAAAGAGATGATGTACTGCACGCATTGCGGATCGGACCTGAAGGGCAGCAAGACCTCTTGTCCCGTCTGCGGTTACAGGGTCGACAAGATGAAGGATGATCTAAGATCACCCAGGGCGGCCAGGCCCGCCCCAAGGGAGGATGAGAGGAGGCCATGGGCGCCACCTATTCCGGACCAGAGGCGGGATGGTTTCCGCCAGAAGGAGGCCGGGGAGGAGCATTCGGAGCCCGAATTTGAGGAGGAGAAACCCCCGATACGCTTCGGGTCAGGGGATGAACCGGTCGAGGAGGTCGAGGAGCAGTATGATCCCACCATTGTGAGCACCTGTTCCTTCTGCTCCGCCAGACCTGAGGCGAGATGCTTCTTCTGCCTCTCCCCCATATGCAGGTCCCATACAGAATGGATGCAGATACTGGTGAGGTCCACAGCTTTCGGGGATAGGGTCAAAGCGTGTCCGACATGCTCCAGGTCCAAGGAGGGCAGGAGCCCAACGGCATCCGAGGCCGATGAGGCCGGAATGCTGTTCTCGATCAAGCCATATCACGTTTGGACAAGGGTCAAGTGAAGCCCGATGGCCGAATACTACCTGGATCTGGAGACGACCGGCCTCGATCCGAGGACCCATCGATTGATAAGCATACAATATCAGAGGCTCGACATGCGGACAGGACGTCAGCTGGGTCCCTTGACGGTGCTGAAGGAATGGGAATCCTCCGAAAGGGGAATGCTTGAGCTGTTCCTTCCCATATTCATGGGTTCGGGCCCGTTCTCGTTCGTGGCCATAGGCTTCAACGTACCTTTCATGTACAGCTTTATCATAGAGAGGGCCATGGCCGTGGGCCTGGACGCCCCGGACCCGCTCTACGTTTTCGGAAGCAAGCCATATCTGGACATCAAGCCCTTTGCCGTCCTCATGAACAACGGCAGCTTCAAGGGGGCGAGCCTGGACAGATTCACCGACCTGTCCTTTACAGGGGAGATGGTCCCCGTTCTGTACGAGCGGGGGGAAAATGACCGCATCGAAGAGTGCATCAAGGAGAAGGCATCCGCGTTCCTGTCGCTCTACAGGCATCTCAAGGAGGCCGCCCCGGCGATGGCGCCTGAGAGGAAAGCGGCTGTAAAACAGAGCGTTCTGGAGGTCTGAGGGTTGTGCGGGAGGTTCAACCTATTCTCCTCGGTCGAGATGATAGTCGATGACCTGAATGTCGAGCGGGTCCTATTCGAGCCGCCGCCAAGATACAACATCTCCCCCGGCCAGGATATTGCATCCGTCCATATTGATGGCATACCCTCCATATCTGCGATGAAGTGGGGCCTGACACCTCGCTGGTCGGATACGCCCAGGGGTCTCATAAATGCGAGGTCCGAAACGGTTTTCGAAAAGAGCAGCTTCAGGGAGGCGATCCGAAAAAGAAGATGCGTGATCCCGGCCGACGGGTTCTTCGAATGGGGTAAGGTCCCCTCAGGAAAGCAGCCGTACTATCTGCACAGGGAGGATGACAAGCTCTCCTATATGGCCGGAATATTCGAAAAGGGAATTGAAGGAAATGACTCATGCTGCATCCTTACCGTCCCTTCCAAGGGAGATATCTCCTCCATACACGATCGCATGCCCCTAATACTCGATAGGGAGGACGCATTATGTTATATCGGTCCCATCGGTTCACAGGATGCGATCCGTCCACTCTTCGAGAAGGGGATCCATTCGTTGAGGATGCATCCCGTCTCGAAGGACGTCAACTCACCCTCGTCCGAGGGCAGGCATCTTATAGAGCCTATCGGGAGATTGTTCTGAATTCAATGATGTGATCGATCAGGGACGAGAAATCATCGAAGTTCAATTCACTTTCTATCCTGGGCCTTATTCCGTTCGTGATCTGGATGAACGGGATCCCCGCCTTTGAGGCCGCGTCCCTGTCGGATGGGGTGTCGCCTATGTAAACGGGATCGATCAACGATCCCCTGTCTATGACCATCAGTATGTTCTCATATTTATCAAGCCCCAACCTTCCGTGGGATTCCACCTCGACGAAGAACCTTTCGAAACCGGACCACTCCAGGAATGCGTCCATGTAGCTGGCCTGGCAGTTGCTGACCAGTGACAGCGGAATGTGCCGGGACAGTTTCTTTAGCCCCGCTTCCACGCCAGTGAAGAGCATACCGCCTTCCCTTCTTAGGTATTCGGCCTCCTTTCGGGATAGAGCCTCGTAGAGGACGTTCGTATCCTCAATGTCCGGGAACAGGAGCGGAAGGAACTCCACGGGTTTCATACCCGATATCCGGTGCATGTCCTGGGAGGTTATCTCCCTGTCTATGCGTTTATCGGCCAGGGCCCTTGTCCAGGCCTTGGCGGCCGTGACCGTGGGATCCCACAAGGTGCCGTCGAGATCGAATATGGCCGACCCTATGCGTTTCGGCTCCATAAGTTGGGGAGCGTGGGCGGATACATTAGGGTTTCGACTACTCGATCTCTATCTTCTTTCCGTCCCTCATGGAGAACTTAAGGGGCATAACTATGTCGAGAAGACCGTTGTCGTATCTCGCTTTTACCCTCTCCACATCTATGCCGTGGGCGAGCATCCAGCATCCTGATATGTCCTTCTCACCGCGCTTTCCCTTTATACAGAGGCCGTTCTCGGTGACCTCGAGGTGTATGTCCTCCTTCTTGACCCCTGGCAGCTCCATCTGGGCATAGTAGTTCTCCAGGTCGTGGTTCATGTACATGCAGGGCATGACGCCCATATCCTTGGAATACTCCGTGCAGTCGTTCATTTTTTTCCTCCGATGGGAGATGTAAGGGGTCATGGAGTATATCCCGATCCCCTCACATATGCGTGGAGCGGGTATTGACAATGGAAGAAAAGGCAGAACCGAGAAGAAGATCGGGGGTTTGCGTGACCATCCGGATCGGTGAGGGGGTATGCTTTGGTCCTGCCAATTGGACAGGTCCTTGAGGGTAGATAAACCTTGATATATTTTTCTTCGTTCTGGATACTCAATACTTATGTTTGTACAGGTTTGTTGCATTTATCCATATTTGGACCATTTACCGACAAGATATGACATGTTCGGCAGGACCCGAAGGGGAAGAGTGGGGGGACTGGTGATGAGGAAAAAACCGGTCTGTTTAGGGGTTTTTCCGGGTCCTGCCTGTGAAAAACATGCGTCTTTGCGTTTAAATAAATATTGGAAGGGTTTTTTCCTTCGCAAGGAAGAGGTCAGGTACCCGATGTCATCAAGCATCATTCGGGAAAAAGCATAATATGGCCAATTGGAACTACACCCCATGCCAAATGAAGATAGCTTTGCGAAGAGGATAAGGGAGATCAGAGGATCCACTCTTGAGAGCGGGGATGTCCATACGTTCCAGGTGAACGTGGGGCTTATATGCAACCAGGAATGCCATCACTGTCATCACAGAGCGGGTTCTGAGAGGGACGAGTTGATGGATCGGGATACCATGATGGCGATCGTGGTGAAGGCGAAGGAAGCGGGGGTGAAAACCGTTGATATCACCGGAGGTGCCCCCGAGATGGTACCCCACATCAAAGAGTTCATACTCGCTCTCAAGAACAACGGACACCGCATCATGTTCAGGACCAACTTGACAGCCTTCCTTGATGAGCCTTACCGGGACTTCCCCCACTTTCTCTCGGAGATCGGGGTCGAGGTCATCGCCTCGCTTCCGTGCTACTACAAGGAGGAGACCGACTGCCTCAGAGGGGACGGTGTGTTCCATAAGAGCATAGAAGGCCTGAAAGTGCTCAATGGCCTCGGATACGGCATCAAGAAGGGTCTTCCGCTGCATCTCGTCTACAATCCCTACGAACCGTTCCTTCCCCCGCCGCAGCAGGACCTGGAGAAGGATTACAAGAGGATCCTGAGAGAGAACCACGGGATCGAGTTCACCGACCTGTATTCGATCACCAACATGCCCATGGGCCGATTCCTCGACGATCTTCGGGAGAAGGGGCTGGAAGAGGAATACATGAAGCTGCTCACCGACAATTTCAACCCTGATACGGTTGAGGCCCTCATGTGCCTGGGGCAGATCAATATCGGCTGGGACGGGAAGCTCTACGACTGCGATTTCAATCAGGCGATGGGGATGGACATATCGATCGGAGGGGCCAAGAACATAGTGGACATAGACGCTGAAAACATCCCCAAAAGACCGATCCTGACCGGGGATCACTGCTTCGGATGCAGCGCGGGATCGGGATCCTCCTGCGGGGGGGCCCTTGTCGATAAGGAATGATGACATGTATGATGAATGCGCGGCGTTCATTGTCGTGAAGGCCCCCGTTCCCGGAGGGGTCAAGACCAGGCTGGCCTCGTCCATCGGTGACGAAGCTGCATGCGAGGTCTACCGGATCATAGCCAGGGGGATGGTCGATTCTCTTAAGCGAAGTGGGATCCCATTGATGCTGGCGTTTTACCCTCGGGGATCGGAGGAGATGATCGAGGACGCGTTCGGTTGCGATATCCCGAGGTTCCCGCAGAGGGGATCGAACCTCGGGGAGAGGTTATGTAACGCCTTTTCGGACCTTTTCGAGTCAGGTATGGACAGGGTGGTTGCGATCTCGAGCGATGTCCCCGAGCTGTCCCCCGGGATCGTATCCGAGGCGCTGGATGCGCTGAGAAGCTACGATGCCGTCATAGGGCCCTGCCCCGACGGGGGCTTCTATCTCATCGGATTCAAGAAGGAGGCCTTTTACCCGGAGGCGCTTAGGGGCCAGTCGTGGGGATCCTCCTCGGTCCTTGATGAGACGATGAAGAGGATGTCAGGACTTCATGTTCATGTCCTTCCACCCGTATATGACATCGATACGCTGGAGGACCTGAGGGCGTTCGTGGAAAGGGGCGGCCATGATCTCGTACGGGAATTGAGGCGGTTCGTTCCGGGTGGGGCCGGGGGTCGACAATGAGGTTCTCAGTGATCGTCCCCGTGCTGCACGAGAGAGATATCGTCAACCGGACGATCGAGGACATACGATCGGTCGAGAATGGCTCGGAGGTCGAACTGATCGTGGTCGATGGCGCTCCCGAGAGGGACACGTTATCGGCGATAAGGCGAAAAGGGGTATTACGGATCGCCTCCGAGCGCGGCAGGGCGCGTCAGATGAACGCCGGGGCGAATATCGCGACAGGGGATGTGTTGATATTCCTGCACACGGACACGTCGCTTCCCTCTAATGCCCTGTCCGAGATCGAGGAGAAGTTGAGGGAGGAGGACGTGGTCGGGGGAGCGTTCGATATCGCTCTGGTCCCGTCGAACCTCTATCTGAGGGCGATAGATGTCATAAACATCGCCAGGGTCCGCATCACCCGTGTCCCCTACGGGGACCATGCCATATTCATGAAGAGGGAGGTTTTCGAAGCGATCGGGGGCTATAAAGAGGTTCCCATAATGGAGGATGTGGAGATGATGAGAAGGCTCAGGAGGAACAAGATGAGGATAAGGATCCTCAAGGGACCGGCCCGAACGTCCTCGAGGAGGTTTGCCGATGACGGCTATATCAGGCATTCCCTGCGCTACTTCCTTCTCCATTTGAAGTACTGGACCGATGGCGATCTCGAGAGAATGAGCGATGATTATTACAGTCATTGATAGATAATTGTATACAGGAACGATCCCAAAATCTATGGAATAGGTTATATAGATGAAAAAACAATGGAACGCCCTACACCCCTGTGAAAGAAACGTTTCTACAACTCTGTCAATATCAAGATGGGTTACTCTGTTATCGAGATAAGGACCCCTAGGGAGGTTGTGCATGCGTAAGAAGTTCGATTCGGTAAAGATGATGAGGGATATAAGAGAGGAACTGTCATTGAAGTATCCTGACCCGGCATCCCAGGAAGAATTCCTGAAAAAGGTCCGAAAAAAGTACATGAACTGAACGATTATCATAATAACATGCACAGTTCAAGAATCGAACATACCGCCAAAAGAGGGTCACTTTTAAATATATCATTGAGATGCAGTTCCCGGAAACGATTATGGAGAACGTATCCGTCCCCGGCGCCTTGATGCCCAAGCGCATCATGAGAAAGCATAGGCATCAGCCTATGTGCTGAAGGGATCGGATCGTTTCCGGGTCGCTTCCAGGTGTTCTTTTCGGAGGCATGGAAATGGTCTTTACAGAGAGCGTACTCGATATCGGGGAGGAGCTGAAAGGGGCCGTACTGCTGGTCCCTGACGATCCCCGGCTCCTTGAGCTGGGGCGCTTCATTGAAAAGGAATGCGGGCATATGAAGTGCCTCTCCGTGCTGCCCGATGGATCGGGGCGGGATCTCCTTTATGCGCTTCGGGACATTCCCCTTCGGGCCTTCGGGTTGTTGTGGAGGGCCGATCTCGAGGAGGAACTGCTCTCGGGATCGGGGCCCGAGGCGGAGGTGCTCTGCCGGGTCCCGTATCACGATCCCGAATCCCTATTCGGCAGGCCCGCCCTCTGCCTCCTGTCGCGTCACGGCCCCTCGTGGAGGGACCTCCCGAAGGTCCCTTCCATCGCGCTCGATCGCAGGTATCCTAACCTCGCCCGGGATTATCTAAGATATTGGTCAGGGGCTTACAGGTTAATAGGATCGGACATCGAGGGGCCGATCGGATGGCAGGGACCATTTGTAGGGGCGGACCTCGCCCTCTCCCTGGTGGGATCCCCCGAGATCCTCGAGAGGACGGACTTTCGCCCGCTCGATAGGATCCTCGACAGCGATCCCGTCCTGATCCGGATCGGACAGAAATGACGGGAAGATGGTCCGTTGATGGAATTGGAGGGGTCTTACACTGTCTTGATCGGGATCCCATCAATATCATTCTATATAGATTCTATGTATAATATAATATAATATAATATATATTTATTTTTGGGGATTTTTTCGGTAGTTTTATATATTGTTATGACAATTCCTATCAAGGTGATCTGTATGAGGGGGATCTCGGGTGATCCGAAGGCAAAAACAAGGGAAGGTGATTTGATCGAGGCAATGTGATTGGATTGGAGGCTGATGAAATGAACGACATGAAAATTCCAGGAAAAAATGAAGAATAGAGCGATCGCTGTGTAGCTTCGAATGACAATTTTATTTGCGGGTATTGTTCACGGGGGACTAACCTTGACGAAGGTAAAAAAAATTAAAGGGAATAATATTATCACAATATTAGTACTAAATATACTTTTAGTACTGCTATTGCCATCTTTCATTCCACTAATAAATGCATATTGGACTCCTCCATCATGTGGGGATTTATGCAATTATTACCGCCTTTATCCTTACGATATTTACAAAATGGGAATAGCAGAATATAATTTTAATGAAGGAAGTGGATCTACAACACATGATGATAGTGGAAGGGGGAAAACTGGATCTGTTGTTGGAGCTGAATGGGTAGACGAGAGAGATAATAACTTTAATTCAAACGCGGCATTATCATTCGATGGTAATGGTGATTATGTTGAAGTGGAGGATCATCCTGATTTGGAGGAATTGTGGAATACAATGTTTGAGGGTTTTGTCATCACATCAATTATTCGAATACCGGATGAATGTGAAAAACAGTATATGTCTATTGTTAGTCAGGTAGATCAAAATGGAGTTGGTTATAATTTTCATATTGACAATGGTAATTTAGCTCTTGATTTATTTGGAAATCTAGCAAAAACAGACGGGATAGATTTAAGGAATGGAATTTGGCATTTTATTGCTGTTACTTTTTATTGGGGAAAGGTAAGATTTTATATTGACCCAACCACACAATCAGATGGTTTTGTAAGTGAACATATATTAGAAAATTTTGAAAATCCTTCTCCGACTTATCCAAATACAAATTTATATATCGGCATTAATTTTCAGGATCAAGATTATGATTTTGAAGGGATTATTGATTGCGTGTTACTTTATAAATCATTGAACTGTTTTACTGCACCTGAATATGAATTGCCTTGGGGACATCACACTTTAGCATATTGGACAATGGATGAAGGTGATGGCATGGTAATAAATGACAGAGTCGGATGGGATTGGAATAGCTATGGAATACTCATGGGTTCATCATTTGTACCATGGTTGGTAGGACCGAATGGACTTCATTTTGAAGGTGGTTATGTTAATGTCCCCGATTATAATTATTTTTTTGATTTTCCGACATCATTGAATCAAGATGATTTTTATGTTGAGTTTATCATGAAAGTTAATGATTTTAATCCTTCGTATGACAGCATAATATATGGAAAATCTACATTAATAGGTAGGTATGAAGTTGTATCAGCAGAAAACCCAATCGATTTGCGTGGATGGGAGATATATGTTACACCGCACGAGGGATCAAACTCTCAGGGAATAATTTCTTTTGCTCATTATAACGGTAGTCAGAATTCAATAGTTACGACATATAATCAGGGTCCTACTTTACTTTCTAATGTTAGATATTATGTTTATGCATGGAGCATTAACGGAAATCAATATTTACATGTAACCACGTATGACGAAATAATTGTTGATAGTATTTACGCTTCATCTGTGGGTATTGGTGATCCCTACGAATATACGCCTCCATATCCATTTCCTTTGTTCATTGGAGCTGGAGTAGACCAAAATAATGATCCAAATAACCC
This sequence comes from Thermoplasmatota archaeon, assembly GCA_029762535.1. GTDB lineage: Archaea > Thermoplasmatota > Penumbrarchaeia > Penumbrarchaeales > Penumbrarchaeaceae > JARVGK01. The sequence continues at coordinate 59,413 of JARVGK010000017.1, forward strand.
TAAATATTTTTATAACGGGTATCTTGATGAACTATCTATTAGGACATTATAGAAGGGCTGTATGGGTAAAAAGTAATCATGTACGTTCATTTAGGTCTATCGACAAAGTTTTGATCGAGGTCAAACTCATACACGGCTCGAGGCATCATAGAGAAGTTGAAACCAACCCAGGACAACGATTCCTCAATCCTTCGGGAGGTATCAAGCTTTTCTCTAACGTAACTGCTGAACTGAACTTTCTTTTCTTGACCGAGTTGGTCCTTTCAACATTGGATCGCTTATGATCCCAAGTTTGATTATCTGTGGTCAAGGGCCTTGTCGAGGCAAAGGAACAGGGCTCCACCAAGAAACCGTATTCGGTCCGGATCTCCCCCTTACGGAGTAGATTCCTGGATCCCGGAGGGGATCGGGGGGCTGGAAGCATCAGGGGGCAGTGGGGGTCCCCTTCTCCTCAAGATCAGGACCGCTGATGCGATCCCCAGAAGAAGGAGGAGAAGAACGAGGATGACGGAGATCGCAACTATCAGAACAAGTCCAGAGTCCTCCCTCACCTTGCCCTCCACGGGATCGGAGAGCGGACCCTCTCCGTTATCATTGACGGCGGATACCTGGTATCGATATTCCCTTCCTCCCTCAACGTCACGATCCATGTATTCTAGGGTTTCCGGTCCGACCTCGGCAATGAGTATAGAGCTTCCTTCGGAAAATGACCTGTAGATAAGGTATTTTATAATAGGCAGTCCCCCGGTATCCTCCGGTGGATCCCAGGAAAGGGAGATCGCATTGGATGAGGACTCGATCCCAACGTTCAGGGGAACGGAGGGCTTTCCCGAAGGCTTAACAGGGATCGGCAGAGAGCGTGTGCTCTCTCCTATGGAATTGGTCGAGGTAAGCGAATAGTGATACGTCATGCCATTTTCGACCGCTGTGTCCCTGAAGAACCCTCCAAGTATTGATGTCGTCAATATCACAACACTGGAGTTCGCCTCCTCCCCGCGATGTATCCTCACCTCGGTGACGGGATCCCCTCCGTCATCTTCTGGTGAGGTCCAGGATATGTCAATAAATCCGTCCCCGGGAGTGACCTGAACGTTCGACGGAGGGGACGGGATCCCAGCGGGCCTTGCGCTCTTCGTCTCGGTGAACTGGCCGTCACCGACCATATTCACTGCTGCCACTTTGTAGTAGTATGTCTTTCCGTTCTTCACCTGTACGTCTTTGAATGAGAGGTTCGAACTCTCAACTGTTTTAAACGAGCCCATTTCAATGGAATGCTCGCCCTTGAATATGCGATATTCCGTGATGGTCGTTCCGCCGTAATCCGTCGGCATCTTCCAACTCAGTGATATGAACCCATCTCCGGGTAAGATCTCAAAGTCCACTGGTGGCCCGGGCGTCCCCAGAGGTGTCACATTGATCGCCATCGTCGGATCCGATTCCCCGACCGAATTGAAAGCGGTGATCCTGTAGCCGTATGTCCTGCCGTTGACGGCCTTTGAGTCCACGTATGTTTTTTCGAGAGAATCGAGTTCGCTCTTCATAACCCATACATCTTCTCTATCCATTCGGTATATTTTGAATCCCATAAGAGGAGTTCCACCATTTTCAAGAGGGAGCTCCCAGGTCAATGTGACGGAGTTGGAATGCGCCGATACCTTGAAGTTCAATGGGGGAGAGGGACGGTCCAGAGGTAAAGCGGAGACCTCTTCTGACGGATAGCTCGATCCCGCAACGTTGATCGCCGCGATCCTGTATCGGTAACTGAGCCCGTTCTCCACATTGTAGTCATTGAAATAGAGGGGTTGAGGAGGCAAGGTAACATACTTGACGAACGTCCAGTTCTGAACCGCCCTCATGATGTTATAGTTGATTATCGGGCTGCCTCCGTCCCACTCTGGCTCGCTCCAACTAAGCGTTAGATGTCCAGGTACAGGAGTAACAAGCACATTCCTGACCGGGAGGGGTATTGTCCTTGGATTGGCGTTCATATCATCCGAAGGGGGAGACTCTCCTCTCAAGTTGAACGCGGTGATATGATAACGGTAATCGATCCCGTTTTCGACATCCACATCAATGTAGTTATTGATTTGTGGCTCTATCGTGATAACTTCCGTTTCCGGGATCCCATCAATTTTTTTATACAATCTGTAGCCCAACAGCGCTGAACCTCCGTCGGTCTCCGGATATTGCCAGGTCAGGTTAACATATTCATTTCCGCTAATGGCCATAACGTTCCTTGGCGATGTCGGGATCGTGGATGGGTTCGCCGTTACCTCGTTCGAGAATTCTCCAGAACCCACCCAGTTGAAGGCAAGTATCGCATAGTAGTAGCCGATGCCATTCATCACCGAAGTATCATTGAAGGCCGTATCTCCCGCCGTGAAAGCTATGCTATCATACACCCCGCTCTGGGTCCCTCTGAATATCTCGTAGTCCGTGACCGGAGCCCCTCCGTCATCATCAGGAGGATCCCAGGAAAGACTGACGAAGGAATCGCCATCAACAACCGAAAGATTAACGGGCTTTCCGGGTAACCTTGTCAGATCGATCCTGGTCACGAACACATCCGAACCCCCGTTATGTGTAGTGTCGAATGATCCGACATTGGTAGGAAAGTTGAGCGAATAGGTACCTCCGGTTATGTAAACGTAACCACTGTGATCCACAGCGATCCCATATCCATAATCATCATTGCTCCCTCCGATGAATGTGGAATAGATGAGAGAAGACCCGGTGGGATCGAGCTTGGTCACGAACACCTCATTTTCCCAGTTGTGAGTAGTATCATATGCTCCATTTATGGTCGGATAGCCCCAAGATTCTGTACTTCCGGCAATATATGCGTTACCACCCAAGTCGATGATGATCGCATACCCGATATCATTTTGAGCTCCTCCGATGAATGTGGAATAGATGAGAGAAGACCCGGTGGGATCGAGCTTGGTCACGAACACATCGCGTCCACCGTTGTTATAAATATTATACGAACCGTTAGTTGTTGGATAGTCGGTTGAAGCCGTTACTCCGGTTATATATGCGTTACGATATGAATCCAGAGTGATCGAGGATCCGGCATCATATTTACTACCTCCGATAAAGGTGGAGTATATAAGGGAAGACCCATTGGGATCGATCTTGGTCACGAAAACATCATTTCCTCCGTTGTGAGTCGTATCGAAAGCACCGCTGGTGGTAGGATAGTCATCCGAATTAGTACTTCCTGCAATATAGGCATTCCCGCCTGAGTCGGTGGTGATAGCATACCCATAATCATTTTGAGCCCCTCCGATGAATGTGGAATAGATCAGGGAAGAACCAGTAGGATCGAGTTTGGTTACGAAAGCATCACATACAAAAAAGCCAACATTAAATGTTGTATCAAACGCTCCGCTGGTAGTGGGATAGTCTTGTGAACAAGTAACCCCGGTCACATATACATTCCCGTAGGGATCCAAACCTATCGCCTCTGCCCATTCATCCTCACTTCCTCCGATGAAGGTGGAATATATGAGAGAGGATCCTGTGGGGTTGATCTTGGTCACAAAAACATCGCCCCAACCCTTATATGTAGTATTGTATGCTCCGCTTGTAATTGGATAGTCGGTTGAAGATGTTCCTCCGGTTATATAGGCGTTCCCGCTACTATCCAATTCGATAGCACGTCCAGAATCAATGCCACTCCCTCCAATAAATGTCGAATATAACAAGGAAGAACCCGAAGAATTGATCTTGGTCACGAAAACATCTCCATAACCGCCATTATTCGAGGTATCATATACCCCGATCGTTGTGGGAAATACAAATGAACCGGTACTTCCGGTGATATAAACATTTCCGCTCGGATCAACTGCTATCCCGTATCCAGTTTCATCATTGCTTCCACCTAAAAACGTGGAATAGATAAGGGGATCGACGATCAATACCCTGGATAGGTCATAGGAGCCAATGTCGAAACCATAGGTGTCATGGCCGGTTATCATGAAATCGCAGGGGATCCTCTCGTTCGGACCATCTTCGTAGAAAGCCACGAGACCGGTATCAAGAACATCTCTATGATCGGTAGTTATGACAAGATCCCCTCTTTCATTGACTTCAAGATGATTGTGCCCCTCCACACGGAATCCGATCCGGGAGGGATCCGATCCCGGATGGATGATGATGTCGTATTTGACCGATCCGCCATCGGTCCGGTAAACGAGGTCGATCCCGTCCCAGAGGTCCTCGTAAACGATCTCGCGGTAGTTCGGGACCTGGGTCCTCCACTTGCCCGGGTCGTTCCCGTAGAAGAAATTCGAGAACCAAGGGGCTCTATCCCTTCCCTTTGGGATCACATCGTTCCTTCCGGGGAACGATAGTTTGATGGTGTTGATGCTTACGATCTCTCCTTCCTTTGACGGGATCCGATCCTCAATCATTAGCTGTTTTGGATCGAGCGAAGAACGTCCTCTGATCTCAGGAGTTCGACTCACGCTCGTGATATAGATCCCGTCCTTGGAGAAGGCGATCCTCCCATCCGGGCCGCTGCCGTAGAAGAGGATCCCATGGTCTTTGATCTGACCATTGTTTTGGGTGAATACGCTTCCTGAGATCTTCGTCGCCTCGGCAGATTTGACATTTCCAGGTGGAAGGTCGAAAAATAATCCATTATCAACATCATCTGTTGGAGCGGAATTATACATTATCATGGAGGAGAATATCATTGTGATCAAAACGAAAGATATCTGGATACTTCCAATCATTTCTTTTTTCTCCTGATCAAGATTTCTCTAACCTTGCTATGGACAAGACATTAATTGTAGGGTTATCTTAGATATATTAATGTTTTTCATTCTTGCGAATCTTTGTATTGTAGAACCTAGGGAGATATGTCGCCCTTTCAGGCAATAAGCACGTTCTCAAGTTTTAAAGCTTTCACCAACTTTACATACCAGTTACCATCAACCTGTCCAGAATACCGATCTTCTGGAACACAACCTATCACAGAATGATACTTTCCGTTGTTATACCAATCATTGTAAACACCTATCCAATGATTGATCCGGGATCTGTCCCGAGAACCTATCAACTGATGCCTCAGAAATCGTTTCAACCCCTTCTGATATGCACTCAACTTTCCCAGTGTTTGGGGATGATGAACACTACTCCAGATGTGTTTCTCATTGAGGAACTCCTCACAATATCTTCTCATTCTGGCATTCTTCCGACTGAACTGGCTACCGTTATCGGTCAGTAGATTATCGTATCTTTCCCGAACCAGTCTCTTCATTCCTTCGATAACTGTCTTATCGGTCTGGTCTGGTAATGCAACTGCCCA